>NZ_JBNMHD010000005.1:0-117167 GCF_050872605.1 Fusicatenibacter sp.
AAAAAGAAATAGGTAAAACGGTTCCAAACAGAAAAGGGGAAATTTTGTGCATAATGGTTCTGTCTGTGAGAAAAAAGGAAAAGTGAATACAGAAAAGGGGCTACTTATAAATATGCGTTACTAAAAGCGAAATCCCTGATCGGAAGATAATCAGATACCCATATTCGGGAAACATGTGATATAATGGGGAGAAAGACAGTATGCCAAGGAGGAAACACAAGATGAAAGTTGCATCTGCAGTTGAAAAAATGACAGATTTTTACAAAGGAAATATTCATGACATTTATCATTTTCTGAAAGTATGGGCCTATGCAAAGAACATCGGTGAGGCAGAAGGCCTGGATCCGAAAACACAGGAAACGCTGGAAATGGCCGCTGTTGTCCATGATATCGCCTGCCCGCTGTGCCGCGAGAAATACGGAAACGCCAGCGGAAAACATCAGGAAGAGGAGAGCGCACCGCTGGTTGCAGAATTTTTCAGAGATGTGCCTGCCGGAGAACTGGATGTCGAACGCATTACATGGCTGGTTACCCATCATCATACCTACACCAATGTGGAGGGAATGGATTACCAGATCCTGCTGGAAGCCGATTTCCTTGTCAATGCCGGGGAGAGCGGATATTCGAAACAGGTGATTGAGAATTTCTGCGGCAAGGTGTTTCGGACGGAAACGGGAACGCGGCTGTTAAAGAGTATGTTTCTGGAAAATAAATAAGACTATGAAGTATAAAATTGCGATCTGCGACGATTCAGAGGCAGACAGACAATATATCGGGAATATGGTGGAGCGCTGGGCATCATCTGCCGGGCATGTGGTACAGATCGATTCGTTTCCTTCCGCCGAAAATTTCCTGTTCCACTATGCCGAAGAATGTGATTACGATATTCTGCTTCTGGACGTTGAAATGGGTGAAATGGACGGAGTTACGATGGCAAAAAAGCTTCGCCAAAGCAACGATACCGTGCAGATCATCTTCATCACAGGTTATTCCGATTACATTTCCGAAGGCTACGAAGTGGCGGCACTTCATTATCTGATGAAGCCGGTCAAAGAAGAAAAGCTCTGCTTGGTGCTGGATCGTGCCGTGGAGAAGCTGTCGAAAAATGAAAAGATTCTGAATTTTGAGACTGGCGGAGAAATGGTACGTGTTCCGATTTATCAGATCCGCTATGCGGATGTGTCCGGCAACTACGTGACAGTTCACGCACTGTCCGACGTTACCGTGAAAATGACAATTCGTCCCCAGAATGATCCGGGGGCGAATTTTTATGGTAAAACATACACTCGAGGTGAGAAAATGAAAAAGAAAGAAAAACCAAAATACAACACCGTCCAAAATATCGGCTGGATGGTAAAAATGGCATGGAACAGCAGCAGAAGAGTCCTGCTTTTCTGTGTGCTGACCGCAGTGCTGGAAGTGCTGCTGAACCTGGTGCAGCTCTATCTTGCGCCGGAGGTGCTCGCAAAAGTGGAGCAGAAAACATCCGTGCAGGATCTGTTGGTCACGATTGGTATCTTTACCGCCGCACTGTTTTTGGTACAGGGATGCAAAGAGTATGTAAAAACAAACACACTGTTCCCGCGGGTCGATGTCCGCACGGCGATTATCGGAAAAATTGCGGAAAAATGCAGCGGTACTTCGTATCCCAATACCTTAAGCGACCCCTTTCTGAAACTGCGGGAAAAAGCGCATCTGGCCTGCGAGGGCAATGAGCAGGCCACAGAACATATATGGGAAACTTTGACACAGCTTTTGAAAAATGTGGGCGGTCTGCTGATTTATCTGACCATTCTGTCCCGGATGGATCCAGTCCTTCTGCTGGTGATCATCGCCACCTGTGCGATCGGGTTTCTCGTATCCCTGTATCCCAACAACTGGCGCTACCGGCACCGGGAAGAGGAAGAAGCCTATTATCAGAAGAAATCCTACATCCGTTTAAAAGCAGAATCGATGGAACTGGCAAAAGACATCCGTATTTTCGGTCTGCAGAACTGGATGAATGAACTGCTGGATCAGATCCACAATCTCTATCTGGATTTTACGCTTCGCGGTGAACGGGTGGAAGTGCTGGCAGATCTGACGGAAGTGGTGATGACTATGGTACGAAACGGTATTGCCTATGTGTATCTGATCAACATGACACTGAACGAGGACTTAAGTGTCTCTTCGTTCCTGCTGTATTTTACCGCAGTCACAACCTTTACCGAGTGGGTGATGGGCATTCTGCGGGAACTCGGCACACTGCAGAAAGAAAGTCTGGATATCTCCCGTGTCCGTGAATTTCTGGATTACCCGGAACCGTTCCTGTTTGAAAAGGGAGAGACTGTTCCCAAAGCAACAGCGTATGAACTGAAAATGGATCAGGTATCGTTCCGCTATCCCGGTGCTGATGCGGATACGATTCATGAGCTGAAACTGACGGCTCATCCCGGTGAAAAGCTGGCGATTGTCGGACTGAACGGTGCCGGAAAAACGACTCTGGTGAAGCTCCTGTGCGGCCTTCTGGATCCCACGCAGGGCGCCGTGCTGCTGAACGGGAAGGATATTCGTACATTTAACCGCAGAGAATATTATGGATTGTTCAGCGCCGTGTTTCAGGAGTTTTCCGTGCTGGATGTGACCGTCGCAGAGCAGGTTGCACAGACGACAGAGAATATCGACTATGACAAAGTTACCGACTGCCTGGAAAAAGCAGGGCTGATATCGATGATGGAAAAACTGCCGCAGGGTCTGAAAACACATGTGGGCCGAGAGGTTTATCTGGATGGAATCCTGTTCTCCGGCGGACAGACGCAGCGGCTGATGCTGGCACGGGCACTTTACAAAGACGGGCCGATTCTGCTTCTGGATGAGCCGACTGCTGCTCTTGATCCGATTGCGGAAAACGATATTTATGAGAAATACAGTGCGATGACGACAGGAAAAACATCCCTCTTTATTTCCCACCGTCTGGCGTCGACCCGGTTCTGTGACCGTATTATTTTTGTTGCAGACGGCGGAATCAAAGAGGAAGGCACGCATGAAAGCCTGCTGGCAGCGGGCGGTGCATACGCAGAACTCTTTGAGGTGCAGAGCCGCTATTATCAGGAAGGAAAGGAATTCTAAAAATGAAAGAAAATGTAACGATGCGGCATGCCGCCGCGATGCACCTGCGTGCAGTCCGGGAACTCCATCAAGTGACACCGTCCTTTTTCCCTGTCCTGACGCTGTATTGCATCTTTGATGCTGTGCTGCCGTATGTAACCGTATTCTTTTCCGCCAGAATTCTGACGGAGCTGGCTGTTCTGCGACGTGCAGAAATTCTGTGGCAATGGGTTTTCGCCGGAGTGGTATGTACGGGTCTTGGTGCAATTGCAAAAGCAATGCTTTTCAGAAGGTATCATTCACTGCTCAATGACCTCTACGGACGGAAAGAAATTCTGTTCATCCATAAAATGTTCGAGCTTGATTATGCGGAATTGGATAAGCAGGAAAATCATGACCTTCGGGAGCAGATCCGGCAGAATGAAAACTGGGCATCCTGGGGACTGATGCGGACTGAGCGTGTCTATTCTGGCGCAGTGACCAGCGTTCTTGGACTGCTGGGCGGCATGACACTGACGGTCAGTTTGTTTCTGTCTCCCGTACCAGAGGATGCGGAATGGCTGACCGTACTGAATCATCCGCTGTTTGTGGTGATTCTGGCGGCAGGAATCCTGGTGATCAGTATTCTTGCCGGAAGGCTCAGTGCAGCGTCTATGAAATGCTGGAGCGATTTTGCAGAGGAAGCAACGTTTGGCAACCGGCTGTTCAGTCATTTCGGATTTGTCGGGAAAGATGCGAAGCGCAGTATGGACATTCGCATGAATGATCAGCAGCGGCTGATCCGTGCGTATTGGAAATGCAATTCCTCCTTTGGCGTCCGCGGTGTTTTGAGTAAATCGGCTCAGGGGAAAATGGGCATATACGCCAGCCTGGGAATGGGGATCACGACGCTCACTACAGGTATGATCTACGTATTTACCTGCTTAAAAGCATTGGGCGGTGCCTTTGATGTAGGCAGCATTACCCAGTATGTGGGTGCAGCTACGGCAATGGTTTCGAATGTTTTTGCACTCACGGATATGATCGGTACTCTGAAAACGAATACCCCGTACCTGGAAAAAACCTTCGAATTTCTGGATATTCCAAATGCGATGTATCAGGGCAGCCTGACGACAGAGAAACGTTCGGATCGGCGCTACGAGGTAGAATTCCGGGATGTATCCTTCCGCTATCCCGGTTCGGAACTTTGGTCTTTACGCCATGTGAATCTGAAATTCAAGGTCGGCAGACGTCTTGCTGTTGTGGGGGAAAACGGAAGCGGAAAGACGACGTTTATTAAACTTCTATGCCGCCTGTATGACCCGCAGGAAGGACAGATTCTTCTGAACGGAATTGATATCCACAAGTATAAATACGACGATTACCGAAACATTTTTTCCGTAGTATTCCAGGATTTCCAGCTCATCTGCCAGCCGCTCGGCAATAACGTGGCGGGCAGTATGAAATATGACAGGGAGCGGGCGAAAAAGGCGCTGGTGGATGCAGGATTCGGCGACCGTCTGGCATCCATGAAAAAAGGGCTGGATACGATGCTCTACAAGAATCTGTCCGAGGACGGCGTGGAGGTTTCCGGCGGCGAGGCACAAAAGATTGCCATTGCCCGTGCGCTGTACAAGGATGCATCGTTTATCATCCTCGATGAACCGACCGCCGCGCTCGATCCGATTGCGGAAGCTGAGATCTATGAAAAGTTTGACAAAATCGCAGGCGACAAGACAGCCGTCTATATTTCACACCGTCTGTCCTCCTGTAAATTCTGCGATGAGATCGCCGTGTTCCAGGATGGGGCTGTGATCCAGCAGGGCACCCACGACGAACTGATCGCGGATACAAAAGGCAAGTATTACGAGCTCTGGAATGCGCAGGCACAGTATTATACAGAATAATATGAAAAAGAAAACAGCAGCAATTTTCATTCTAATGCAGGAGATGAAGATTTTTGAAAATGCTGATCTGTATAGAAGACTGGGAAGACGAAAATCATTTTATGGAAAATAGGAGTAAAAGAAGAATGAAAACAATAGGAATTGATATTGGAACAACGACCATCAGCGGTGTCGTTCTGGAAAAAACAGATACGGGAAAGCCAAAAGTTCTTGTGGCAAAAACAATTGAAAACGGCAGTTTTCTTACAACCGCAGATGACTGGGAAAAGATCCAGGATGCAGAGAAACTGGTGAAGAAAAGCCGAGAGCTGCTGAATGATTTTCTGGACAGATACCCGGACGTGGAACGAATCGGACTTACCGGACAGATGCATGGGATTGTTTATATTGACAAGGAGGGAAACGGTGTCAGTCCACTGTATACCTGGCAGGATACAAGGGGAAATCTGTGTGAGGGAAAAAATGGTTCGCTGATCGAAGAAATTCAGCAGACCTGTCATATCCCGGCGGCCTCCGGTTATGGACTGGTCACACATATTTACAATCTGAGACATCATCTGGTTCCAGATGGATCCGTCAGTCTCTGTACCATCATGGATTACTTCGGCATGAAGCTGACCGGAAGGAAAAAAGCGCTGGTGCATGCGAGCAATGCCGCAAGTTTCGGATTCTGGGACGGACAAAAAAACTGCTTTCTGACAGAAGAACTGTATCAGATGGGCGTAGAAGAAAAATGGCTTCCAGATGTCTGCATGGGAATCGAAATTCTGGGAACCTACAGAAACTGCACGGTGACCACGGCTATCGGTGATAATCAGGCGAGCTTTCTCGGATCAGCCGGAACGGAGAAAAATACCCTGCTGATCAATATGGGAACCGGCGGACAGATTTCGGTGCTTTCCGATCAGTATTTTACGGCAGACAGAATTGAAGCAAGACCTTTCCTGAACGGAACGTATCTTCTTGCTGGATCGTCCCTGTGCGGAGGAAAAGCCTATGCGCTGCTGGAACATTTCTTCCGAAACTTCGTAAAAGCAGCAGCCGGACAGGATGAACCTCTGTATCAGACCATGGAGCAGCTGGCAAGAGCCGGGAAAGAAGTCCATGCAGGGCAGGAAGAAAAGCAGAGACTTCGGATTAAAACAACGTTTGACGGAACAAGAGTCCACCCGGAGCAGACGGGAAGCATTACCAATCTGACAGCAGAGAATTTTACGCCGGAATTGTTTGTCTACGGAGTTCTGGAGGGAATGAGCAGAGAACTCTACACGATGTATCAGACGATCCATGCGGGAACTGCAATTAAAATCGAGCATATGATTGGATCTGGAAACGGGCTGCGGAAGAATCCTGTCCTCTGCGAAATCATGAAAGAAATGTTCGGCGCAGAACTGACGCTGGCAGAGTATGAAGAAGAGGCCGCCGCCGGAGCCGCAGTCAGCAGCTTTTTCTGATTTTTTCTAAACAGGCAATAAAATATGGAATACAATTCTCTTGCTCCGGTCTGTGTTTTACAGGCTGTAGTATTTTGTTTTTATTTACATACACGTAATTTAGTTGCATCTGCGCCATTCGTTGTATATACTATAGCAAGACCCGAAAATAATGCAAAAAAGGCAGTGCTGCAGAGCGCGAATTGCAAGGAACAGATTTGAAGGCGTACCGGGGTACGACGAAAATCTGTGACGCAGTAATTCACGCTTTGCGGTGCTGAATTTTTTGCATTATTTTCGGGGATTGCTATAGAAGAACAAGGTTACGGAAAGGGATACTATTTTTAGAAAACGGATTATGGAAACGGAACGCTTAAAGAAAAAGATTTTAGCATGTAAAACGCGTAATTGAAAACGCCGTCTGATTTGTTGCAGTCAGACGGCGTTTTCAATTACGAAGATTTCATGGAAACATAGCTGTTATTTCGTTTCCTGTCCCGCTTTCTTCCGGAACAGTTCTTTTCCACAGCTGATGACAATGATGACACCAAGAACCATCAGCAGAATGGCGATGATGAGCTGCAGTCCCTCAACGAGGAAGACAGCGGTTCCTGCTCCATACGCTTTTACCAGTGCGATGACACGCTCTACCAGAGCGGTAAAGGTGACGCAGAGCATGATGATAAGCGGCGGGAACAGGGTTCTGTTTTCACGGCCGGTGACTTTCAGGAAGACACAGAGGGTGATCAGAACCAGTGCACTCAGCATCTGGTTAGCACTTCCGAACAGCGGCCAGATATTGGCATATCCGATCTGGGTCAGGATATAACCGCAGAGCAGGGTAACAACGGTAGAGAAATATTTGTTGCAGAGCAGCTTTCTCCATCCGGCGGCATGCTCCATATCATCGACAGTGAACAGTTCCTGGAAGGACATACGGCCGATTCGTGCAACGGAATCAAGACTGGTAAGCGCCAGCGCTGATACACACATCGTCATGAAGCACTGTGCGCCGTAAACCGGGATGCCGAACATTTCCAGGAATCCGGCAACACCGGAAGAAAAGATGGCAAATGGAGTTCCGACAGCGGCCGTACCGTCTGCAGAAGCAGCAGCACCGGCAACGCAGAGGGCTAGAACGGCAAGCAGGCTTTCCAGAACCATGGCGCCGTATCCGACTTTCTGCATATCTTTTTCATTCGCAATGGTTTTCGAAGAGGTTCCAGACGATACCAGGCTGTGGAATCCGGAAACGGCACCGCAGGCAACGGTGACAAACAGGATCGGGAACAGGTCTCCGGATGTCGCATTGTGGAAACCGGTGTACATTGGAAGATTCATTTTCGGGTGTGCAACAACAAGTCCGACAACAGCGCCGAGGATCATACCGGCAAACATAAAGGTTGTCATAAAGTCACGCGGCTGCATCAGAAGCCACATCGGAAGGACAGCGGCAAGAAAGATGTAGGCAAATACCAGATAAGTCCAGGTTGCTTTGCTTGTTACAAGCGGTACATTCATGCCGATTGCAAAGGCTGCAACAGTGCAGGCAAGGCCGAGTACCATTTCTTTCCAGCCTTTCCACTGCAGTTTTTTCTGGAGCAGTCCGAAGACAACTGCAAAAGCGATAAACAGCAGGGAGATGCTTCCGGCAGCGCCGTTTACAGTTGCCTGGGCAGAAAGCTTTGTGACGCCGTCAACCGTTTCGTAAGCATTAAATGTTCCAGCAACCATATCGGCAAAGGCGGCGATAACGATCAGTGTAAAGAGCCAGCAGAAGAGAAGAAACAGTTTCTTTCCTGTTTTGCCGATGTATTTCTCAATGAGAAGTCCCATGGATTTTCCTTCGTTTTTGACACTTGCATACAGCGCACCAAAATCGGTAACAGCGCCAAAGAAGATACCGCCGATCAGGATCCATAAAAGGACGGGAACCCATCCAAAGACAGCGGCCTGAATGGCACCGGTGACAGGGCCTGCACCTGCGATTGAAGAAAACTGATGGGCGAATACGGTCCATCCATCGGTAGGGACGTAATCCTGACCGTCATTTTTTGCAACGGCAGGTGTTTTTGCTTTGGGATCGATGCCCCATTTCTTTGCCAGCCAGCTTCCGTAGAAGGTATAACCTGCTACCAGACATACGGCGGCGATCAGTACAATAACCAACGTGTTCATAATAAAATTCCTCCTCGTTCTGAAATGATATTTCCAGTTTACATGGATTCCAAATGGAAAAAGAAAAGGCAATTGTGTTGGTATGCTTGGAAACAAAAAAAGCTTCGTCTCCCTGACTTATGCAAGAAGACGAAGCTTTCAAAAAACGCTCCGCGTTACCACTTCTAATTATCGGCTGTTTCTTTTGGTCGATCACTCAGACAAGATCCCCGAAATAATTTGATATGCTTTCCGGTGAATCTCTTCTCTGCTAACGGTGAGAGGCCGGTCCGGACTACTTTCCATTTCTGGTTTCGTCTGTACAGCTCACAGGGGATTGTTCTTTGGGATACCTGCCATCTCGCACCAGCCGATGGTTCTCTGCAAAGGCTCACCCGAAAAATGTTGTCCTGCTCATTGCTTTTTTCTGATCCCTTTTTTCTTTGGAACAACTTGCATTATAGTCTCATTTTTCGGTTTGTCAAGCAATTTTTTAAAAAATATCGTGTTTTTTTCCTGAAAATAGTAAAAATCTTCTTCATGCGTATGAGATGGTTGTTCCGGAGGTAGCTTCTCTTGCCAGCGTTCTCCGTACCTGCCGGGAACAGAAGATCTGCCTGTGGATGGGCGAGACAGGAGGAAGAAATGAGCACGCATGGCAGACAACGATGTATGAGATTCTTGCCGAGTACCACGCCGGTTATAATCTGTGGTGCTGGAAAACAGTAGAGGGAGCAGGAGAGTATGCTTCCTATACAATCCGTGAAAAAGAAACCTATACGGTTTCTGTAACTTACTGTGCAGACAAAAAGGTGAAGGTACAGGCAGCTATTCAGGGAGAGACTCTTTTTGAAGGGGTAATGCCTCCTGCCGGTGAGAAAGTAACTTCGGATGTTCATCCATATTTTGCATATGAAACAGCACCGAACACACTCGAACTGTTCACACTCGGTACCGTTACAGGAGAAGGCATTCTGAAAATAGAGGTTCTGGACGGATGTGCACGGTTCGGACAGATTGTGATTCGGAAAAGTGGAAAATAGCAGAACATAACGTTTCTTTATGAGAAATAAATAACAGATCTATCTGCCCGCAGGAATCAAAAAAATCCGACGGGCAGATTTTTTGATTTTTTTCAGTTTTCCATTGACAATTGCATCACTGGTGCTATAATAAAAACAAACATATGAATAAATGTTCATATGAACAGTGAAAATGAAAAAGGAGATCAAAAGCGATGAAGAAAACGTATAAGATCGATGTTGACTGCGCAAACTGTGCAAACAAAATGGAAGAGGCTGCAAAAAACACAGCAGGTGTAAAGGATGCTACCGTAAACTTTATGATGCTCAAAATGATCGTTGAGTTCGAAGACGGACAGGATCCAAAGAGCGTTATGCAGGATGTTCTGAAAAACTGCAAAAAAGTTGAGGATGACTGCGAGATCTTCCTCTAAAATAAAAAACTTTCATCGGCGGATGGAAGAAAAAGCTGGAGCAGAATAGATTCTAAAACCTGTCTGCGGTTCAGCTCGAGAAAAATCCAGTATTTTCTCTCTGGAGCAGCGGATTTGGATCTGTAAATCTCTGGGATGAAATGCTGGATTTTTTCATCCGGCGGTAAGAACAAAGGAGGCATATGTATGAATAAGAAACAGAAAAAGGTTCTCATCCGCGTCATCGTTGCATCGGTTCTTCTGATTCTCTGCGCGGTACTGCCGACAACCGGCTATGTGCGATTTGCAACCTTTATGGTTCCTTATCTGGTCATCGGATACGATATCCTGAAAAAGGCCTGGAAGGGAATTCTGAATAAACAGGTATTTGATGAAAACTTTTTGATGGCTGTTGCAACGGTCGGTGCCATTCTGCTTGGCGAGTATCCGGAGGGCGTAGCCGTTATGCTGTTTTACCAGATCGGCGAACTGTTCCAGAGCTATGCTGTCGGAAAGAGCCGCCGGAACATCAGCGAACTGATGGATATCCGCCCGGATTATGCAAATATCGAGGTAGACGGAAAACTCGAGCAGGTTGATCCGGATGAAGTTGAGGTTGGCACAATCATCGTTGTACAGCCTGGTGAAAAGATTCCGATCGATGGTGTGATCAAAGAAGGAAACACCACCCTGAATACCAGTGCCCTGACCGGAGAGAGTGTTCCGCGTGACGCCCGGGATGGAGACGAAGTCATCAGCGGATGTATCAATATGTCCGGTCTGATTAAAGTAAAAACAACGAAAGAGTTTGGAGAGTCCACCGTATCCAAAATTCTGGACCTTGTGGAAAACTCCAGCTCCAAGAAATCAAGATCCGAGAACTTTATTTCCAAATTTGCGAAATACTATACACCGGCCGTCTGCTACGGTGCGCTGGCGCTGGCAATCCTGCCGCCGCTGGCACGGATGCTGTTTTTAAGTGCCGCTCCTGAGTGGAGCGTATGGATTTACCGTGCGCTGACCTTCCTGGTTATCAGCTGCCCTTGTGCACTGGTCATCAGTATTCCGCTCAGCTTCTTCGCCGGTATCGGCGGCGCAAGCCATGAAGGTGTCCTGGTGAAAGGTTCCAACTATCTGGAAACACTTTCCCAGACCAAATACGTTGTATTCGATAAAACCGGTACCATGACACAGGGTGTCTTTGAAGTAGCCGGTATTCACCACAATACGATCAGTCAGGAAGATGTTCTGGAATACGCAGCACTTGCTGAGTGTGCTTCGAGCCATCCGATCAGCAAGAGTCTGCAGAGAGCATATGGAAAACTGATCGACCGAAGCCGTGTCACGGACATCGAAGAGATCAGCGGAAACGGTGTAACAGCAAAGGTAGACGGTAAAAATGTCGCTGCCGGAAATGCAAAACTGATGGAGCGCCTTGGCGTTGATTATATCGACTGCCACAGCGTCGGCACCATCGTCCATGTTGCTGTAGACGGCAAGTATGCCGGACATATCCTGATCTGTGATATGATCAAACCGCATGCGAAAGAGGCGATTCAGGCGCTGCGGAAATCCGGTATTAAAAAGACGATTATGCTGACCGGAGACTCCAGGCGGATAGCCGATCAGGTAGCTGCAGATCTTGGAATTGATGAAGTTTACAGCGAACTGCTTCCTGGTGACAAAGTAAGTAAAGTGGAAGAGCTGCTTGCTGCAAAGACAGAAAAAGAAAAACTTGCCTTCGTAGGTGACGGCATCAACGATGCACCGGTACTGTCCCGTGCCGATATCGGTATTGCGATGGGAGCACTTGGTTCCGACGCAGCAATTGAAGCAGCTGATATCGTTCTGATGGACGACGATCCGCTCAAGATTTCCAAAGCAATTCACATTTCCAGAAAATGTATTCACATTGTTTATGAGAATATTTATTTTGCAATTGGTATCAAAGTATTGTTCCTGCTTCTGGGAGCCATCGGTATCGCTAACATGTGGATGGCAATTTTCGCAGATGTCGGAGTTATGATTCTGGCGGTTCTGAATGCAATTCGTGCTCTGTTTGTGAAAAATCTATAGAAAGACGAGGACACAAAATGGCAAAAATCAATCTGGAAGAAGCTGATCTGTGCTGTGACTCCTGTGAGGTTCATGAAAATCTGGTAAAGATTGTCAATGAGACCATGCCGGATGAAACAGAGCTTTACGATCTGGCAGAGCTTTTCAAGGTATTTGGTGATTCCACGCGGATCCAGATCCTGTTTGTCCTGTTTGAGGCAGAGGTATGCGTCTGCGACCTGGCAGAAGCACTGCACATGACACAGTCCGCAATTTCCCACCAGCTTCGCATTCTGAAGCAGAATAAGCTGGTAAAGAGCAGACGAGAAGGAAAATCGGTGTTCTACTCTCTTGCAGATGGTCATGTACGGACAATCATCGCACAGGGACAGGAGCATATTGAAGAGGATTAAAAAAAGCATAAGATAGCAGAAACGTCCCGCAGATGAGAAATTTCATTTGCGGGACGTTTCTGCTTTTCACATTCATTCTTTATTTGGTAAACCATGCTTCCCGAACATGCTGTTTTAGAAGGTTCCGTGCATTTTGGAAGCTGTTTTTTTTACTTTGTTTACATAACCGAATTATGTAAAGTATTTCTTGAATTTCATGATTTATACTCCTCGGAGTAATACGGAATGCAGAGATACATACCGTCCGTGATCTGGTTGGAACTCAGGTGATTGATCTCACGGACCTCAGCAATGTAACTGGAAATATCGGAGTATTCTTCTGTACGGTATTCTTTGGCGATGTCCCACAGTGTATCGCCGGAAGAAACGCGGATACTGGTGTAGTATTTGTAGGTTGGAGCTTTCGGCTCACTGTCTGCCTGCGTATTCTGCGGCGTGAAGTGGAAGATTAAAAGAAATGTGACGGCAACCAGAGACAGGAGAGCGGCGGCTGCGCGGATCTGCAGTTTTCTTCTCTGGATTTTTCGTCTTTCTCTCAGTGATTTTCTTTTCTTTGCATTGGTACTCATGTAAAATTCCCCCTTGATTTGTGATAGAATAGTAGTTGTGCTACGTGAACATTTGTTCTTTCGAATATATGTTCATTATAATAAAAGAACGTATG
The DNA here is from genome assembly GCF_050872605.1 of Fusicatenibacter sp. Classification (GTDB taxonomy): domain Bacteria; phylum Bacillota; class Clostridia; order Lachnospirales; family Lachnospiraceae; genus Fusicatenibacter. Next base: position 13,131 of record NZ_JBNMHD010000005.1, read on the forward strand.
TTTGTCAATACGAAATACGAACAAATTTTCGAAACTTTTGTTTGCGTTCCGGTGGGATTTATGGTAAAATTTATTTGGTATATTTTAAGCAAATATCGTATAGAAAGAGGGGACTACCCTAATTCATATAAAAAACGAAACGACAGGAGGAACATACGATGGCTGGAGACAAAAATAAACTGACAGAGAAACAGAGACAGATTCTCGAATATTTAAAACAGGAAATTTTGCAGAGAGGATTCCCGCCGTCTGTGCGTGAGATCTGCGAAGCGGTTTCCCTTCGTTCTACATCCTCGGTACATGCACATCTGGAAACACTGGAGCGGAAAGGCTATATCAAACGAGATGCAACAAAACCGAGAGCCATTGAAATCTGCGATGAAGGATTCCATACCGGCCGCCTTGGTGCAATCCAGGGAATTGCATCGGAAGACACCGCATCCCAGAGTGAGGTTGCACAGATTCCGCTGATCGGCAAAGTAGCTGCCGGAGAACCGATTCTTGCGGTAGAGAATATTGAAGGATATTTCCCGATGCCGGTAGACCGTCTGCCAAACGCAGAAACGTTCCTTTTAAAGGTACAGGGCGAAAGCATGGTAAATGCAGGTATTTTAGACGGTGACCTTGTTCTTGTGGAACAACAGGCAACTGCGGAAAATGGAGAAAAAATTGTCGCTCTGGTCAATGATTCCGCTACAGTAAAAACATTCTACAAGGAAGACGGTTATTTCCGCCTGCAGCCGGAAAACGATGAGATGGATCCGATCCTTGTGAATGATCTGCAGATCGTAGGAAAGGTAATCGGAGTATTAAGATTTTTATCCTGAAAAATAAAAGAAGAAAATAAAAAATGTTGTGAAAAAACGAACAAGAAATCGGCCTGTAAAATTCGGCGGTTTCAGAGGAAAAACCGGTGATTTCTGAAAGTAACTCTTCAACTATTCGAAAAACCTGCGTTTCCCGAATAGTTGTATAGCGGAAATACTTCTTTCATTTTCCCGGTTTTTCTGTTTAGAAAGGCTCATTTGCAGTTATGAAATCAAAAATTACGTATCACGAACAAACCGATATGGAAAATACGCTGAAGCTCCGCGAGGTTCTGAAGACGCTTCCCTCTTTTACTTCCGAATTTTTCCGCGGCATCAGCACAACGACATCGACCAGCACACGGATCAAATATGCATATGACCTTCGGATCTTTTTTCAATATCTGCAGAAAGAAAATCCGGAACTTGCCAAAATTCCCATGGATCAGATGTCCGTTGATGTGCTTGACCAGGTCACTGCACTTGATCTTGAGGAATACACAGAATATTTAAAGGCTTATATCGGTTCCCAGGAATCTTATACCACCAACGGGGAAAAAGGCCTGAAACGAAAATTGTCGACACTTCGGACGTTCTATTCCTATTATTTCAAAAAGGAACTAATTGAGACAAATCCTACGCTGCTTATCGATATGCCGAAGCTCCATGAAAAAGAAATTATCCGTCTGGAGCCAAATGAAGTTGCGGAGCTTCTCGATTTTATTGAATCCTGCGGCGACGGGCTGAGCAATCATCAGCGGGCCTACTATGAAAAAACAAAGGAACGTGATTTTGCAATCATTACTCTTCTGCTTGGCACGGGAATCCGTGTGTCGGAATGTGTCGGGTTAGATATTGAAGATGTCGATTTTAAGAACAATGGAATCAAAGTGCTTCGAAAAGGCGGAAATGAAATGTTTGTTTATTTCGGCGAGGAAGTTGCGGAAGCATTGAAAAAGTATATTGAAGTCCGCGCAGGCATTACGCCGGTGGCCGGACATGAACACGCACTCTTCTATTCGGCGCAGAGAAAACGGATCAACGTCAAGACGGTGGAAAATCTGGTAAAGAAATATGCGTCCCAGGTGACGACAACGAAGAAAATTACGCCGCATAAGCTGCGCAGTACGTACGGTACGACGCTGTATCAGGAAACCGGCGATATTTATCTAGTTGCGGATGTTCTCGGCCATAAGGACGTCAATACGACGAAGAAACACTATGCTGCTATGGACGATGCAAGACGCCGTCAGGCTGCCACAGCGGTACGGCTGCGGGAGTCCATGCCGGAACATGAGGAATAAAAACGTATCAGAAAACCAAAAGAGGAATCAACAGGGATTATATCCCCTTCGTTGATTCCTCTTTTTTATGGAGATGACTTCTCTTCTGCTTTTTTCTAAAAAGTTACTCTGCCTTAATTGCCCAGCGCATTTTCGTTGAACTTGCACGGCTGTTGCGGATGCATTCTTCTTTGGAAGGACGAATGACTTCTTTTGAATATTCGGAATAAATACCGATCTGATACAGTCCCTTCATGGACTTTTTCACAAGCCGGTCTTCGCCGGAATGGAACGTCAGAATTGCCGCTCTGCCGCCCGGAGCAAGAGCATCCGGGAGTTTTTCCATGAATGCTTCCAGAACCTCATATTCGTTGTTTACATCGATCCGCAGTGCCTGGAAGGTGCGGGCGCAGGATTTTTTGATGGCTTCTTTTTTCTCGTCTTTCGGAAGAAAATCCAGTGCTTCAGCGATCAGATCACGCAGTGCAAACGTAGTGTCAATTTTCTTTCCTTTCCGAAGTGCCCGCGTAACAGCCTGGGAAATTTCTTTTGCATACGGTTCATCGGCGTTTTCAATGAGCATGCCTTCCAGTTCATCACGGGCAGCCGTGCGCAGACGCTCTGCCGCTGAAATTCCTTCTTCTGGATTCAGACGAAGGTCCAGTGGACCGTCATATTTGTAGGAAAAGCCGCGTTCCGGGTTATCAATCTGCATGGAGGAAACGCCAAGATCCGCTAGGATAAAATCAAACGGACCATATTCGGCAGCAACCTGATCAATATTGGCAAAATTCTGATGAAGAATCGTTAAAATCTCAGGGCCGTACCCCTGCGCAGCCAGTCGTTCTTTTGTTTTTGCCATCTCGATCGGATCGACATCCAGCGCGCAGAGATGGCCTTTTCCCTGCAGGCATGCAAGCATACGGGAACTGTGGCCGCCGTAGCCGAGTGTTGCGTCAAGTCCGTTCTGTCCCGGTTCGATCTTGAGAAAATCGAGGATTTCATCTACCAGAATCGGGATATGCATGCCGGCCGGTGTGCTTCCCTTTTGTATCACATGTTCAATGGTTCCCTGATATTTCTCCGGATTCAGTTCTTTGTATTTCTCCTTATAATTCCGCGGATGTGTGCCTTTGTAGCGGACGCGGCGTTTGTGTTCTTTCTGTTCTTCCATAAAATGTTCTCCTTGTACTTCAGATATATTTAATCGAACATGTGCGTTCGAATATTTTCCAGATCAATTGGTTCTCCTGTCATCGGCTGCAGAAAGTGCAGTTTCCAAGCATGGAGCGCGGCACGGGTACCGCCGTCGCGGACTCCGTAGAGCGGATCTCCGAAAAGTGAATGTCCAATAGATGCCATGTGAAGGCGGATCTGATGCGTGCGGCCGGTTTCCAGACGGCAGCGCACGACGGCCCAGAAGGGATCCTGAAGGACAGCCTCGTAGTGTGTAGCAGCCCACCGGCCGTTCCCTTCTTCACAGATACGCATTTTAGTGATACATTTCCCAGACGAATCGAAAGAATCAGGGTCATCTTCTGGAATTTGCTCCATGGAAAGACGAATGGTTCCTTTTTGCGTTTCTTCGGAAAAGGGATGATGCACCAGAGCCAGGTATTCTTTTTTCAGCTCGCCGCTCTCCCGCTGACGGGAAAGTCTGGCTGCGGATAACTGATTCTTTGCAAATAGTACCAGACCCGATGTATCTTTGTCAAGACGGCCGATGCAGCGGAGTTCAGAAGGCGCTGTCGGTGTTTTTAACAGGGATGCGGCAGCATATGTCAGGGAATCGGAATAATGGCCGTGGGAAGCGTGGCAGACCATGCCGGATGGCTTATCCACGACACAGAGATCGCTGTCCTCATAGAGAATCCGTATGCCGGCAGAATCGCCTGATACCGGCAGAACCTGATCTTCGGAAAGGCGGGAACACTTCTGCTCATATCGAAAAGTGATCGTATCTCCAGTCTGGACGATTGCATTCGTGCGGCAGGAAACGCCGTTTTTCTGAATTCCATCCGGAATATATTTGGCATGGCGGATTTCACGCGGGGTCAGGTGCAGAAAACGTTTTAGAATTGTTTCCACCGACAGTCCCCCCTGTTCCGGAAGGACAAAGTGACACAGCTGCTGATAGTCAAATTGCGGCATAAAAGATTTTCTCCTCTTCACAAGTTCACATAATCATTTTATGTAAACTATATATTTACAGATCCTCTAAGATCACCGTAAACGGCCCATCATTCACCAGTGATACTTCCATCTCAGCTCCGAACACTCCCGTTTCGACAACAGGAACCTGTTCTCGTGCTTTCGCGACCATATATTCATACAGTTCTTCTGCTCTGTGCGGCTCGCCTGCTTCCGTGAAGCTTGGACGGTTTCCTTTTTTACAGTTGGCATACAGGGTAAACTGTGAAACCATCAGAAGCTGTCCATCCACATCTGCCAGGGACTTGTTCGTCTTTCCATTTTCATCTTCAAAAATACGCAGTCCCAGCAGTTTTTTCATATACTTGTCTGCTGTTGCTTCATCGTCCCCCTGGCCGACACCGATCAGAACTAAAAAACCTTTCTGAATCGATCCGACAACCTTATCTTCTACCGAAACACTTGCTCTTTTTACACGTTGTATAACAATTCTCATCTTTAAAATCCTTTCATAAAATGACCCTCCTCTTATTTTTAAGAGGAGGGTCATTTCTCCTATGTTCTGTTTTGATCAGATGCTGAAAATCTTGCGGATTCCCGCTTCTTTGACTTCGATCGCCTGTTTGATCATATCTACGGTTCCATCGATACCGAATACGCTGCTGTTCAGGCACAGGTCGTAGCTGTCTACCTCGCCCCAGCGTTTGCTGGTGTAGTAATTGTAGTAGCTTGCACGCTGTTTGTCGATCTTTGTGATCTTGTCTTTTGCTTTTGCATCGGAAAGATCATACAGCTTTGCGATACGGCGGATGCGATCCTGCATATCTGCTTTAACAAAGATGCTCAGCACGTTCGGATTTTCCTCCAGTGCATAATCGGCACAGCGGCCTACGATGACACACGGACCGTCCTGCGCAATCTTCTTGATGGCATCAAACTGTGCCAGAAATACCTTCTGGTTCAGCGGCATATCCATCATGGTAGATCCATAGCCGAAGGAGTAACTGTCCATAACCAGAGAGTATAAAAAGCTGTTGGTTGGTTTTTCATCGTGGTTTTCGAACAATTCCTGGCATAATCCGCTGTCCTTTGCTGCTCTCTCCAGCAGCTCTTTGTCATAGTACTTGATTCCCAGGTCATCCGCTAAAATCTTACCAATGGAATGTCCGGCGCTTCCGTACTGACGTCCAATCGTTATGATAGTTTTCATATAATCCGCTCCTTTCCATTCCGTCACAATAATCTGCTTTCACAGATGTAGTAACTCGCGTTTTTTCGTTACATCCAGTATACTACAGAATTCACAGAAAGTACAGAACATTTTGATAAAACTTATACAAATTAACTATATACTTTTTGAAATATCATTCTTTTTAAGCAGTTTCAGACATTTTTTCGAAACTGCAGCAACAGATTGGAAAAATATTCCGGAAGCGGCGCCTCAAACTCCATATAGGCCCCGGTCCGTGGATGGATAAATCCAAGTACCATCGCATGCAGCGTCTGTCCCTGCAGGTTTTTCACCGGGCATTTCTTCGGGCCATAAACCGCATCGCCAAGCAGCGGATGCCCGATACTTGCCATATGGACACGGATCTGATGCGTCCGGCCGGTTTCCAGCTGGCATTCAATATACGTATAATTTCCAAAGCGTTCCAGCACACGGTAATGTGTGACCGCCGGTTTTCCGTTCCGTTCATTAATCGCCATCTTTTTCCGGTCTGTCGGATGGCGGCCGATTGCACCGCGCACGGTTCCCTCGTCCTCTTTCAGATTCCCATGGACAATTGCCCGGTACTTTCGGGTAATGGAATGTACAGAGAGCTGTTCTGCGAGGCTCTGGTGGGCGAAATCGCTTTTGCAGATAACCAGGGCACCCGTTGTGTCCATATCAATTCTGTGGACGATTCCGGGGCGCAGAACGCCGTTGATGCCGGAGAGATTTCCGCTGCAGTGATACAGAACCGCATTGACCAGTGTTCCGCTGCTGTGGCCTGCCGCCAGATGTACGACCATCCCCTTGGGCTTATTGACGACCAGAAGATCATCATCCTCGTACAGAATATCAAGCGGAATGTTTTCTGGCTCCACGTTCAGTTCTTCCGGTTCCGGAAAAAGCACCAGAACGGCATCACCGGCGGCAACCTTACTGCTTGCTTTCTGCGTTTTTCCGTTGATCGAAACCTTTCCGTCTTTTAAAAGCTTCTGCAGAAAAGAACGGGAACAGTCCGAAAAAGATGCGGCCAGGCACTGATCAATCCGTTTTCCGTCAAAATCCGGTGTAACTTCCAAAATCCGTTCTTCTTCAGCCATCGGACTCCTCCTTTTTGGCGTTTTTATGCAGAAATGCGAAGTCTTCGTCTTTGTAGTACAACAGATACAGCAGTAAAAAGACAGCGACCGATACGGTGACATAAATATCAGCTACGTTAAAAACCGGAAAGTTGATCAGCGAAACGTAGATGAAATCAACGACATAGTGATTCAGAAAACGATCGTAAAAATTTCCGACCGCACCAGCCGTCAGAACAGTCAGCACGGCAAAAAGCGGTAAAAAGCGGCGTGTCTTTGGAAGCTTGTAAAAGACGATCACCATGACGATCAGAAACAATACCGTCATCATAGCAAACAGCCAGTACTGATCCTGCAGAAGTCCGAATGCCATGCCGCGGTTTTCCAGATAAAACAGCTCCAAAACCCCTGGAATGAGCTCGATCGACGGCTGATTCTTCAGATACTGCACTGCCAGTGATTTTGTATACTGATCTGTTGCAAACAGAAGGACAAGCGCTGCCGCGCAAACCAGATAAACGGCCAGCGGAGAAAGTTTTTTACTCTTCATCGTTCAGATCTCCATTAATAGAATTGATAGCTTCCAGCATTTCTTCATCTGTAACCGTGCGGTCCACCACAGCATGGCCGACAGACTCCAGAAGGATGAATTTGATCGTACCCTGTTCCATTTTCTTGTCCGATTTTGTTGCAGCCAGAATATCTTCCGATTTCAGGCCGTCCACGGTAATTGGCAGATAGAAACCGACGTTCATATCACGAATCTCGTAAAACTCTTCAACGGAGAGATAACCTCTCTTGTAGGAAATATAGGCAGCAGCAACGGTTCCAAGTGCAACGCACTGGCCATGGAGCAGTTCGAAGTTTTTGAGCTTTTCAATGGCATGACCGATCGTATGGCCAAGATTTAAAACGGCACGCTCTCCCTGTTCTGTTGGGTCATTTTCTACAACCTGGCGTTTGATATCGCAGCATTTCTGGATCATTTTCGTTAATACCGGCTCAATCCGCTCTTCGATCTCAGACATGTGATTGATGGTCCAGATGTAGAATTTTTCATCGCGGATCAGACCTGTTTTCAGGACTTCTCCCATACCGCAGGCAAACTGTTCGCCGTTCAGGGATTTTAAGGTTGCCATATTCATATAGACAAGACGCGGATGATGGAATGCACCGACCATATTTTTGTACTGGTCGAAATCGACGCCCGTTTTTCCTCCAACGCTGGAATCTACCTGTGCAAGCAGTGTCGTCGGAAGCTGGATGAAATCAATGCCGCGCAGATACGTTGCCGCCGCATAGCCGGTCAGATCCCCAACGACACCGCCGCCGAGTGCGAATAAAATGTCTTTTCTCTCAAAGTGGTTTTCAATCAGATGCGTGTACAGATCTTTGACGGTATCCAGATTTTTGCTTGCTTCACCAGCCGGGAAAACAAATGCGGTTACGGTCTCAAACAGCGGGGACAGTACATTTTTTACCTCTTCCAGATACAGTTCTGAAACCGTGCTGTCTGTGACAATGCAGGCCTTTTTTACAGGGAGTTTTAAGTTCTCCACACAGCCGGCGAGGCGTTCGTAGCTGCCGTCCCAGACAATTTCATAAGAAAATTCAGTAGATGTGCCTTCTCTTTTAACGGTAAGTGTTTTCATAATTTATGCCTCCTGTATGTTCTTTCATGAAAAAAGCATCAGAATCCTGCATCTGATGCTTTTCCTTTGTTACTAAGTAAATCAATAATTGATCCAGTGGATCCATTTTAATTTACTGCAAAGATAATTTTCTTTAATAATCGGTACGGATATTCGGAAGATCAAAAGCTCCGCTTAAGATATCCTGGATGTCGCCGGAAATTTCTACGCTGGATGGTGTCAGGATGAAAATATAGCTGGAAACTTTCTGCAGACTTCCACTCATGCAGTAGCATGCACCACAGCAGAAATCAATGATTCTCTGGGCAATATCCACATCAATGCCTTCTAAGTTAAGGACAACGGTACATCCGGCCAGAAGCGTATCCGCGATTTCACGGGTATCCTCCATGGAAGCCGGTTTGATGACGCATACTTCCATATTTAATGCACCTGCTTTCTTTCTCATTGGAGTAACTTTCGGGGAAACCGGAGCAGCTGGCTTTGGAGCTCGTGCAGCAGCAGCCTGGCTTGACGCGGTCGTCTTTGTCGCCGACTGTTTACGCGGTGCAGTGTGAACCGGTTTCGCCTGCGGCTCTTCCTCTTCGTCCTCATCCTCGTTCTCCAGTTTACGGAAGAAACGTTTCTTTGGTTTTTCTTCTATATCATCGTCTTCTTCATCGAAGAAGCTATCCGAATCAGCATCCTCTTCCTCGTAATCGTCGTTCAGCCGGATGGCATCCAGAAATTTGTCTAAAACACTCATTCTTATACTCTCCTATTTTTAGTCCTGTGGCATTTGGCCAGACAGCCGTGCAGAATGCGCGTGGTCACTCTTCTTGGAAAGGCTTCCTGTTATCTTTTACTGTAATTCCGTTCGCCAAAGATTCCGGTTCCAACCCGTACTAAAGTGGCGCCTTCTTCTACTGCTACTTCGTAATCACCGGTCATGCCCATGCTCAAAATGGCCATACGTACATTATTAATGTTTTTGGCGGCAATGTCAACACTTAATTCCTTTAATTTACGAAAAACCGGACGATTTTCTTCCGGATCTTCCACATACGGTGCAATGGTCATAAGTCCCTCCACACGAATTGCAGGAAGTTTCGCGATCTCTTCAATCAGCGGAAGGGTTTCCTCTACGGAAACACCGAACTTGCTTTCTTCGCCGGCAACGTTCACCTCGATCAGGACCGGGATTTCGCAGTCGTGCTTTACCGCTTCCTCGCTGATCGTCTTTGCCAGCCGGAGGGAATCGACGGAATGAATCAGGGCAACTTTTCCTGCGATGTATTTTACTTTATTCCGCTGCAGATGACCGATCATGTGCCAGTGGATATCCTTTGGCAGCACTTCCTCTTTTTCTGTCAGCTCCTGCACTTTGTTTTCACCGAAATTGCGTTCGCCAAGATCATAGATTTCGGAAAGCATTTCGACCGGTTTAGTCTTGCTGACCGCAATCAGGGTAACTTCCTCCCTGTTCCGTCCGGCTCTTTTGCAGGCTTCTGTGATTTTCTTCTGGACTTCTTCATAGTTCTCTTTCAGCATATCTTTCTAACCTCCAGTATTTAATGCACAATATCTTCTTCACTGACGGTGGATGCATTTTCCACAATATAATCATACTGCGAAATGCCGTATTGCGTCTGTTTTTTTATGATAGAATACTCCGCATTCTGATCAATAATCTGAATTTTGCGGAATACAGCATATCCTTTGTTGATGCAGTAAACACCCTGCAGCGGAACTGTTTCTCCAACCTGATACGTTGTGGCGGAATCCTGTGCACGGAGTATATCTCCATCGTTAAAAGCGGCCATGTCGACGTAATATTCGACCGGATTATCATTTTCATCGTTGACCTGCTCATAGATCGTGGCGTTTACAAATTCCGTCACTGGCTGTCCATTATCATCCAGCATGACATTTCCTTTTTTGTCGGTCTTTTCCCGCAGGAAACCGGAGGAATTACTGTCTCCGCCCTGTACGAGCATCTGCGCCGGGATTTTATAGAAATCTTTTTCTGTAATCGCGGTATTTGGGATTTTCAGTCCGCTTCCGGTGTTTGTGACCAGCTCTACTGAAAGGAAACGGTCCTCCGCATAACGGATCATCCCGCTTGTAAACGAAATGACGGCATAATTCTGATCGTTAATGGATTTTAGATTCAGTGTTCCTGTCTGTGTTTTTCCATCTTTCAGAAATTTAACTTTTATCGTACTGAAATTGGAAAGTGTGACAACCTGTTTATTCGTTACCGGAACGGCGATCTCCCACTGCTCATCTGTCACCAGACGGTATACTGCATTTCCAGGCTCCGTCTGCGCGCCGGAATCAAAGGAAACCACAGAGGCTTTCGTAGAGAAAAGCTCCGGCGTAAGGCTGTCCTCCGTATAGCTTTCATATCCATCACTGCCGTAGACGACAACACCGTCCTGATCTGCATAAAATATCGTCTGTAATGAGGAATCTCCGTTTTCAGCGGCAGCGGCAAGCAGCTTTGCGGAAAGTTCTGTTTTCAGCTGATAAATGCCGGAAAAGGAACTGGAATCATAATCAGAAGAAAAACGTGCGAGCGAGGAACGAAGCGACGTTCTCGTTGCCGCATCTGCCGAAATACCGGAGGTATCGGCATTTTCTGTTGCGGAAATCCCATAAACAGCGCTTCCGCGGCTGATTTTCGATGCATTTGGGGTATAGAACTGAACGTATCCGCTGCCGGAGGAAAGCTGCACGCTCTCTGTCCGCATGGCGAATGCAGTATAGGTATCATTCCGGGATAAGGTTCCCTGCACAACCTGAAAAGATTTGATATGATCGGCGGTCAGGTAAAAGAAAAGTGAAACTGCCATATAGAAAAAAAGGGCTCCAAAGATGATATTTCCAATATTCAACGCCGGAAAAGGGAAACGGATTCTCGAATGCCGGCGGCTGTTCTTTTTCTGCTTAGACAAAATGTATGCTCCTTTTATTGTTTAATCCATGCGCTAAAAGGACGGTGCCGTAAGCGCCGTCCTTTGGTTTTGTCGCTATGCAATTATTATAATACAGTTTCGGTTACAGTGCAACGATAATCTTATCCTGCATGCCTTCCGGAAGCTCTTCTTTATCCATGGAGACACTTAATACGAAGGTAATGTTATACTGCTTGCCAATGCCTTCCAGCTGTTCAACACAATCTGTGATGTCCTCTCCTTCCAGTTTTGCTACTTTCAGGAAGCTGTCGAGATAAACGCTTGCGAGATCGTGGTCCTGAGAAACGATACCGCAGATAAATCCGATAAATTCATCACTGTTTTTCAGAGGATAGTCGGTTGCGGAAATCAGACGTACTTTGTTGTTTAATTCAAACATGTGCTTTGTGCTCTTGTCAATATACACGATATTTCCGTTTGCGGTTTTTACCTCTGCATTTACTTTGTCTAACAGCTGTTTTGTTTTGCCTTTTCCCTTCTTGCCTACAATTAATTGAACCATAGCAGTTTCCTCCTTAGATTAGAATAAGATATTTTCACCAAAAACCTTTAAGTTCATGGTTTGATTATAGTACAATTCACCAACGATTTCAATGGTAAAATGAAAAAATTCTGAAAAATCTTCTAATTCGCAGGGAAAGGAGCTCTGTTTTTCTAAACGGATACAACCATCCCCCGGAGAGGCAGAAAAAACGCCGTCCGGGGGATTGCAAAAAGATTACGTCAGGAGTTGATATTGGAAAGAAGAGTGTTCATGTCCTCGTACAGTTCCACTTTTGTTGATGCATGAAGAATGACAGAGATAAACGGTTCTCCGTATGCATTCTGGGATACCAGTGCCAGGCAGGAACCGGCCTCATCGGTCGTTCCGGTTTTTCCGCCGAGCACCGTCACGTTTTCCGGTGCGTTTTTCTCTCCGGTCAGATATTTGTCCGTGGAGCTTAAATAGATCGTTCCCGCCGTACCGTCCGCATGCGTCATGTTCAGCGTGTAGGAAGACATCGACATCGTATTCTGAAATTCCGTGTGCTGATAGGCAGCATGCAGCATCAGATAAACATCATATGCAGTAGTGTAATGATTCTCATCGTGAAGACCGTGCGGGTTTGCAAAATGCGTACCGGTCATGGCAAGGGAAGCTGCCTTATCGTTCATCATCTGAACGAAATTCTCTACACTTCCGCCTACCTGGCGGGCAATCGCCATAGCAGCATCGTTGGCAGAATAAATCAACAATGCATGGAAAAGCTGATCCATCGTTACCGTATCGCCCACGGCCAGTCCACTCATCTGGGATCCATCTTCCAGCGCAAGATCCTTTTCTGTGATCGTTACCTGCGCATCCGGCTGGTTGTATTCCATGGCAAGGAGAGCCGTCATGATCTTCGTGATGCTGGCCGGGTAGACCTGATCATACATATTCTGCGCGAACAATACTTTTTTGTGATCCAGATCAAACAGTCCGGCCTTTACCTGTGAAGAAAACGAGATATCATTCAGCGGTACGCTCGTCTCACCGACACAGAGATCGGCAGAGAGCGCTTCAGCCTGAAACCGGTTTTCTGCCGAGAGCGGATCGGAGGCGAGCACCATACTTCGCGCAAACGGCTCTGTAATGTCCATCTGGCGGTCCTGACGGTACAGTTTCACACCGATCAGAACCGCAATAACAGCAACACAGACACCCGCGCCGATGATCAGGCGGTTTAAAATATGTTCGGTTTTTTCCGGAGCAGTCCCGTTTTTCTCCGTTACAGGCAGTTTCTGTTCTTTTTCTGTAGTATTAGTCGTTTCTCCGGTAGATTTCACGCCAGTCCATTTCTCCTCTGTCTAATGATTTGATCAGCATTTCTGCCGTTGCAAGATTGGTGGCAAGCGGAATGCTGTGTACGTCGCAGAGACGGATAATCCGATGGACATCCGGCTCATGCTGTTTCGGCTGTTCCGGATCCCGCAGGAAAATCACAAGATCCAGATCATTCTGTTCAATCTGAGAACCCATCTGCTGAACGCCTCCAACGTGTCCAGCCAGATATTTGCGGACATTCAGTCCGGTTGCCTCCTCTACCAGACGGCCGGAAGTTCCGGTTGCGTAAAGAGTGTGCTTGGCAAGCACCGAGCGGTAGGCGATACACAGGTTCTGAAGCAGCGTTTTTTTTGCGTCATGCGCGATCAATCCGATGTTCATTAATGGTTTTCCTCCTTAGTAATTCATAGTTTCTGGTAACAAAATCCCGGTTCTGCAGTCCGACATTTAAGACAAGTCCCATTCCGATATAGAGTGTTAGAAGGGACGTCAGTCCATAGCTGACGAACGGAAGCGGTGTACCAGTGTTCGGCAGGATTCCGGTTGCAACACTGATGTTCAGAAAACTCTGGAATGCAACGAGCCCCGCCATGCCGCAGCAGATCAGCGTTCCCGATAGGTCTTTGGCTTTCCGGGAAACCCGGATGCATTCAACCAGAATCAGAAACAGGATCAGGATGATTCCGCAGCACCCAAAGAAGCCAAGCTCCTCTCCTGCCACCGCAAAAATAAAGTCGTTGTGGTTCTGGGAAACGAAATTTCCCTTGTTCGCGGAAGAAACTTTATTATTGTTCAGTCCCTTTCCGGTCAGCTTTCCGGAGCCGATCGCGGTAATGGAATTCTCCTGCTGGAGACGGCCGTCCGCGTTGTCGGCATCATCGTTTAACCAGTCCTGGATTCGTCCAAGCTGGTAGCCGATTGTCTGATCAAGTGCTTCCGGGAGCTGAAAATTCACCTGCGTAATGACCAGCAGAAGAGCCAGCACTAACGCAGCACCGGAAGCAAGAACAACCGCGATGACTTTATAGCTTAAGCCTGCTACATACATCATGAAGCAGAACAGAACCATAACCGTAATCGTATTTTTCAAATCCGGCTGGCGGTAAATCATCACCAGCGGCGGAATCAGAAGGCCGATGGCCTTGAAAATAGTTTTTGCCGTGTTCAGATCTTCTTCATGCTTCATCAGAAACATGGCGAAAAACATGATCAGAAAGATTTTTGACAGCTCGGTCGGCTGGAACTGAAAGCTTCCGATCTGGATCCACCGGGTGGCACCAAATGCGTTTTTCGCCGTGTCGCCGCCGAGATAAAGGACGCCCAGCATCAGCAGATTTCCAATATAAAGAAACCAGTAAAAATTCAGCAGCCAGCTGTAGTCAACCAAAGAGACAATAATCATGATGACTACACCCATCACGACTCCGATAGCCTGTTTTTTCTGGTCTGCGCTGTCTGCACTTCCAATCAGAAGTACGCCGATGATGCTGATGGCAATCAGAAGAATGACCAGCCGGAAATTATAATTTTTCAGCTTATATCGTCTTAACATGATATTCCTCGTTTCTTTTCAGTGGTATTCTCGCTGTCAGTATGACAGGGGTTGTGTGTGTGATGGTGACGGAAATTTCATCCGCCTCAACGGTAAGGTATTTTCCTGCAGCAGCAGAAAGATCATTTTTCAGCATCTGAAGCGATGCCGGAGAACAGTTCAGCCGTTCTGCCATTAAAAGATTGGACAGACGTTCTTTTGCAACGATGCCGGAGTGCGGCTTTCTGCCTGAAAATAAACCCATACCAGTTCCCTCCTATCGCCCGAATACGCGGCGGAGAAATCCCTTTTTGCTGTCAAGATCCAGGTAGGGAACACTCTCCCCGAGAATCCTGTGGCTGATATTCGTAAAGGCTTCTCCTGCCTTGGAACCGCTTCCGGCGATCGCTTCACCCTGATTGGTGGCGATCACCACCTGCTCATCATCGGGCAGAATGCCGAGCAGCGGAACAGCAAGAATTTCCTGTACATCATCCACCGACATCATTTCACCGCGTTTTACCATATCCGGCCGGATACGGTTGATGACAAGAGAGATATCCCTCAGATCCTGCGCCTCCAGAAGGCCGATGATGCGGTCTGCGTCCCGGATGGCCGAAACCTCCGGCGTAGTCACAACAATTGCCTTATTGGCACCGGCAACTGCATTTGCAAATCCCTGCTCAATGCCGGCCGGACAGTCAAGAAGAACAAAATCAAAGCTCTGTTTTAATTCATCGCAGAGTTTTTTCATCTGCTCGGGCGTTACGCTTGTCTTGTCCCTCGTCTGGGCAGACGGGAGAAGGTAGAGCTGCTCGTACCGTTTGTCGCGGATCAGCGCCTGCTTCATCCGGCAGTTGCCCTCCACAACATCCACAAGATTGTAGACAATCCGGTTTTCAAGGCCGAGCACGACATCCAGGTTTCGAAGACCGATGTCGGTATCTACCATCACAACTTTCTTTCCAAGCTGTGCCAGCCCGATTCCGATATTTGCTGCGGTTGTCGTCTTTCCGACGCCGCCTTTTCCTGATGTAATTACAATGACTTCACTCATCTGGAACCTCCTTGTTGAAAACTGTTCTGCATTTTCATGCCGCAGGATGCGTCCAAACCTTTGTTTGAAAACGCATCCTTTCTCTTTTGCAGCTTTCTTCCCAGGCTTCGTTTCTGCCGGAAAAATTCCTTAGTCTGCTCTCACGCTTGCAACACCGTTGGAGTTTGCCTGACCGGACAGAACATCGTCTGAGAGGCCATAGTAATAATCTAAGATATCCTTAGCTACCAACTCTGCGTTCATAGAAGAATATCCAAACGGAATGCGGACGGCAAGAGCAATATCGTCTCTGCTCTCATAGTGAGAGAAGCCGATAAACAGTCCATGGTTTGCACGTGTACGGTCTTCCTGCGCGGTACCGGTTTTTCCGGAAAGCTCTACCGGCCAGGATTCCGGGAAAATGGTCGCATTGGATACGCTGATTACTTTTCGCATGCCTTCGTGTACCAGATCCCAGATGCTGGAATCAACATCCATTTCTGAATTTACCGTCGGGCCGAAATCTGCGCCCATATCGATGTCATTGCCATCCGAATCCGTTGCTTTCTGCAGAAGGGAAAGATTATAAACCGTACCGGAATTTGCAATCGTTGTGACATAGCGTGCAAGCTGTGTCGTCGTATAGTTGTTGGTACCCTGACCAATCGAGGAAGGGATCGGGAGGGAATCGGTCACATTCGGATCGGTTTCCGAAATTTCGATTCCAGTCTTTTCATCCAGCTTAAACATATCGGCATATTTCTGGATCATTTCCAGAGAGCGCTTCTGTGTAAAGGTGCCGCTCTCATCGAGTCCCAGACGATATCCAAGCGTACAGAAGAACACGTTGCAGGAGTTCTGGATGGCACCGACAATGTTCAGATCTCCGTGGCCGCTTAACTGATGGCAGTGGACATAGTCAGATTCGTTGACAAGTCCTTCCCCGAACAGACCGTTGCAGTTGATGGTACTGGTCGGAGTAATTACGCCTTCGCTTAATCCGGCAACCGCCATCAGCGGTTTAAAGGTGGAACCAGGAGCCGTCTTCTGCTGGGTTGCTTTGTTGTACAGCGGGCTGGATTCATCGGTATTCAATTTTGCCCAGTATGCGGTATCCATCTGGTTTGCCAGGCGGTTGTTGTCGTAGCCAGGATAGGAAACACAGGCTAAAATAGCACCGGTATTCGGGTCAGTAATGACAGCAGAACCGGAACACGGATCGAGTGCAAGCTGTGCCGGGGTGATTTCCAGTTTGGCGATTTTATCGGACAGAAGCTGGAACGGTGTCATATTTCCTGCAACATAAGCGGCATAATCGTCATCCTCTTTCGTCAGAAGGTTCTGATCATACATCAGATTGCAGATATCATAGCCATCGATCATATCCTGCAGCAGCATATAGTGATACATCTTTTTTGCAAATGTTGTATTGTTTGCCAGACGGTCCAGAATAACCTCCGTCAGCTTCTGATAAACCTCCTGAGAATCCAGGTAAGCATCATCCTGCGTCAGTGCAGAGACATCAATCCAGTTCTGACTTGCCGCATAGGTCAGATAAGCCCGAAGAGAAATTGTGCCATCATTCCACGCCTGATATGTTTCATCTTTTTCATCAATTGCAGTCGAAGAAAGAATTCCCATCGTATTGGAAAGAAGCTTGTCCACAATAAACGTCTCGTATTCCTGCATTTCATCGTCAAGATCGTTATAAACGGTTGCTGTTTCGCCGGTCAGTTCCTGCGAAATTTCGGCAATCACCTGCTGAAGCTTCTGCTGAAACAGCGCATATACCTGCTGCTCATGTTCTGTAGCGTCAGCTGCTGTAAAATGAGAAATATCAATGGTACTGTTCTCGATCAATGCATTGTATACATCATAAATCGGGATCGGAACTGCATCTGTATTCGCAAGGGTTGAAGTATCCACTGCTTTTACATCACTCAGATACTGTTTTAAAATTCCGGCAATTCTCTGTTCCAGAATCTTATATACCGCAATCTGCAAGTCATAATCAATCGAAAGATAGATGTTATTTCCCTGTTTTGGTTCAACAAGGGATCCCTCTACGGTTTCCAGTTCTTTTCCGACATTGTTTACGATGATTTCCTCGGAACCGTCCGTTCCCTGAAGCGTTGTCTCCAGGTACTGTTCCAGACCGGATTTTCCGACAATAGATTCCGTAGAGTACTTCTCCTCTTTTCCATCATTTTTCAGTTCTTCATTCAGATCGGTAATTTCATCCGAGGAAGCCTGTCCAGTATAACCGATCAGAGAGGAAAAATACTTTCCGTCGTAATAAACACGCTCCGAATCTTCCGTAATACTGACGCCCTGCAGAATGTCTTCATTTTCTGCAATCGCTGCAGTTGTACTGCTGCTGACACCGGATGCCACTGTCACACGGACATATTTCTGATAGTTGGTCTGCTTCATCTTATAACGGACGACCAGAATTTCCAGACGTTCCTGATTGGAAAGTGAAAGAACTGCTTTTCCGGAATCGTCCGTCTGATACGGCAGACCATACTGTTCAAAGTCATCTGCAGTGTAAGCATATCGTTCGTCATCCGAATACTCATCCAGGCCAAATCCGTCCGGACCGGAAAGAAAAGCCATCAGCGTTTCCGCACTTGAACTTTTCTGTTCATCCGTCATATCATCAATTTTCTTTTCCCCGTAGATATCAGCACGGAAACGGTCTCGTGTCGTTCCTTCCTCACCAGTGAAGACAAAAGTTCCATTTTCGTCGACCTCAATCGGGAACGTACTGGTGTCAATAGAATCCCCGTTTTCACGGATCAGCTTTCCAAGGCGGTAAAGCTCTGCGTTCAGGGAAAGAATACGCTCTTTTGTCGTATTGTACGTTCCGTTATCTTCAATGCTTACCGAATAGGAAACTTTATTACCGGCAATCAGTTTTCCGTTCCGGTCATAAATGTTTCCTCGTGTACTCTCAAGGGTTCTGGTTTTTGTGATCTGCAGTTCAAAATTATCCGCATACTCTTCTCCATGCACCACCTGCAGGATAAAAAGTCTTCCGATCAGGACGGCAAACATAGCAAGGAAAACCACACCAAGCAATAGGGTGCGGTTTTCACCGAGTCTGCGGAAAAATTTTCTTATCTTCTTAGCCATGGCGACTGTTGTCCTTCCATTTCATTTTCGGTCAGTTTACGGTTGATGATAAATAAAAGCCGGTAAAGCAGAATGGAGAGCACTACCGTGTATACCATTTCCGGCAGAATAATATGCGCCAGATAATCGAAAAAGTGCAGGCGCACGCGCAGCAGGAACTGCAGCACATACATCAGCAGACTGTAGACAAGATCGCTGGCAGCGACCAGTACAATGTGTACCTTAATATCATCGTCATAGAAGACTTTGCAGAAAAAGCCGTTCAGATAACCGATATACATGTAGAGCAGTGCGTAAAATCCAAACAGGCTGCCGTAGAACAGATCGATCATCAGACCGCTGAAAAATCCGACCATCAGTCCCTCTTTTTTTCCGCGCATCAGCCCGAAGGCGGACGTCAGAATCAGAAGAAGGTTCGGGGTTACGGACGCGATCTGAAAATACTGGAATACGGTTGTCTGTAACAGGAAAGCTGCCAGAATCAGAAAGGCAAGCGTGATTTTTCTGCGCATTTACTCTCCTCCCTGCTGTTTTAATTCTTTAATCACGAGAACTTCCTGAATATGTTGAAAATCCACAACAGGAATGATGTATCCCTTTTTCGTCAGGTGATTGGAGTCCTCGGTAATTTCGCTGACATAGCCGATCAGAATACCGCGGAGGTATTTATCACTGATGTTCGATGTCACAATCTTTTCGCCCTCAGCTACCGTGTCGGTTGTATTCAGCTGGGAAAAGGCAAGCTTTCCGTCGCTGATCAGGCGCAGATCACCCGATACAATACACGTATCCGAGGTAGATGCTGTCATGGCGCTCACGGAACTGGAGTCATCAATGATAGAGCGGACAGTAGCGGAATTGGAACTTACTTCCTCGACAAGTCCAACAAGGCCGCCGTCTGCAATAACGTTCATATCTTTCTGAATCCCGTCATTTGATCCTTTGTTGATGACAAAGGTATCATACCAGTTGCCCGGATCCTTTGAGATGACCTGTGCTGCTACTTTTTCATATTCCGAGTAAGACTGGTCCAGCTGATACAACTCCTGAAGACGCTGCAGCTCCTGCTGATCCTGTACAAGCTGATTGTTTTCCTCAGTCAGATCCGTGACCTTCTGTTCAAGCTCCTCTTTCTCGGCAGACAGTTTTTTGACGTTCTGGAAACCGGTCAGACAGTCTGTCAAATACGCACCGATCTGGTTGATGCCGTTCTGAAACGGGATGATCACAAAACCAGCGGCTTCCCGGATCGGCGTGACCGGCATTTTGTCTGCTGCACTGCCTAAAATGCCGGAGAGACACAGGAACGTCATGATGAAAAGTAAATGTTTGCTTTTTAGCTGAAATTTTTTCTTCTTATTCATAGCGGGTCCTTTTTGATAGATTTACTTCTTTTTATTTACCGTGTAAGCCCAGCGGTGCAGCGCATCGTGCGTGATCAGTTCCTTGAGCCCACAGATAGTACAGAGGTCATAATACTGGGAAAGCTGCACCGGACAGCCAAGCTGTCTCGAAAGATAGCGGTCAATGTTCGGAATCCTTGTGCTTCCGCCGGTGATGTAAATGCCCTCTTTCTGGATATGATCGTGGATCTGCGGCGGTGTACGCTCCAGCGCATGCTTGATTTCCTCGCCGATCTCATTAACACCGGAAAGGAGTGCTTCGTTTACGAGGGAAGAAGTAATGATCCCTTCCATTGGAAGACCGGATGCACCATCTACGCCGCGCACCTTCCGCGCCTCTTTTTTGTCTGTTCCAAGATCCGCCAGCGCAATCTTGACACGTTTGGCTGTTTTGGAGCCAATCTGGAAATTGTTTTTGCGGCGGTTCAGATTGCATATCGATTCGTTGAACTGTTTTCCGCCTACCGGGATGATTCTGGAAAAAATAACCCTCGCGTTGGCGATAACAGAAATCTCTGTGCTCTGCGCTCCGATGTTGACAATCATGGAACCCTTCGTGCGGTTGATCGGAATGCCAAGTGCCAGCGCATCCGCGATTGGTTTATCCACAAGATACATGCGGCAGTTTTTTAAGGCTCCCTTATGTGCAATCGTATAATAAGAACGCCGTTCAATCTCTGTCATATCGCAGGGAACTGAAAAATACAGCTCCGGGCGGTATCCCATGTGGCGCGTACAGCGGTGGAGAAGCGTGTGCAAAACGGCTTCTACCATCAATACATTCGCAATGCGTCCGTTGCTCATGGGGGTAATTACCTCGATATTGGAAGGCGTTCTCTCGTGCATTTCATATGCGTAATTTCCAACGGCAATCACCTGTTCGCGGTTGCGTATGGCAATCATATTTTTTTCTTTTGTGATTGTGTCTTTCTTCAGGTCATAGATTTTGACGGTACTGGTGCCAAGGTCTATGCCGTATACATTTCGAATCTGCATCGTGCTCCTTTAACTTGTTCCCTTCCCTGGGGCATTTCTGCCTCGGATTTTCGGGATCAGATTCCCTGTTCCAGCATGCTGGTATAACAGTGATCCCCGATAATAATGTGATCCAGCAGGGTAATGCCGAGCATTTCGCCCGCCCGCCGGATCTGCCGTGTCACGGTAATGTCGTCGCCGCTTGGTTCCGGGATTCCGCTTGGGTGGTTGTGAACCAGCAGAATATGAACCGCACGGAACTGAAGTGCCGCAAGAAAAAGCTCCCGCGGCGAAATCATCGTCGCATTGACCGTTCCTCTTGTGATTTCCTTTTCTCCGAGAAACTGATTCTTCGTATCCAGCATCATGCAGAGAAGAACCTCCTGATCCTCGTGGCGGAGCCGTTCCATGTAATAATCCGCAATGGAAGCCGGATCATGAAAACAGAGTCCTTTTCTCGCTCCTGCCGCAGCCATGCGTTTGGAAAGCTCGCCGATGCACTGGAGCTGGATCGCCTTTACTTCCCCGACACCGCGGATCTGCAGAAGTTCCTGTCTTGTACAGTGATAGAGTCCTAACAGGCCCTCCTCTTTTCCGGGAAGGGAAAGAATCTCTCTTGCGAGCTCCAGGGATGTTTTTCCCCTTGCCCCGCATCGTAAAATGACAGCCAGAAGCTCCGCGTCGGATAAGCTTCCCGGGCCGTTTTCCAGGCATTTTTCATACGGCTGTTCCATCATCGGCAGGTTTCGTAATCCATTTTTTCTCATGTATTCCTCCCACCACTCTTCCGGGAATTTTCATGGAATACATCGGTTTGAATCACCCATCATTCTAGCACAACTTTCCGCAGATGTATAGGAATTATGAAAAATTCATATATTTTTTTGCAATTTCCTCTGCCGTTTTTAATCCGTCCATGGCTGCGGAAGTGATGCCTCCCGCATAGCCTGCGCCCTCTCCGCACGGGTAAAGACCGGTAAGCGACGGACTTTCGAGCGTTTCATTTCTTACAATGCGGACCGGTGACGAGGTACGCGCTTCCACACCGGAAAGAACGGCGTCCGGACGGGAAAAGCCGTGGATTTTCCGCTCAGATGCACGAATGCCTTCCACAAGGGAGTCTCCGATAAATGCCGGAAGAACTTCCCGCAGATTGGCGAAAGTCCATTCTCCGCAGATGGAAGGGGTTACCTCTCCAAGTGCTGTAGAAACTCTGTTTTCACAGAAATCCCCAAAAAGCTGCACCGGAACTTTGCCTTTTCCGGCTTTCCACGCAGCGTGTTCAAGCGCTCTCTGAAATGCCACGCCATCGAGCACGTCCGGCGTTCCCTCTACATGGTACGGGCGGTAGTCTTCCGGCGTTACGGTGACAATCATAGCGCTGTTTGCATTTTCGCCTTCCCGGTCAGAATAACTCATACCGTTGACGCAGGTGCGCTCCGCTTCCGAGGACGCATTGACAACATAGCCGCCGGGACACATGCAGAATGAGTACACACCTCTTCCGTTTTCACACTGATTGGTGAGCTTATACGGTGCTGCCCCAAGGAAATCCGGTGCATCCGGTCCGTACTGATCCTCCGTAATCATCTTCTGCGGATGCTCAATGCGGACGCCGACTGCGAAGGATTTTGCTTCCATGGAGATCCTGCTCTCGCAGAGTTTGAAGAAGGTATCACGTGCGGAGTGCCCGATCGCAAGGACTGCCGTCTCCGCAGCAATCTTCTCGGTTTCATTGACCGTTACAGAGGTAAGTCTGCCGTTTTCGATCCCAAAGTCCGTCACTTTTGCCCCGAAACGGACTTCTCCGCCCCAGGCTTCGATCTGTTTCCGCATCGTCGTCACAATTCCGATGAGCTGATCGGTGCCAAGGTGCGGTTTCTGATCGTAAAGAATTTCTTCCGGCGCGCCGCATTCCGTGAAAATCCGCAGCACCTCACGATTTCTGCCGGATGGGTCCTTCACCGAAGTGTTTAATTTTCCATCCGAAAACGTACCGGCTCCGCCCTCTCCGAACTGTACGTTCGATTCCGGGTTCAGAACACCGGTTTTCCAGAATGCATCGACACTCTTCTTTCTCTGCTCCGCGGATTCGCCGCGCTCCAGAACGAGCGGACGGTAACCATGCTTTGCCAGAACATAGGCGCAGAAAAGCCCTGCCGGACCGCTTCCGATGATGACCGGCCGGTGAACAAGGGGCTGTTCTCCGGATTTTTGGAACACGTACGGCTTTTTCTCCGCTTTTACAATCTGATTATTTTTCACTTTCCGCAGTACGGCATTCTCATCTTTCACTTTTACATCAAGCTGATAGACGTACTTTAATTCCGATTTTTTTCTGGCATCAATCGAGCGGCGTAAAAGCTCAATTTCCTGCAGATCGTGTTTTCCGATTTTCAGTGTTTTTCTTATTTTCTGTTCCAGTTCCTCCTGTGTGTGGGTAACTGGAAGCTTTAATTGCTGTATCCGAATCATGCATGTTCTCCTGCTGCAGCTCTTCCGGCTGCGCTTCCGCTGGACCAGGCCCACTGGAGATTATAGCCGCCGCAGACGCCGTCGACGTCCAGGGCTTCTCCCGCAAAGAAAATGCCAGGGTGCTGTACCGATTCCAGCGAATCCGTAAGCTGATCGAGCGTGATGCCGCCCGCACACACCTGGGCTTTTCCAAAGTCGGTCTGGCCGGTGATCTGTAAACGATATGATTTGATGGCGCCTGCCATTTCTTCCGGTATCTTTTTCTTTCCGATCAGAACCGGAATGAGTTTTTCCGGAAGAAGGCCGATCAGAAGCTCTTTTGGCGCTTTATACGGGCAGGTTTCCTGCCGTCTGACAAGTTCTGCAGTAAGCTCCGCTTCCGTCAGCTCCGGGAAGAAGTCTACGAGAAGTTCAGCGCGTTTTTTCTGCATGCAGGCGCGCACAGCGAACCGGGAAATCTGGAATACCGGGATGCCGGAGACACCGTAGTCGGTAAGCTGCAGCTCTCCCTGTTCCGTCAGAATCTCCTGATTTTCAACCAGAAGCGTAATCTTCGCGCGCACCCGAACACCCGCCCAGGAGGAAAACTGGTTTCCTTTGCAGCGGAGCGGGCAGAGGGCCGGGGAAAACGGAATCGAAGCGAGCTGAAGCTGATCGGCAAATCGAAGTGTATCTCCGTCGGAACCGGCGATCTGGGAAGCACAGCTTCCACAGCAGATGATGACGCTGTCAGCCGGGTACTGCCATCCTTCGGTGCGCACCAGATAACCATTTTCGGCTTTTTCCACTGCAACAGCCGTTTCCCGTGTCTTGATTTTTACTTTTCGGAATCTGGCTTCCAAAACCAGCAGATCAAGAACGGACTGTGCCTGTTCGCTTGCCGGATAAAGCCATCCCTCACGGCTCCGGATGCGGATGCCGAGCTGTTCAAAAAACTGTTCGGTATCCTGTTCGGTAAACTGTTCGAGAACGTGTGATGCACGCTCCTGATTTCCGGTGCGATAGCACGATGCATCCTGATAACGGTTGGTAAAATTGCACCGTCCGTTTCCAGTCGCAAGGAGTTTTTTGCCCGGTTTATCGTTCTTTTCCAGAACGGTGACTGCGGCACCGAGACGGGAGGCCCAAATCGCCGCCATCAGCCCGCTCGCGCCGCCGCCGATAATTACCACATTTTTTGCCATTATAATGTCACCATACCGGCATCGACCAGTTTCTGAAGGCTCATCAGAATACCGAATTTTGCGTGCTGCCACGTAAGACCGCCCTGGAAGTAGACAGCGTACGGCGGTTTGATCGGGCCGTCAGCGGAAAGTTCAATCGAAGATCCCTGCACGAAAGCACCAGCTGCCATGATAACCGGACTGTCGTAGCCTGGCATATCCCACGGTTCCGGAGAAACGAAACTGTCGACCGGGGCAGCTGCCTGGATACCCTGGCAGAATGCGATGACGCCTTCCGGTTTTCCAAAGGTTACCGCCTGAATGATGTCGTGACGGCTCTCGGTTCCGTTTGGAACAACGGCAAATCCTAGTTTCTCATAAACATTTGCAGCAAAGACAGCACCTTTTAATGCCGCTGCGGTAACGGTCGGTGCCAGAAAGAATCCCTGGTAGAAGGAACCGTTCACACCGAGTGTTGCGCCAACCTCTTTTCCAAGTCCCGGGGAGAGCAGACGGTATGCTGCATTTTCCACGTACTTTTTCTTTCCAACAATGTAACCGCCGGCCGGAGCCAGTCCGCCGCCCGGGTTTTTGATCAGGGATCCGACCATCAGATCTGCACCGACATTGGTCGGTTCGATCGTCTCCACGAACTCGCCGTAGCAGTTATCGACCATACAGATGACATCTGGTTTGATATTTTTAATAAATGCAATCAGTTCACCGATGCGGGTAACAGAAAGCGTCGGTCTGGTCTGATATCCTTTCGATCTCTGAATCGTCACCATCTTTGTCTTTTTGTTGATGGCATTTTTGATTCCTTCGTAATCGAAAGAGCCGTCCTCTTTTAAATCTACCTGGCGGTAAGTTACGCCATATTCCGCAAGAGATCCGACGGACGGGCGGATGCCGATCACTTCCTCAAGGGTGTCGTACGGTTTTCCAACAGGAGAAAGCAGTTCGTCGCCCGGGCGGAGATTTCCGGAAAGCGCCGTTGCAAGCGCATGGGTTCCGCAGGCGATCTGCGGGCGTACCAGTGCATCCTCAGTACCGAAGCACGTTGCATAGACCTGCTCCAGCGTATCACGTCCCAGGTCATTGTATCCGTATCCTGTGGTTCCATATAAGCATGCCTCGCTGACCTTGCTTGCCTGCATGGCGTGGATGACCTTTAACTGGTTGTATTCTGCGATTTCATCAATTTTTGCAAAACGCTCTTTTAATTCTTCCTCAATTTTCGTTCCAAATGCGAAAACCTCTTTGGAAATGCCAAGTGTGCTGTACATAGCAGCTTTTTCTGTCAACATGATTATTCTCCTTCTTCCTTTGCATCGGCCGAAACGATTTCGTTCCAGCGATCCAGCATATAGGATAATATTTTTTCTTCGTCGTAGTCAAAATCCGGCTTGTTCAGCCAGATCACATCCTTTTCCCGGCGGAACCAGGTCAGCTGCCGTTTGGCAAAATGACGGGTGTCCCGCTTGATGATATAGACGGCCTCCTCCAGCGTGCATTCGCCCGCAAGATACGGGAACAATTCTTTGTAGCCCAGTCCCTGCATGGAGACAAGATCTCTTGTGTATCCCATTTCTTTCAAACGGAAAACTTCATCAACCAGTCCGTCGCGGATCATCTGATCGACGCGCCTGTCAATGCGGTCATACAGAATCGAACGTTCGTCGTTCAGCACAAAATAAGCAGAACAGTACGGAGATTCCTTCTGCTTCTGCTCCTCGTTGTGCTCCGAAATCTTCTGTCCTGTCTCGTGATAATATTCCAGCGCCCGGATTACACGTTTTACATTATTCGGGTGAATCGTCTCCGCGGAAGCAGGATCAACCTCGGAAAGTTCCCGGTACAGTTCTGCCGCGCCTTCCTCCGTTGCTGCTTTTTCTTCCAGCTGTTTCCGGATCGGCAGTTCACCGTGCGATTCCGTAAAATCAACTTCTTTTAAAAGCGCCTGGATATAAAATCCGGTGCCGCCCGTCACGATCGGAATCTGTCCGGCGGCGTATATTTTTTCCATCGCTTCATGCGCCAGTTCCACAAACTTCACGACGTGAAACTCTTCGGAAGGATCGAGCACATCGATCAGATAATGCGGAACGCCGCACATCTCCTCCGGGCGGATTTTGGCAGATCCGATATCCATATGGCGGTAGACCTGCATAGAATCCGCGGAGATAATGGCCCCATTCACCGTTTTGGCAAGCGAAATCGACAGCTTCGTCTTGCCGACGGCGGTCGGGCCGGTCAGGATAATCAAAGGTTTTTTCAAAAAAATCACCTACACAATTCTCTTAAATTTCTTTTCCAGTTCCCGCTTCGAGAGGGAAATGATCGTCGGGCGGCCGTGCGGGCAGTGGTACGGATCTTCGAGCGTCAAAAGCTCGGCAATCAGCTGTTCCGCCTCCGCATAGGAAAGATGGTTGTTCCCCTTGACAGCGGCCTTGCACGACATGGTCGCCAGACGGTCTTTTAAGATCTCCAGCGGCTTTTCGCGGACATCCTCGAGATTGTCAAGAATCTCGATAAACAGTTCTTCTGTCGCAATGCCGTACAGATTGTGCGGCACAGCGTTGATCGCATAGTCCTTTCCGCCGAACGGGGAAATTTCATAGCCGAAGGACTGGAAGACATCCATGTAACGGGTCACAAGATCTGCTTCCTGCGGCGTTAAGGAGACGATCAACGGAGGACTCACCATCTGGGATGTGACGTTCTTTTCCCGGTAATTCTTCATCATCCGTTCAAACAGCACCTTCTCGTGTGCGGCATGCTGATCGATGATATAGAGATTCTCGCCGTACTGAATCAGCCAGTACGTATCGAAAACCTGGCCGATAATGCGGTGCAATTTCTCTGCCTCCGGGGTAAGAAACTGCTCATCAAAGAGCTGCATCTGGCCTTCCGGCTCAGACGAAGCGGATGCAGATGAACGTTCTTCCGGCATGGAAGGCGTCTGCGGAACCGTCTCTGGCTCCTGCGGATGCTGTATTGCTTCCACGCTTGAGCGGCCTGCTGGATTTGTAACTTCCTGCTCCGCATTGCTGCTCTCCTGCTGCTCCCACGCTTTTACATCCTTATTCCGCGCTGCTGCCTGCTGTGATTCAGCCATACGATTCGGTGTCTCTGTTTGTTTCAGAAACGTCTGAGAGGTCTGCGGCAAAGCAGTCTCCTTTTGCATTGGCATTTCTGCTGCAGTTTCAGCTGAACTCAGAACCGCCGTTTTTTCTGTCTGCACAGAATGATCTGCCGTCTTTGGCACGTTTCCTGCACCCGGCTCAAACAGTTCTTCCTCTTCCCGCGTCATTCCCGTCGTCTGCTGAACCGGCACATACGTTTTCGCTGCGCGGTATCCATTTCGTTCCACCTCCGGAAAAATCGGCATTCTTCTGCTCTGGCTGGAAACCGGCTCCACCGGAAGGGACTGCCGTGCAAAGCCTTCTTTTACCTGCCGTTTCTGCTCGAACGGTTCCGGAACAACAATCTGTTCTTTCCGTGCCGCTTTTTCCTCTGCTTTCCGTTCCCTGTCGGAAGAAAGCGAAACCTTCACAATCTGCTCCCTGTGATTCAGCGCATCCGAAATCATATCACGCATCTGGCGGTAAATCTCCTCCTGATGGGAAAAACGAAGTTCCATCTTCGTCGGATGCACATTGACATCCACCGCCTCTCCATCCATCTGGACATAGAACAGCGTAAATGGATATTTATGCTGCATCATCGATGTCTGATATCCGTCCTCGATCGCGCGGGCCAGCAGCTTGCTCCGCACATACCGTCCATTCACGTAATAATTTTCAAAATTCCGGTTTCCCCTTGAAATCACCGGTTTTCCGATAAAGCCGTCGATCGTCATCAGCGGGCTTTCCGAGTGAATCTCGATCAGCTCCCTCGCGATGTCGCGGCCGTAGATATTATAGACCAGTTCTTTTAAATTCCGGTTGCCGCTCGTATGGAGCTTCACCTGTGAATTCACCATATATTTAAACGAAATCCCCGGGTGCGACAGCGCAAGCTGCTCCACAACGGAAGTCACCGCATTCGCCTCCGTAACCGGCGTTTTTAAGAATTTCTGACGAGCCGGCGTGTTGTAAAAAAGATTCCGGACCAGAAAGGTTGTTCCGGTCGGGGCACCGACCTCCTCATTGGCCTTCTCCGCGCCGCCCTCAATCACATACCGCGTTCCCGTCAGCGCATCCGGCGTTTTCGTAATCATCTCGACCTGCGCAACCGCCGAGATACTCGAGAGCGCCTCGCCGCGGAAGCCAAGAGATGCAATCTGCACGAGTTCTTCCACGGAACGGATCTTACTCGTCGCGTGGCGCAGAAAAGCGAGCGGCACCTGTTCGGCCGGAATGCCGCTTCCATTGTCCGTGATCCGCACCAGCGAAATACCGCCATCGCGGATTTCCACGGTAATTGCCGTTGCGCCGGCATCCATTGCGTTTTCTACCAGCTCTTTTACCACGGAGGCCGGCCGCTCTACGACCTCACCGGCCGCAATTTTATCAATCGTATTCTGATCCAGTACTGCTATGGTAGCCATGTTAATCCTTTCTGTTCCCAACCCAACTGCTTATTGCTTCACGCAAGGGAAGCAGGGGACTTGCTTGATTCGGTTAAATTTTCATTTACCGTGGTTTATTTCCAGCGGTTCTTTACCTTTCCCTGGAAACGGTACAGCGTATTTAATGCATCCATCGGTGTCATATTCGAAATATCAAGCTCCGAGAGTTCTTTAATGATATCGTCATCCTGTACCGTATCGAACAGTGACATCTGCGCCATATCAACCTCGTCGTAGTGAACCGGCTTTGCTTTTGGCTTCTTCTGCATTGTCAGATCCTTGACTGCTGCGGTAATATCGGCATCACTTAACTGCTCCACCAGCTCCTGGGCCCGGGAAAGCACCGACTCCGGCACACCTGCGAGGCGCGCCACCTGGATCCCGTAGCTCTTATCTGCACCGCCCTGTACAATTTTACGCAGGAACACAATATCGTCTCCCTTTTCCTTGACGGCGATACAGTAATTGTGTACTCCCGGCAGCTTTCCTTCGAGCTCCGTCAGTTCGTGGTAATGTGTCGCAAACAGCGTTTTCGCACCGAGCAGCTTCGGATTCGCCACATGCTCGATGACCGCCCAGGCAATCGAAAGACCATCAAACGTACTCGTTCCCCGTCCGATCTCATCAAGGATCAAAAGACTGTTCGCGGTCGCATTCCGTAAAATATTTGCCACCTCCGTCATTTCGACCATAAATGTACTCTGGCCGCTTGCAAGGTCATCGGATGCGCCGACACGGGTAAAGATCCGATCCACAATACCGATGTTTGCCTTCGAAGCTGGAACAAACGAACCGATCTGTGCCATCAGCACAATGAGGGCCGTCTGGCGCATATACGTCGATTTACCGGCCATGTTCGGTCCGGTGATGACAGAAACGCGGTGGTCACCGTTGTCAAGCAGGGTATCGTTTGCGATAAACATATCGTTTGGAATCATCTTCTCGACCACTGGGTGACGGCCGTCCTTGATATCAATCTTTCCGCGGCTGTTCAGCTTCGGACGCACATAGTGGTTGTGCTCGGCAACGTAGGAAAGCGATGCATACACATCGAGCCGTGCCAGAGCCTGCGCCGTGCGCTGAATCCGCTCCGCCTCACCGGCAACCGTATCGCGCACCGTACAGAAAAGATCGTATTCCAGCGCATACAGTTTATCCTCCGCACCGAGAATCGTATCCTCGAGTTCCTTGAGGCGCGGGGTAATGTAGCGCTCCGCATTCGTCAGAGTCTGTTTTCTCGTATAGTAATCCGGGACGAGATCTTTAAACGAGTTTGTAACCTCCAGATAATAGCCGAATACCTTGTTGTATTTGACTTTCATATTTTTGATACCGGTTTTCTCGCGCTCACTTGCTTCCAGCTCACTCAGCCACTGTTTTCCCTCAGTCTTGGCGTGACGGTAATTATCGACCATCTCGTTGTAGCCGTCCTTGATCATACCGCCGTCGCGCATCAGATACGGCGGATCATCGACGATTGCCGCATCGACAAGCTGATAGAGGTCCTCGAGCGGGTCGAGATCCTCCTGAATCTGTGCCAGAGCGCCGCCGTCAAACGAATTTAAGAGCTGTTTGATGTAAGGCAGCATCTGCAGCGATGATTTAAAGGCAATCAAGTCACGCGGATTCGCGGACTGGTAGCTGATTCTTCCGACGAGACGTTCGAGGTCATAGACCGGGCGGAGGTATTCGCGGATTTCCTCGCGGATCATCGCCTGCCCTGTCAGAGCCTCTACCGCATCGAGTCTTGCATTGATTTCATCCTCGTCGATCAATGGCTGCTCCACGTAGCTTCGAAGAAGACGTGCGCCCATCGCCGTGCGTGTTTTATCAAGAACCCAGAGCAGGGAGCCTCGCTTCTGCTTCTCACGCAGTGTCTCCACCAGTTCCAGATTCCGGCGGCTGGAGCTGTCGATCAGCATATATTTGTCTGTCACATACGGTGTAATCGAATTCATGTGAGACAGATCCGATTTCTGTGTCTCGTGCAGATACTGGAACAGCGCACCGGCTGCAATTGTTCCGCAGTTGTAATCAGCGATGCCAAGGCCCTCCATGGTCGCCGCATGGAACTGCTCCTGCAGCGTATGGCGGCAGATGTCATCGTCGAAATACCAGTCTTCCAATGCATTGACGCAGATATGAAGACGGGTCTGGAGATCCTCCACATCAATGCCGCAGAGCAGGAATGACTGATTGCAGATGATTTCCGCCGGCATAAACTTCGTGATCTCATCCACAAGGCGGCGCGGCTTGTCCATTTCCGTGACGAGGCACTGGCCGGTGGAGATATCTGCCGTAGAAATGCCAAAGCATCCCTCCATGCAGACGATCGACATGATGTAGTTGTTCTTTGTCTCATCGAGTCCCTGCGGGATCAGCGTCGTACCCGGTGTGACAACGCGGATGACTTCGCGCTTTACCATGCCCTTTGCCTGTTTCGGATCCTCCATCTGCTCGCAGATCGCAACCTTATGGCCGTTCTCTACAAGACGGTTGATATACCCTTCTGCAGCGTGATACGGGATACCGCACATCGGAGCGCGCTCCTCCATGCCGCAGTCCTTTCCGGTCAGCGTAAGCTCAAGTTCTTTGGATACCAGGGTGGCATCCTCGAAGAACATTTCGTAGAAATCACCTAAGCGGTAAAACAAAATGGTATTAGCCGGGTCAGTCAAGCCTGTCTTCGTCTGGCAATAATGTACCATCATCGGTGAAAGCTTCTCACACTGATCCAGCGCATCCTGTGCTGTCACAGGCCGCGTGGACATCAGTGCCGGCGCTTTTACCGCTGTGTTTTTTGTTTCTGTATCATTCATTTGTATTTCATACCTTTTCTCAAGAATAAATATAAGAAGTATAACAAACGTCATACCTGCACAATTTTAGCATGAAACCAGAAATTGTGCAAGATTCACAAGCGTATAAAATGCCCCCTTCCTGTCAGTGGTTTTTTCTCAAAACCAGCCGTCCAGGAAGCGAGCATTCCCTTTAATTTTTCTTTTTTTGTCTCCATTTCGAGAAGGACGAACCAATCAGCATGATCAGAATAAAAATGACAGCAACCGTTTCATAAATCTGCACGCCGGTGTTGACAGGATTGTCGTCAATCGAACGGTAATCCCTCGCCAAACGCCACAGCATTGCCATCCGGTCCATGAAATCAATCTGCCGCGTGCCGTCCGTCTCGGTCTTAAAAACGGCACAGTAAAGATTCGTGTACCACTGGTCAAGAAGACTGACCCCGGATCGCCCGATCTTTCCGCTGCCGATCTCCTCGTCATTTTCATCATACAGAATCCTTCCGCTTCTCGAACTCTGGTAATCGAGCGGCGTCTCATCCACATCAAGGAAAATCAGTCTTGTATCTTTTCCATAGGAGGTATCCACATACTGCTCCTGCGCATAGCCAAGACACGTACCGGATGCGTCGTAATAGCCGTACGTCGTGCCGGAGTTTTCTTTGGCATTGATGGGCTCATCCTCCACATAGTCAATCGAAAACCACTCCTCATCGTTGATGTAGACTGTATTCTTCTGAAGATAGCCCGCCACTTTTCCGTCCGCCACAATCTTCGTCTTTCGTTTGCTTCCATACAGATCAAAGTAGTTTTGTCGTTTTTCTCATAGATTCCCCTCTCTTTCTTTTGTCAGGACCGATTGGAAAGACCGCCGTCCTTGTCGCGTGCCAGTTCTCTTGCCGCCATCACAGCGAGTGCGGTCAGCTGCGGCAGATATTTTGCATCGTAGACAATCAGAAACGCATTGTCGAACATGATGTTTCCGACGGTAAGATCCATATTGTCGACGATGGCGCCGATCATGGTTCCGTTCAGTTTTATCTTCCGTGAAAGTGTAAATCTGGGACGCCGAAATCTTCTGAAACGGCTGTACCGTTCCGGTTTTGACGAAATGCTCCAGATTCGCTTTTAATTCGCTCTGGAACATCATCAGATCGGAATGGTAGCTTAGATGGTCTGCGAGGTTCTCTGCAACATCTTCATGAATCGGATACACAGGTGTGGTGAGTTTCTTTTTGATAAAGCCTTCGATGAAGGAATATCCCAAATAACCGACATGACCGTCTTTGGTCAGCCAGAAGTAGAGATATTCTCCCTTGGCGTCCGGTCCGAAAACGAGTGCTTTCTGCCGCATCGTGTAGAATTTTGCAAGCCATGCAGAACCGAACGGTGTATCGACGTTCTTGTAAGCCTCATAAAATTCTTCGATTTTCCGCGGCTTCTCCATGGAGATCATGGCAATCATATCCGTCATGGAATTGTAGCTCTCCGGGGTTGCCATGGACCAGATAGCAATGCCGAAAATCAGGACAACCGTGGCGATGGTGAGTGTGATCGTCTCTCCGTAACCGACCGCCATCAGATAGATGCCCAGCAGCGTGACAGCGCCTCCTGCGATGCGGAATTTCCATTTTCTCTTTTTCAACTGAATACCGCCTCCTCTCTTTTCATTACTTTTATTGTACTTGCTCCCCTTTTTGTGTCAATTGAAACTCGCTCCTCCGCTCTATTTTGTTCTGCCTAGCGGGACAAAGAAAGCGTGTTGGCGCATCTTTTTTGTCAGAATGCATCCGGCACGCTTTGTTTCAAAAATTTAATGAACGAAAAGAAATTATGAAATTGGAATCACGCGTCCCGTTTCTGCCACAGTTCGGTGGGAAATGGAAATTACGGTACGGTTTTTGGAAACCCTTTGCAATGCATTTAATACCATTTTTTCCGTCTCTGCATCAAGGTTTGCGGTAATCTCATCGAGGAGCAGAATTTCAGGCTCCGCTGCGGCTGCGCGGGCAATCGAGAGGAGCTGCCACTGACCCTGTGAGAAGAGATCCTGTGTACAGATCGTATCATATTGGTCCGGAAGCGCCTCGATGGTCTTTGCAAGTCCGGTCAGCTCTGCTGCTTTTTTTACATCTGTATCCGAAATCTTTGCATCATACAAAGTAATCTGGTCTTTTACCGATCCCGGCACCATGTGGAACGACTGCTCCACATAGCCGAAAACCTTTCGTTTCTTTGCATCCGGCAGATCGACAGATGGAACGCCCCAAATCAGAACCTTTCCTTTCTGTGGTGCATATAAACCGAGCAGCAGTTTGAAAATGGTACTCTTTCCGGCACCTGTTCGTCCCGAAAGTGTTACCTGCTCGCCTTTTTTGATCTGCAGACTCACATCGTTTAAGATGACCTGGCTTTCGTCATATCCAAACGTCACATTTTTTAACTCAGCCGCCATGCCATAATCTTTATTTGCAGTCAGCGCAGCCGGCTCTTTCTTCTCTTTCAGGCTGTAAAATTCATTGATTCTTTCCATACCGGCAAACGCAGACTGAATCGTCTGGATTTCCATACCAAGGCTTTCGACCGGAGTAAAGATCTGGGAAATATAGTTTATAACAGCAACGGCGGTTCCGGCGGACATGCCGAACAGCTTTAAAACGGTCGGATTGCCGGAGGCCGAAAGCAGCATGACAACAGCAACAACAATGGCATTTAAAATCAGGATTACCGGAGAATAGACGGCATCGTAAAAATTGGTCTTCTCCATTGCGCTGTAGCTGTCATCAATATAGTGCGCATACTGCTGCTCCATATACGTCTCTTTCTGCAGACAGTGGATGGTACGGATGTTGTGCAGCGTTTCCGGAACGTGACCCGAAGCACGGCTGACTGCACGGCGGTTGGCAATCTGGGAGGCCAGCATGTTTTTCTGGACATAACGGGTAAAGAAGAACAGAACAGGGAGTAAAATAATCAGAACAATCGTAAGTCCACGGTTAGTCACCCAGATGACGGTAAGAATGCTTAAGATTTTGCACGCATCGGCAAACATACTGATGATCCCGGAGGTAAACAGGTTTTCCACTGTGTCGACGTCACCGACAAATCTTGATACGAGAGCGCCCGGCTCCTGGCGGTTCAGCTCGTTGGCGGAAAGGCGTCCGAACTTTTCCATCAGACTGCTTCGGAGTGCATGTGTAATTTTCTGGCCGAATACCGTCAGAAGACTCTCTCTTGCCGACTCCAGAAGACCCGTCAGGGCAAGAAGTCCGAAATACAGCAGAATTCCTTCCATCCAGAGGGTATGCTTATTTGTCAAAAGGTCAATCAGTTGTGCCAGCACAAGCGGCGGGAGCAGTGCGAAAATAACCGCACCGTAGACGACTGCAAAAAGTGCGGCTGATAAAACGCCGTGTTTTCTAACGGTTTCTTTGATTACCCGCAATACAGATTCTTTCTTTTGCATCAAAAGCTGCCTCCCTTCGTCTGATTGCTGCAGAGCTTTGCGTAAGACGGAACCGTTGCAAGGAGTTCCTCATGTGTGCCGACTTTCGTATGGCGCTCATCCATCCAGATGACCTGATCCATCTGATCAAACAGATAGAGGCGATGGGAAATGAGGATCATAATAGAGTCTTTTGCCAGTTCTTTTAAATTTGCAAAAATCTGTGCTTCCGTCTTCTGGTCGAGTGCCGAAAACGGATCGTCGAGAATCAGAACCGGCCGTTTGTGATACAGAGTTCGCGCAAGGGCAAGGCGCTGCGCCTGACCGCCGGAGAGACGGACACCGCCCGTTCCGACCAGAGTATGAATTCCGTTTTCCATTGCTTTCACTTCATCTTCCAGGCAGACGACTCGGATCATCTCCTCTGCGCCCTCTTTTCTGCCGAGACGGATATTATCTTCCACGCTTCCATGGAACAGCTCCGGGTCGTGGCCAAGATAACCGACCATGCGGTTCCGGTCTGCTTTTTCCATCTTTTCCAGCTCTTTTCCGCCAAAGGTGATGCTTCCCTCATACGGCGACTCGCAGAGAAAAGTCTTTCCCAGCGTTGACTTTCCGCATGCGACAGGTCCCGTCACACCGATCATCTGGCCAGGAGCCGCCTGAAACGACAAGTCATGGATGATCTCTTTTCCGTTTGGATAGGCAAAATGCAGGTGATCGACGTTAAGCTCTGCAGGCGCTGCGGCCGGAAGCTCCGGTTCGGCTTTCGAATTTTGCAGCAGAGGTTTGATTCGTTTCCAGGAAACCTGCGCTTTATGCACTGCATTAAAAAGCTTTGCTGCGCTCGATGATTTGGTGGCAAGCTTCGTGTAGCAGGACAAAAATGTGGTAAATACGGCAATGGTCCACGGTGTCCAGCCCTCATGCAGGACGTTTCTGCCTCCAAAATACAGGATAAACAGAATGCTCGTCATCGAGATCATACGGTAAATCGGCGGCATAGCTGTATTCCAGATATTGGCGCGCACAGCGGCGGATTCATAAGCCGAAAGATTCTCCTCATAAGCGGCCTTTCTGTCCTCCTCACAGCCAAAGACACGATACGTGATGGCATTTGTCGCACGGTCCAGGGTTGCAGCACTTAATGCACCCGACTGTACCTTATAGGCAGCGCCCGTTTTCTGTACCATGACCTTCATCTTTTCGGCAATCACATAGGAAACCGGTGGGAAAATCATGCAGAGAAGAGCCAGTTTCCAGTCGTACCAGAGCAGCATACACGCATAGGCGAGAAGAGCAACACCGGTATCAAAGATTTCCGTTGTAAATTTCCGCATTCCTTCTACGCAATCGTCTACATCGAGAATGGCCTTCGTCAGTACAGTTCCGGTACCTTCCGCTTCCAGCTCCAGACGGCTTTTGCGAACCAGCGTTCCGTAAAGAATCTGCTTCATATGCCGGTTGACGTTGTTGGCAAATCTTCTGACATAGAACCGTTTGAAATAGCGGGAAACCTGCACAATGCCAATACTCACGACATAGGCCGTGACCAGCATCAGCATCTGGTGGAAGGTTCCTGTGCCACCCAGGAGATCAACCAGCTTTCCTGTCATTTTTCCCTCAAACCAGGGACCTGCAAGAAGTCCCAGATTATAGATGAGGCCGGAGACCGTAACAAAAAAGAGGGTTTTCCATTCTTCCTGAAAGTAAGAGAGCACCCGGTTCGGGCGAAAGGTTTCATCCTTCATCGCTGCTGCCTCCTTCTGCTGTTGCGTTTATTGTTTTATCTGCTTTTTCACTTAAAATTTTTGAAAGTTCCGCAAAATGATTCTGACGTTCTCTCTTCGATTTCCAGTACAGCTTGTCCAACGTTCTGCAGAAGTTTTCTGCCTCCTCTTTGGGAAGCTCCGAGAGCAGCCATTCGTAAAAGACCGTTTCAATCTCCGCTTTGGAATTTTTCAGGGATTCTGCTTTTTCGGTAGCATACAGAAGCTGGCTTCTGCCGTCCCACGGATTCGGCTTCCGGACCAGATATCCTTTTGCCTCCAGGTTTGCAGCACGTCTTGCGGCAGCTCCTTTATCAATCTTCAGCTGTTCGCGCACTTCCGTCTGCGTGATGCCGGGATTGTGGCGCACCAGATGGATAAAGTCAAATTCCGCCGTGCCGATGCCTTCTTCCTTCATCGCCTGAACCGTAAATTTCCCGGCTTCCCGTGCGATTTTCGTTATTTTTCGTTCGGTTGGATCCATTTTTATGCTCCTCCTGTTCTGTTTTGCATGTCCTAAATAGATGTATATGCAACTAATTAGATGATAGTACAACTAAATAAAATTGTCAATCCCATTTGAAAAAGTCTGTCAAAAACTGAATTTCATCAAAAATCCGTTCTTCTTCTGGTTGACGAAGTTCCGCCCGCCCTCTATAATAGAGATATTCGGCTGAAAAAAGAACAGCCAATCTATCAATAAGGAGATGTATCTTATATGGAAAAGAAACATGCGCGCGGCAGCTTTACCGGCTCCATCGGTTTCGTGCTTGCTGCTGCCGGAAGCGCGGTTGGACTGGGAAATATCTGGCGTTTCCCTTATCTTGCCGCAAAAGACGGAGGCGGAACTTTTATTTTGGTTTATATCGTACTGGCTCTGACCTTCGGATTTACGCTGCTGACAACGGATATTGCCATCGGCAGAAAAACGGGACAAAGTCCGCTTGTCGCTTACGGTAAAATTCACCCGGGCTGGAACGGCCTTGGCCTTCTCGCCAGTATCGTGCCGGTTGTCATTCTGCCTTACTACTGCTCCATTGGCGGCTGGGTATTAAAATACCTGTCTGTGTTTCTCACCGGACATGGCACTGCTGCTGCAAAGGATGGTTACTTTACCGGCTATATTACCGGTACATGGCAGCCGATTGTGTGGTTGGGAATCTATCTTTTTCTTACCGCATTCGTTGTATACCGTGGTGTCAATAAGGGAATTGAAAACTACAGCAAAATTCTGATGCCGATCCTTCTGATTTTAATCATCGGAATTTCCATTTTTTCGCTGACACTGACCCATACCGATGCAGACGGTGTAGTCCGTACGGGACTGCAGGGTATGAAAATTTATCTCGTTCCGAATTTTAAAGGAATGACGCCGCAGAAATTTTTCACCGTCTTTGTCGATGCACTCGGACAGCTTTTCTTTTCGATCAGCGTTGCGATGGGTATCATGGTTGCCTACGGTTCCTACGTAAAAAAAGAAACAAACCTGATGAAATCGATCAATCAGATTGAGATTTTTGACACCATCGTTGCGCTGCTTGCCGGTTTGATGATCGTTCCTGCTGTATTTACCTTTATGGGAGCAGAGGGTATGTCCGCTGGCCCTGGTCTGATGTTTGTCTCCCTGCCGAAGGTCTTTCAGTCCATGGGAGCAGCAGGCGGCGTAATCGGAACCATTTTCTTTCTTATGGTCTCCTTTGCAGCCATTACATCTTCCGTATCGGTCATGGAATCCATTGTTTCCTGTATGATCGACAAATTTCACATCAGCAGAAAGAAGAGCACTGTGATTGTAACGGTTTATGCGTATCTCGTCGGTATCATCGTATGCCTCGGCTACAATGCGCTTTATTTTGAACTGAAGCTTCCAAATGGCGCAACGGCTCAGATCCTGGATGTCATGGATTTTATCAGCAATAACCTTCTGATGCCGCTTGTCGCACTTCTCTCCTGTATTCTGATCGGATGGGTTGTAAAGCCGCAGGTCATCATCGATGAGGTGACGCTGGGAGGATATAAGTTCGGTCGAAAGAGGCTGTATATCGTCATGGTGAAGTTTATTGCACCCGTGCTCCTTGCCGCACTGCTGCTGCAGTCGTTCGGCATCTTAAGCGTCTGATCACTGCGATACCAGATTGCTACGTGCTTTGCACTCACGCAATCTTCAAAAACATTCGTAATCCGCTCATTTTCTTTCGAAAAATGGCTCCTTACTTATGTTTTTGGCGAGTCAAGAGATCAAAAAAGCATGTTTTCCGGTGGCTTTTCCAGAAAACATGCTTTTTTTGTGCCTGTCTGCACATAGTTCTAACAGGTGAAACCCTTACATCCTGCGAATTAACGTTCCATTTACACCAAGTATCTCTCCATCAAATTCCCGGGCAAAAAGTACTTCCCCGTCTCCTTTTACTTTTATCTCCTCATCCGATGCGTTGAGCAGAACTTCGATTTTATTTCCCTCTTCGTCTAGTTTAATATACTCTACACACCGATCATTTTCATAGCCATTCGGAAAATGGAAATGCAGGCTTCTGCACACTTTTTCATTTCTTCGAAGCATGATCAGTTTCCGCATCGTTGCAATTTTTTTCTGATTCTCTTCGCTTTCAATTTCACTCCAAGGCATACATCTTCTGCAGTCCGGATCATGAGCGCCTTCCATTGCGATCTCTGTTCCATAATAAATACAGGGGCTTCCCGGAAGCGTAAAAAGGACTGCAAGCTGCTGGTAGAACTTATCCAGATCGTGAAAACGGTTCATCAGCCTCTCGGTATCGTGGGAATCCAGGAGATTAAAAAGTACATCGTTATTTTGTTGCATATACATGGTATAGCAACGGTTTACCATATATTCAAATTCTTCTTTTTTCATTGTTTTATCAAGAAAGAAATCATGGATTCCGCTCAGCAGCGGGTAGTTCATGACAGAATCATATTCATCTCCCTGCAGCCACTGGCTTGCATCATGCCAGATTTCCCCCAGAAGATAAATATCCGGCTTTATCGTTTTCAAATGCTCTCTTATCCGCTTTAAAAACCTGTGTGACACTTCGTTTCCTACGTCGAAACGAATTCCGTCGATATCAAACTCCCGTACCCAGTCCTCGCAGATTTTACAGAAATACTGTATCACCTCTTCCTTGTTTGTGTTCAGCTTTGGCATCCCGTCTGTAAATGCAAAGGAATAGAACCGCCTGTCTCTGGTGTCTCCCCTTTTTTGAACCTGATCCCAGTCTTCTACCATAAACCAGTCCACATAACGAGACTCCTTTCCATGCTCCAGGATATCTAGCCACGGCTCAAATTTTCTTCCACTATGGTTAAACACCGCATCTACCATAATACGGATTCCTTTTTCATGCGCTTCTCTGCAAAGCGCTTTCATCGTCTCTGCATCGCCAAAGGACGGATCTATTTTTGTATAATCGGTCGTATCATATTTGTGGTTGGACTCTGCTTTCATGATCGGATTCAGATAAATACCGGTAATCCCAAGTTCCTGCAGATACGATAATCTCTGACGGATCCCTTCCAGGTTTCCTCCGAATTTCTCCTCATTTGTTACAGTTCCGTGATTTCTCCAGGATGTGATATCATCTCCGTTTTTTTCCGGTGTCCCGTTGCAGAACCGATCCGGGAAAATCTGATACCAGATCGTTTCGTTTACCCATGCCGGTGTGCGATTGATATCTGCCGGGTTCATCCAGGGTACAATAAAGCACTGCTGCATACGGCCATCCATCCGGAGCTGTTCTTCTGTCAGAAAACCATCCTCAAAATAATACCAGACTTCCTTTTCCGTCCGCAGCTCGAAATAATATTTGCATCTTTTGTATTCCGGAAGAAGCGTTGTTGTCCACCAGATTTGATAAGGCAGACGTTTTTTATATATCATTTCCTCTCTTTTTCCGATCCACTTTTCTTTTCCGCCCAAAATTCCGGCTTCGTAAGGATCTCCGTAATGGATAAATACCTGTTTTACATCATATCCTGTCTTGATATTTACGATCAGTCTGTCCTCATCCAGGGCATAACTCATCTGTTCTGAAGTTTTATGGTATACACCGCTAAATTCCATCTCATTTTCCTCCCGCATAGCTCTAAAGCTGTTTTTGCATCCTTGTAAAAAACACGATCACTTTTTGTTTCGTATTGTTTCGTAACTCTACTATAAGCCTTTTTTATTTCTTCGTCAATCAATTTCCATTTTTCCCTGCACTTTCGTAAAATTCAGATAATTTTCAGGATGATTTTTGTGCAGGATGCTTTCTTCTTTCGAAACTTGACGAAATATTTCTTTTTCAAGGTATTAATTGCTTTTTATCTTATGATTTTATATAATGAGTTAAAAGAACCCCATCACGATAACTGGGAGTTTACATTTTTTGTTTTGTGAAAGGATTGCCGATTATGACTACCATTCAGGATATTGCTGATCAAATGGGAATTTCCAAGAGCACGGTATCCAAAGCTCTTAATGACGCGCCTGATATCAGCGAAGCTTTACGGAAACAGGTTTTGGAAACTGCCGTAGCTCTGGGTTATACGAAGCTGCGGCGTTATAAGAAATCGACGAAAAAAGTCTGTATTATAATAGAAAAAGAGAATATGCGGTATCAGGAACCGCATCATTTTGCCTATGATATCCTGGTGGGTTTTCGTCAGATGGCAGAACCTGCCGGATTTGATGTTGAAATTGTGCCTGTTGATATTAAGACCCAAAGAGGCCAGCATTATGATGTTTTTATGCTGGAGCATGATTATATAGGCGCTTTTGTGGTCGGTTTTTCCCTCAGCGATCCCTGGATTCAGGACTTTAAGGTCAGCCGCACACCGGCTGTTCTTTTCGACAACTATATGGTAGGGAATCCTTCCACCGCTTATGTAGGCATTGATAATGAGGAGGGAATGGAACTTGCCGTCTCTTATCTTGCCGGACTTGGACACCGGAAGATCGCCTATCTGAGCAGTTCCCTCGGTGCCCGGGTTCTCCAGGCACGCCATGCTGCCTTTCTCCGTTCCATGCACCAGCATGGACTGAAGACTTCTCCTGCTACGATCGGCTGTTCTTATTATCTGTCAGAATGTATGGAAAAGCATCTTCCCCGTTTCCTGGAAAACGGAATCACTGCTATTATTTGCAACCAGGATACCCTTGCAAGTGCAACGCTCACGCAATGTCAGCAGCTGGGATTCCAGATTCCTGATGATATCAGCATTATTGGATTTGATGATCTGCCGATTGCTGCTTGTACGTCACCGCCCCTTACGACCATCAGACAAGATCGGCTGGAACTTGGAAAAAGTGGATTTTTTGCATTGTCAAGTCTTCTCAATCACATCCCGATCAGTACGTATTTGTTGCATGCACAGCTAATCCAGCGGGAATCGACAGGGAAGGTTCCTCTATAAATTCATCTCATCAACAATATTGGCCGGTTTTACAGTCATTTCTACCCATGCCGGGATAAAACCGCTTTTAACAGCGTTTCTTACAGATCTGACATTAGACCAGGCGGTACAGTAAAACGGTACTTTGCCCCTGTTTATGATCTCTTTTGTAAGTCTGCTAGTCAGTGCAGATGCAATCCCCTGTCGTCTGTATTCCGGCAAAACATCCACACCGATCTGCCACATATCGTCGCAATCGGCAGAACAGGCGGCGAGTCCCACCAGCGTGCTTCCGTCATATGCGCCGACGCCAAGTACATCCAGATTCTTCCGATCTTCGCAAAGCGCATTGCTCCATTCCGGCAGATACAAGTTTGCAAAATCTTCCTGTGTCAATATTCGTGTTTCATAAGCACAGGAAAGAGTCGGTATCCGGCTGATGTCCGGCAGATAGTATTCTGCCATGAAACATATTTTGTGCCCTTTTTCAGCAAAACGTTCATTCAGCCAATGCATGTTTGGTGTCTCAAAGCAGTGGTAAAATTCGAATTTGTCTACATACGCAGATACCAGATCCATAGTCTCCGGTATGGAAGCCGCCATGATATTATTTCCATAGGAAACCAGATTGCAGGTAATAGGCTCTTTCAAATATTTGCGGGCCTTCTTTCCTAAATTTATGGGAACAACAACATTTTTTTCCGCCTTGAAATCTTCCACACGGCACCCCATATCTTCCGCAGACTGCCTCATGGCAATCTCCATCATTTCGCGATTCGTCATATGCTTTTCTCCATTCTATCAGTTCAGTAACTTGGGGATGCGCAGACATGTCCATTTTGGAAACAGTGTCTGTCATTCTCTGCATCCGGCCACCCAATCCTTCCGATTTTTTTCGTTTCGCAGATCATCTGCCAGGTATCTGCAGAATATGAAGCAGCACTCCCGCTGCCCGCTCCATTGCTGCCGGATCAATGGAGGAATAATTCATGACATATGTATTTTGCTGTTTTGCCGCCTCCGCTGTGTCTGCGTAATAGCCGGAGAGCGGCTTTAATTTTACGCCGCGGGATTTCGCCTGCGTGACGATCTCTTCTTCTTTTTGATCGGTGCAAAGATGCATCAGGAAATGGACGCCGGCTTCTTCCTCTTCGATGGTCACATAATCACCGAGAGGCTTCTTTTCAAGCGCCTGTAACATCAGATCTCGTTTGTTCTGATAATAGTTCCGCAGCCGGTTGATATGTTTTTCGAAACTGCCGTTCTCAATAAACTCCGCCAGTGTGTACTGCTCAAAGTTGGAAACGGTACACGAATAAAACGACAGCTCGCGGTAAAATTTCTCTGCCAGTGTCTGCGGCAGCACCATATAGCTGATCCGTACCGTGGAGGCAAGTGTTTTCGTAAACGTATTCATATAGATGACCTTGTCCGATACATCAATGCTCTGCAGCGTTGGAAATGGCTTTCCGCCGAGGCGCAGCTCGCTGTCGTAATCGTCCTCAATGATATAGTGATGATCCGATTTTGCCGCCCAGCCGAGCAGTTCATAACGGCGGCTGACCGGCATGACTGTCCCGGTTGGAAAGTGATGGGACGGAGAGGTATGAACAATATCAACCGATCTTTTTTCCAGCTCCTGCACTGAAACACCGTCCTGGTCGAGCGGCACTGGCTCGTACCGCACCTTCATACTCTCATAAATCCGCGCAATTTTATGATACCCGGGATCCTCTACTCCATAAACAAGATCGTTCCCGAGAAGTTGGATCAAAAGGTTATGCAGATACTCCGTTCCTGCGCCGACAATAATCTGCTCCGGCAGCACCTGCATGCCGCGGAACTCACGCAGATACCTGGCAATCGCACTGCGCAGCTTTAAAATCCCGGCGCACGGGGAATTGATCATGAGCTGGATCCGATTATCATTCAGAACAGCACGCACCGTCCGCGTCCAGATTGTGAACGGAAAAATCTCGCTGTCCGTCTGATTGCTGGAAAAATCCGCAAAATAGGAAGTTTCCCCGTTTGCCACCTGCAGGATCTCTTTCGGAACAGCATCCCGCATGGAATCCTCAATTTCCAGATCGGCCGCATAAAAGCCGCGCTTTGGCATGGAATACAGATAGCCTTCCGCAACAAGCTGCGCATAAGCATTCTCGACGGTAATCACACTGATGCCCAGATTTTTTGCGAACGTCCGTTTCGACGGCAGCTTCTCTCCAGG
Organism: Fusicatenibacter sp.; assembly: GCF_050872605.1. GTDB lineage: Bacteria > Bacillota > Clostridia > Lachnospirales > Lachnospiraceae > Fusicatenibacter. Next base: position 58,003 of record NZ_JBNMHD010000005.1, read on the forward strand.
GCGGATGTTTCCCAGCAATATGTCATTTTTGATACATTTATATAAATATTCATACAGGGAATCTGACCCTATATTCGCAAAATTATACGTCAGCATCCGACCGTTCTCCTCTCATCTGACCTTACTGAATATATTTGTTTTGGCAATTTTTTTATAGTCACTTTACCAGTATACTGTGAGGCAGAGCAAAAGTAAAGCCAAAACAGAAACTAAATTTTTTCAGACACGGAGGAGTTTATTATGACAGCAGTAAACGAGAGATACAAACTGAACAAAGAACTGGCACAGATGTTAAAAGGCGGCGTTATCATGGACGTTACCACTCCGGAGCAGGCACATATTGCAGAAGAAGCCGGTGCTTGTGCCGTTATGGCACTGGAGCGAATTCCGGCAGACATCCGTGCCGCCGGCGGCGTTTCCCGTATGAGTGATCCGAAGATGATCCGCGGCATTCAGGAAGCCGTTTCCATTCCGGTTATGGCAAAATGCCGCATCGGCCACTTTGTAGAGGCACAGGTTCTTGAAGCCATCGAAATCGACTACATCGACGAGAGTGAGGTTCTCTCCCCGGCGGATGATGTCTACCATATCAATAAACGCAATTTTAAAGTACCCTTTGTCTGCGGTGCAAAAGATCTCGGTGAGGCACTTCGCCGGATCAATGAGGGAGCATCCATGATCCGTACCAAAGGTGAGCCGGGAACCGGCGATATCGTACAGGCGGTCCGCCATATGAGAAAAATGAACAGCGAAATTCAGAAACTGACCTCAATGCGTGAGGATGAGCTGTTTGAGGCAGCCAAGGTCCTGCAGGTTCCATACGATCTTGTTCAGTATGTTCATGACAACGGCCGTCTCCCGGTTGTCAACTTTGCAGCCGGCGGTGTGGCAACGCCTGCCGATGCAGCGCTGATGATGCAGCTTGGAGCAGAAGGCGTCTTCGTCGGATCCGGTATCTTCAAATCCGGCAACCCGGCAAAACGTGCCGCTTCCATCGTAAAAGCTGTTACCAACTACACCGATGCCAAACTGATCGCAGAACTCTCCGCTGATCTCGGCGAAGCTATGGTCGGCATCAACGAGCAGGAAATCGCCTTACTGATGGCAGAAAGAGGAAAATAATGAAAATTGGAGTGCTTGCACTGCAGGGTGCGTTTGCAGAACATGAAAAAGTATTAGAACAGCTTGGCGCCGAATGCATCGAACTGCGGCAGGCCCGCGATCTTGCCGAGCCTTACGATGCACTTGTACTACCGGGCGGCGAGAGTACCGTTCAGGGAAAGCTTTTAAAAGAGCTTGGCATGTTCGATACCATTAAGAGCCAGATTGAAAACGGCATGCCGGTTCTCGCAACCTGCGCCGGTGCGATTCTTCTGGCCGAAACGATCGACGGACAAATGAAGAGGCAGCCGGAGCAGTATTTCGGCACGATTCCGATGTGCATCAAGCGGAACGCCTACGGCCGCCAGTTAGGCAGCTTCCACACAGAAGCACCGGTTGCGGGCATCGGAACAGTGCCGATGACGTTTATCCGTGCGCCGTATATCGCATCTGTGGAGGACGGCGTGGAAGTGCTCGCCGTTGTGGAAGAACGGATTGTCGGTGTAAAATACAAAAAACAGATGGCCTTCTCCTTCCACCCGGAACTCGACCCGGATGTGCGGATTCATAAGGCGTTTTTGGAGATGATATAAGACGGATAAAACAATAGCAGACCCAAAAAGCAATGCAAAAATCTGATCGTAAAAAGCTCCAGCTTCTCGCTGATTTTTCATCCGGGAAGCTGGAGCTTTTCGCGCATCATTTTACACGTTTCAGTTCATACTGTCTCGTACCAAGACCGATTTTCTCCGCCTGGTCGAGGGTTGCCTGCCATTCAATGTTCGGGTTGGAATCCTTGAAATGGTCGTGGTGACAGTGCCATCCCGGCTCGGCAAGGTGCTCGCCAAGCTGGCTGTTTTCGATCGGTGTTGCTTTCAGGCAGGCATCGGCGCACGCCTGGTCAAGTGCAACCGGGTCGAAGCTTGCAAACATTCCGATATCCGGCAAAATCGGAGCATCGTTCTCCCCATGACAGTCACAGTTCGGGCTGATATCCTGTACCAGAGAGATATGGAAGCACGGACGTCCATGGCAGACAGCCTGTGCATACTCCGCCATTTTCCGGTCGAGAAGCTCGTTTGCACTGCTGTTTGGATTATATACCGCATCAAAGCTGCAGGCACCGATACAACGGCCGCATCCCTTGCATTTATCATAGTCAATGACTGCTTTTTTATTTACATAGGAAATCGCATCGCTTCCGCATTCTTTTGCGCAGCGGTGGCAGCCACGACAGACATCCGTATTGATTGCCGGTTTTCCACTGGCATGCTGCTGCATCTTTCCGGCGCGGCTTCCGCATCCCATACCGATATTTTTCAGTGCACCGCCAAAGCCCGTTGCTTCATGGCCTTTGAAGTGGCTCAGACTGATAAAAATATCTGCGTCCATGATTGCATGACCAATCAATGCTGTTTTGCAATATTCTCCGTTGACAACCGGAACTTCGATTTCATCGGTTCCTCGCACTCCATCTCCGATGATAATCTGGCATCCTGTGGTAATGGTATTGAATCCATTCAGATTCGCGCAGTCAAGATGCTCCAGGGCATTTTTTCTGCTGCCCGGATATAACGTATTGCAGTCCGTCAGAAACGGAAGACCTCCCTGCTCTTTACAGAGATCTGCAACCACTTTCGCATAATTCGGACGAAGAAACGCCATGTTTCCCAGTTCGCCAAAATGCATTTTGATTGCGACGAATTTGCCTTCCATATCAATGTCCTTGATGCCTGCAGCGATACAGAGCTTTTTCAGCTTGTCGAGCTGACTCGTTCCCACCGGACATCGAAAGTCGGTAAAATAAACCGTTGACTTTTCCATTCTGTTATTCCTCCTGATTTGTCCTTTTTTATCAGAATAGCACTTTAAGCTTACTTGAAGTCAAGTGTGATTGTAATATTCCTGGATCCAGTCATGCACTTGTCTTTTTTCAGGATTTTTCGTATACTGAAGGTAGTTTTAAAAAAAATCAGAGTACAGAGTAAACGAAAACCGTCTGTTTCCTTTTACTCCCTGGGAGGTCGCATTTATGATAAAGGCAGTATTATTTGATATGGATGGTGTCCTGTTTGACACCGAAATCGTAATGAAAGAGGGCTGGCTCAAAGCTGCCCGGGAACTGAATTTTACGCTCACGGAAGAACATCTCTCACAGATGCGCGGCAGTGCACTTTTTCGGAGCAGAAAGCTGTTTGAGGAATGGTTTCACGGAAAGGTGACGTACGATGAGGGGCGCGCCATCCGTTCGGCGTATCTGAATGATTATATTCAGCGCAACGGCGTCCCGGAAAAGCCGGGACTTCACGAGTTTCTTTCCTGGCTGAAAAAGCATTCGATCAAAATTGCTATTGCCACATCTACGACACGGAGCGTTGCCGAAGGCTACTGGAAGCAGTCCGGCATTGACCGGTATATCGATGCCTCCGTCTGCGGAGATGAAGTCGTAAACAGCAAACCGGATCCGGAAATTTTCTTAAAAGCTGCTTCTCTTCTGCAGATTCCGATTACGGAATGCATGGTAGCCGAGGACAGCATCAACGGTCTCAAAGCTGCCCGCGCCTCCGGCGCTGTCTCCTGCATGATCCCGGATCTGACACCGTATACGGAAGAACTCGCGCCGATCTGTGATCATGTGAGTCCGTCGCTTCTGGACTGCAGGAAAATTATTCTGGATTCACAGGAAAAATAATCAATCGTAAAGAAAGTGCCTGTCAGTGTTTTTCAGCCTGACAGGCACTTTCTTATTGATAAATTTTTTGTTCTTTTATTCCACATCCACCGGTGAATCGTACGATTCCATCACATTGTAGATCTGCTCTGCTGCTGTTGTGCGGAGTTTCTGCTGCGTACCCTGATTTGCGCATTTTTCGTATTCGCGCATAAAAGATGTCGCTGCTGTGTCGACATCTTCTGCGTTTTTCAGGCGGTCCAGAAGATTCGAATTGTAATCGTTCAGATAAGCGAGCAGACTGTCGAGCTGTCCGGACAGGCTTCCGAGGCTCTTTCCGAGGTCGATGGTATAGCGGCACAGATACTCTTTGATGGTCGGATCCGTGAATCCGCAGAGACCGTAGCCGTATCTTCCGCCGCTGTAAAGGCCGAAGCGGGCGCTGCGGATGACTTCATCTCGTGAGATGATTCCGGCATCGACAAGATTGGTGTACTGCTCTCCGCTGAGGCTCGTGCGGCTGGTGGAGCCATACTCAAGCAGTGTCGGATTGAGGTCTGTAGATGCCTCGTTTGCAATATTTCCCATGATTCCTGCGGCTCCTTCTTTTGTGAAGCCGTGCATCAGGAAGTAATTCCAGATCTTTTCGGCGTTTGTTCCGCCGATTTCATCATCGGCTGCAAAGCGGCGGATCGTCAGAATCGTGTCGCAGTCTACCAGGCGGTTGCAGGTGATGCCTGCGTTTTCGTTCAGTGCCTCCACAATTTTTCCCTCGCCGTCGTACAGTGCGACATGGCCGTTATAGCAGATGACATCGCCTGCATGCGCTTCATCGAGGCTTGTAACCTCGGTTCCAAGACTGCGCCAGCCATCGGATGTTGTATATTCACCATCGTATGCGCCGCAGCGGGTCAGAATCTGCCATACAAAGTGGGAGCAGTCAATGCCGTCCGTCAGAGAGTTTCCGCCCCAGACATACGGTCTGCCCACAAACTGTTTTGCAAATGTAATGATACCGTTTCCGGTTGAAGTTTTTACTTCATATACAGTCTCTTTCTTATAGTTAAATGCTTCATTTGCAGATGGATCAATCACCTGATCTGCCAGTTTCATCTGGTCTTCTCCGGTGCTGGTCACATATTCCAGGGCTTCCTTTCCCTGCTGCAGATAATCCGTACGGACAAAACCGCGGACATCACCAGACTCGATGTAAACCCATTCCTGATCTGCATCTGTGATGACAAAGCAGAGTGCTTTGGCCGGAAGGGTTCCGATGATCCGGGCGTTGATGGAACCGCTCTCGCGGACGTTTAACTTGGTATCTACCTTCGCATAGGCATATGCTTTATCAATCTGGGCAAAACCTGCACGGAGATCTTTTTTCATGGAGCTGATATATTTTCCGTAATCAATCGTCTGAATCCAGTCATCCGCCTGTGTTTCGTCGCTTTTTGGAGTTTCGGTCGGCGTTGGTGCTGGGGTCTCAGTTGGAACCGGAGTTTCGATCGGTGCCAGGGTCTCAGACGGGGTTGGCGTCGGTGTTTCGCTTGGCTCCGGGGTCACAGTTGGTTCCGGTGTTTCACCCGGATTCGGGTCATCCGGTGTTTCGGATGGTGTTGGCTCCGGTGTCTCACTAGGATCCGGGTTCTCCGGCGTCTCTGTCGGGGATGGATCCTCTGCCGGATCTGGAGCTGCCGGTGTTTCCGGCTCTTCCGTAGAACCGTTGTTTTCGTCCTGAACTGGCGTTTCCGTTTCTTCCGCCGGTGTTTCCGCAGCCGGAGCAATCGTTTCTTCTGTGCTTTCGTTCTCCGCCTCACTCTGTATGGACAGTTTCTCCTCCTGTTCTTTCTGTCTTTCCTGCACCGTTTTCACAGTCTCCTCCGCATGAGCCGGTGCCGCCGAACCAAGAAGCATTCCGGCTGCCACACCGAACGCTGTTACTGTTGTGCCAAATTTTTTCTTTGAAATCATATATGTTGTGCTCTCCTCTCTGCTGTTTGTCGATTTCCGCCTGCCGTTCTCTTCGATTTTTTTCAGGAACAGGACGCCCGGATAAAGATCGTTCCTGCAAATTCTGGCCTGTTTTTTCGAAGTTAAACATAAAAATGGTAAAATTTCACGTATTTTCTATATTGTACCACAGACAGCAACAGATGCAAAGAAACAAATTACATATTGAGGAATTTTTCTGTTTAAGGTGCGAAATTTGGAACGATTATCTGTATTTTTTCAGGAACCGGACGGAATACGGAGCAGAATCCGTTTTCCATTCTGTTCCGATGCGGTCAGAACCGGTATGTGTTTCTTCCGAAGCTGATGCATGACCGGATAAGCCGCAAAGAGATCACCGCCTATACATACGGCCTCCGGCTTTTCTTTCAAAAGGTCGGAAATGTATTCGCGCAGCAATGTCTTCCATTCCGTCTTTTCAAGCACTGATTCCGCGTAACTGCCCTCAATCTTCAGTTCCGGGCTGTCAGGCATCGGTTTATGAACGATCTCGGCGTTCTCCATGCCCGGCATCTGACGGATCAGCTCTTCCTCTGCATCCATGCCGACGCTGATCACAACCGGTGCTTTTGGCGTTCCTGCAAGGCTGATGCGGCAGGCAGAAACAGCATCGGCAAGTGTCTCTGTGGTAAGAAGGAATCCTCCTTTGTGACAAAAGGATGCACCCGCAAGACCCGTTGCTTCCTGCAGAGCTTCGTTTTCCAGCCCAAGCCAGTTTTCCGGAAATTCATACTTATAATTAGACGAGTTTTCTTTCCGCACCGGCTGCACACAGTAACCGCCGCGGTTGGACGGGAAGACCAGAAACGCGATTTCTGTCGCGGAGAGCTGTTTCTGGCATGGAAAGAACTCTGAGAGAATCAAAATCTTTTCGTCCATGGTTCCCGCCTTTTTCTCCGCTGCAATCCGCTCCCGGTGTCCCGTAAGTATCTCCACAAACTGCTGCTCCGCACGCTCGTCCGCACGGAAACGCTCCCATTTGTGATTCAAAATCTGTCCGGCGATTGTTACGGCCTCAAAGAAAGCCGCATCGCTTCCGCTGTTGTCATTCCACGCAGGATTGAACATGCCGATCAGACTGGCAAGTTCGTTCTTTTCACCGGTATTGTCATTGTTGTCGAGCGGCTGCACAAACTTCTCATCAAAGCATGCGGCCATCCTGGGACTTAAGATTTCTGTACCAAGCGCCTCCCACAGAAGGCCGAACGCCGCGTACGGCACTCCATTTTCCCGAATGCGGCTGTCTTTCTGGTGATGATCATACTCTCCTCTTCCAATATCAAAAACAATCCCGTCAAACGCTTCCGGTACACGGTTTCCGCGCTGAATCGTAAGCTTCGGGTTGAAATGCAGAAGCAGTGCGGCAGAAAACACATCATCCGCATGAAATTTTCCGCCATGTGTGAATGCAACGGCGTTTTCTTTTTGTATCTGTTCTAGTAATGTCATAAAATTTTAACTTCCTTTTTCTCAAGATCTGTTCTATTTTACCCTATCCCATGGCGGCTCCGCAACGGTTCTGCGAAGTATTTCTGTAACTATAACAAAACGAGCAGCCCCTTTTTCAAGGTTCCGCTCGTTTTCTATCTGTCAGACCTGCACGATTTCATACCTGAATCCGGTCTGCCGCTTCATCGCACAGTGCGATTCGTTTTCCGTCCATCCCGAGGATTAATCCGCCGTCCATTTTCTGAATGACCTGTATGGTGCTGCCTTCTTCGATTTTGCGGCTCCGCAGAAAATCCAGAATTTCAGGGATTCCAAACATCCATTTGATGGTACAGATATCACCGGTTTTTTTCTTTGAAAGTGCCTGCATGGTATCCCTCCCTTTTGTCTTTTCTATATTGTATTCCTAAAGGGAATATTTAGTCAATAAGAACAATTAGGATACGTTTCTAACTAAAGTTTGTGTGCAAAACGCCGATTTTTACAGGTATACCAAAACTTACAGAAACAGCTTGATGCACGCAATCGCAATCGAAGCGACGGCCACGATCCGTTTCAGCAGAGTCTGATTGATTTTTGTTGCATTTTTGCTTCCCGCAAAGACACCGATGCCGTGTGCAATCAGCAGGACGGGCAGAAGCAGGAAAACTTCTTTGTTTCCGGCCGCAGCAATCAGGTAGCCTGCCGCAGATGGTACTGCGATGAAAATAGAATCAAACAGGGAAATACCGACTGCAGTGTGCGCCGGGATGCCGAGCAGTGTCAGAATCGGCATTACAAGCACCGGACCGCCGGCGCCGGAAGCCGCACAGACGGCACCCGTTACGGCACCGAGCACCAGATAAAACGGAACGCTCTGGACCGCTTTTTTCTCTGTATTTCCCGGCTTGTCCTTCCGCAGCAGAATGGAGATTCCGGAGAGCAGCACGACGAGATATAAAATAATCTTCATCGTGTCCGCCGGGATCAGAAGATTGATCTTGACACCGGCCAGCGCGCCGACAAAACTTCCTGCTGAGAGCACGCCCGCCGTTTTCAGATCGAGGTTTCCGCTCTTATAGTAATTCACCGATCCCAGAATACCCGAAATCAGAAATGCCGCAAAGCTGAGCGCCAGGGACGCGGACGACGGCATGTCGAGGAATCCGGTGTAAAACATCGGAAGCAGAAATCCCGCAATGCCTGTCAGACCGATACATCCGCCGACCACGAGATTCAGAAGGATCATCAGAATCAAATTCACCATAAATCATATTCTCCTTTATTTTTTCAGGATACAGAACACTCCTTTTTCGTTGTCCAAAGTTATCCTGCTTTTTCTTTAAACAAAAGCCGTCTCGGAGGCGAAATACCGCTCTGCCTTTTCCATAATCTGCGCCTCATCCAGCGTCTGCACCACACGGTCTTTCATCAAAATCTTTCCATTTACAATACTGTCACACACATCCGAAGCAGTCACGCACTCCAGAAGTGTGTTGACAAGATTTCCGGTCGGGTACAGGTGCGGCTGGCGAAGCGAAATGGTGATAAAATCCGCCTCTTTTCCAACAGCAATGCTTCCGCCGTTCTCCTGCAGATAGTCGTATCCGCCCTGTGTCGCCATGCGGATGATCTTCGCCGCCGGCATAACAGCCGCCTCGCTGATGCCGACACCGCGTCCGACATTCATCACGGAGCGGAAAATCTTCATTTCATTCCAGAGACTTAAGCCGCCATGCGCCGCGCCGTCTGTTCCAAGGCTGACAGTGATGCCGCGCTGCAGCAGAGCCGGTGTATCCGGTACGCCTTTTCCGCAGTTGCTGAACGGGCAGTGGCACGTTTTCACATCGTATTCTTTCAGCAGATCCTTCTCATTTTCCGAAAGCAGAATGCAGTGTGCCGCCAGAAAATGCTCATCCAGCACGCCAAGCTTCGCCAGGTACTCGATCGGGCGCATCTGCTGGCGCTGCAGAAAGAAATTGATCTCATTCGGATATTCGTTCATATGCGCCTGAAGCAGGGCACCGCGCTCTTTCGCGTGATCGGCCGCTTTTAAAATCAGCTCTTCGGTGCAGCTGATCAGGGAGCGGAGCGAATAAGCGACTTTTAAATTTCCTTTTCCGTTGTAAGCGTCATACAATGCATCCGTCTGCGCGACCGCCTGGTCTGCGGTGTGGCGGATGGAATCCGGCAGCGATGCATCATCCATCGTGGAAGCAGATAACAGACCGCGGAGCCCGGACTGCAGATAGACGTCTGCCGCGCTCTCCATAAAGTAGCTTCCTGCGTCCACAAATGCTGTCGTTCCAGATTTGATCATCTCGAGCGCGGCGAGTTCGGCGCTGAGCTCCATCTTTTCCGGGGTCAGTGTGCTCTCAAACGGCAGCATGATCCGCGTCCAGATCATCGGAAGGGCATCAAGGATCTGTCCCTTTAAAAGCTGCTGACCTGTGTGCATATGGCTGTCGCAGAGGCCCGGCATCAGAAGCTTTCCGGTTCCGTCGATCAGTTCGGCTTCCCCATCCTGGAAAAATGTGTTTTCTTCCCCCGCCTGATAGGGGCGGATGGCGGAAATGATCCCGTTCTCTGTCTCAAGCGTCTGGCCTTTCGCAATCGTCATGTCCGGCAGAAAGACTGCGGTATTCGTTACGATCAGTTTTTTCATAACTGGTTCCCTTTCTTTTCAATATGACAGCAGGAGCCGGGCTCATCCCGTTTTTATGTTTGGGAAGAGCCGGGCTCCGTTTTTTTGCGTAATGTTTAAATGGTTCCTGTCAGCATCATGACAACCTGTGCAATCACAGCGGAACCGATAAAGGTTCCCGTCATAACGAAGACACCGATCAGAATCATTTTCCATCCCTGTTTTGCGAAGGTCTTCACCTGATCGCCGATGGAAATTCCGGCATATGCGCCTACCATGGTCAGCGGAGCTGTGAAGTTAATTTTGCCGACGGCATCAATCACGAACTGTCTCGCCGGAGAAATCGGTGATGCGGCAAGCAGGCCGAGGATCGAAACGTACGCTACGATCGGAAGCTTCAGCGGAATCAGTTTGCTGCAGACAACGCCGACGCAGGAAATGGCAAGCAGAATTAAAATTCCCGGAAGCGAGTCCATAAATCCTACCTGAAAGCCTACCAGATTGGCAAGTCCGATGCCAAGGCCGGACAGTAAAAATAAGAATCCCCATTCAATGTATCTCATCGCTTATGCTTCCCCTTTCTTTTTTGCGGCTCTGTTGTCTGCAAATTTTCCAAGTGTCGGTTCCAGTTTCCGATACAGGAAGTTGCAGAGCGGGATGCCGACGAAGATGGCCATATAGATTCCGTCGATGCCGGAGATCGTCTCACTCGCACTCGCCAGCGCAGAAATCTGGTCTGCCATTGCCGGATAGATCTCGGTCAGCGAAGCAGTTGCGCTCGCCATCATGATGCCGGCTCCGACACCGGATGCCATACCGAGGGCATAAGGATGGAAAATGTTCAGCATTGCAATCACGGAAACCATAAATCCAAAGTAGATGGTGCCGACCATACCGCCGACCACGTAGATGGAAAGGCTGCCGCGCGCTTCCGGTGAATCCGGTCCGAACATATCGGTAATAAGAGCAAGGTTTGTTTCACGGTTAATGGAATGTGTTGCACCGATGGCTTCGCGCTTTAATCCAAGCAGAAGTGCCAGCGGCATGGCAAGAAGAATGGTTCCCAGGTTTCCGAACTCCTGCAGAAGAAGTGCCGGACCTGCGGAAATGACCGTCTCGATGCTTGCGCCCGCATTGATGCCGAGCTTTGCAATAAACGGACAGATTGCCACGATAACGAGTTTGGATGCTGCCTTTACTTCTTTTGATTTCACAATTTTGGTCACCTGCGGACCGGACAGCACACCAAGAATCAGTGCATAAAAGATCGGGAACAAAATGAAGTTTCCCGGTCCCAGCGGGATTTTGATCTGTCCAATGGAATCTGCGATCAGAATGAACACAAATGCCAGGACGTAGATCTTCCACTCAGCCTGAATACGGCTTTTCAGTGATGAATACGCATACTTTTCCATAACTTTCTCCTCCACCATTGCTCTTTCGCGTCTGGTTTATTTTTTTCGTCCGTTTCAGCGAACAAGTGCATTCTAGCGGATTTTCATTCTGGAAAAAAGGACAAATGGGATGTTTTTGATAAAATTATCATTTTTTGTCGAACTTGTGACACAGATCATTGAAAAACGCAAAAAACTTGTGCTATACTCACAGATAAAGGCGTTATTTCCCGTGAAACGCCGTTGACACCATAAACACAGCGACATTAGAGGAACGGAGAGGCGAAATCATGACATTAGAAGAACTCATCGAAGAGGTGCCGGGGCTGGCGCCGTATTTTGAACATATGCCGGAGGAACTGCACAACCGCTACACGATCCGGGTTTATCCGCCGGGAACGATTATTCACCAGAAAGATTATAAACTCGAGAAATTCGGCATCATCGCAAAGGGCAAGCACCGTGTCATCAATGAATTCCAGAACGGCAACATCTATATGATTGAGAAAAACGAGCCGATCGACTTTGTGGGCGAGGTGACGATTCTTGCTGGAATGGAGAAGACATCGGTTACAATCGAAACACTGACTGAGACGACGGTCATCTATTTTTCACGCAAAGATTTCGAGGACTGGATCAGTCAGGATATTCAGCTTCTGCGGCTTGTGGCACATAAAATCGCATACAAGCTGTACCGTTCCTCCTATAACCGCGGCGCACGGCTTTTTTATCCGCCGATTTTCCTGCTGCTCGACTATATCTTAAAGCAGGCGGCGCTGATGGATATTGAGAAGAAAAAAGAAATCGTGATCCAGAAGACGCGGCAGGAGCTGTATGAGGAGTGCGGCATTACGGTAAAAACGCTGGGACGCACGATCAATAAATTAAAAGAAGACGGCGTAATTTCTCTGAAAAAAGGAAAAATCACAATGACGCTGGAGCAGTACCATCTGGCACGGAAAACGATTCATCATTATGTGAATTATTAATCTGCTGATTTCCGATAATAGCAGAGATGGCCGCAGCCGTTCGGAAAGAGTTCGGTTTTCATCTTTCTTCGATACTCCTCATCACTTTTCGATGTTTCCAAAATATCGAGTGCCCGGCGCAGATTTCGGATGTCGCGCTCCATAAAGTCAGCGTAATTTCCACGGCCGACGAGCTTTAAATGCGTGACTCCCGCATCGGATAACTCCTTTAACGCACAGAGTCCGCAGCCGCTTTCACCGCAGAGATAACCGTTCTCGTTGTATGCGTCCTCTCCTTCTTCTTCCGCCATAATTTCTCCCGGAACTGTCCCTTTCACGGGCGGCTCCGGTATTTTTTTCCCGACCGGTCTTTGCCAGTACGGCACGCGGCACAGGTATCCCATTTCATCGCAGTGCAGGGAATTGCAGAACGCGCCGCTGAACTGGCACATTTCATTTAGGGCAAATGCTTCAAACTCTGTAATGGACTGCATGGGATATTCCGCGCGGATATGGCGAATCACTTCCTGCATTTCTGCAATCGTATTTTTCCGCTGAAAGATGATGCGTTTCGGGGTAAGCTTTGCAAAAACATCGGTCATCGCTGTATTCACAGTTCCCATATCGCCGCTTAGATGCACCTCACAGTCGATGCCGTGCTCCCGCAGATAGACAAGAAGTGCGGGATCCGCAATGATATAGCTCTCAAAGCCGATCCGGCGGCACTTCTGGATGATTCCGGCAATTTCGGCGTACTGTTCCGGGAGATAGTACAGGGAATTGAAGGTCAGATGCACCGGCTTTTGGTAACGGCGAACCATCTCCGATAAAATTTCCAGCTCACTGTACGACCCGATCTGTACATTATAGCTCAGCACTTCTCTCCGGTTCAGCGCCATGACCGTGCCGTATTTTTCCGTCCAGGAAAACGGAACGTAACCGCAGAAAAGCTCGTCTGCTCCGGCTTTTACATAACGGATATAATCGTCCACACATCCCAGTCCTGCTGTAATTTTCATGTTTTCGTCTTCCCCTCCTGTTTTATCTTATAATCTCCCTGCTTTCTCTCTGGAAATGCGGCATCTTTTTTCGTTCCCATCAGCAGATTTCTACAGCAGATTCAGGACAAAACGTTTCACTCCATGTGCTGCATATGCCCGTCCCATTTCCGCCGGATTCTGAAGCAGCGCAGAATCCAGCGCAAAAAGAGAGTTGTACCGTCCTGCCATCTGCAGATGCTCCGGATAGAGAAACGCCTGCTGTTCACAGTACCGCGGGCAGTCCGCCGCCTGCCACTGTGCGCCCCGGCTTCCATTGACACATTCCGCGTACAGCGTACAGTGCTGGGACATATTGGTCTGGTAAAAGGGGAAATGCAGACTGTTTTCCCCTGATGGAAATGTCTGCGGACAGCTGCAGCTCTCCCACTCGTACCGCCCGATTCCAAAATTTTCTTTTAAATACGTTTGATAGAACTCTGCATTCAGGCTGTTCTGATGAAACAGCGCGTCATTTCCCTGCTTGTACTTCATGCGTGGATCTTTTTTCCGTCTGTTCAGCAGAATGCCAAGGCTCACCGTAAAATTTTTCCGTTCTGCCGCCAGAGCTGCCGTTCCCCAGTCATTTACGACAATTTCCAGTGTTTCCTGATGCTGTCCGCACCAGTGATCCAGCATTTCTAGCAGATGTCCGGTCTCCTGGCGTTTTCTCTCGTGCAGAACAGGAAACACCAGCGTCACGGCAAAGTGCTCCCGGCGGGCTTTTTCCATCAGCTTCTGCAGGGTATGCTCCGACGGGAACAGATGCGGACAGAAGGCATTTCCGAAATACAGGCGGTCCGGCTGAAAATCCAGTGCTGGCGCAATCTGATTCTCCCGAAAATACATCGTAAAAAAGGCAGACGCATCCAGTTTCAGATACTCTTCATACCATGCGGGGCGGTCGATCTCCAGTGCCAGTTCTGGTTTCACCAGCGGATTTCCTTCCCCGGCTCCGCGCCGGATCTCCTCAAATGTATTCTCATGGATCGGCGCAAACCACACCTGTTTCTGCTCTTCCAGACTTTCGAAATGCAGCGCATCCTCCCTTGCCGGATATCCCGTCATCTCCTCCGCCAGTGCTGCGTCATCGCCTTCCGTCTTCCAGCGGATATAGCGGCCGTACTGCATTGCAAGGCGCTGCACCTCTCTGCGGTATGCTTCCAATTCTGTCGCAAACGTATAAATTGTAAAAAACTCTTCTCGTTTCTCCCGCATCAGGCATGCATCACGGATAAGAAGCCGATGGTAAGATGCCGTATCATAATTATAAAACGCCAGTTCCAGCATCTCCTGTTTCTGCGTTTCGGATGCCGGATGCGCAAGGCGGATCTGAAAGCCTTCCTCGGCAAGCGCCGTGATCCGCACTTCCATCGTCCCCCAGTATCCCGCCAGAAGCCCGAACGGGATCATCGGGATAAACGCCCAGTCATCGATATCTACTTTTGCTGTCCTTCCGTTTTCCATTCACTTCTCTCCGTTCCTTTTTCGAACTCTCTCCAGTATACGCATTTTCCCGCGAAAACACAATCCATAAAAGCAAAAAATCCACCCGCGCCCCAATGGCTTTCGGATGGATTTTCCGCTTTGCTTATTCTTATTTTGTAAAGGTATCAATCAGATCTTTCGCGTCCTCATATCCCTGGCTTTCGAGTTCGCTCTGGTACCACTCGTCTACGCCGTCCACCGCTTCTTTGAAGGAATCAATGTCCATATCATCGTAGCTTGTGATGCTTACGCCGTTCTCGTTCTGCCAGCGGTCCATGATTTCGTCGTCGCCGGCGCGGTTGATCTCGCGCTCGTACTCGGTTGCGAGGCGGCCGCACTCATCGATCACTTCCTGCTGCTCCGGTGTCATGCTGTCGTAGATATCGCCGTTGATGCAGAAGAACAGGCAGTCGTAGATCGCATTCCACATGGAGCAGTACGGCTGTACTTCCTGTACACTGGCTGCATCGATTGCCGGAAGCGGATTCTCCTGTCCCTCAACGGTCTTCTGCTGCAATGCAGTATATGTCTCGGACCAGTTCATGTTGGTCGCATCAGCGCCCCAGCGTTTATAGCATTCCATCAGCAGGTTGCTTCCTGCCACACGGATTTTCAGATTCTTGATATCATCGACAGATGTTACTTCCTGCTTGCTGTTCGTCAGCTGACGGAAACCGTTCTCCGCGATTCCCATGCAGTGCAGGCCGTACTCGTCGAGGATCTCTTTTAATTTTTCACCAGCCTCACCGTCGAGTTTTGCATCCGCATCTTCTACGGAGTCAAACAGGAACGGAAGAGATACCACGTTGAATCTCGGGTCAAAGGCAGAGTAGATCAGGTTGCTGTGCATCGAGATCTGTACCGGATCGCCGTCGATCAGCGCCTGAATACCTTCGGACTGGTTTCCGTTGGTCAGCTGGTCTGCAGCGTAAACATTAACTTTGATTTTGCCGCCGGTCGCTTTTTCCATGAGCTCACCGAACTTGCGTCCGCCCTCTGCCCAGGTACTGGTCTCGGTGGTCGAGCAGGTAAAGTTCCATGTCTGCTCCGGCCAGTCAAGGTCGCTTCTGTCTTCTACGTCATACTTCGATGCAGAAGAAGTACCTTCCTTCGTAAAGGTTTCAATCAGATCCTTGGCATCTTCATAGCCCTGGCTCTCCAGTTCGCTCTGATACCATTCATCCACACCGTCAACTGCCTGTTTGAAAGAATCAATATCCATATCCTCATATTTGGTGATCTTGACACCGTTCTCATTCTGCCAGCGGTCCATGATCTCATCGTCACCGGCGCGGTTGATCGCACGCTCGTAATCCACAGCCTTCTGGCCTGCCTCATCGACAACCTTCTGCTGTTCCGGTGTCAGAGAATTGTAAATATCTCCGTTGATACAGAAGAACAGGCAGTCGTAAATTGCATTCCACATCGAGCAGTACGGCTGTACTTCCTGTACACTTGCTGCGTCGATTGCCGGAAGCGGATTCTCCTGTCCCTCAACGGTCTTCTGCTGCAGCGCGGTGTATGTCTCGGACCAGTTCATATTGGTCGCGTCAGCACCCCAGCGTTTGTAGCATTCCATTAAAAGGTTGCTTCCTGCCACACGGATTTTCAGGTTCTTCATGTCATCGACAGATGTTACTTCCTGCTTGCTGTTCGTCAGCTGACGGAAACCATTCTCCGCGATTCCCATGCAGTGCAGGTTATACTCGGAAAGGATCTCTTTTAATTTCTCACCGGCCTCGCCGTCGAGTTTTGCATCCGCATCCTCTACAGAGTCGAACAGGAACGGAAGGGAAACAACGTTGAATCTCGGGTCAAAGGCAGAGTAGATCAGGTTGCTGTGCATGGAAATCTGTACCGGATCTCCGTTCATCAGCGCCTGGATACCCTCGGACTGATTTCCGTTGGTCAGCTGGTCTGCGGCGTAAACGTTGACTTTGATCTTTCCGCCGGTTGCTTTTTCCATGAGCTCGCCGAACTTGCGTCCGCCCTCTGCCCAGGTACTGGTTTCGGTGGTCGAGCAGGTGAAGTTCCATGTCTGCTCCGGCCAGTCAAGATCGCTGTAATCTGCGATATCATTGTAATCTTCGCTGTTTCCATTATCCCCGCTGGTACTGGTCTGGCTGTCATCTCCAGACGCATCGGAATTCGTGGCAGCAGCTACCGTACCGCTGTAAGAACCATCTTTTCCTGCGAGAGCTTTCGGAAGGAACGTGGAAATCTGCGGAACGTAGGTGATCAGCAGAAGTACAGCAACGGATGCAGCAATCATCGGCATAACGGCCTTCGAGATCTGCTGGATCGTAACTTCCATTCCTTTTTTCAGTTTGACAGAAATAGCAACAAACAGGTTGACGCCGACCGGCGGAGTTACCTGTCCGATGGCCAGGTTGACCGTTGCCACAATACCGAATGCAACGACATCATAGCCAAGTGCCTTGCAGACCGGAAGCATGATCGGAATGAAGATGTACATGGCGGAGTTTGCATCTATAAAGCATCCTGCGATCAGGAAAATAATGTTGACGATCAGCAGGAATGTAAACTGATTATGTGCAACACTTCCGAGCAGATCGGAAGCTGCCTGCGCGATACCGAATTTGGTGCAGACAAACGAGAACAGGGAAGCACTTGCTACGATCAGCATGATGCCGCCGGTGGTCTTCGCGGAGTCTACCATCAAATCCCACAGGTCTTTGATTTTGATTTCTTTGTAGATAAAGATTCCGACGAACAGACCGTACACAACAGAAACGGCTGCTGCCTCGGTCGGAGTGAAAATACTTCCGTAGATACCGCCAAGGATGATAACCGGCATCAGGAATCCCCAGAATGCATCTTTGAAGGCATCCCATCTCTCTTTTGCCGTTGCCTTCTTCTGCGTCGGCTGAATGTTGTGTTTCTTTGCCGCAAGAAGAACAACGATTACAAGAGCAACACCCATCAGGATACCAGGAACGATACCTGCGGTGAACATATCTGCAATGGATACGCCGGTGATGGATGCGTAAACAACGAATGCGATACTCGGCGGAATGACGATTGCGATCGAACTCGATGTCGCCATCAGCGCTGTGGCAAACGGTGCGGAGAAGCCGCCGCGCTCGATCATGGCAGGAATCAGAACCATACCAAGAGCTGCAACGGTAGCTGGACCGGAACCGGAAATGGCGCCGAAGAAGCAGGCAACGATAACGCACACGATGGCGATACCGCCCTTTTTGTGGCCGACACACGTATCAACGAAACGGATCAGCCGCTTGGAGATACCCGCTTTTGCCATGATGTTTCCGGACAGGACAAAGAACGGAATAGCAAGCAGCAGGAATTTGCTGATGCCGGAATACATGTTGGTGGCAACGATCGTCAGAGATGTGCCGGAATACAAAATTGCGCAGATCGAGGATAAACCGAGGCAGATGCCGATCGGAATACCAAGGATCAGGAAAATAAAGAATGAAATAAAAAGAATTGCACTGATCATTTTTCTTCTCCCTCCTCTTTCGCTTTTACAAAGGTATCAATCAGATACTCGATCATGTGGAGCGTCATGCAGGCGGCTCCGATCGGTACGAAGGACCAGAAAATCCATTCCGGCCAGTTCAGCACGAAGGTTCTCTTTCCGTTGGCTAACTGGGTCAGAACCTTGTCCATGCCGTATTTAAACAGGACTGCGGTAAATGCAACACTGAAAGCCGTGTTGACCACCAGCAGAATTCTTCTCGCTTTTTCTGAAAGACGGTCCGGCAGTAAAGAAAGATTGACCAGCTCTCCGTCACGGGCAGCGAGCGCTGCAGCGAGAAGTGTAATCAGGACAAATACCGCAACAACGAGTTCCTCGGTAAATGACCAGGATTGATGCAGAATCTTACGGGACAGGACATTTCCGACCGTAAGCACAACAATCAGGATCGTGGACAGCACAAGAATCAATTTCTCGACAAATGCCACGCCGTTCATGATTTTTTTGTACACTTTCATACGTTTCCTCCCTTTTCCTGTCTGCGCGTGTTTTGCAGCAGGATTTGTTTCTTGCCAGGTTGTATTACCGGTGTTTCTGCATAAAAAAAGCCGCCCCACGATAACCAGGGACGGACCATATTTTTTCCGCAAACCACCCTTGTCTCTCCTTTGAAACAAGTACGAATACAACGCACAAGCATACGCGGTTTCTGTAACGGGAAACTCCCGTGAAAACCTACTGGAATCCTGTCTTTATCTTAAATAAAAACAGTTCTTTGGGCTTCCCTTCTCCGAGATGATGTTCAATCCGGACACGCTGCTGTCTCGCACCTTCTCCGACAGCTCTCTGCAAACGCTTTTTCCGCATTTACTTTTTCTCTTCCCAGAATTTATCTTACACGATGGCTGTAATTTTAGCGCGATTTTTGTTATTTGTCAAGAATTGGTTCTGAAATTTTGTTATAATTTTGAAAAACCGTAAAATTTTCGGTTTGCTGTTCTGCTTCGATTGCAGCACCTTTTTTCCTTGCTATTTTCCCACAGATACGATAAAATAACAGACAGATAAGATCCGATGCGACGGGTCTTTTTTCTCGGCATTCTGCCATGATTTTTACTACCCAGAAAAGAGGAACAGCAACTATGAAAATAGATCTTAGAACGATTCCGGATGCAGAGGTTTCCGGCATCGACCTGATGGACGTTGATATCACACTCACGGCTCCTGAAGCAGAACCGCAGCGCCAGTATTACTTTATGGCGCTCTTAAAACAGCAGCTCGTCCCGGAACGCGCGAAAAAGAACGGCAAAGAATTCCTGACTGCCTGTATCACAACATTCGGCTGCCAGATGAACGCCCGCGATTCTGAAAAGCTCGAGGGAATCCTGGAAACCGTCGGCTACCACATTGTGGAGACCGAGGATGCTGACTTTGTCGTTTACAATACCTGTACCGTCCGTGAAAACGCCAATCTCCGCGTCTACGGCCGCCTCGGACAGCTTGGCAAATACAAAAAGAAAAATCCGGGCATGATCATCTCCCTCTGCGGATGCATGATGCAGGAGCCGCTCGTTGTCGAAAAGCTCAAAAAAAGCTATCATTTCGTCAACCTGATTTTCGGAACCCACAATATCTACCGCTTCGCTGAATACCTTGTCCGCTGTATGACCGAGGACCGCATGGTGATCGATATCTGGAAAGATACCGACAAAATCGTGGAAAATCTTCCGGTTGACCGGAAATATCCGTTCAAATCCGGCGTCAATATCATGTTCGGCTGCAACAACTTCTGCAGCTACTGTATCGTACCGTATGTGCGCGGCCGCGAGCGCAGCCGGAAGCCGGCGGAAATCGTTGCAGAGATCAAACGCCTCGTTGCAGACGGCGTTGTGGAGATCATGCTGCTCGGTCAGAACGTCAACTCTTACGGAAAGAATCTCGAGGAGCCGATGACGTTTGCCCAGCTTCTGCGCGAGGTTAATAAAATCGAAGGGCTGAAACGCATCCGTTTCATGACCTCCCACCCGAAGGATCTCTCTGAGGAGCTGATCGATGCGATGCGCGACTGCGAAAAGGTCTGCCTCCATCTTCATCTCCCGCTCCAGTCCGGAAGCAGCCGCATCTTAAAGCTGATGAACCGCCGCTACACGAAAGAGCAGTATCTTGACCTTGTTGACCGCATCCGCGCGAAAGTACCGGATGTCTCCCTAACAACCGATATTATCGTCGGTTTCCCTGGCGAGACAGAGGAAGATTTCCTCGAAACGATGGATGTGGTACGTAAGGTCCGCTACGACAGCGCCTTTACCTTCCAGTATTCCAGAAGAACAGGAACACCGGCTGCCGCTATGGAGGATCAGATTCCGGCCGATGTTGTGAAGGACCGTTTCGACCGTCTTCTTGCTGAAGTACAGGAAATCTCCCGTGAGGTAACGGCAAGACATACCCACACAGTTCAGGAAGTTCTCGTCGAGAGCATCAATGAACAGGATCCGTCCCTTGTGACCGGCCGTATGAGTAACAATACGCTCGTTCATTTCAAAGGTGATGCCTCCCTGATCGGCACGCTGCAGAATGTATATCTGGATGAGTGCCGCGGTTTCTATTACATGGGAACACCAGTGGAAAACAAACATAACTAAAAAGAATCCCGGATATCCGGTTTCTGCTTTTACCGCAGGAATACCGGATATCCGGGATTTTTATGATTTGAGAATTTATTTTGACAATCCTTTCGACAACCGCATCTGATAGACCAGATATGTCACCATCAGCATGACACCCGCACCGATCCAGGCAGAAATTTCGGCAAATGCCACACCGCGGAATGCAAAGCGCGGAACGGCAATCTGAACAATACCAACACGCATCACAACCTCAAGGACACCGGAAATCATTGGCAATACCGTTTTTCCCATACCCTGACAGGCGTTCCGAAATACAAAGAGCCATCCAAGCGGAAACAATGCGATTCCGGTGATCGGAAGAAAGATGCAGGTATAGGAAATGATCGTCGGATCATTCAGCATCAGTGAAGCCAGGAAGTTCGGGGCAAAAATTTCCAGTGCGGCAAATGGCAGATTAACAAGAACGGATAAGATAATGCCTGCGCATACACCGCTTTTGATCCGGCCGTATTTTGTTGCACCATAGTTCTGTCCCGTAAATGTCAAAAGCGCCAGTCCGACTGTGATTCCGGGCTGCTCAAAGAGACCGCAGACCTTCATGCAGGCCGCATACGCTGCCACATACGCGGTTCCCATCTGATTGACAAATACCTGAAGAACCATACCTCCGATGGCAGTGACCGAGTTCATCACGGCAACAGGAAGCCCCTTTCCGGTCAACGTCCATAAGATAGAACCGTTTATTTTCCAGTCCTTTTTCTGCGGAATCAGTTCCGGTGCACGGCGGATATGCCAGAAGCAGTACAATGCCGAAACTGCCTGTGCAAGCACAGTTGCAAACGCTGCACCGAAAACCCCCATTTTCATCGGAAAAACGAACAGGAGATCCAGGAAAATATTGACAAATGCGGAAATCACCATGGAAACAAGCGGTACCTTGCTGTTTCCAACGGAACGCAACAGTGTCATCACAAAGTTATTTAAAATCGTAATCGTACTTCCCGCAAGAATCGTTCCAAAATAGACGAGCGTATCCGTCATCATATCTTCCGGCGTCTGCAGAAAGACGAACAGCCTCCGCATCAGAAGCAGACTGAACGTTGTGATCACAATTCCGATGGCAAGGCAGATATAAACCGACATGGCAATTTCTTTCCGCAGCTTTTTCGTATCATTTGCGCCAAAAGAATGCGAAATGCAGATGCCAAGACCCCCGGTCAGTCCGACGGCAAAGCCGATAATCAGAAAATGGACGGAGCTCGTATTTCCAACCGCAGCAAGCGCCGTATCTCCGATTCCTTTTCCGACAACCATGGAATCCACGAAGCTGTAAAGCTGCTGGAACAGATTTCCGATCAGAATGGGCAGAAAAAACTGAAAAATCAGTTTCATGCTGTTCCCTCTTGTCATATCATTTGTTGTGTTCTGCATGGTATTTTTTTGTAACCTGTCCTTTCTCTTTTAGTATTTCCTCTTCATCGTTTCCCGTCGTCTTGTCAGTACTGCAAAATGCGGTTATAATAGAACGTAACTCAGACGAAAGGTTTTTAACATCACTGGCATGAACAACTTATACGAATACATCGATCCAATTGCTTCCCCCTACGAGGCTTTTCTTTCTGACAGTACCCGCGACCTCCTGCCGATTCCGGCGCACTGGCATTATTATGTAGAACTTCTCTACGTCCGCAAAGGCGAAATCGAAGTTTCCCTTGACAATGTCATATCCACCTGCACGAAGGGCGCTGTCATTCTTTTTCCGCCCAAATGCGTCCACTCCATCGCTCTTGCGAGAGGTTCTTCTCCGGTTCAGTACGATGTGATCAAATTCGATCCCAATCTTCTGCCGTCCTGCAAAACGGATGAAATCGATCTGCGCGCCATGCTGCATGGGATTCACGCCTACCGCTGTCCCTGTATCTTTTCTCCGGAACAGACGGCCCAAATGAATCTTTTTCCGCTTTTTTCCGATATTCTTTCCGAATATCAGAATAAAGAATTCGGTTATTCGATGGTATTAACTGCTGATCTTCGGAAAATCGTCACCAGGTTTGCGCGGATCTGGCAGAAAAATGGTGATTTCTTTCTGGCTCCCGGCGTTCATCCTTCTTATGAAATCGGGTTTGACCTGATTTCCGAATACATCGATTCCCACTACTTTGAGGAGCTGACCGTAGAAAAACTGGCCGCGATGTGCAATATGTCGCACTCCACCTTTTCCATGAATTTCTACCGCCGGTACAATATGACCTGCAAGGAATACATTACAGCAACCCGGATCAATGCAGCCGAAAATATGCTTTTGTTTTCCAGCCACGACATCTCGTTTATCGCGCGGGAGGTCGGTTATACGGACTGCAGTTACTTTATCCGCTGCTACAAAAAACTGAAAGGCGTCACGCCGAAGCAGGCACGAAAACTCCAGCTTGGACGGTAACTATCATCTGTTTTCGAAATTTTTCAGAGAAAGAGCGCACAGGCATTTGCTGCACGCTCTTTCTTTTTTATGTATTTCTTTAAACTTTTTCCTTATCTCTCTGCAGTCTCATAAACACTTCTTACGCGGTATGCGCCCGATACGCCGGTTCCCTCTGCGGTGAAGTCTGCGGTCGGCAGAATGCGGAAGGTCTTTGTTCCGGCTTCCATATCTACAAAGTTATCGTCCAGACGAAGCACACCGTTCTCAGTCTCTACGCTGACAGATTTTGCAAAGTTCTCTGCGGTTACGGTTACGGTATCGCCGTCTACTGATACAGAAAGCTTCGGATCTGCAAAATGGTAATGCTTCGGTGCGCAGAACAGAGTTGATCCGGAAGATACTACGTTTCCATCAACAACCAGCTCATAGGTCAGATGAACTTCCAGCGGATCCTGATCGTTGAAATCAAGATGCGGCATCCACTGTCCGCCGTAAGCCGGTGCATTCACCTCGAAGGCTCCCTCTTTGACTACGGAAGAATCCGGACGGCACAGGGACCATTTTACGGTTCCGACGATCGGCTCACCGGTCTCATTGGCAACATGAAGGTCTGCACTGACATCAATTGGATGCGGCAGTGTGTTGACAAACGGTTTCTGATCGATCTCTCCGTGCTCCTCGCAGGAAAGCAGGACCGGTGCAAACATCTTCTTCTCTGCGTACTGCAGGGCTTTCCAGTTTCCATAGTAGTCCACGCTTGCCCAGGATGCTACCGGCCAGATATCGTTCAGCTGCCATACAACAGCACCCATGCAGGTACCGCGGAAGCGACGGAAATGCTCAACGCCGTAACGGATCGCATCGGCCTGAAGAAGCTGTGAGCAGTACAGAAGCTCGTCGAAGTTCTTCGGATACAGGTATGTCTGTGAAATGTAGTTCAGGATCTTTCCGTTGGCAGCCGTATTTCTCTGGTGCATTTCCATGACACGGGAGAAGATGTTGCGGTCGCCGTCTTCGGTAAACCGTTTTACAGTCTGCAGTGCCGGGAAGGACTGGAATCCGAACTCGGACAGGAAACGGTAATGGTGGGAACGATAAGCGGTGAACGGCTCGCTTCCGTGCCATACACCCCAGTAATGGGTATCGCCGACGTTCTCTGCATTGCTGTTTTCGTAATTTCCGCCTGAAGACGGGGATGACGGCCAGTAGAATTTCTCCGGATCCTCTTCTTTGACGATTTTCGGAATGATGTACTCATACAGATGGATGTAATCATACGTCTGTTTCTTAGATTTCTGCCATGCCAGCGTTTCGTACTGGGTTTCCATCTCGTTGTTTCCGCACCATAGAGCAATACTTGCATGGGAACGGAGTCTGCGCATATTCTGACGGATCTCCGCGGAGATATTCTCTTCGAAGTCATCTGTCAGCTCGTAGGATGCGCAGGCAAACATGAAGTCATGCCAGATGAGGAGTCCTCTCTCATCGCAGACATCATAGAAAAAGTCATCGAGGAAGTATCCGCCTCCCCATACACGCAGGGAGTTAAAGTTTGCCTCCTGTGCGGATTTCAGCAGCAGATCGGTACGCTCTCTCGTCTGACGGGTTAAGATATTGTCCTCCGGAATGTAGTCAGCGCCCATCGCGAAGATCTGCAGTCCGTTGATTTCATACGCAAAGTTACGGCCCTTTACGGTCTTTGCAGGTTTATCGGTGATGATGATTTTTTTCTCACCGCTGGTCATGATCATGTTGTCGCCGTCATCGTAATCCGGTGACTGGCCGGTCATGTGCTCATCAAAGACTTCATCTTCCATCACGTCAGTATTTACGGTGATGGTACGAAGACCCATCTTCTTCTCCCAGGTATCCAGGATATCGTCTGCAACGAGCTCCACCTTTACCTGATACAGTGCCTGTGCACCATAGCCGTTCGGCCACCACAGCTCCGGATTTTCTACGGTAAGGGAAGCCTGTACATGATTGCTGCGAAGATCACAGGTAAGTCCGGTCAGATTCTTTGCCGGTGCAGAATTGGTCAGCGGATCCATTGTGCCGCTTTCTGCGGTCAGAACGGTTTTTCCATCCGGGGAAGTAACGGTCATTACGATCTTTGCTTTACCGTCGGTTACACCCGGCATCCACTCGATTTCAGCATCTGCGGTCAGGCGGACGAAGTCAACCACATTTCCATGAACGGTTTTTCCAGTTACATGATGCTCCTGTCCTACAAATACCTGTGCCAGACGGGCAGTTTTTACTGCGAGAACAGAAGCCTCACGGAACAGTCCTGCATCTGGAAGACGCGGACCCCAGTCCCAGCCGTACATGCAGGCTGCTTTACGAATATGCGGGAATCCCGGCATTGCATCGGATGCTGCTCCAACCGGGCATTTTGCTTCTTCTTCTGCGATGAATTTTGTCGGGGAATGCAGAACCACTTTTACCTGATATACGGTATCGGCTGCATCACCTGCAACAAGATCGGTAATATCATACTCCCAGACACGGTTCATGTTGTCTGCGGAGCCGATTTTCTCTCCGTTCAGATAAACATCTGCGATGGTATCAATTCCGTCGAAGTGTAAAAACAGACGGTCCGCTTTTCTGTCTTCCTCACTGATCACGATCGTTGTCTCGTATGCGAAATCGTTCTCCATCAATTTCAGTGCATCGAGCTCATTGTCACGATAAAACGGATCCGGGATCAGGCCTTTCTCCAGAAGGGTGCCGTAAACGGTAGACGGTACCTTCGTTTCAATTGGAGTTTCCGGAATATCGTAAACATTTTTTCCGAGGACAGTTAATGTCCAGTTGTCTTTCAGACATATTGTATGCATTACAGTATGTCCCCCTTTCTTCATAGTTTCTGCTTTTTCGCGTAGTTTCACCACGCTTTTCACTTCATTTTTATCTTACTGCTTTTTTAACCAAAATGGTACAAAAAAGCTCTTGAAAAATAGGAAAAATCTCCAAATGCGAAACGATTTTAGAAAATTTCGGAAACAGTGAGACAAATTCTCAATCATCACTTTGACAGATCTGGAAAATGTGATAGAATAAAAATGTCGGCATCCTGAAAAAAATGCCGGCAGTATTTTTCGAAAAGAAAGATGAGGAAAAAATTATGATACCAGAAAGATTAGCTGCTCTCCGCGAAAAAATGAGAGCCTACGGCGTGGACGCTTATCTGGTTCCGACCGCCGATTACCATGAATCTGAATATGTAGGAACTTACTTTAAAGCAAGAACGTATATCACAGGCTTTACCGGTTCTGCCGGAACCGCCGTTATTACCCAGGATGAAGCGTGCCTCTGGACCGACGGCCGCTACTTCGTACAGGCAGCCAAAGAGCTTGCCGGAACCGGCGTTACTTTAATGAAAATGGGCCAGGAAGGTGTTCCGACCGTAGAGGAATACCTGCAGGCAAATACAAAAGAAGGCATGACCATCGGCTTCGACGGCCGCGTTGTCAATGAGATGCTCGGTGAGACACTGGAAAAGACACTTCCGGAGCGTTTTCTCTCCTATCGAAGTGACCTGATCGGTGAAATCTGGTCCGACCGCCCAGCACTTTCTGCAGAACCGGTATGGATTCTTGATTCCAAATATACCGGCGAGTCCGCTGCTGACCGTCTTGCAAAAGTCCGCGAAAAGATGAAAGAGAACGGTGCCGAGGTACATATCCTGACCGCACTCGACGATATCGCCTGGATGCTGAACATCCGCGGAAACGATATTCCGTGCAATCCGGTTGTCCTCTCCTACCTCATTCTGACCGAAACCGAAGGCCATCTGTTTATTCAGGAAGCAACTTTAAATGATGAAGTAAAACAGTATCTTGCCGGTCTTGGTATTTCGATTCATCCATACGATGCTGTCTATGATTTCGCTGCCGGCATCACAGGAAAAACGATTCTTCTGGAGAAAGCCAAAGTCAACTACACGATCTGCCAGAGCGTCATGGGCGAAAACACAATTGTCAATGTGATGAACCCGGCTTCTTCCTTAAAGGCATTGAAAACACCAGTTGAGATGGAAAATATCCGCAAAGCCCACATCAAAGACGGCGTTGCTGTAACCCGTTTCGTTTACTGGTTAAAGAAAAACATCGGCAAAATCCCGATGGACGAAGTTTCCGTTGCAGAGAAACTGGAATCCTTCCGAAAAGAGCAGGAAGGCTACATTGAGCCGAGCTTCGGAACCATCTCCGCTTACGGCCCGAATGCCGCTATGTGCCATTATCAGGCAACGAAGGAAGATTTCTCCGTTCTACAGCCAAAAGGCATGTACCTCGTGGATTCCGGCGGACAGTATTATGAAGGAACAACCGATATCACAAGAACCATTGTTGTCGGACCGCTGACTGAGGAAGAAAAAGAGCATTTCACCATCACCGCGATGGGAACCCTGCGTCTTGGAAACGCAAAATTTCTCCATGGATGCATCGGCATCAATCTCGATTACCTCGCAAGACAGGCATTCTGGGAGAGAGGTCTTGACTTCAATCACGGAACCGGCCACGGCGTCGGCTATCTCTTAAATGTCCATGAGCGTCCAAACGGTTTCCGCTGGAAAATGGTTCCGGAGCGCATGGAAAATGCCGTTCTCGAGGAAGGTATGCTGACCTCCGACGAACCAGGTATCTATATTGAAGGAAGCCATGGTATCCGTACCGAGAACCTGATGCTCTGCCGCAAAGCAGAAAAGAACATGTATGGTCAGTTCATGCGCTTTGAGTTCGTTACCATGGTTCCGATCGACCTCGACGGTATCGATACGCAGTATATGACGGAGAAAGATGTCGAGCTGCTGAATAATTACCACAAAGAAGTGTATGAGAAGATTTCTCCTTATCTGGAAGGGGACGAAAAAGAGTGGCTGAAAGAAGCTACCCGCCCGATTTCCAAATAAGTTCTTTCTATAACATCAAAAAACCGATGTTCTGTGCGTGTTATTTTCACAGAACATCGGTTTTTCTCATTTCTTTTCCTTATAATACTTTCGATAAAAATTCTCTCAGGCGCGGGTGCTGCGGATTTGCGAAGAATTCCTGCGGCGTATTCTCCTCCTGAATATTTCCCTCGTTGATAAAGACGACGCGGGTTGCCACCTCTCTGGCAAAACCCATCTCGTGTGTAACAACGACCATGGTCATGCCCGATTCGGCAAGCTCTTTCATGATTTCCAGAACCTCTCCTACCATCTCCGGATCGAGTGCGGAAGTCGGTTCATCAAACAGCATAACATCCGGATTCATCGCAAGGGCGCGTGCGATGGCGATTCGCTGCTTCTGTCCGCCGGAAAGGCTTCCCGGATAGGCATCTGCTTTGTCCGGCAGCCCGACACGGGTCAGGAGCTCCATCGCTTTTTTCTCTGCTTCTTCCGGTGTCATCAGTTTTAACGTCACCGGAGCGAGCATGATATTTTCCTTAACGGTTTTGTGCGGAAACAGATTGAACTGCTGGAATACCATTCCGATCTTCTGACGCACATGGTCAATGTCGGTTTCCGGTGCTGTGATGTCAACACCCTCGAAATAAATTTTTCCGCCGGTTGGAATTTCCAGACGGTTTAAGGAACGCAGAAACGTCGATTTTCCGGAACCGGAAGGACCGATGACAGCGACAACTTCTCCCTGACGGATCTCTGTGCTGATTCCGTCTAAAACTTTATTATCCTCGAAGCTCTTCTGCAGATTTTCAACTTTAATTAATACTTTTTCGTTAGTGGTCACTCTTACGCAGTCTCCTTTCCAGTTTGCCCATGAAATAGGTCAGAATCATAACAAGAATCAGATAAAAGATCGCTGCGGAGAGAAGCGGAACCAGTGCATCGTATGTACGGCTCTGTACCAGGGTTGCTGCTTTTGTAATATCGATGGTTCCGATATAGCCGATGATGGCGGTCTCTTTCAACAGCACGATCATCTCGTTGATCAGCGCCGGAAGAACGTTTTTAAACGCCTGCGGAATGATAATCAGACGCATGGTCTGTGCCGGGTTTAAACCAAGGCTTCGTCCCGCTTCCGTCTGTCCTTTATCCACAGACATGATTCCGGAACGGAAAATCTCGGCAACGTACGCACCGGAGTTGATACCAAAGGCAATTCCGCCGATCACGATATTGTTCAGGTTTACGGTTGCAAAAATAACGGAATAGAAAAACAGAATCTGAATCATGGACGGCGTTCCGCGGATGATCGTCAGATAGACGCGTGCAACAATATTCAGAAGTTTTAATTTACCGGTCTGCTCGTGTGTTGAACGGATCAGTGCGATGAGAAGTCCGAGCACAACACCGATGCACAGTGCGATTACCGTGACAAGCAGCGTCGTCTTCAGACCGGTCAGCCACCACTCTGTAGCACCGTTGTCTACAAAGTAACGGTTAAACTGATGCTGTAAATTTTCCATAAAATACATCTCTCCTTTGTGGTTTCATTTCCTGCAAAAAGAGCGGCTGCACCATTTTGCCTGGCGGACAGCCGCTCTTTTTCTCTCATTAGATTACTTTCTTACAATAACAACCTGTGTTGCATTTGCATAAGTATCGGTGAAATCAACGCTCTCCTCACGCTCCGGAGTAACAGTCATTCCGGCTGCGCCAAAATCTGCTTTTCCGCTGTTGACGGATGCAAGGATAGTTTCAAATGCCATATCCTCGATTTTCAGCTCATAACCAAGCTTATCGCAGATGGCCTGGGAAATATCAGCGTCGATACCAACAATATCGGTTCCCTCTTTGTACTCCCACGGCTCGAACTCAGCGTTGGTTGCCATGGTAAGCGTTCCGTTGGAGCGGTCCACGTCTGCCGGGGACTCATACGGATGCTGGCCGACTTCATCACCGATGTAGTTGCTCATGATCTCATCAAGAGTTCCGTCCTCTTTCAGCTCTGCCAATGCGGTGTTAAATTCGTCTCTTAACTCATTTCCTTTTTTGAAGCACATCGCGTACTCTTCGGTATCAAAAATGCCTTCTACAATTTTCAGATCATCGTTTGCTGCAACGAATTTCTCTGCCGGCAGGGAATCGATGACAACACAGTCAATCTTTCCGTTTTTCAGTGCCTGAATAGCATCGGCGCCTTTGTTGTAACGCTGCATCTGGGAATCTGCATTAACGGCATCGCTCGCCTGAGAATCACCTGTTGTTCCGGTCTGTACACCAATCTTCAGATCTGCCAGATCCTCTACGGATGTTACTTCTACTTTCTTTGCGGTAGATGCAGAACTCCCGCATCCTGCCATCGAAACAGCAAACAGAACGGACATTGCAAGTGCTGTTGCTTTTTTTGCAAAATTCATTTTCATAATAATCTCCTTCTCTCCTCATGTGATGTATATTTATTCACTTTTCCTTATTATAACAGCATCTTTCTAAAAAGCAAGGAAAAACCGAAAAAAAAGCATCAGAAATGAAAAAGAGGGCGATGTTACCTTCCTGAAAGCCGATGTTTCTTCTGCAGATGACTGCCGCAATGTGGTTGAAACTGTTATGAAAAAATACGGAAGAATCGATGTACTCGCCAACGTAGCCGGTGTCGTCGGCACACGCGGCGCTTTTGTCGATCTCGATCTTGCTGACATCCAGAACACGATCTGATGTTGTCTGCAACGTAATAGAACGCTTCGACCATTTCCGACCTCATAATCATTTCCCAGCTCAATCACTTCACTTTCGTTTCGGCTCTGTTGCTCCCTGTCCTACGCTTAAATCTAACGTTACCGCTTCAATTCCAAGGACTCGGTACAAGGCGGTTGGTTAGACCTTACCTTGGTGGGTTTCCCACTGTATTTTATCAGCTTCAGGTGAGAGAAAAAACAGGCACTGATTTTCTGTCCCATTCCAAGCCATTTCCCCCTACATCGACGCTTATCAGTAGCGTGTGCTAATAATTTTTATTGAAGGATAACCTTTATTTCATGCTTTTTATTGTCTGCAAAATCCGGAATCCTGTTTCCTTTTATCTGTGTTCCGTCCACAATAATTACGGATGTGACAGCCTTCCGACACTGCGGATTCTCAATTACAATATGATAATCTGCGTTTCGGAAATGTCTCGTCATCTCAGCCCGTTCCCATTCTTTCGGAAAACATGGGGTAATTTCCAGCCCGTCATATCCGCGTTTTACCCCCATAATGCCTTCATACAGTCCCTTCATGCACCATGCAGAGGTTCCGGTTGTCCAGGACCAGTAAGATTTGCCGTAATATTTCGGATGTGTGGAATAGCAGTTTGTAAATACATATGGCTCGGCGCCGGACTGCGTGGACGGATTCTTTTCACTGTCCGGCATGATTTTTTTCAGAGTACAAAGTGCCTTTTCAGCTCTGCCGAGTTTGCAGTCCATAAGGATCTTAAATCCCGTTGCATGGCAATATACTCCGCCGTTTTCAAACAGCCCCGGCAGCATTCCCGACATCCGTCCAACATTCGGAGAATATTTCTCATACGGCGGCATATTCAGAGGGAAACCAAAATCATGTTCCATACTGTCAACCGAAGTCAGAAGCTTCGGAAGCTTTTCTTCATCTACCACGTCTCCCAGAACTGCCCATGTCTGGGCGTTCAGATAGATTTTACTGCCTTCACTTGTTCTGGAACCAATGTTTTCCTTCTTACTGAGTGCCCGCATATACCATTCACCATCCCAGGCTTTCTCATTAATACTCTTTCTCATGGTATCATATTCTTTTTTCAGAAATTCTGCATAATCAGTCTCCCCGATTTTTTCCATAAGCAGCTTCAGTTCTCTGAAAGCAAGACAGAACTGATGAGAAAGCATGACGGATTCCGCTTCCGGATCGGTTGTGATATTCAGCGCATCATTCCAGTCTGCAAAATAAATCCGGCTCAGCCCATTTCTTCCCTTATCCCGGATAAGACAATCTGCGGCTGCTTTTAAGTGCTCCACTACAGCCGCAGCACCGCCATCCTGCCACTCAATCTTCTTTTGCAGAATCGTGTAATCTCCCGTCTCCTTGATAAGTTCACACACCGCCCAGATAATCCAGAACGGCTGGTCTGAATACCTGGTGTCGTCATACGGATACCAGGTCAATACGGCATGACCATCCCGAAACTGATGGCGCAGACATTCCAGAATCTCCTCCCTGGCCTTCTCCTGACGATAATTCAGAAGTGCCACTGCAATCTGCAGATTATCCCGCACACCCTTTTTCCCAACAATACAGCAGTCTATCTGCTTCTTCAGCCACTGGTTCATAATATGATTGATTTTGCTGTCCGGTGTGGTGACGGACAGGGAACTGTATTTGTCCAGATTATACTCCACGGCCTCCTTACAGGCACTTTCCGTACGCTTAGCATCCGCATACATTTTAGCTGTCGCTCTTGCCTCATCCAGAGATTCACTGACGCCGAAGACCATCCTGATTTCCTTCGTCTCGCCCGGCTGCAGTATGAACTTATGCTGCAGCACACCGCCAAGAATAAACAGTGCCGCCTCCGAATTCGTACAGTCACTGCCATTTACTACTACATCCGGTCTCTGAAACAGTGCATAAGCAGAAGCATCCAGTTTCGTGACAGATCCTGCCGCTCCACAGAATCTGGCCAGATCCCCGTCATAAGCATACACAGGCTCGGAAGCAGCCAGATAAGCATTGTACCGTTTATGCGGTGCAAACGGATGAGCGGATCTACAATATATTCCATTTAATTCCCTGTCAAAGGAAGTTTCAAGGCAACGGTACATTTCATAATAACGGGGGTATGAGAATCCCTCCAGCTCAAAAGTTACCGCTGAAAATGTGCTGAGTGTACGGGTTTTTCTACTTTTGTTCTTAAGCCGAAACGTCCACACTTCCTGAAATCCTGTCTGCGGCACAAAAATGCTCCATGAACTCTCTATCCCCTGACACTCCGACTGTAGTCTGGAAAATCCGATACTGTGCTCACACTGATAGCTTTCTACCTGTTCATTCAGCGGCGCTGCACCGATATTCCAGCTTTTATTCGTTTCATCATCCCGGATATAGAAATATCTTGCATCATTGTTATTGATCATGCACATATCTGCTCTTTCATTCAGGTAATAGCTGCGCCCATGCCCGTTCTGGGAAACCTGCGCACAGTAGCCGTTTTCATTCCACAAATAGTTAAACCAGTATCTTGGCGGCTTTGCATCATAAATCACACAGGAATTGCCGTCGTTTGTAAATTCATATATTTTCTTTTCCATTCTCGCCATTTCTCCCTTTCAAGCTCTCGATTACCTGCAGCAGGTGATGCACTGCTGTCTCCAGCTGCCCGCGTGTCACTCGCCCTTCCCGGTATCCGTTCAGGATCTGGTTAATCACCGGCGGCCCGCCGGGCATGACAACATCATTTCCGGCCGCAACTGCATCCGCGCCATCCACCACAATATCCATATCCCCCCAGTCAGTCACCAGAAATCCTTCATATCCCCATTCTTCCCGCAGAATCCGGTTGCACAGGTCGCTGTTTCCACCTGCAAATATCCCGTTAATTTTATTAAAAGAAGTCATAATGCAGCGTACATTTGCTTTTTTTACCAGCATTTCAAATGGTTTCAGATACAGTTCCCGGGCTGCCCGTTCCGTAATAACAGAATCTACTGCGTCATACTGTTTCTTTGCGTTTCCCCTGCGGTAGGTTTCCTGCTCATTAACTGCGAAATGCTTTGGACACACCAGTACCTGATGATTTTCCTGTACGCCTTTTGTAATTGCGCAGGCACACACTCCTGTAAGAAAAGGATCTTCTGAAAAATACTCAAAGTTTCTACCACACAACGGATTTCGGTGAAGATTTACTGCAGGTGCGAGCCACACATCAACCTGTGCTTCCTCACACTCTGCCCCCACTGCTTCTCCAAATCTGTACCACGCCTCTTTATTAAACGCACATGCCAGCAGCATTTCCGTCGGCCACGCAGTTCTCCCGATTCCGGCAGGTCCATCCATATAGAAAACAGAATGGATTCCTTTATCTTTGATTGCTGGTGACACATATCCATTATGCCCTGCCGGATGATCATTGCAGGTCAAAGGCTTTCCTTCTTTATCACAGATGGTCTCCGGAAACGTTGTATCCAGAAATCCTGCAAAGGGAATTCCGGGACCGAAGCCTACGAGAAGTGCCGCAAGCTGTTCCTCTGTGAAATCTGAAAAATCTCTTACCTGCCTTCCCTGCCCCGCCTCTCTTTTCTCCGGTTTGACATCAATTCCTGAAAGCGTTAGTTTATACATTGGATTTTCTTCACAGACTCCGCCGCATGCATCACTCGGCAACTCCTGGTCTTTCAGGCAATTTTTCTTTAAAAACGTAAGTTTTCCATCATTACATGCTTTCAACCCAAGCGCTGAACGACAAATGCTGTATATAATGTCCTCCGAAACATCTAACTCACAGATGCAGACGGTCTCTTCCGAGGACGTTCCCATTCTGAGCTTATATCGTCCCTTCTCAATCAGCCATACGGAGGATTTTTCCTCATAACACGAAAGTCCATCCCATGGTATATGGATTGACACACTTGTTTTCTCTCCCGGTTTCAAAACTTCTGTCTTGGCGAATCCCTTTAATTCTCTCTCTGCTTTTTCTGTTTTTCCATCCGGCATAGAAACATAGATTTGCACGACTTCCCTGCCTGCACAGAGTCCGACATTCTTCACATCAATTATTATAGTTATCCCGTCTTCTTCTTTTGAAACAGCGGCCGCATCTAATGCAAATTTTGTGTAGGAAAGCCCATGTCCGAATGGAAATAATACCTCTTTCCTAAAAGAACTGAAATACCGGTAGCCGTTATAGATATCCTCCTGATATACGGTCACCGGGCTTTTTCGGAAACCGAAGCTCCCGTTTTCTTCCGCATCCAGTCCATAATCTTCATAAGTCAGAATATGTTCTTCCTTCTCCTTGTCCCATGAAAAATGCTTTGCAGAAGGATAATCCTCATACCTGTGTGCAATTGTAAATGCCAGCTTTCCGGAAGGGGAAACATTACCTTTAATGATTTCTGCAACAGCCTTTGCACCACCCTCTCCCGGAAGACCAAGGAACAGAATACTTTTTACGGAAGCATACTTTGTTGTCCATTCCAGGTCAATAAGTCCATTTACATTAAGGATTACAATGACTTCCGGGAAGTTTTCGCACACCTGGCTGACCAGCTTCTTTTCTTCTTCGGTAAGATAATAATCTCCTTCCAATCTTCTGTCACATTCCTCGCCGCCTGCATTTCTTCCTAGCACAAGAATTGCGGTATTTGTCCTGTCTCTCACATTGGTCAGCAGACATTCCGGAATCGGATACTCCGGTACCGGCGCATGGTACGTTCCAAATATCTCATACATCAGGCCGCTGTTTACTGCCTCCTTCATCTGGGAAAAATCGAATTTTTCCTGCGGATTCGCTGCTTCCGCTTCCCGCTGCTGCAGATAGTACTGTTTTAACTCCTCACATACAGAGATTCCTGCTTTCTCAAGTTCTATTATGATATTACTGCTTTCTGCTCCTCTTGCCGCTCCGGAACCATTTCCGGAAACATAGGTCACAAGTGCTGATCGTCCGAACACAGCAACTGTCTGTCCTTCCTGAAGCGGAAGAAGCTGATTCTCATTTTTCAGCAGAACAACCGATTCTTCTACCAGCTGCTCTGCAAGCAATTTTCTATTTTTAACCATTCTCTTTACTCCACTGTCACATCTGCATAAAACGCTCTGTCTCTTCCGGCAACCCATCCATTTTCTACAATCTCAAAAGCGCCGCTTAGTCTGATATCCTCTGAAGAGCCTCCTATTTCTGCCTCAATAGTTCCTTTCTCAATCTTCCATTTCATCCTTCTATCCAGAAATGCAAGCTGTGATGCTTTTATCTCAAAGATTACTTTTTTCTTTTCTCCCGGCACTAGCGTAATTCTCTTAAATCCCGCCAGTTCCTTGACCGGTCTTGCCATGCTTGCATGAATATCCTTCAGATAAAGCTGAACGACTTCATCCCCCTTGTATTCTCCTGTATTTTCCACATCACACTGAATCCGGATACTTTCTGTCGGCATAATGCAATCCTTGGATAACTGCAGATTGCTATATTCGAATTTTGTATAAGACAAACCATGTCCGAAATAATACCTCGGTGTATGCGGCATATCCACATAATTCAAAAAGCCGATGCTTCCGGTCTGATGCCATGCGGAATTATGCGGGTGATTGTAATAAATTGGAATCTGACCGGAAGTATAAGCTGTCGTTACCGGCATTTTTCCTCCAGGATTATACCTGCCAAGCAGAGTGCTCACAACTGCCTCCGCCCCCATCTCGGACGGATTCCAAGCCTCCAGTATTGCATCCAGATGTGCATCTGCCGCATCACTGGATATAGGGCGTCCGTCAAAATGAACTCCGATCAGCGGTTTCCCAAGCTTTGCTGCCTTCCTGATAAATGCATCCTGGCATTCCGGAAGATTGATATTTGTCGCATCCACACCCTCTCCCATGGAGGCCATAGAACAGGTTCCGTGCTTTCCTCCTAAAGTAAGAATCACAA
This sequence comes from Fusicatenibacter sp., assembly GCF_050872605.1. Lineage (GTDB taxonomy): Bacteria > Bacillota > Clostridia > Lachnospirales > Lachnospiraceae > Fusicatenibacter. The sequence continues at coordinate 94,797 of NZ_JBNMHD010000005.1, forward strand.
TATCGGCATCCTCTGCAATTTCAAGCGCCCGGGCATAACCGGATTGATCCGCTCCTGCAATCGGGTATCCATAAGCATAACGAATCTCTGCATCCGGCATCTGAGCTTTCAGTTCCTCCAATATACTTCGGCAGTCCGGTTTCTGACGTTTCAGAATCACGTCAAATTCCGGCGTTTCATCTGACTGAATATTGGTTCCCGGAACAGTCACGATTTCTTTGTTGTCCACATTTTCACTTCCACTGACCCCGGCAATCGAGTTGGCAATTGCATAGGTAGATTCCATCATACACATATGCGTATATCCTCCGAAAAACTTTCTCGGACTGTCTGCGTGAGGTCCGATCAGTGCAATCTTTTTTACGGATTTTTGAATCGGAAGCACACCATTATTTTTAATCAGTACCATAGATTCTTTTGCAGACTGCAGGGAAATTTCTTTATCCTTCTTATTCATAAAAACTCTGCGAAGCTCTTCTCCTTCCAAAGCAAAAGGATGTTCAAACAGCCCCATACGAAACTTTGCCGTCAGGACTCTTTTTACAGCCCGATCCAGAATGTCCATATCTGCCCTGCCTGACGCAAACAGATTCTTAAATGCTTCCCCATAGCCCTCAACACTTGGAAGCTCCATATCCATTCCCGCCTCCAGGCATAACAGTCCTGTTTCCTCTTTGGTTTCCCCGATTCCCTGAAACATAAATGCATTATTAATGGCGCCATAATCACTGACGCAAAGTCCGTCAAACCCCATCTCTTCTCTCAGCAGTTCTGTCAAAAGATGATGCGATGCGGAAGCCGGCTCTCCATTGATCAGGCAATAGCAGGGCATGATTCCTCTTAAACCTGCTTCTGTAATGGCTGCCTGAAATGGCTTTCCATAGATTTCTTCTAACAAACGTTCCGGTGTATCACTATTGGCCCCATGAATACCTGCTGCTGAATTATGAAATGCCAGAAAATGCTTGGCTACACTTTCTGTTCTGCGTCCTGCTGTCTCATATTTCTGGCACCCTTTTGTATAAGCTGATCCCAGGCTGGCTGTAAGAACCGGATCCTCTCCATACGTTTCTCCCTGCCGTCCCATTCTGGAATCTCTGGAAATATCAAGCACAGGGGCAAAGACATGCGTAATACCACAAGCAGCTTCCTGACGGCTTACAATTTCTGCAATTTTCTCCTCCAACTTTGGATTCCATCCGGCACCCCTTCCAATTCCGGAAGGAAAGCTTGTGGAATCCTGAATAAATGCTCCACAGAGTCCTTCCATATGAAAAATTGCCGGAATACGGTGCGGACTGTTTTCCATAACGATTCTCTGCACCTTTCTCTGCCACCGGACCACTTCATCCAGACTTTCCATTCTCCGCATTTCCAGCGTACTTACCTGTCCGATTCCATGCTTTGTCTGTTCATTGATTCCGGCAAAATCATAACTCGCCTTGTCAAATGGAAAAACACAGTTCAACTGAGCCACTTTTTCATCCAGACTCAGTTCCTCTAAAAGATATGCCGCCCTTTCCTCCGGTATCAATTCTGTATTCTGATATTTGTCGCTCATTTTATCATCTCTCCACTTTCCATTTAATTTCTGATATAGCATGAAGCCAGTCATAAATGGCCGGCTCCATACCTGATATATTTTTATTTAGTTATTCTGACCCTTTCTACGTGCTTCAACTTCCGCTCTCATTTTTGGAAGCTTCTCTTCCAAATCAAACTTTGTAAATACAAAGAACATCAGCAAATTCATCACTAACGGCAGATAATTTGAGAACCCGTAAATTGCATATCTCATAGAAGTAGTTGCAACTTCCAATGTAGCATCATAGGCTCCGATTGCAAGAAAGACTGATAAAATAATGCTTCCCAGTCCGCCGCCTACTTTACTTCCAAATCCGATTGCTCCTGAAGATACTGCTACCAGCTTCTTGTCGTATTTCCATTCATTATAATCGACAGCCATTGCAAGAAGCACTCCATATAAGCACATCAGCGGAATCTGTACTAAACTTCCGATTAAGGACATCACCGTACATGCCATGAAATTCGTCGGAACGACACACCTGACCACACAGGTAATTGCCTGACCTAACACCCCAAAGTAAACCGTTTTCTTAATTCCGAGTTTAGAAATGATTGGCTTCGCAAGCACAAATCCAAGTAAAGTTGCCGCAAGCCCTGCGGTACCTGTTATAGCCACCAGATTATCATTTCCGAAGATCCATTTACAGTAATAAGTTCCGGATGCCGCTGCAATCGCATTTGTAACATTTGTAATAATATTGAATAAGAGAACAATCACCCAGTATTTGTTTCCAAAAAGCATTTTAATCGCATCTTTAAACGGAACTGCCTCTTCCTCCTCTACTTCATTTAGCGTTTCTGTATCTTCTGAATACTTTGCCTTGCGTCCGTTGTTATAACAAATTGCAAGCAGCAAAAGAACAATTAACGCTAAAATCGCTCCAAATTTAATCCATGCACTCTGTGTTCCACCTAACATATTAGTAACAGGAATAATAATAATCGAAATGATCATCCCTGCCCCATAGTTTCCTACTGCACGGAAGATACCCATATTGCTTCGTTCTACCTGGCTGTTGGTACGCACAACCATAACTGCACCAAACGGTGTTGCAATCATCGTATAAATTACGGCTGTCAACAATACATTAGTCACAAGTACATAAATCATTCCGATTGTCTGACCTTTCGGCACTGTAAACATCAAAAATGTAATTACTGCCGCCGGAATCATCATGCGGAACATCCATTTGTAAAATTTACTGTTTCCGCCTTTTGAATGCTCGATTACATTTCCAAACCAGATATCAGTAAGTGCATCAATAACTTTAGCGATTGCCATCACAATACCGACACCGCCAACAGCAAGACCCACCTTGTCTGTATAGAAGTATGTAAGCTGACCGACTACATTTGCCATAAGTCCAAGTGCCAACTGCCCTGACATATCTGCCATATAGTCTCTTTTTCGCATGACTTTTTTTGCGCCGTCACTGTCGAAACCAAGTTCTTTTTTCTTTTTTCCCATTGATTTTACCTCTCTTAAAAAGTTTTATGCTTCGTTTATTGATAAATGGTACATGATACCCGGCACCATTCCATCCAGATGAAAGAGTACAGATTCTCCAATCTTCTCTCCGTCCATAATTCTGATGACTTCCCCCACCGGACTTAAAATCTCAAGTGTTGCTTTCTTTCCTTTTACTGAAATTGTACCTTCCAGCGTATCTGCAAAAAGCTTTCCTTTCATTGTCACAGCGGTAAATTCATAACCCATCAGTTCAATCCCCGTCTGCATCTCTGTTTCATCCATTCCCGTCTCACCCATTGCCGTGAGGATAAACTCTTTTGCATCTGCAAGCTTGTCCGTATCCATAGGAAGCACCGAAATAGATATTCTGCTGTTATTCACTTCTGCATTAATTTTTTCCGTCAGGCGGATATTTTTCTCCGGGGATCCGCTGAAAAAGCTGCAATAATCGGTGTTCAGTGAAAATCTGGAATTATCCGGATCAAATATCATTTCTTTGGTAACTGAAATCATTTTCCCGTCCACAAGTCCTGCATCCTTTGGAACAATCCCCCACTTCTTAAAGGCCTGATCCAGGATTTCTGCAAATTCCCGGTAATCTCCGTCCCCTGCAATCTTTTCAATCTTATCAAAAACCAGTGTTTTTTCGCCAAGATGTATACCCGGCTGTATCTCTTTGGTATCCCTTGCCGCAAAAGTCAGCCGGTTTTTATCCGGATATCTTCTCATTGCATCCCTGTAAGGAGACCATGCATAATAGACTCCTTTCTTTGCCTCGGAAAGATCGGCTCCATTTAAAAAGCCTGCATTGATGGCCGCATCCGCGTCACCGGTGTACCTCTCACCTCCATCCAGGAAAACGTTTCGCATACCTGTGATGTAAGGTAACATCGTTGTCAGCATGCCATGCCCGTTTGGAAGCGTCTTAAGGTCATCCTGTGTATATACAACATCTACTTTTTTATCAGAAACAGCCACAAGGCCCTTCAAAAATACAGATGCCATAAATCCCCACTGACAGGCCACCGCCGGATCATTGTATGCATCAAATACACTTAAAATCTCGTCCGCTGGCTGATCATCCCATTTTTCAGATGTCTGATAATTATAAAGAATCAGTCCGTCCCAGTCATTTAAGCATGCACAGGCCACTGTCTGCACTGCCGCTGTGGAATGGAACGGATGAAGTCCGTATTCATTCCATTCACTCAGCATAAACGGCTTTCCTTTTATAATGGCAGTTGCACCCATGCTCGGGATCGTTGTTGCTATGGCACCTGCACCTTTTTGTATGGTCAGCGGATTGGTGGAAACATATTCCATCGGACCCGACACCATAAATGTCGTTCCCTGTACCGGAAGCAGCGGATGATTGAAATAGCTGTTATTTTCCATTACGTCCGCATCGCTGTGTCCGTATACATCAGCCGCACCGCCCAGCAGGTTACTGGTGTTAATCGGAACCTTCACCCCGATAGAATGCAGATAATTTTTCATCATCTGATAAAATTCCCGGTTAATAAAAATTCCAAACTCCATATAATCTGCATATCTTGCCGGGCTGTTCATTCCTTCCCATGAACCCATCGGATCATTCACCGGCTGGACAAAATCTCCCTCCGTAATACGTACTGAGCAGTCTTCCGGATTCTCATCCTCCTGCAAAGCTGAAACACCGTCAAATGTCCAGGCTTCTTTTAATTTTTCCCTTGTATCGTATTTCATTAGAAGAAAATGATTAAATTTTCTCTGAACCTCCTGCCTATAAGGCTTCATATGTTCAACATGCTCCAGCTCCGCTGTTCCCTTAATCGCCGATTCTTCATTATTGATCTGAACGGTAATGACTGCCGGATCATCTGCCAGTGCAAGCCCGGTATACGGATTCACATGCAACAGAAGCTTTCTTGCATAATCCTTCTGCAGTTCAATCAGTCTTTCATTAATCATCGGAAAGCATTTTGTACAGGAATCCACTCTATCGGAATATTCAATTCCATCTTCCTTATTAAATGCTCTTGCAACTAACAGATCAATGTGCAGATAGATTCCCTTTTCTTTCAATTTTGCGACAAAATAATCAAATCTGTCGAGACCTGCTTTGTTAAATTCCAGGCTGTTCCCTCTCTCGTAATCCAAAAGCGGTGCTTCCTTACAACTGCTCCACGTACACGGTTCTTCACCGATAGGAGCATCTGCTGCATGCAGCCTAATGACATTCACACCCATACTGGCAAATCTTGCAGCCAATTTTTCCGCTGTCTCATGATTCGGAGTATTGGATCTTGCTGCCATATTGAAGCCCAAAAATCTAATGCGTGTTCCGTCTTCAAAATAAAAATGTCCGTCCTTTACACGTACAAACCCATGCTTTCCTGCAGGTGCATCCAACAGATGTGAAAAATCCGCTGCGCCTTTGTTCGTTTCAGCTTTATGGATTCTTATTCTCTGTCTCACTTCACTTTCTCCTTCCTTCTTTCTTTCTTTTTGCTTATAAAATACTACATTTTCCATGATTCATATTTCATAATTTTATTTTATATTATATTTTTCTGTATTTTTAAAATTTTTGTGATATACTTTTGAAAAAAGGAGAGAATTATCAATCATGGATTATATTGATTTCTGTAAAAAGTATTATGCCACAACCAAGATTCCTATTAGTTTACTTCTCGGAACGGCCGGAAAGTACTCAACTATCGGTGAGCTTTTTTCTGTAGAACCGCTTACAGATTACCCTGTTCTCGCAGGTGGTCCTAATCCGTCCATACATTTTTATTCTTCTGAAATCATATACGGATGTATTTGTATAGAAGAGACCGACTATGTTATCATTCTTGGTCCTATTTTCGAGTGCCCCGTCACACCCTCACAGATCAATCTGTTCATGCAAGAGAGTGCTGTTCCGGCAGCATACCGGGAGCAAATCGTCGAATTTTTATATACAATACCGACAACCAGCCGCCTGCATCTTGCAAGACATCTGTCATTACTTCATCTGATTCTGAACCGGAAGAATGCCGATATTCCGGAAATACTGGAAATAAGCTTTGGTAATACTGTGAACCGCAATTCACACAATGTAAAGCAGTTTATTGAAAATAAGGAAAATGAAGAACTTCACTCCACCCATTATATGGAGTTGGAGCTCTATGAACATATTCGAAACGGGAATCCAAAGAAACTGGCGGATTTTCTCAAATCTACTCCTTTGAATCTCAATGAAAAGAAACTGGCAAAATCGCCTTTACGCCAGGCCAAAAATATTTTTATCAGTACGGTGACAAATGTAGGGATGATCGGCGCAATTCCGGGCGGCGTTGATGTCGAACGTACTTATCATCTTATGGACATGTATATACAGGAATGCGAACAACTTCAGACGCTAAAAGAAATCAACGATTTACAGTATCAAATGCTTTTCGACTTTTGCGAAAAAGCCGGTGAAACCCACATACCAAGCGGGATATCTGCGGATATCTACGCCTGCATGAATTACATCAGAAGTCATACTAATGAAGCGATTCGTCTGGAAGATGTTGCCGCTCATATTGACCGCAGCACCTCTTTCATTGCCAAAAAATTCAAATCCGAATTAGGATTTAACCCCGGCGCTTATATCAGCCGCTGCAAACTGGAAGAGGCAAAAAGTCTCCTTACTTTTACGGAAAAAAGTCTGACCGAAATAAGCAATTATCTTTGCTATTCCAGTCAGGCCCACTTTCAGACTGCTTTTAAAAAGAAATATGGTATGACTCCGAGACAGTATCGAAATAAAACACAGCAGATATAAACTCAAATCATAACCACCAGTATTTTTAACGAACTTTTGTCCTTTATAGATTCCATAAATGATGATACGCTTTGATTTGATGGAGTTTTACAAGCATAGGTTTTACAAGCATATGGATCTTTACTTTGTACTATTTTTATACTACCACTACTTACAGTCCGTCCGGGCGGCAAGGATAGCGTCAATCACGTTGCTGCGGGCTTCCTTTGGCTTCATCTGCTTTCGGTAGTCGGCGGCAGATTTCCCTGTTCAGGTTGCCGATGTTGGTCTGAATCCCACGCTTTTCCGGGTAGTGCTTCACTTCTTGATAGTATTCACAGAACAGCTTTTCGCCGCTGTGTGGGCGGCGGGTATTTATAGCAATCCAATAAATTATTGCACATAATTACACGAACGAAACCACCCTATGCAGTCCTTTGGACGAATTGTTAAAAATCCTTTTGAAATAGCTGATGGTAATTCCGATGCAATCCGTATCTTTTCTTTCCTTAAAGATGCTTTGAGTTTTGACCACATCTTTTCAATCGGATTCAGATCCGGACTATACGGGGGCAAATACAGATAGGTTACTTTTGAGCTGTCCAGTAGCTGTTTCACCGCTTTTGCATGATGGGAACGCATATTATCCATAACGATAATGTTTGCTTCTGAAAGCGTCGGCAGCAACTTTGTTTTCAGGTACTCTGCAAACCGCTCTACAGTAGTTCCTCCCGGATAGACTGTATAGGCACAGTCTCCATTCAGACGTATGGAAGAAAGAACGGTTGTATTGCAGGGCGTGTTGAGTGGAGTTTTATCTACTGCTCTCCGGTTTTTCCATGCTCTGGCATAATGTCGCGTCATATTGATGTTTTCTCCGCTTTCGTCCAGAAAGACCAGATGATTTATGTCTTTCTCCGACATATGTTTTTTCCAGTTTCTGCGTTTTTCCCTGACATAGGGGACGCTCCTGCTCTGAGGCATGAAGAGATTTTTTCTTGTAAGAATACCCGAGTTTATAGCAAGACCAGAAAATAACGCAAAAAAGGCAGTGCGGCAGGGCGCGAATTACAAGGAACGGATTTGAAGGCGTACCGGGGTACGACGAAAATCTGTGACGCAGTAATTCACGTTCTGCAGTGCTGAATTTTTTGCATTATTTTCTGGAATTGCTATAATAACTGCCTTGCGGACTGTTTCATTACAAACATGCAGACCAAGTTTATCAATGATTTCATCAATTGTGATATCTGGTTCCTGCTGAACCACCCGGTCAATGTTTTGGAGATCTTCCGGTGTCAGGGCATGTTTACGTCCTCTCTGTGATGTTCTTGTTTTTACAGAACCTGTTTCACGCATTTGTTTTTCCAGGCGGTAAACAGTATTGGTATTCACAGAAAAACACTCTGCGATTTCTTTTGTCTTTTTAAAAACGGCAGAAGAAAACCCTCTCACACCGCCTTTCTTGGCGTATATGAGAGGGTTCCTGTTCTTACGCCTGCCCCAGTACGTGGTCGGAAATTCTTCCGTAGACGGAGATCAGGTAGAGGCCGCAGATGCCGACAACTGCGTAGATAATGCGGCTCAGCCACGTCATGTTTCCGAAGACCAAGGCGACGAGGTCGAGGCGGAAGAATCCGATCAGGCCCCAGTTGACGGCTCCGATGATCGCAACGGTGAGCGCGGTGTAATCCAGTCCTTTCATGTAAAGAAACCTCCTTTTCCCGGATTTTGTATCGTCTTTCTATCTCTTCCGGTTTCTTTATAAATCATTTCCCAAAGGGAGGCAGCTTATGCATTTTCTTTGATTTTTCGGGCAGAAAAATGGAGACCATTTTCAGGCCTCCATTCGTGCAATTTTGTTTTTTATTCAGACAGCAGCTTCTGCAGCAGCTCTCCTGCCGCTGCCGGGTTGGCTTTGCCTTTCATTTCTTTCATGACCTGGCCGACCAGGAATCCGAGGACTTTTGTCTTTCCGGATTTGTACTGTTCTACCGGGCCAGGATTGTTTTCCAGAACTTTTCTCGCGGTTTCTTCCAGAAGGCCGGTGTCGTTTACGGTTTTCAGTCCGTGTTCCTCGACGTATGCTTCCGGATCGACATCCTCTGCAAAGATCTGCTCAAATACCTCTTTTGCCACCTGGTTGTTGACCGATCCGGCTTCTGCCAGTTCGATCAGGGATGCCAGATACTTCGGTGAAAACTGCAGATCCTCCGGCTCCTGGCCGTTCTCCTTTAAGAGACGTAAGGTCTCGCCCATCAGCCAGTTTGCCACTTTTTTCGGTTTGCCGCAGAGCGCCGTCGTCTCCTCAAAGAGATCGGACAGCTTCTTGGAACCGGTCAGAATGCCCGCATCGTACTGCGGCAGTCCGTACTGCTCCACATAGCGTGCCTGTTTCTCCGGCTGGAATTCCGGCATGGATTTCAGAATGCGGTCGATCCACTCGTCAGAAATGTGCACCGGCGGCAGATCCGGGTCTGGGAAGTAGCGGTAATCCTTCGCATCCTCTTTCGAACGCATCGCGTAGGAATACTCTTTGTTGTCATCCCAGCGGCGGGTCTCCTGAACAACAGCTTTTCCTTCTTCAATCAGCTCAATCTGTCTTTCCCGCTCTCCCTCGATCGCTCTTCCGATTGCCTTAAAGGAGTTCAGGTTCTTCATCTCGGTACGCGTTCCAAATTTCTCACTTCCGACCTCACGGACCGAAAGATTGACATCGGCACGCATCGAGCCCTCCTGCAGTTTACAGTCGGATGCACCGAGGTACTGAATCATCATGCGCAGTTTTTCCAGATATGCAATAACTTCTTCCGCGGAACGCATATCCGGCTCGGAGACGATCTCGATCAGCGGAACGCCGCTTCGGTTGTAATCGACAAGGGAACAGTCCTCCCACTCATCGTGGATCAGCTTTCCGGCGTCCTCCTCCATGTGGATCTCATGAATGCCTATTTTCTTCTTTCCCGCTGCGGTGTCAATTTCCACATAGCCGTCATGGCAGATCGGCAGATACAGCTGGGAAATCTGGTAGTTCTGCGGGTTATCCGGGTAGAAATAGTTCTTCCGGTCGAATTTGCAGAGCTGGTTGATTTTGCAGTTTGCAGCCAGTCCGACGCGCAGGGCGTAATCGACAACTTTCTTATTTAATACCGGAAGGGATCCCGGCATACCGGTGCAGACCGGGCAGGTGTGGGTGTTCGGCGCACCGCCGAATGCGGTAGAGCAGCCGCAGAAAATTTTTGTTCTCGTCGCAAGCTCCACATGTACTTCAAGTCCGATGACGGTTTCATACTGTTTTGACATTGTTTTGCTTCCTCCTTACCATTTTTCTGGCTGCCCGAATGCACCGCGTGCCTGCTCATAGGTGTACGCTGCACGGAACAGTTTTTTCTCTGAGAAACAGTCTCCGATAAGCTGCATGCCGATCGGAAGCCCCTTGTCATCCATACCGCACGGAACGGTGATGCCCGGAAGGCCGGCGAGGTTGACGGATACGGTGTAAATATCGCCCAGATACATCTGCAGCGGATCGGAAAGCGATTCCCCGAGACGCGGTGCGGTCGATGGTGCTGCCGGGCTTAAAATCATATCGTATTTTTCAAATGCGCGGTCAAACTCTTTTTTAATCAGGGCTTTCGTGCGCAGTGCTTTCAGATAATACGCATCGTAGTAACCGGAGCTTAAGACGAAGCTTCCCAGCATAATCCGTCGTTTCACCTCCGGACCGAAGCCCTCAGAACGGCTTTTCTTATACATATCGTGGAGTCCTTCGTACTCTTTGGCACGGAAGCCGTATTTCACGCCGTCGAAGCGTTCCAGGTTGGAGCTTGCCTCAGCGGATGCAATAACGTAGTAAGCCGGAATGGCATAATCAATGAGGTCGAGATCGAAATACTCTACTTCTGCTCCGCGTGCCTTCAGGACATCGGCAGCTTTTAAAATGGATTCCTTCACCTGCGGATCCAGGCCTTCGCCGAAGTAGCTGTTCGGAATACCGATTTTCAGATCGGAGACATCTTCTTTTAAAGCGCTCATGAAATCGTAATCGTCGCGTTTCATCGATGTCGCATCTTTTGCATCATACGAAGCGACCGTCTGCAGCAGCGCTGCACAGTCTGTCACATCCTTTGCGACCGATCCAATCTGGTCGAGGGAGGAACCATAAGCGATCAGTCCGTAACGGGAAACGGTGCCGTACGTCGGTTTCATGCCGGTTACGCCGCAGAAGGAACTCGGCTGACGGATCGATCCGCCGGTATCGGAGCCAAGTGCCATCGGTACTTCTCCTGCTGCAACGGCTGCGCAGGAACCGCCGGAGGAACCGCCTGGAACGTGTTCGGTGTTCCATGGATTTTTCGTCACGCCGTACGCGGAAGTCTCTGTCGTACTTCCCATCGCAAACTCATCCATGTTTGTCTTTCCGATGATAACGGCTCCCGCCTCTTCGAGCCGTGTGATAACCTCTGCATCGTACGTCGGAACAAAGTTCTGCAGGATCTTTGACGCACACGTCGTCGCAAGACCTTTCGTACAGATGTTGTCCTTGACCGCAATCGGAACGCCGGCCAGCGGACCGGTGAGCTCTCCTGCGTCAATTTTCTTCTGTACTTCTGCTGCGCGCGCTCTTGCACCCTCTTCATCTACAAGAAGGAAAGCGTGAATGGATCCTTCCGATGCTTTGACTGCCGCAAGGGACGCTTCCACGGCGTCCGATACGGTGATCTGTCCTTCTTTGATCGCGGCAGAAAGCTGTACTGCTGTCATATCTTTGATTTCCATATCGAATCTCCTCCTGCTATTCTACCGTTTTCGGAACCTTATACTGGCCCTCTTTGACTTCCGGCGCGTTGGCAAGCATATCATCGCGGTCGTCGCCATTGGTTACTTCATCCTCACGGAACACATTTCCCATCTCGAAAATGTGGGTCATCGGCTCAACCTTGCTGGTGTCGAGCTCGTTTAATTTATCTACATAGTCCAGCATCTTCTGCATATCCTGCCGTGCGGATTCTTTTTCCTCATCCTTTAATTCCAGCTTTGCCAGGATGCCGACATATTCCATCGTTTCATCTGAAATCACATTTGCCATTTCACTCGTTCTCCTTTTTTGTTTTCCAGCAGGATCCGCTTACGGCTCCAGTCTTGTAAGATCACGCGGGAACAGGGTTGTCTCGCGGACGTTGTCCTCGCCGATCAGCTTCATGGTCAGACGCTCCAGACCGATGCCAAGTCCTCCGTGCGGCGGCATACCGTGTTTGAAAGCACTCAAGTACTGCTCCATACCCTCTTCTGTCATGCCGCGGGCTGCGATCTTTTCGGAGAGCATCTTGTAATCGTGGATACGCTGGCCTCCGGTTGTAATCTCCAGGCCGTGGAACAGCAGGTCGAAGCTCTTCGTATATCTCTTATCCTCCGGATCATCCATCGCATAGAATGGTCTCTTTTTCGATGGGTATTCGGTAACGAATACAAAATCTGCGTCGTATTCCTCTTTGAAATACTGGCCGATCAGAAGCTCCTCCTCCGGCTCAAGGTCGAACGGGTTGCGGATCTTCCGGTTGTATTTCTCGGCTACCAGCTCTTTTGCTTTCGTGAACGGTACGGTCGGGATTTCGTCTGTCTTTGGAAGCGTAACTTTCAGGATCTCCAGTTCTTTTGCGTAATCCTTTTTGAGGAGCTCCACCATGTACTGTAAGAATCCGGTTTCCATTGCCATGATGTCGGTGTAATCCTCGATGTAGCCCATCTCAAAGTCAAGGCTGGTGTACTCGTTCAGATGACGTTTCGTGTTGTGTTTCTCTGCACGGAAAACCGGTCCGACTTCAAAGACACGATCAAACACGCCGACGAGCATCTGTTTGTAGAACTGCGGGCTCTGTGCCAGCACGGCCGGGCGGTGGAAGTATTCCAGCTTGAAGATGTTTGCGCCTCCTTCAGCGCCCTTCGCGCCGATCTTCGGTGTATGGATTTCTGTGAATCCCTGGGAATGGAGGAAATCACGGAAGGCACGTACCACGCCTTCCTGGATGCGGAATTTTGCACGTTCTCTGACGTTCCGAAGAGCGATCGGCCGCATGTTCAGCATCGCCTCAAGGGAAGTATTCATTTTCCATTTGTTGACTGCGAGCGGCATTGGCTCGGTCGGCTCAGCAAGAACGGTGATAGTCTGTAATCTGACTTCTACGCCGCCTGGTGCGCGGTCCTCTTTTTTTACCGTTCCAGTCACAGCAACTGCCGATTCCTCTTTCAGATCCTTCAGCGGGAAGTCAACGCTTCCTTCTTCGTACACACACTGAACGAGTCCCTCGCTCTTTCTTAAAATGACAAAGGCAACCTCGCCCATGTCACGGATGATGTGTACGGCTCCTTCGAGTTTTACTTCTGTGCCTTCCGGTGTCTCCAGCAGAGTTTTTACGGAGATGTCTTCTTTTTTCTTTACGCCTGTCATAAATTCCATGTTTTGTTCTCCTCTCTTTCTCGCCTGTCCCGGAATGCTTTCTGGAAAACAAAAAGTCCCGGAACAGTTTTTTAACTACTGTTCCGGGACGGGATATTTAATGTTCCCGCGGTACCACCCGCATTGCGTTTTTCTCTCCGGTTTTCCGGTGGAAAACGCCCACTCATTTATACTTAACGCGTATCACGGATCTGCCTACTTGATTTCCTTTTCTGATTTCGTGTTCAGCAGACCGGCTCCGGAATGTTCCCCATTGTATGTTTCCTCCATGCTGATGCTCTCAGTCGGTGACATCGGCTTCCTGTCAGATTCCGCATACGGAGTTTCCTTCACTGCCTTTTTCATACTGTGCATTATAGCACAGCAGTTTTGCATTTGTAAACACCTAATTTTTACGGATTTTGTATAAATTCTAATGTATTTTTCGTGAATTTTATCTATACAAAATTATTTTTTCGCGTCTTTGTAAAATTGCGCAGAAATTCCGTCTTGTCGGTATTTTCAGCACAATTTAGAGTCTTTTAATTCTTTCCACTGCCTCTACCGTATTCTCGTACGTACCGAATGCAGTCAGACGGAAGTAGCCTTCTCCGCTCGGGCCGAATCCTGAGCCTGGTGTTCCGACTACGTTTGCGTCTGCAAGCAGGTGATCAAAGAACTCCCAGGAAGTCATATTTCCCGGTGTTTTCAGCCAGATATACGGTGCGTTGACGCCGCCGGATACAGTGTAGCCTGCGCCTTTTAAGCCGTCGTAAATGACTTTTGCATTCTTCATGTAGTAAGCAACCTGCTCTTTTAACTGTGCTTTTCCTTCCGGAGAGTAAACAGCCTCGCCGGCTCTCTGAATGATGTACGGAGCTCCGTTGTATTTCGTTCCGTGACGGCGTGCCCACAGGCTGTGCAGGGTTACATCACCCGATTTGATATCTTTCGGAATGACGGTGAAACCAAGACGCATACCGGTAAAGCCTGCATTCTTGGAGAAGCTGCGCATCTCGATCGCACATGTTCTTGCACCTTCGCACTCATAGATAGAATGCGGGATGTCTTTTTCTGAGATATATGCTTCATATGCAGCATCATACAGGATGATTGCTCCGACTTTGTTTGCATAATCAACCCATTTCTGCAGCTCGTCTTTCGAAACCATAGCTCCGGTCGGGTTATTCGGGAAGCACAGGTAAATCAGATCCGGAGTCTCTTTCGGAAGATCCGGGGTAAAGTTGTTTTCGGCGGTACACGGCATGTAAATCACGTTGGTGAAACGCTCCGTTGCAGCGTCATAATCTCCTGCACGGCCTGCCATAACGTTGGAATCTACATAAACCGGGTAAACCGGGTCGCATACAGCGATTTTGTTATCCAGGCTGAAGATCTCCTGAATGTTGCTGCAGTCGCATTTTGCGCCGTCCGATACAAAAATTTCATCAGAGGAGATATCGCATCCTCTGTCCTGATAATCATTTTTTGCGATGGTATCGCGAAGGAAAGCATATCCAAGATCCGGTGCATATCCATGGAAGGTCTCTGCGTGTCCCATCTCATCCACTGCGCCATGCAGCTTTTCGATGATCGCCGGTGCGATCGGCTGGGTTACGTCGCCGATTCCAAGACGGATGATTTTCGCGTCCGGATTTGCCTCGGTGTAAGCTGCAACTTTTTTTGCAATGGTGGAAAACAGATAGCTTCCCGGCAATTTCAGATAATTGTCATTGATTTTGAACATTATTTGTGTCGCTCCTTTTCACTCTTTTTTACTCCGTCAAAAGCGTCAGCACCATCTGCGCCGTTTCGACCAGATTGGTGCCGCTGTCCATGCTGCATTTCTGCATGTAGCGATGGGCCTCCGACTCGGTCATGTGATTTCGTTCGATCAGAAGGCTTTTTGCACGGTCGATGATGTGCTGTTCCTCGGCGCTGCGCACCTTGGGCTTGGCCCGCTCTTTCTTTCTGCGCCGTGCCGCACCCCGCAGCATCATCTCCAGTGTATTGACCAGCTCGTACACGGAAAGCGGCATCGTAACCGCCATGATTCCAGTTCCCTCCACCGCACTTAATGCGCGGCTCGATGCAATCAGAAGCATCTGGAAGCTGGACGGCATACACTCGTTCAGATCTGTAAAGAACATATCCGGGAGCTTGTAGCCGCAGATGACGATACCGCCGTTTAAGTTGTTCATCTCTCCGAGCGCTGCTGCCGCCGTCGAACAGACAGCATCGATTTCATATCCTCTCTTTGCCAGAATATCCCGGATGCGCTTTCCATCTTCTATTTTGGGAAGTACTATCACTATGCTGCTCATGCATTTTCAGGCCCCTTCGTCGTCTAAATACGGTACAGATATTTCTCGGTCTCCCAGTCGGATACCTGGCGGAGATACTCATGCCACTCTTCTTCTTTGGCATTGATATATCCATCCACAAATTCCTGGCCGAGTACCTGACACAGAAAATCGTCTTTCTTTAACTCTGCGACCGCTTCTCCAAGGCTTCCCGGGAGAAGGGTGATCTGCATCGCGTTTCGTTCTTCTTCTGTCAGATCGGAAATATTGCGGTCCACCGGGGACGGCGGAACGATTTTCTGTTTGATACCGTCAAGTCCTGCTGCCATGCAGACAGCAAGTGCCAGGTACGGATTGGCTGCCGAATCCGGGCATCGAAGTTCAATGGCCATGATACCGTCTCCCGTCAGCGGAATGCGGATCAGCGGGCTTCTGTTCTTTGCAGACCATGCCACGTAGATCGGTGCACCGTATCCCGGTGTCAGACGTTTGTAGGAATTTACAAGCGGATTGGTAATCGCTGCGATTCCGCTGATGTGTTTCATCAGTCCGCCCATAAAGTAATATGCCTCTTTGCTGAGCCCGTATTCATCGGATTTGTCGGCAAACACATCTTTTCCCTCATGAAACAGGGAGAAGGAAAGATGAAGACCCGATCCGTGAACTCCGGTTTTTGGTTTTGGCATAAAGGTTGCGTGAAGGCCATGACGTTTTGCAATCGTACGGATAGCAAATTTGGCAGTCATCAGCTGATCTGCCGTCCGAAGTGCTGCAGCCGGACAGAAATCCAGTTCGTGCTGGCCTGCCGCTACCTCGTGGAAGGAAGACTCAACGTCGATTCCCATTTCTTCGAGGGTCAGCACCATATCGCGCCGCGCGTTTTCTCCCAGGTCCAGCGGTCCCAGATCCAGATAACCGCCTTTGTCGTGCGTTACACTCGTTGCACCGCCGTCCTCATCGGTGTGGAACAGGAAAAATTCACACTCCGGTGAGATTTCAAACTCATAGCCCATCGCTTTCGCTTCGAAAATTACCTTCTGAAGGATGGTTCGGGAACTCTTTGCATAAAGATTCCCCTCTCTATCATACACATCACAGATCAATCTTGCAACCTTTCCTTGCTGCGGACGCCATGGAAGTATTGCAAAGGTGTCGAGATCCGGGTGCAGAAACATGTCTGCTTCCTCGATGGTGACAAATCCTTCGAACGAAGAGCCATCGAAAACGCACTGATTATTCAGGGCTTTTTCCAGCTGTCCGGCGGTGATGGCCATATTTTTCATCATTCCAAACATATCGGTAAACTGCAGGCGGATAAATTCAACATCTTCTTCCTCCGCCATCTGAAGGATCGCTTCCTTCGTATACTTTGCCATATCGATTCTCTCCTTTATCAAAGACGATTCTAAACGAAAAGGGTGCTTTCACGCGGCAGGGCAGAAAGACACCTTGCGTAAAAACACCCTTGTTTTGGGCATATTATAGCAGTTTTTCGCGTGTTTTGTCAAGAAAAACTTAGAGATTCGTGTATCCCATCAGGGATTCATCGACTGCCTTTGCTGCCTCGCGTCCCTCACGGATCGCCCATACGACCAGGGACTGGCCGCGGTGCATATCGCCTGCGGTGAAGACATTTTCTTTTGTTGTCTGGTATTTTCCGTCATCTGTCTTCACGTTGGTGCGCTGGTTGACTTCCACTTTAAATGCATCGGTCACATATTTCTGGGATCCTAAAAAGCCTGCTGCAATAAGAACGAGATCTGCCGGGAGAATCTCTTCGGTTCCCTCAACCGGAACCATCATCATGCGGCCGGATTTCTCATCTTTTTTCGGTGTCAGTTTTACGGTCTTGATCTGGCAGACTTCACCTTTTTTGTTTTTGATAAATTCCGTTACGGTTGTCTGGTAAATCCGCGGATCATGGCCGAATACGGCGATTGCCTCTTCCTGGCCGTAATCCGTCTTGCAGATCTTCGGCCACTCCGGCCACGGATTGTTCTCGGCACGCTGATCCGGTGCTTTCGGCATCATCTCAAGCTGTGTCACAGATTTGGCACCGAGACGGATGGAAGTTCCGACACAGTCATTACCGGTGTCGCCGCCTCCGATGACAACAACGTGCTTGCCCTTGGCATCGATGTAGGCATGATCCTCAAAATTGGAATCCAGAAGACTCTTCGTTACGGAAGTCAGGAAATCGACAGCAAAGTAGATGCCCTTTGCATCTCTTCCCTCTGCCTTGATATCTCTTGGATTTGCCGCACCGCAGCAGAGCAGGACACGGTCAAATTCTTTTAAGAGTTTGTCAGCTTTTACATCTTTTCCGATATCAGCATTCGTCACAAACTCGATGCCCTCGGCCTTCATCAGATCCACACGGCGGTCGATGACGCTCTTATCGAGTTTCATGTTCGGAATACCGTAGCGTAAAAGTCCGCCCACGCGGTCGCGGCGTTCAAAGACCGTAACAGAATGGCCGCGGCGGTTGAGCTGCATCGCTGCTGCAAGGCCGGAAGGACCGCTTCCTACAACGGCAACGCGTTTTCCGGTGCGCACTTTCGGCGGCTGCGGCGTAATCAGGCCGGTTGCCCATGCGTTTTCGATGATCGCGCGTTCATTTTCCTTCGTGCAGACCGGGTCTCCGTTTACGTTGCATGTACAGGCTGCTTCGCAGAGTGCCGGGCAGACACGGGAGGTAAATTCCGGAAAACAGTTTGTCTTGGTGAGGCGGCGGTATGCCTGCTCATAGTTTCCAAGATACACAAGGTCATTCCACTCCGGAACGAGGTTCTGCAGCGGACAGCCGGAGGCCATTCCCGCAATCATGGTTCCCGCCTGGCAGAACGGTACACCGCATGCCATACAGCGGGCAGCCTGCATCTGCTGTTCCTTTTTCGGGAGCTGCAGATGAAATTCCTTAAAGTTTTTGATACGCTCAAGCGGGGCAACGGTGTTTCCCGTCTTGCGCTGATATTCCATAAATCCAGTTGGCTTACCCATAATTCTTCTTCCTCCTACTTACGCATGCTTTCGTAAAATGCTTCAATCTGTGCCTGTTCGCTGCTAAGGCCCTTGTCTTCCATCTGGGCACTCAGCATCATCATGCGCTTATAGTCATTCGGAATGATCTTCTTGAATTTCGGCAGATATTCGTCAAAGTGTGTGAGAATTTCTTTACCTTTTTCAGAGCCGGTGTGTGCGACGTGTTTTTCAATCATGTTTTTCAGCTCTGCAATATCGTATTTGCTTTCTACCAGTTCAATCGAAATCATTTCCTTGTTCAAATTGCGGTACAGGTTGCTCTTTTCATCCAGGACATAAGCGATACCGCCGCTCATGCCGGCTGCAAAGTTCTTTCCGGTTGCGCCGAGGACAACGACACGGCCGCCGGTCATATACTCGCATCCATGCTCACCGACACCCTCGACAACGGCGTAAGCACCGGAGTTTCTGACACAGAAACGCTCTCCTGCGATACCGTTGATGTACGCCTCACCGCTCGTTGCGCCGTAGAGGGCAACGTTTCCGACGATGATGTTTTCTTCCGGTTTATACTTTCTTGCTTTCGGCGGGTAGACAACCAGTTTTCCGCCGGAGAGGCCTTTTCCGAAGTAATCGTTCGAATCGCCCTCAAGTTCCAGGGTCAGTCCTTTTGGAATAAATGCTCCGAAGCTCTGTCCGCCGGCACCCTTGCACTGTACGGTGTACGTATCCGGCTCCAGAGAGGTGCCGAATTTTCTGGTGATCTCGGCACCAAGAATCGTTCCCACGGTACGATCGGTGTTGGTGATCTCGACTTTGACGGTCTTCTTCTCTTTCTTATCCATTGCCGGACCGAATTTCTTTAAGAGTACCTTCTCATCCAGGGTTGCGCCAAGTTTGAAGTCGTAAACATCTTTCGGATCGAACGTTACCTTCTCGCCTGCTTTTGCAAACGGATTGTTCAGGATCTGGCTTAAGTCTACGCGGTCTGCGTGCTCGTTCGTCACTTTATCATTTCTCTTTAAGAGGTCGGAACGGCCGACCATCTCGTCAACGGTGCGGAAGCCAAGTTTTGCCATGTATTCCCGCATCTCTTCTGCGATGAAGCGCATGAAGTTGATGACGTACTCCGGTTTGCCGCGGAAACGTTTGCGCAGCTCCGGGTTCTGGGTTGCAATACCCATCGGGCAGGTATCGAGGTTGCAGACACGCATCATAACGCATCCCATCGTTACAAGCGGTGCAGTCGCAAAACCGAATTCCTCGGCGCCAAGGAGTGCTGCAATCACAACGTCACGGCCGCTCATCAGCTTACCATCGGTCTCGATCATGACACGGTTGCGGAGGCCGTTTTTGATCAGCGTCTGATGGGTCTCGGCAGGGCCTAACTCCCATGGAAGTCCTGCATTGTGGATGGAACTTCTCGGTGCTGCTCCCGTTCCTCCATCATATCCTGAAATCAGGATAACCTGTGCTCCGGCTTTTGCAACACCGGCTGCGACAGTACCAACACCTGCTTCGGATACCAGTTTAACGGAGATTCTTGCATTCACATTCGAGTTTTTCAGGTCATAAATCAGCTGTGCAAGGTCCTCGATGGAGTAGATGTCGTGGTGCGGCGGCGGGGAAATCAGGGATACACCCGGTGTGGAGTGACGTGTTTTTGCAATCCACGGGTAAACCTTTCCGGCCGGTAAGTGGCCGCCCTCGCCCGGTTTTGCACCCTGGGCCATCTTGATCTGGATCTCTTTTGCACTGACAAGGTATTTGCTGGTAACGCCGAATCTTCCCGATGCTACCTGTTTGATCGCGGAGCATCTCTCCGGGGATTCGAGACGGTCATCACTCTCACCGCCCTCACCAGTGTTGGATTTTCCATGCAGACGGTTCATGGCAATTGCCAGTGTCTCATGTGCCTCCTGGGAAATAGAACCGTAGGACATCGCACCTGTTTTGAATCGTTTTACGATAGAATCTACGCTCTCAACTTCTTCGAGCGGAACGCCCTGCTCCGGATAATCGAAGTCCATCAGGCTCCGCAGATAGCCGCTCTCCTCGCTGTCGACCATTGCTGTGTACTCTTTGAACATCTTGTAGTCGCCGCGTCTTGTAGACTCCTGCAGTGTATGAATGGTGCGCGGATTGTAGCGGTGCTCCTCGCCCTGGCTTCTCGATTTATGACGGCCGATACTGTCCAGTGTCAGATCGGTAGACAGCTCCAGCGGATCGAATGCCTGGGAATGACGCTCATCGACATCTTTTGCAATGTCTTCCAGGGTAATACCGCCGACACGGCTGACCGTACCGGTGAAGTATTTGTCGATGACATCTGCTGAGATACCGATGGCCTCGAAGATCTGGGAACCCTGATACGACTGGATCGTGGAGATACCCATCTTCGCTGCGATTTTTACGATACCAGAGATGACTGCGTGGTTGTAATCTTCAACGGCTGCGTAGTAATCTTTCTTGATCATGCCCTCTTCGATCAGCTCATGGATCGTGTCGAGTGCCAGATACGGGTTGATTGCGCAGGCACCGTAGCCGAGCAGTGTTGCGAAATGGTGCACCTCGCGCGGCTCGCCGGACTCCAGAATAATCGCAAGAGAAGTTCTCTTTTTCGTTTTTACCAGATGCTGATGAACCGCAGATACAGCCAGGAGGGATGGAATCGCCACATGGTTCTCATCGACGCCGCGGTCAGAGAGAATCAGGATGTTGGCTCCTGCCCGGTGTGCACGGTCAACCTCGACGAAAAGGCGGTCCATCGCACGGTCAAGCGGTGCGCTCTTGTAGTAGGTGATCGGAACGGTCACTGCCTTGAAGCCTTCGACTTTCATGTTCTTGATCTTCAGCATATCGGTATTGGTCAGGATCGGATTGTTGATCTTTAATACCTGGCAGTTCTTCGGCTCCTCCTCAAGCAGGTTTCCGTCACGTCCGACGTAAACGCTTGTGGAAGTTACGATCTCCTCACGGATGCAGTCGATCGGCGGGTTCGTTACCTGTGCGAAGAGCTGTTTGAAATAGTTGAACAGCGGCTGATGCTCATGGGAGAGAACGGCAAGCGGGGTATCGATACCCATCGAAGCGGTTGCCTCGACACCGTTTAATGCCATCTTTCCGATGGAGGAACGGTACTCCTCGTAGGTGTAGCCGAACGCTTTCTGCAGGCGCATCCGCTCTTCTTTCGTGTACTCTTCGACCGGCAGATTCGGGATTTTGATATCCTTTAACTGTACCAGATAACTGTCGAGCCATTCGCCGTACGGCTGTTTCTTTGCGTAATATTCTTTGACTTCCTCATCGTTTAAGACTTTTCCCTGTACGGTGTTGACGAGAAGCATCTTGCCCGGATGGAGACGCTCTTTTAAGACGATTTTTTCTTCCGGAACTTCCAGAACACCGACCTCAGAGGAAAGGATCAGGAATCCATCGTTAGTGATGTAGTAACGGGAAGGACGAAGACCGTTGCGGTCGAGCACTGCTCCCATCACATCTCCGTCGGAGAACAGGATCGATGCCGGTCCGTCCCACGGCTCCATCATCGTTGCATAATACTGATAGAAATCACGTTTCTCCTGGGAAATCGTATCGTTGTTTGCCCACGGCTCCGGGATCGTGATCATGACAGCCAGCGGAAGATCCATACCGCTCATGGTCAGGAACTCGAGTGTATTGTCGAGCATCGCGGAGTCAGAACCCTGTGTGTTGACAACCGGCAGCACTTTATGAAGTTCATCCTGCAGCATCGGGGAAGACATCGTCTCCTCACGGGCCAGCATCTTGTCGGCGTTTCCGCGGATGGTGTTGATCTCGC
>NZ_JBNMHD010000006.1:0-98128 GCF_050872605.1 Fusicatenibacter sp.
TAATTATACAATAAAAGGTGTCCTTTTTGGTTGTTTATCCAGAAAAAACAGTGATTTTTCTTTCAATAAGGGAATTCCCCATTCTGCTGGATGCGCTCTCGGCAAAACGGGGATATTATTTTCTAAAAGCGAAATCTCTGGGATCAGGCTATTTTCTGCAGAGGGCGCGCAGATAGCGGGTGGTCTGATTCTGAATTTCGGCAATGGCACGAATCAGGTTCCAGAGGCGCCTCAGGGACTGCCAGAGTCGGGTTCCTTTTGGTCTCTGGCTGGTTCTTTGGCTGACAAGTGTGGAAGTTTTTGGTTTCACGTTGACTTCCCACGGTTTCATGGTTCGAACAATGCCGTCTGCGCCGCGCACTTTTACAGTGATGCGGTTGTAGCCTTCGGAAAGGCTCTCGGCTTTCAGACAGATTTTGTTTTCTTTCCATTCATATTCGGCTTCGGAGCCATTTACCATGCAGGAAAGAATTTCAGCCGTGTCGGCGGCTCCCTCGAGCAGAATTTCCGGGGTATAACCGGGATCTACTTCGACGCTGGTGTCGGCCGGGCGGATAATCAGGGGGGTCGGCGCTTCGAAATCTTCGTCTGCTATCTGTGATAATATGAAATCGGCGATGATCTGCGGCGGTATTTGAGATGGCTCCTCCCCGGCACTCTCAGATGGAGTTTCGGCAGGCGGAGGACTGCTTTCTTCTGTTTGTAGCGGAATATCATCTGGATCTTGGATCACCTCCTCGGGTGTGGCTGCAGCAACGGGCAGCTGTTCGTCTGTTTTGAGTTCTTCTTTCTCCGGAGACGATTGCCCGGGCTCCGTTTGTTCCTGCTTTTCTGTGTTTGACTTTCCGGCATCTGGCATTACGGCAGACTCCTCTTTTTCTGGTGCTTTTGTTTCCGAGGTTTGATTTTCTGACTCTTCTGTCTCTGATTCTTTTGTATCTGTTTCTTCACATCCTTCCTCTGATTCCGATTCCCCGGAACCCATATCTCCTGCCTCCGGCAATTCTTCTGGCTTCCCCGATTCTGAATCTTCCGAAATTTCTTCCTCCTCTTCTTCCCACTTTTCCGCTGGTTCCTTCTCCGGATCCGGAATTACCGTCGGGGGAAGCATTTTTTCTTCTCCTTCTGTCTCTTTCTTTCCGGTCTCTGCCGGATCTGTTTTCTCTTCCGGCGGCTCTGGTTCCTGCTCTGGTTTCTCTTCTATAGGCGGTTCTTCTTCTGACTTTTCGTCCGGCAGCAGTTCCTCCGGTCCGGCTTTCCCGTCTGCATCTGTCACATCACTGTTCTCGATGATTTCAGCTTCTAATTCCACGCTTTCCACCGCACTTGCGGCCTCGCCTGTCGTCTGCTGTGTCTCCGCGTGGACTTCGATTCCCTGGACGGCCAGGAATCCTGTCATCATTGCGCATATGGTCTTTTTTCTCATCCTGCTTCCTCCCATCTTTTTCTGATCTGCTGATAAAAAATGTCCTCCTCCATTCCCGGAATTTCTGCTGCCTCGTTGAGGTACTGTTCTGCTTTTTCCTGCATGTCGAACTGCAGTGCCAGCTCTGCGGCCCTGAGCAGATTTTTCCGCCGGTTTCCATCCTGTCTGCTGCACAGAAGCCGTTCGTAATAGAGAAAGCTCTCCTGGCACCAGTCCTGTTCTCTTTCCCCATCCCCGGATTTTCCGCCAAGATAGCACGCATCCGCCAGTCTCTGCCAGATAACCGCCTCCCACTGCCCCTCCATATTCTCGCCTGCAGCCTTTTCCAGCACTTCGATTCCTTTCCGCATGGCGTCTGTGTCATTTTCACGCGCCAGTTCTTCAGAAAAACTGAAATACATTCCTGCAACAGCAAGATATCTGCGGCAGCGTTTTTCTTTTTCCGGCTCCTGCTGCGTGTCATCATAAAATTCAGCCAGCAATGGCTCCATCTGCATTTTTTCCCTTGCCGCATCATCCGCCAGACAGTATTCCACAAGTTCCTGCTCCACACGTCCCGCCTGACTGAGATGGTCTGCCTTTAAGAACGCTTCCCGCGCTTTCCGGTAGTTCGGCAGACTGCCTTCTTCCACCGGATTTCCGCAGAACCAGAGATCGCCCTGCTCCTCCCATTCGTCTGCCGCCGGAAACTGCCCCCATGGCATCCTGCTGGCAACTGCAGCCGCTCCTCCTGTCAGAAAAGCAAAAACTGCAAAGATCCGCAGAGTCTTCCTGCCTTTTTGCTTTCTTTCCAGCCGCCGCAGTGCCTTTTTGACTTCTCCGGCAG
Organism: Fusicatenibacter sp.; assembly: GCF_050872605.1. Lineage (GTDB taxonomy): Bacteria > Bacillota > Clostridia > Lachnospirales > Lachnospiraceae > Fusicatenibacter. The sequence continues at coordinate 2,253 of NZ_JBNMHD010000006.1, forward strand.
ACGCATACCGCTCCTCCGGCTTTTTCTGCATACACTTTTCCAGCACCCGCCAGAGTCCTCTTTTCTGCCGCTTTTTCGCATGCTTCGCCATTGCCGCAAGCAGTGCGCCGAGTGCATAAAGATCGGAACGGGCGTCACACTTCCCGTCATACTGCTCCGGCGCTGCATAACCGCGGGTTCCATAACGGACTTCCACACCCGTTTCTTCTGTTCCGGCTGCACCGAAATCCACAAGGTATATTTCACCACGCTCTGTTATCATCACGTTGTCCGGCTTCAGATCCCGGTGGAAAACCGGCGGGTTCTGTGCATGGAGATAACAGAGAATCCCGCTCAGGGCAATTCCCGTTTTCAGAATTTCCCGGCTGGAAAACCGTTCTCCCTTACGCATACGCTGTCCGATAGATTTTCCGTTTACAGCTTCCATCACCAGAAAGCTTTTTGTCCCACTTTCCAGAAGTTCCACCGCACAGGGAATCCCGGGATATGAAAACTTCTGTAAAAGAAACGCCTCCCGGCGCAGTTTTTCCCTGTCACATATACTTACCTTGACTGCATACCGCTTTCCGGATCCAGTTTTCTCTGCAAGATAAACGACAGACGTTGCCCCTCTTCCGAGCACTGACAGCAGGCGATACTTCCCTCCCGGAAGTTCTACTTTTCCAATGATCCCGCCTCCTCTTTTTACGTCAAAGCGTTTGTCAGTCCGATATTCTGTTTTTGTACATGGATATAAATTGAGCCGAATGGCTCTTCGATAGAGTAATATAGAATCGATTTTTCAGGACGAATGTCCAAGCGGATGAAAAATCGTGATGTAAGTATAACACAACAGCCGCCGTTTCTGCAAGAACTACAGAAGCCGACGGCTGCCAAAAAAATCGCCTGTTTTTTATCTATTTTTTCCCTCTTGACTCCGCGCAACGCCAGATTGCGTCGGACTTTTAAGTTTGATCCCCTGGCGTTTTACATCCGTTCCGGTGCCGAGAATCCCAGCAGGTCGATGCAGGTCTCGAGTACCTCGCGGACGAGATCCAGCAGTGCCAGGTAAGATGCTTTTCTTGCCTCATCCTGCTCACTTAAGATCTTGGTCTCGTGGTAGAAGTGGTTGAACTCGTTTGCAAGCTCGTAGATATAAGCACAGATCTTATGCGGTGCTTTCTCCTCGAATGCGTTCTCCACAACGCCGTTGAAACGAGATACGGAAAGCATCAGAGCTTTCTCGCTGTCGCTCTTCGGTGCCAGAAGTGCGCCTTTCTTCAGTTCATTTCCCTCTTCTTTATATTTTCCGAGGATGGATTTTGTACGAACGATCGTGTACAGGATGTACGGACCGGTGTTTCCCTCGAAGGAAGTAAATCTCTCAACATCGAATACATAATCTTTCGATGCCTGGTTGGACAGGTCACCGTATTTAATAGCAGACAGTCCGACAATCTGTGCCGTTCCTCTTGCATCCGTATCTTTTACGCTGCGGTTCTCCACGATCTTCTGATACATCTCATCGTTGATCTCGCCGATCAGACGCTCCAGACGCATAACGCCGCCCTCACGGGTCTTGAACGGTTTTCCGTCTTTTCCGTTCATGGTACCAAATCCGATAAAGGAAAGAACGGTATCATCATTCACCAGTTTGGCTTTTCTTGCACAGCGGAAGCACTGTACAAAGTGAAGCTCCTGACGTTTGTCTGCCAGATAGCAGATCTCGTCCGGCTTGTACAGTTTCATACGCTGGATGATGGTTGCCAGGTCTGTCGTATCGTACAGCGCTGCTCCATCGGATTTTAAGATCATGCACGGCGGGATCTCTTTTGTGTCTGTCTCTTCTTTGACATCAACAACGAGTGCGCCCTGGTCATAATGTGCATAACCATTGTCTTTCAGGTAATCTACCATGTCCGGAATGTACTCCTGTGCATCGGACTCACCCATCCACAGATCGAAATGAACGTCGAGGTTTCCATAGTTCTTCTTCAGATCGGCAACAGAAACATTCATAATGTGTTTCCAGATCGCACGATATCCTCTTCTGCCCTGCTGCAGCTCTCTCGTTGCCTCGAGTGCACGTTTCTTATAGTCCTCGTCCTCTTTCGATTTGCCGCTTGCGCAAGGATAAATCTCCTCGAGCTCGCTGATCGTAAACGGTGCTTCCTCCGGGTACTCTCCCGTAAAGGACTCATCAAAATAAACAAGCTCCGGATGGCGCTCCTGCAGCTCGGTGATGATCAGTCCCATCTGCAAACCCCAGTCTCCAAGATGAACGTCACCGATCATGTTGTGGCCCATGAAGCGTCCCATACGCTTGATGCTCTCGCCGATGATCGCGGAACGGAGATGGCCGACGTGAAGCGGTTTTGCCACGTTTGCTCCGCCGTAATCTATGATGATGGTTTTCGGATTTTTTGCCTTCTCTACAGAAAGATCTTCATCGTTCTGCATTTTGGAAAGATAATCTGCCAGAAATTCCGGGTTGATTTTCAGGTTGATGAATCCCGGTTTTACGGCTTCAATTTCACCGATCACGCTGTGGTCGGTCACTTTTTCTACAACTGCTTCAGCCAGCTGGATCGGTGCTTTGTGGTATGCTTTTGCAGCTGCCATTGCGCCGTTGCACTGGTATTCGCACAGATCCGGGCGGTTGGAAACGGAAACCCTTGCATAGGACGGGTCCATCTCCGCAGCGGTAAAGGCTTTTACCAGCTCTTCCTGGATAAGATCGATCAGTTTTTTCATAATGCTTCCCTCATTTTCTTCTTTACTGCAGAATCATCTGTTCTGCGTTTTGTTTCCGCGCGCTGCGCCGGGCTTCTTCCTCTTCTTTGATGCCGCTTTTCTGATAACAGTACTGGATGATGTCTCTTCTTCGGATGATGCCGATGAAGGTTCCCTCGTCATCCACAACTGGAACGAAATTCTGCCGCATGGACATCTCGATCAGGTCCTCGATGTTGCTGTTGATGTTGACGGACTCATAATTCCACCGTTTCGGAACCTGCCAGAGCGGGATATCCTCTGCTTCATGGTAATTCAGCAGATACCGTTCTTTTACGATGCGGAGCAGATCTCCTTCCGTCAGTGTTCCCACGTAGCAGCCCTTTTTGTTCAGTACCGGAACCGCCGTGTATTTATGATATTCGATCTTCTCGATGGCCTGCCGAAGTGAGCAGTCATCATACAGATAAGCCGTTTCACTTTTCGGTGTGATAAAAAACAAAATATTCATTCGCGTATACTCCTTTTCGTTGGTCATACTCTTGTTTGATTATACCATAGACGAATGTGAAATGTCTTTGAATCTTTCTTATATTTTCATAAACATACCGAATCCGAAACTCGAATGCCTCTTTGCTGCGCTGCAAATTGCGCTTATTTTCCAGTATAACCGACTTTCCGCAAAAAGTAAAGATCTTAAGTTTCATCCGCACACGCCGCACAAAAAATCCGTACGGATCCAGCACCTACGCTGTACCCGCACGGATTTTTCAACTCTTTCTTGTTCTATTCTCTTCGCAGCGCATCAATCGGATTCAGGTTCGCTGCTTTTACCGACGGCAGCAGTCCGAATACGATACCGATCACCATGGAGAATACCACGGAGAAAATGATCGCCGGAATACTGATCGCCACAGGCGTCTGCGATACCCTCGAAATCACCTGTGCCATGATAATGCCGCCCAGCACGCCGAGCAGTCCGCCGATGCTGGTGAGCACCGCCGCCTCGGTCAGGAACTGGAACAGAATTCTGCGTTTTCTTGCTCCGATCGCCTTTTTCAGGCCGATCTCGCTTGTACGTTCCGTTACAGATACCAGCATAATATTCATAACACCGATACCGCCGACCAGAAGCGAAATGCTCGCGATCCAGATCAGCTGCTGGTTTGTGCTCTGGCCTAACTCCTGCAGACTCTTTGCTTTCTCCAGCAGATCCTCTGCCTGATAGGAAAGAGAATCGGTTGTATTGGTCACGGATTCGTTCATGATATCCGCTGTTGTCTTTCCCACCGTGCTCATATCCTCGGTCGTTTTTGCCATCACAACGGCATTTTCCGGCTCATCATACTGGAATACGATCGGCCAGCAGACATCCGGCATCAGCACCAGCGGATAGGATTCCTGATTGTACGTATAGTAGTCATCCCTGGAATTGATGACCGGCTGAAACGAATCGGCTTTTTTGATCACGCCGATCACCGTGAACGGCTCGCCCATGATCTCGATCGTTTTGCCGACCGGCGACTCATCCGGGAAGAGTGTCAGCACTGCGGTATCGTCGAGGAGGACAACTTTGTGGATCTTCGAGAAATCGCTCTCTACAAAGCCGCGTCCCTGATAAATCTGATAGCCGCACGTCGACAGATAATTTTCATCCACGCCAAGCGCCTTCGCACTGTCCAGTGTTGTGTTTCCTTTTGCGATGCCGCTCACATACGTTCTTTCGGTGTAAAACGATGCATTTTCCACCTGATCCTGCTCGCGGATCCGCTTTTTCTGATCATCGGACAGTTTCGACACGCCGCTTGGCAGTCCGTTGTCCATCCAGTAATCGCCGTCGCCCTGCTTTAAGCTGACGGTCACGTTGTTGTTTCCGGCTCCGATCAGGTTCTGTTTGATCTGCTCATTCGTTCCCTTGATCGTGGAGACAATTGAGATGATCGACGCAATTCCGATGATAATACCCAGCATCGTCAGGAAGGAACGCATTTTGTGTGACCAGATTCCCTGAAAGGAAAGTCTTACATTTTCTAACATGGTGCGCCTCCTTAACTGTTGTAATAATCCGATGAACTGGATTCCTTCGTGTCTGCGCCTTCCACCACGGTTTTGCCGTACGGGAATGCAATGTAATCCTCTTCGGAAAGACCGCTCTTCACTTCGTAATAGCTGCCCCACAGAAGTTTTCCGGTTACCACATTCTGTTTCTTTAATTTATCATTTTCATCCCGGATATAAACGAATTTCTGTCCGTTCTCCTCACGGATGAATTCTTTGCTGACGTACAGGCCGTTGCCGTTTTCTACATCGTTTCCGACAGTGATTGCAATCTCGATCCAGTCGCCGTTTTCAAAACCTTCTCCGCCCTCCGGGATAACGGCTGTGAACGGGTAGAAGGAGGCTGGTGTCTCGCTGTAGGACATGTAGCTTGTTGTCGGGTACGGGGAAATCTCGGTTACGGTTGCCGCTGCAAAAGCACCCGAAGACCAGGAAGTCACGTTGAGTTCGTCGCCGACTTTTACCTGATCGAGATACGTCTCGCTTAAGTAGCCGTGCACGTACAGACCTTCGTTTCCGCTGACCTGGATAAAGGCGCTTCCGTCGTTGGACGGGTTTTCTGCATTTCCAACCTTCTTTACCACACCGCTGATCGTCGCTTTTACGGTCTGGGAATCCAGGGATTTCTGCGTATTTTTGACTTTGAGTTCCTCTTCCTTCTGATCCAGCTTCAGACCACGGATCTGGCTCTCTTTTTCGCTGATGGCTTTTTTCAGCTCATCTTTTGTGTAGGTCATCTGGGTATCATCACCGGAAGAAGTATTGTTGTTGGCGCTGCTTCCTGTGGATGATGTAAAGAGGGACTGTACCGATGCTTTTTCACCGTAGAATACGGTTTTTGCTGTTGTCTGCACTGCTTCCGGTGCACTTTCACTCTGCGGTTCCGCTTCCGGTTCTGCCGGGACTTTGGTCGGCGTCGGCGTTTCCGTCGGAACTGGGGTCTCGCTCGGCACCGGAGTTTCTGTTGGAACCGGCTCTGTGGTCGGAATCGGTGTTGTACTTGGTTCCGGGCTGATGGTCGGCTCTGGAGTTACACTCGGTCTCGGCGTAACGCCCGGGGTCGGAGTTACACTTGGTGCCGGGGTAATTGTTCCTTCTTTTACCGTCACATTTGCAGTGCTGACTGCCATGGAAGTACCCTTGTCATTTTTCGCTGTCACTTCTACTGTGTAGATTCCGGCATCCTCTTTTGTGATGTTTTCTTTTGTGTAAGTATCCTTAAAATCTCCGTCGATTGTCTTTCCGTTGTGTTTCCAGACGTATGTGTAAGTGACATCTGTTTCGGTGTTTTCCGTGGAATCGTCTGTCTCTCCGCTTCCATTTCCGGCTTCACCCGGCTGTGTCACATCGTCCTCGGACGGACTCTCGGTTTTATCATCCGTTTTATCGTCAGCTTTCTCATCTGGCTTCTCTTCGGTATCTTTCTTCTCATTGATTCCGATTTTCAGCTTCAGCCCGCCGCCCTCTGCCACCTCTGTGTTGGCAAGCGGCGTGGTAATTTTTACTTCCGGTGCATCCGCCGACTCGGATTCTTTCAGACTCAGGACTGCTTCATACGAAGTCTCGTATGCTTTCGCAATCTTCGTTCCATCCTGCTCCCACACGGTTTCCAGCGCCTCTGCGGCTTTGTTTTCCTCATGAATCTCCAGGCGGAACCAGTATCCTTCGCTGTCCTCTTCTTTTTTCGTTCCCTTTTCATCCGCGTATCCTGCCATCTGATTCAGGAATCCGCCTGTCAGGACTGTTCCCGGTGCGCAGAGATAGGTGTATGGGTCTTCCTGCGTTCCTTCTCCTTTGTATGGTTTGGAACCAAATACAAGCTTATTCGTACTGCTGTACAGAACAGCATCCTCGTACGTCGGCTCCGGTTCCGGGGTCGGAATCGGTTCGTCCGGAAAATCCGGATCGATGGGTTCATCTGGAAAATCCGGGAAATCCGGAAAGTCGGGATCTTCCGGGAAATCCGGCTCCACCGGATCCAGCGGGGTATCCGATACCGGTTTTGTCTTTTTCAGCTTTTCCAGTTCTTTTTCACTCTGCTGGATTTTCAGCTTTGTCTGTGCAAGCTGTAACTGCTGCGTTTCCAGATCCAGCTCGATCATGCTGGTATCATATGTCATCAGCGTGTCTCCGGCATTTACCACATCGCCCTCTTTGACGAGAACCTGGGAAATGGTCTGGCTTTCGGAAAGATAGATGTTCTGGGAAGCCGTCGAGGTGATCTGGCCTTCCATGTTCATACTGTCTCCCCAGTAACCACTCGTAAAGTCACTGACCGGATACACTTTTACGGTCGTCTTCTGCGCCTGGCGGATGCCGTAATAACCGCCGACACTGACACCGCCTACGGCAACCGCGGTCACGACTGCAATCGCTGCTTTCTTTGCGGCTTTTCCTTTTTTCATGCTTCGGCCACCTCCTTCGATTTCATCATTCCATCACGGATCTCCACGGTGCGCTGTGCCATCGATGCAATATCCGCGTCATGTGTGATCATCAAGATGCTGACACCCTCGTCGTTCAGGCTCTGGAACAGCTCCATGACCTGTTCGCCGGAATGGGAGTCGAGCGCTCCGGTCGGCTCATCGGCCAGCAGAATTTTCGGATGGTTGACGATCGCTCTTGCAATCGCCACTCGCTGTTTCTGGCCGCCGGAAAGCTGGGTTGGTTTGAAACTCATACGGTCGCCGAGCCCCACCCGCTCGAGGGCAATCGCCGCCCGCTCTCTTCTCTCTTTTTTCGGCACGCCCGCATACGTCAACGGCAGGCATACATTTTCCATTGCGCTCTGTCTTGCAAGGAGTTGGAAGTTCTGGAAGACAAAGCCGATTTTCTGCAGGCGGATGTCCGACATCTGATTGTCACTGCATTTGCTGATGTCCTGTCCGTCGAGGATCAGCCGTCCGCTCGTCGCCTGGTCGAGGCAGCCGACAATATTCATCAGTGTTGTTTTTCCGGAACCGGAAGGACCCATGATCGCAACGTACTCGCCTTCTTCCATGGAGAAGTTGATGTTTTTCAGAACCGGAACCGGGATTTTGCCCTGCATATATTCTTTACAGATATTCTCTAATTCCAGAATCACGGCTGCACCTCCCCGTCCTCCGTCGATCCGGCTTCCTGTGTGTCTGCCGCGTCGTTCTCGCCAGCTTCACCACCGTCGGCGCCGCCGATCACGTTCGTCGTATCTTCCTCACCGCTGTACTCTGCGCCATCCATGGTATTGTCGACCATGCCGTTTTCATCCTGCGTCATACCGTCGTCGACCATTCCATCGTCGTTGTCAAGCATACCGTCATCCATCATTCCGTCATCTTCGCCGCCGGCCGGATTGCTCTGTCCCAGCGAACCATCAGTGCTGACGACGGTCTTCATGCCCTCTTCCAGACCCTCCTCCGGGAAGGTGATGGCATCCTCCTCTTTGAGACCATCAGTGATCTGATATTCCATCATATTTTCATCGTGTGTTCCAAGGGTTACACTTCGTTTTTCCAGTTTTCCATTTCCATCATCAGCCCAGACATAAGGATTGCTGTCGATATCGTTGATAAAGTAATCGGACAGCCAGATTCCAGTTTTGACTTCCTGCTGACCGATATCCGGCTCTACGTAAACATGCTGACCGAGCATCAGGCCATTTGTTCCATCGAGCTGTACATAAAACGGATAGTTGCTTGACTGCGTCATACCGTCTCCTGAACTGCTGTAAACGTTATTGCTTCCTGTCCGGGCATTTTCCCGATCAATCTTTGTCACGGTTCCGGTCCAGGTCTGATTCTCATCTACACGAGAATGTACGATCACCTGGCTTCCTTCGGTAATCGAACCGTCGCTCATATTCTGTTCATTGATCTGGCCTTTTACACGGAAATCTCCCGTTGCAAGAACGGTCAGGAAGGAATTGTCGGAGCTGTCACCGGAGTAAGCGCCGGCGCTGCTGTCATCGTTGTTGATTGATTTTACAACACCGGCGATTTCGCTGATCACGGTCGCATTGGTGATGTTATCGTTTAATTTATCAATCTCCGCCTGTTTTGATTTTCCTTCATATTCTTTTTTCTTTAAATCCAGCTCCGCTTCCTGAATTTCCAGTGTGATGCTTGCCTGCTGGTCTTTTGATGCCTGCTTTTTGTCTTTGTAAAGCTGGTCGATATTGGTATTCATACTTGAAAGTTCATTGTTTATGCGTTCCAGATCCAGCTGCGCCTGCTCGAGGTCACTCTGGAATTTCTCGGTATCGTAGGAGAACAGCGGTGTTCCGACCTGAACCTCCTGACCGACTTCCACATAAACTTCCTTTACCGTTTTCTCGCTGTTTTTCTCTACCTTCCAGGTATTTTCCGACTCCACAACACCGGCATAGCGGTTTTCCATTCCATTTCCGGTTCCCAGATTGGTCAGGGCTTTTACAGTATTGACATAGACGACGTTATCGTCCTCTTTTGTACTGTTTCCAAGGAAGTGCCATGCCGCTCCCCCTCCGGCTGCCGCCAGAACTGCAACTGCACACACAATCGCGATTACTTTTTTCTTCATATGCTTCCTCCCACTTTTCTATTTTACAAATTAATTTTCTGCTTTCCCAAGTTAGTTCTATCGTATCACATTTTGTTTTTTGTTTTCTTACTTTTTCCTTACTCTTTTTTAAGCAAATACTGGCTTTTTTCTGAAAATAGATTTTTGTCATTAAAAACCTGCCTCCGTGTTTATGACGGAAAGCAGGTTTTCTTTCGAATCTGTTAGATTTTATTTTTTATGCTACAAGTTTCATCTCCCGCAGAATGCGGTATACGAGATAACAGATCAGCGCTGCACAGACCAGTTTGAACAGAAGCGGAACGACGGCGAACACGATTTTAAAGCCAAGCCAGATCACGCCGATCGGGAGAAGAATAGTGGCGCATGCGCCGAGGACTTTTCCTCCAAATTTCAGCAGCAGTCCGACGATCCCAAATAAAATTCCAATTCCGCAGAGCAGACCAAAACAGGTTGCCAGCATGACTAATGTAACTAACATAGTGATTCCTCCTTGTCTTTTTCTCTATGTGTTCCACTTGCTGTGGATGTTTCCGTATCTTTCTTACAAACCATATTGTAGCACTTTTTTCCAGCAAAACAACGGGAAAGACGTGGAAGAATTTCTTAAGTTTTTCTTTACACCGATCGAGTGAAACCTAAAAAAGGACAGACAACGCTGCACTTCTGCAAAATTGTCTGTCCTGTAAATTACAAAATTTTCTTTACTCTTCTGTTGTCTCTTCCTCAGCCTGCGGCTCAACCTCAAGACCCAGCTCTTCCAGCTGTGCTGCGTCAACCGGTGACGGAGCCTCGGTCATCAGACAGGAAGCATCTTTTACCTTCGGGAATGCGATGACGTCGCGGATGCTGTCCTCTTTTGCCATCAGCATAACGAGACGGTCCAGTCCGTAAGCCAGTCCGGCGTGAGGCGGAACTCCGTATTTGAAAGCATCCAGAAGGAAACCAAATCGCTCATGTGCCTGTTCCTTTGTGAAACCAAGCATCTCAAACATCTTCTCCTGCACATCGTTCTGGTGAATACGAACGCTTCCTCCTCCGATCTCAGTGCCGTTCAGAACAATATCGTAGGCTTTTGCACGAACTGCGCCCGGATCGGTGTCCAGAAGCGGCAGATCCTCGTCCATCGGCATGGTGAACGGGTGATGCATTGCGGTGAAACGGTTCTCCTCATCGGACCACTCCAGAAGCGGGAACTCGGTAATCCATACGAAACGGTACTCGTTCTTGTCGAGCAGTCCCATCTGCTCTGCCAGTTCCAGACGAAGTGCGCCAAGAACGTTCCAAACGATCTTGTTGCGGTCTGCTGCGAAGAGAAGAAGGTCTCCTGCCTGTCCGTCCATGGCTTTGATGAGAGCTTCCATCTGCTCCTCGGTCATAAATTTGGAGAAGGAAGATTTCCAGCTGCCGTCCTCATGGATTGCAATGTAGGCAAGACCTTTTGCTCCATATCCTTTCGCAAACTCAACGAGCTTGTCGATTTTCTTTCTCGGCATTGCGCCCTGTCCCTTTGCGTTGATACCGCGGACAGAACCGCCGTTTTCGAGTGCGCCTTTAAATACAACGAACTCGGTATCTTTTACGGTCTCGGAAACATCAACCAGCTCCATACCGAAACGCAGGTCCGGTTTGTCGGAACCGAAACGATTCATAGCCTCTTTCCAGGTCATTCTCTGGATCGGGAGCTGTACCTCAACGCCGAGCACCTCTTTGAACAGGTGTGCCAGCAGTCTCTCATTGACATCGATAACGTCATCTACATCAACGAAAGCAAGCTCCATATCGATCTGGGTGAACTCCGGCTGACGGTCGGCACGCAGGTCCTCGTCACGGAAACATTTTACGATCTGGATATAACGGTCATAGCCGGAGCACATCAGAAGCTGTTTGAACAGCTGCGGAGACTGCGGCAGTGCGTAGAAGCTGCCCGGATGAACACGGCTCGGTACCAGGTAATCTCTGGCGCCTTCCGGTGTAGATTTCGTCAGCATCGGGGTTTCAATCTCAAGGAAGCCTTCTTTGGACATGAACTCACGGGTGAGCATTGCCACTTTGCTTCTCATGATCAGGTTTCTCTGGATGTCCGGGCGGCGCAGATCCAGGTAACGGTATTTCAGACGAAGTTCTTCTCTCGTCTTGGAATCCTCCTCGATCGGGAACGGCGGGGTTTCTGCCTCGGAAAGGATGCGTAAGGACTCAGCCTTTACTTCGATCTCTCCTGTTGCCAGGTTTTCATTGACAGCACCGGAGCGGGCCATTACTTCACCTTCTACGGCGATAACGAACTCGCTGCGCAGTTTTGCTGCTTTTTCAAAACCTTCCTCACTGATCGGGCCGTTCTCAAAGATGATCTGCATAATACCGCTTCTGTCACGTAGATCGACGAAAATAATTCCGCCTTTATTACGGCTTTTCTGTACCCAGCCCATCAGGGTTACTTTTTTTCCGATATCTGCTTTTGTGACTTCCGCACAGCGGCAGGTTCTCTTCAGGCCTTTCATGGATTCAGCCATTTTCTTGTTCCTCCTATTTGGAACTGCGGACACAAAGAATCTGCATCCGCAGCACATCGTTTTTTCATGCGATTACTATTATTGGATATTCCTTACATTTTGTCAACAAAAAATTCTTCAATCTCAGTGTAGCCCTCGCTGGCAAGCTGCTCTTTCTGGAATTTCTTGTTCTTCTTCATCACGACGATGTTGATGGCCGTGCCTTCACTTCTCTCTTTTGTCGCCTGCTGAATGATCTTCTGCATTCCCTCTGCCGGCATGTTTTTCTCGATCAGGTACGCTTTTTTCTTCTGTGCGCCCGGGATCTGGTAATCTCTCTCAAGCAGAAGCATAACGATACGCTCAAATCCGATGGAGAATCCGCATGCGCAGGTCTGGTTTCCGGTGAATTTTCCGATCATTTCATCGTAGCGTCCGCCGCCTCCGACAGATCCGCCGTACTCATCCATAGCGATCTCGAAGATCGGTCCGGTGTAGTAGGACATTCCGCGCACCAGAGTCGGATCGAAAGCGATCTTGAATTCTGCGGTCTTCACGGCATTGACACTGTCGATGATGATCTTCAGGCCGTCTGCGTACTCTTTGTCAAGGAATCCCTCGAGTTTCTCACGGCAGTACTCTACGCCTGCGGTATCCGGGGTGATCTCCTCGAACATTTTCAGGTATTTCTCTACGGACTCTTTTGCAAAGCCGGCTTCCTCGAGCTCTTTGGCAACGCCCTCAAGACCGATTTTATCCATCTTATCGAGGATAATAAATACGGTGTCATAGGACTCCTCCGGGAATCCGCTGTAGGCTGCCATTGCTTTTAAGATGCGGCGGTCATTAATACGGATCGTAAAGTTCTTGAAGTCCAGTTTTCCAAGCAGTGTGGTGGTAGCAAGGATCAGCTCAATCTCTGCGAGGTTGGTCGGCTCGCCAAGGATATCGATATCGCACTGCATGAACTGGCGGTATCTTCCTCTCTGCGGACGGTCTGCACGCCATACATTTCCCATCTGAAGTGCTTTGAACGGGGACGGAAGCTCGTTTGCGTTGTTGGAATAGTAACGGCAGAGCGGAACGGTCAGGTCATAACGCAGGCCGCTGTCTACGAGATCGTTTTCTTTCTCAGCGGTCTCGAGTTTCAGCTTCTCTCCTCTTTTTAAGATCTTGAAAATCAGTTTCTCATTCTCGCCGCCCTGTTTGCTGTTCAGGTTTTCGATATGCTCCACGCATGGGGTCTCCATGGAGGTAAAGCCGAAGGTTCCGTAAGTTTCCTTGATCAGACGGATCACGTAGTCACGGATTGCCATTTCTTTCGGTAAAATATCTTTCATTCCGGTAACCGGTTTCTTTTTTAATGCCATTTTCTGTTTTCTCCTTTATGATTTCCCGGATCAATTCATCGACATCAGAAAGCTCGATCGCTTTCTGGCTGCCGCTGTGGATCACTCTCTGAAATGCCAGGAACATTTTCAGATCGAAATTTTTGACTTCTTCTGTCATAAGCTCCATCGCCTGTTCCCGCGTAAACGCACTCCGGTACGGGCGGTCGGAGGTCAGCGCGCAGTACACATCACAGATGCGTAAGATACGCGCCCCAAACGGAATCTTTTCTCCCGCCAGATTGGCCGGATACCCGGTTCCGTCATAATTTTCATGGTGATACAGAATACTCTCCAGCACAAAATCGGAGTAGCCGCGTCCCTGCAGGAGTTCATAGCCCAGTGTGGAATGGGTCCGCACAAAGCGCATCTCCTCGACGACGAGCGTATCCTGTTCTTCTACGTAATTCTCCAGTACAATCTTTCCGATATCGTGGAGAACGCCCGCTTTTGCAAGCTCATAGCAGATTTCTTTCTCATACCCCAGTTCCCGCGCAAGATCGTAAGCTAAATTGCTCACTTCCATGCCATGGATGAGCTGCTCGGTCAGGGTATAGCGCAGCATGTGAAGCTGCTGACTGGAATTTTCTTTCATTTTGGCAGATACTTCTCCATTCCGATACGCTTTCTCTCGATCATTTCATCGATACGCTCCACGTAGTTTTTCAGATCCTTCACGTTCTCCACCCGCTCAATGCGCTCTCCGTGTTCAAACACGAATTTCGTGGACGCTCCGGCTCCCGCGGCCAGAATGGACTGTTTTTCCTCCATAATGAGGATGTTGTAGATGCCTGCTTTTCCTTCGCGGGAGTAGCCGACATTCTCAAAGTTACCCGCCATATTTTTCTGGCGGTACATGTAATACGGTCCCATCTCCATGCGGTGTGCGCTGTCCATCGTCATTTTCATGATCTCGGCAGAGTTTTCAAACGAGATCTCCTGATATTTGTCTTTGAACAGGTTGAGTCTCGTTGCACGCTTTAACGCAAGGGAATGGACGGTCAGGGAATCCGGATTCAGCGCTTCCACTTTTTCCAACGTATGCGCCACTTTTTCCTTGTCCTCGCCCGGCAGACCGACGATCAGATCCATGTTGATGTTGTCAAATCCAAGGGAACGCGCCATACGGAATTTCTCCTCGATCTCCTCCACGGTATGGTGGCGTCCGATCAGATCCAGCGTTTCCTGGTTCATGGTCTGTGGATTGATCGAAATACGGGTGACCGGGAATTTGCGGATGGCTTTTAAGACCTCCTCATTGATCGTATCCGGCCGTCCTGCCTCCACGGTGAACTCCTGCACCTGCTCCATCGGGAAGAGCTCTGTCACTTTCGTGAGCAGGCGCTCCATCTGTGCCGCATTCAGCGTGGTCGGCGTACCGCCTCCGATGTAGATCGTATCAAGGGTGTAATCCTTCATGTTCTCACTGATAAAGGTCAGTTCTTTGATCAGTGCATCGAGATACGGATCTACCATATGCTCCCAGCGGCTTAACACATGGGAGCCGAAGGAACAGTACAGGCAGATGCTCGGACAGAACGGGATGCCAATGTACAGGCTGTAACCGTGTTCGTAGTCGATCGTCTTTAAAACGTCCTTTTCCCGGTTGGCAATCGTGATCGCAAGTGCCGTCTTTTCCGGGCTGGTGTAGTAGGTTTCGCGCATATATTTTGCGATTTCTACATTCTTCTTTCCCTCTTCAAGCATCTTCATCGGAATTTTCGTCGGACGGATGCCGGTGAGATCGCCCCATGGAAGTTCTTTGCCGCTCACTTCGGAAAGCGTGCGGTATACCATCCGTTTCAGGACATTTTTCGTTTCATGGCGGTCTTTTTCATATTCCACCGCCTCACACTGCGAAGCGAGCGTCTCATGTTTCTCGTCTGCAATCGAAAAACAGATCTGATCTGCCTCGTATGTGATCGTATCATAATATGCAAATTTCCCGTCCGGCTCCCCATCCTCTTCGTACCATGAGGTAATCTCACAGCCCGGATAGAATGCCTTGATCAGGGAATACACATCGTATTCAAAATCTTTTCTGTTAAAACAAAGGCTGATATTAAGCAAGGGGATTGTACCTCTTTTCATGTTCAATCGTAGTTTCATCGTTGTGGCCCGGATACACGGTCACATCCCCGGGAAGCTCTTTTAACAGGCGCTTGACCGACGCGATCAGCTCTCTGCCGGAGGATGTCGGGAAGTCGTATCTTCCGTAGGACTCGCAGAACAGCGTATCACCGGAAAAAAGTGTTTTCTCTGCCGGAATATAGTAGCAGACACCGCCTGCCGTGTGCCCTGGTGTCGCAAGAACGTGGATTTCAAAATCTGCGAGATGCAGCACATCGCCCTCTTTTACGGTTTTGTCCGCCTGCATCGTGTACGGTTTGCTCCAGAGCCCGGAAAGATTTTCCTTTGGATCCTCCAGCAGGTGCTGCTCTTTTTCATGGACATAGACCGGGATATGGTACTTTTTCCGCAGCGCATCCGCTGCCAGCATATGGTCGAAATGGCCATGGGTCAGCAGAATGGCCTCCGGGTCGCCGTCGATCTCGTCGATCTGGCGTTCAATCTCCAGCGGCGAATCGCCCGGGTCCACGATCAGCACCTTCTGGCTGTCCGGATTTTCCACAACGTAGCAGTTTGTCGAGAGCATTCCAAGTGCCCGGTAATTTACCTTTATCATACGCTTTTCTCCTTTTTATCCTCTCGATCTCTGAATATCAATCACGCTCTCCACCTGGCGCACCTTCTCGATGATGCTGTTCAGCTCTTCGTTGTTGTGCACGTCGAACGTCACATCGATGGAAGCCGTTCCCTGCTTGCTCGTTCTCACGTTCATCGCCGCAAGGTCGATCTTCCGCTCGGTAAAGATCTTGGAGATATCCACCAGAAGACCGGTACGGTTGTTTGCGTAAACGCTGATCTCCACGGTATAGAGAGAGCCGCCGTTGTCCTCTGCCTGCCATTCGGCATCAATGAGACGCGCCCGCTCGGATTCCGGCAGATTCAGGACATTGACACAGTCGGTGCGGTGAATGGTCACGCCGCGTCCTCTTGTGACAAAGCCCACGATCTCATCGCCCGGGATCGGATTGCAGCATTTGGAGAATCGAACTGCCACATCGTGGATACCGCGCACGACGATGCCGCCCTTGCTCTTTCCAACCGGCAGAACTTTCTCTCCGGATGCCGCCTCGAGCACCTGCTCGTCGGTGATCTCTTTTTTATGCTGCTTTTCGTACGTCTCAATCAGCTTGTTGAGTACCTGGCCCTCTTTTAAGCCGCCGTGGCCGATGGCTGCAAGAACGGAATCCCAGTCGCGGAAGCCGTACTTTCTCATGACAGCCTCTTCGTACATCGGTTTCGTATAGATTCCAAGGTTTTTGCCCTTCAGCTTTGCATAGTTGGTGAGCATTTCCTTGCCTTTGACAATGTTGTCCGTCTTGTTCTGCTGGCGGAACCACTGGTTGATGCGGCTCTTTGCCTGGGAACTCTTCGCAATTTTCAGCCAGTCGCGGCTCGGTCCCTTGGAGTTCTGCGAGGTGATGATCTCGACGCGGTCTCCGTTGTGAAGTTCCGTCTCGATCGGCACGAGTTTTCCGTTGACCCTCGCTCCGACCATCTTGTTGCCGACCGCACTGTGGACGGAATAAGCAAAATCGATGGCACACGATCCGACTGGAAGCGTTTTGACATCGCCCGCCGGGCTGAAACAGTAAACATTGTCGGCAAACAGGTCAAGATCGCTCTTTAAGAGGTTCATGAACTCATGATTGTCCGCCATGTCCTGCTGCCACTCCAGAATCTGGCGCAGCCAGGTCAGTTTTTCCTCTTCCTGCTCCGGTCCCGGTTTCTTGCCGTCGGAGGCCTCTTTGTATTTCCAGTGTGCCGCGATACCGTATTCTGCAATCCGGTGCATCTCATAAGTACGGATCTGAATCTCAAACGGCTGTCCGTTCGGTCCGATCAGGGTTGTATGCAGGGACTGGTAACGGTTTGGCTTCGGCATCGCGATGTAATCTTTGAAACGGCCCGGGATCGGCGTGTACATTTCATGGATGACACCGAGCGCTGCATAGCAGTCTTTGACGGATTCCACGATGATGCGGACCGCAAAAAGGTCATAGATCTGATCCAGCGTCTTGTGCTGGTTGACCATCTTTTTGTAGATGCTGAAAAAGTGCTTGATTCGTCCGTTGACGTCTGCCTCAATGCCGGCCTGGTGGATATGACGGGTCACCTCTTTTACGATCGCATCGACAAACTCCTGCCGCTGCTCCCGTTTCATGCTGACCTTCTGCACCAGTTCATAGTACGCATCCGGCTCCAGATATTTCAGAGAAAGGTCATCGAGTTCGACCTTGATCTTGGAAATACCGAGGCGCTGTGCAATCGGGGCATAGATATCCATCGTCTCACGCGCTTTTTTCTTCTGCGTCTCCGGCGACCAGTACTGTGCGGTCCGCATGTTGTGCAGACGGTCCGCCAGTTTTACCAGAATAACGCGGATATCCTTTGCCATCGCAAGGAACATCTTTCTCAGGTTTTCTGCCTGCTCCTCGACCTTATCCGCAGAATATTTCAGCTGTGCCAGCTTTGTGACACCGCTTACAATCAGGGACACCTCCGGGCCGAACTCCTCGGTCAGCTCTTCTTCGGTCATGACGGTATCTTCGACAACGTCGTGCAGAAGGCCTGCCGCGATCGACTCCTTGTCGAGCTCCAGATCTGCCAGGATAATTGCCACACAGAGCGGATGGATGATGTACGGTTCCCCGCTCTTTCTTTTCTGGTCCTTATGTGCATCCGCTGCCACGCGGTATGCTTTTTCGATCAGGGAAATATCGTCCGATGGATGATATTTTTTCACAGAAGCGATTAATTCCCCGTATAATTCCTCCGGACTTGTAAAATCGTCCGTCTTGCGGATTCTGGCTTCTGCTGCCGCCACATCCTTTTTTAATTCTTCTTCACTGATTCTTTTCTCTTCTTCCATATGTATCCCTCCGCTCTTATGATTATCCCCTGCGCTTCTTGGATACGTTATTTGCCATCGTAACGGATGACAGATTTTACATCATATTTTGCCAGTTTTTCGCGTCCTTTTAAGCCGGCAAGCTCCATCAGGAACACGATTCTGGTTACTTCGCCGCCGAGGCGCTCGATCATTTTTGCACAGGCCTCCACGGTACCGCCGGTTGCAATCAGGTCATCGATGATGACTACCTTCTGGCCCGGTTTGATGGAGTCTTTGTGCATCTCGATCGTTGCGCTGCCGTACTCCAGATCATAACTCTCCTCAATGGTCTCCAGAGGAAGTTTTCCTTTTTTACGGATCGGCACGAACGGTTTGTGCAGATTGTAGGCGATCGGCATACCGAAAATGAAGCCGCGGGACTCGGTTCCGCAGATTACATCACAATCTACTTCTTCTACAAAATGCTGCATCTCATCTATAGCAAGCTGCAGTCCGTCTGCGTCCTGCAGGATACTCGTTACATCTCTGAAAATAATACCCGGTTCCGGGAAATCCGGAATACTTCTTACGTAATCCTCTACCTTTTTCATAAAATATTCCTCCGTTTCGTCAGGGTTTGACAATTCACCTTACAGTATAGCATCAATATTCTTCTGCGTCAATTTTGTTTCCGATAGAAAACAGAGCCAAAATCCAGGGGATTCTTGGCTTTTTTGCATCTTTAAAAGTAACTCTGAATATTGATCTGTAATTTGTCGCGTCCGTTCCACGTATCGATCGACGGATAGTACGCTACCGAGAGGGTCGGATGTGCATCCACGTATGCGGCGAACGCTTCTCCCTCGCCGAAATAGACACCATCCATCTGGTATCCGCCCGCGTCGGCAAGCTGTACTTTCACCACATTTCTATTCTTTCCAAAAATGCGGTAATTTAATACAGTCAGTCCTTTCTGTGCGAACAGCGGTTTCGTGTTGCCTTTTCCGAACGGCTCCAAGAGACTTAACTGACGGATCAGATTTTTGGTGATGTAGGTGATCGGCATCGGCACATCGATCACGACTTTTTCGACAAAATCCTCTTCCGTCAGCGTGGAATTATCGTTCAGTGCCCGGCGGAACGGTTCGATCATCTCCTCTCCTGCGAGGGAAAGGCCCGCAGCCATCGGGTGGCCGCCGAATTTCGTTATCAGTTCTTTGCATTTGCAGAGCTCCTCATACATCGAATACGCTTCGATCGAGCGGCCGGAGCCCTTGACGCCCTCCTCACTTCTGGTGAGTACGAAGGATGGTTTGTGGAAGTGCTCCCGCAGGCGACCTGCGATGATTCCGGCAAGGCTCTCGTGGCAGTCCGGCAGATAGACGACGAGCACTTTGTCGTTCTGCAGCGGAGAGGTTTCCACCAGCTCGATCGCCTTCGCCTCTCCCTGGCGCGTCAACTCCTTGCGGCTTTCATTCAGGTCTTTCAAGTCCCCGGCAAGCTTTGCGGCCTCCTCACGTGTCTTTGCGCAGAGCAGTTTTAACGAATGCTCCGCCGTGTCAAGCCGTCCCGATGCGTTGATGCACGGGCCGAGAACGAAGCCGATGTGATACGGTGTCACGTTTTCCGCCTCGATGCCCTGCACACGGATCAGCTCCTGCAGGCCGAGGTTCTGCGTTTTATGGAGCGCCCGAAGGCCGGCTTTTACAAGAATCCGGTTTTCTCCCTGCAGATCCATCACATCACCGATCGTCGCAATGGCGACAAATTCCAGAAAGCGGAAGCTGTGCTCCTTTGGAAGACCTGCTTTCGCCTCCATCGTCTGGATCAGTTTCCATGCGACGGCCGCACCGCAGAGGCCCGGAAATGGATAGGAACAGTCTTTCTGTTTCGGATTGACAACCGCGTCCGCCGGCGGCAGGATGTAGCGGCGTTCTCCGTTTTCATCCTCCTCAAACGGAACCTCGTGGTGGTCCGTCACGACAACCGTCATGCCGAGCTCTTTTGCCAGACGGATCTGACTGCTCGCCGCGATGCCGTTGTCGCAGGTGACGATCGTGTCCCGCCCCTCATCCGCGGCAAACTGCACAAGATGCTCATTTAAGCCGTATCCATCTGCAATCCGGTCCGGGATACGCACATCCACATCGGCACCGAGATCTTTTAAGCTGGTCAGCAGAATATACGTTGCCGTAACACCGTCGATGTCGTAGTCCCCGATGATGCGGATCGGCTTTTTCTCCCGGATTTTTTCTGCGATCAGATCTGCCGCGCGCTCCATATCCTTCATCAGCAGCGGATCATGGAGCTGTTCGAGATCTCCGAAGAGATACTCTTCAATCTCTTTTTCCCCTGTCACATCCCGGTTCCGGATCAGGCGGGCGATGACGGGATCAATGCCGAACCGGTCCGCAATCGCCTGGAAATCGGCGCGTTTTGCCGAAACTACCCAGCGTTCTTTCTTCATATGTTCTCCCCTTTCCTGTTAGCAGGAAACGCCGGACTTTTCCGGTCCGGCGTTTCTCTCTTTATAGTTTTGCTGCTCTTATTTATTTTTTGTCTTATTCTGTACTGCTTTGGACGGCACATATTTGTTTTTTCCAACGTGCTTCATCACATACCACAGGGCACCTGTGATGCAGACAGAAGTGTAAGCTCCGCATACGATACCAACCATCAGAGGTGCTGCAAAGTCGCGGATAGAAGAAACTCCCATCACGAACAGAACAAAGATGGTGATAAAGGTGGTGAGGGAACTGTAAATACTTCGGGTCAGGGTGTCCGTGATGCAGCGGTCAACCAGGGACTCGATCGGCTCTCTCTTTAACTCCGGCAGATTCTCACGGATACGGTCGAAGATGACGATCGTACTGTTGATGGAATAGCCGAGGATCGTCAGCATACACGCGATAAAGGTGCTGCCGACCGAAATACGGGATACCACATAGAATCCGAACACAATGGCGATATCGTGCATCAGTGCAAGGATGGCACTCGATGCGAAACGGATGTCGCGGAAACGGATCCAGATGTACAGCAGCATACAGATAACGGAAATGATAACCGCTTTCATCGCATTCTGGCTCATCTCTTTACTTACGGTGGAAGAAATGTTGTCGAATGTGATCTCGGAGGTATCGACTCCGAAATTGTCTGCCATTGCCTGGTAAACCTGCTCACGCTCTTCCAGAGTCAGAGAACGTGTTTTGATGATGACATTGTTGCCTCCGACAACCTTTGTCATCTGAATATTGGAATCTTTTGTCACGCCTTCCACAACCGGCTCTACCTCTTTGTCCAGCTCTTCGATGGAGTAATCCTCGTTGAACGGAACGTTGATGGAAGTACCGCCCTTGAAGTCAAGGCCGAAGTTCAGTGCGCTTCCCTTTGTCTGATGCATGAAAATCATGCTGGCCGGAACGGCAAGCAGCAGAATGCAGGAGATCGTGAAGAAGATCTTTCTCTTTTCCACAAATGGAAATCCCTTGCGCTCTTTCTTGGTTCCGTAGTATTTCGCATCCTTCAGTCCCATACCGTACAGGCTGTTGACCAGCAGTCTGGAAACAACCATGGCGCTGAACATGGAAAGAACAATACCAAGAGCAAGTGTCATGGCGAATCCGCGGACATTTCCGCTTGCGAGTGCATACAGAACGGCTGCTGCAATCAGAGTCGTTACGTTTCCGTCCAGGATGGCGGAAGCTGCCTTCTTGAATCCGTCGCGGATTGCTGCATGAACCGTCTTTCCGGCACCGATCTCCTCCTCGATACGGGCGTAGATGATAACGTTCGCATCGACTGCCATACCGATCGACAGGATAACACCGGCGATACCAGGCAGAGTCAGGGTCAGGTCAAATGCATTTAAAGCAATCAGGTTCAGCTCAACGTAAATGAGCAGTGCCCATCCGGCTGCAATACCAGGCAGGCGGTATACAACTGCAAGGAAGATGATGATCAGGATAATGCCGATCGCTCCTGCTTTCACGCTGGTGGAAACAGCTGCAGATCCAAGCTGTGCTCCAACGACGCTGGAGTTGATCTCCTCAAGTTCCAGGGAAAGGGAACCGATACGGAGGGTGGATGCCAGGCTGGTTGCTTCATCCCAGTCCATGTTTCCGCCGGAGATGACTGCAGTACCATCGGAAATCACAGCGTTTACACTCGGTACACTGACGAATTTCTCATCATAGTAGATACCGATGCTCTTTCCTGCACTGTAAGCTTCCTGGGTTGCGTCTGCAAATTTCTGTTTTCCTTCGTCGGTCATTTTCAGCTGAACGACGCTCTCGGTTGCTTTTGTGGTGGAGTTCTGCTGATGCATGGCTTCTGCGCTTGCCACATCTTTACCGGTCAGAACGACGGAGCCGTCCTCCTCGAGCTCTTCGATGGTTTTTCCGTTCAGAACGTACTCGCCGGTCGAGCTGTCATAGGTGTAGTTTTCTGTTCCGTCATCATTCGTCTGTTTGATGAAATACAGGCTTCCCGGTTTACCCATCTCTTCCAGAATGGTGGTTGCATCGGTTGCACCTGGGATTTCAATGGTGATACGGTTGTCGCCCTGCAGATACACCTGTGCCTCTTCGCTGTACTGCTGCGCACGCTGTTCCAGCTTGTAGCGGGTATCTGACATTTCTTCGTCTGTCGGGTTGTCCTTTACGGCCTGATAGGTAATGCTGACACCGCCGGACAGATCCAGACCCAGGTTGATGTTCTTCATCGAACCGGTTCCGGTAGGACCCCATCCTTTGATCATCGTCCATCCAAGAAGCACTGTTACAATGGCTGCCAGGACGAGTGCGATGATACTCTGTTTCTTCTTCATCATGTCGCGATTTTCCTCTTTTCTTTAATCTTCGGCCAGAGCTGCCTTTATCATCAATGCACACTCGATCCGTTTCTGCTGCATCTTGCATCCGATCTCGTAAACATCGTTGATCTTACCTGTGAAATTGTAGGAGTTTGCCGCGCATCCGCCGCTGCAGTAGAACCGTGCAAAGCACTGGCTGCACTCCTTTTTGGAATAAACGTTGCATTTTTTGAATTCGTTGACAGTTTCTGTCTTTTTCACGCCTTCGTAAACATTTCCAAGGCAGAAATCTTCCTGTCCTACGAACTGGTGGCACGGATAGAAATCGCCCCACGGTGTTACCGCAAGGTACTCGGTTCCGGAACCGCAGCCGGAAAGACGTTTATAAACACATGGTCCGCCGGTCAGATCGATCATGAAATGGAAGAAATTGAAGCCTCTTCCTTCTTTTTCTCTCTTGATCATCTCTCTTGCCAGAATGTCGTACTGTTCGAAAATCACCGGAAGGTCTTCCTCGCGGATCGCGTAATCCTCGGTCGGAGGTGCTACAACAGGCTCCACCGAGATCTGTTTGAAGCCGAGGTCTGCCAGATGGAGGACGTCGGCAGCAAAGTCTGTGTTGTAATGCGTGAAGGTTCCGCGCACATAGTATTTGTCCTGATGACGAAGCTCAGCGAATTTCTGGAATTTCGGCACAATCAGATCGTAGCTTCCGGCACCTTTGCGGAACGGACGCATGTGATCGTGAACTTCTTTTCTTCCGTCAATACTTAATACGACGTTGCCCATCTCTTTATTGCAGAACTCCATGACCTCGTCGTTTAAGAGAACACCGTTGGTGGTCAGGGTGAAACGGAAGTTCTTGTTATGTAACTTCTCCTGTTCTCTTCCGTAGGCTACGAGCTGTTTTACAACATCCCAGTTCATCAGCGGTTCACCGCCGAAGAAATCTACCTCGAGGTTTCTTCTGCTGCCGGAGTTTGCGATCAGGAAATCAAGCGCTTTTTTGCCGACTTCCAGGGACATCAGTGCACGTCTTCCGTGATACTCGCCCTCTTCTGCGAAGCAGTAACGACAGGCAAGGTTGCAGTCGTGTGCAATGTGGAGGCAGAGTGCTTTTACGACGGTCGGACGGTTGGAAAACTGATCAATTGCGTTTTCGTAGATGTCTTTTGTAAAGAGCATGCCGTTGTCTGTAAGTTCCTGAATTTCTTCTCTGGCTTCGGTGATGTCCTGCTCGGCATATTTACTGCTAAGCGCCTCTGCTGCCTCTTCTGCATTTTTTCCTTCGTTCATGCAGGAAAGGACATCGTATACGCAGTCATCCACAACATGGACGGAGCCGCTGTTGACGTCCAGCACCATGTTGAAGCCATTGCTTTTATATAAATGTATCACTGTGGTATTCCTTTCTATAACTCTCTCTTTTTTTGATGTGCCTGGCAAAAAGAATGTTCCCAAATCCGGCGAAACCGGTTCTGGGAACACCTTTTACTCGTCCTTATGGATTACTTTTACTTATGCTCGCAGCTCTGGTTGCCTACGGTGCAAGAAGTCTTACATGCGGACTGGCAGGATGTCTGGCACTCACCGCATCCACCTTTTTTTACAGTGTTCTGTAAGCTTTTTGTATTTAAAGTTTTGATGTGTTTCATGGCACATTCCTCCTTCATTGTAGTTGACGCGCGACTTTTTTATAGTCTTCGGCCATTAGCTCTTCCCATTATAGCATAGGTTTTTCAAATTTAAAAGTCTGTTTTTTGAAAAAATGTTCTGTTTTGTCCGCTTTTATCTGCCGTGTGCCGTCATTCCGCCTGCCATTCCGCCGACGGCACAGACTGCTGCCGCCCACAGAAGTCTTCCGGCTCCGGCAAATCCGCCCGGCAGGAAGACTGCGGAGACGATGATCAGAATGGCAAAATACACGATTCCAAAGCAGATGCCCCAGAGAAACCGCCGTTTTCCCGCCATGTTTCCTGCCATTCTTCCGCCGGAAAAGCTTGATGCCAGATAGATCACCACAATGCCCGCCTGCACCCAGCTTTCCTTCCAGGAAAATTTCCAGAGCAGGAAAGACAACAGCAAAAGAAGAAGCACCGAGATCAGATAGGAAACGAGAAGAGCCTTCAGCCAGCCGATCCCGCTGCCCGCACCCACCGCCCATGTTTTCTTTTCTTCCATAAGAAAAAGCCCTCCCATACTGTAAATGTATGGAATGGCTTTTCCGGATATGCCTGTTTCTTTATTCTTCGTCAAACGGATGATTCTTTTTGAATTCCAGCCATGCGGCCATGCTCTTTGCGCGTTTTGCCTGCATCTGAAGGAATGCCATGCAGAACATAACGGCTGCAGAAAGTGCGGAGCTGATCGCCAGCGGAAGCACCATCGTCTCATCGCCGGTGTTGACCGGGATGCTGCGGATGCTTACAGTGGTCTGTGTCTTCTTCTGCGGAATCTTTGTGCTTCCGGTATTGGAATTGGAAGAGCTGTTGTTACTGCTGCTCTTCGACGGTGTGGCTGTCGGAGTCGGAGTGGATGTCTTATTCGTTCCGTAGTTGTCCGGTCCTACAAGGATCGTTCCTGCGGCACGCAGCGTACTTACGTCATCGGCTGCACTTGCTGTCATTTCACCGGCACTCAGGTTGGATTTCTGCTCTGCAGCTGCAAGCAGTTCCTGCTCGCCTTCGTCCGCCGTCTCAGCTTCTGCTGTTTCCGTCTGCTCCTCTGATACAACGCTTCTGGACAGACTTACTGCCCTCGGCTGGATCAAAAGATAGACATCGGAGACCAGATAGCCGTCTTCTGTGCTGTCCGTACCGGATGGATTGGAAATTTCATCGAAATTTTTTACGGTTTCGTTTTCTTTCTGAATTTCATCTTTTACAAGGTCATCCAGATTTTCATCCTGTTTCCACTGGTCCGATGATGCATCATTTCCCGTTCCGTTCTGGTTATCTTGGTTTGCATCGTCCTGGTTTGTATCATCTGCTGCAGGATCGTCTTTTGCTGTATCATCCGGGGCAGGTGTCACGGTTGGATCTTCTGCCGGAGTTTCCGGATTCTCCGGATTTTCACTGTCATCGGTATTCTCGCCCGGTACTGTCGTCGGAGTTACTTCCGGCGTTACGGTCGGTTCCGCATCCGGTGTCGGCGCTGCCGTTGGTGTATCCCCTGTATCTTCTCCGTTGTCCGCATCCGGTGTCGGAGTTGCCGTTGGTTCCTCCGCCGGCGTTACGGTCGGCTCTGCGTCCGGCGTTTCCGTCGGTTCTGCGTCCGGGGTCACCGTTGGTTCTGCGGTCGGCTCTGCATCCGGCGTTTCCGTCGGACCCGGAGTTGGTGTTACGGTATCTTCTGCCGCATCCGGTGCCGGAGACTCGCCTGGCGCAAGCGTTGGTGTTTCCGAAACCGTTTCTTTTGCTTTTTCTGCTGCCAGAACAGCCTCATATCCGGCTTCTGTCACCACGATTTCATCTGCCGCAAAAACGGTATCTGTTACTCTTCCCCAGAAGTCTGTTTTCTGCTGTTTCTTTCGATACGTTTCCAGCTCTTTTTCATCCATGCCGACGAATACCAGATATTTTTCTGCTACTTCCTCCGTTGCCGTTCTGCTGGTATCTGCAGCAGTGTTTTTTTCGGTTGTTTTTCCGTCCGCCTGCAGTTCTGCCGCTGCAGCTGCAAGAAGCTCCTGTGCTTTTTCCACGGTTTTTACTGCTGTCTCTGCCGTTGTACCGTCTGCCGTATCATCGCCGGTTTTCAGATTCACATAAACGGCTGTCCGTTTTGTCTTTGTCTCTGTACCGTTCTCCGTTCCGGAGACAGTTTCGTTCTGTACTGCGCTTTTTTCCGTTCCTGCCGATGCGCTGGCACGGAGCGGAACTGCATCGGAAAATACCAGTGTGCCCGCAAGAACTGCACCCATCACTTTCCATGCCTGTTTTTTCTTCATTGCGTATCTCCTTATATTTTATATTCTCTTGGTCTATCCTGAAAAATTCTGTCTTTTGTGTCATAATTTCGCATTACAGCATTATAGCACAAGAAAGAATCCCGCGCAAGGCTGAAGTCGCCTCGGAGCGCGGGATTCTCGTTCTCATTCTGTGGATTTAGTTTGTCTCAATTCTCGTTGTCGTGAGCTGATCCGGGGATAAATTTAGGATTTCCATAAACTCATCACCTGTGATCGTTTCTTTCTCATACAGATATTTTGCCAGCTCGTGGAGTTTCGGCATGTTATCTTTTAAGAGCTGCTCTGCTTTGTCGTACTGTTTTCTGACTGCTGCAACAACCTTCTCATCAATCTGTGCTGCTGTCGATTCGGAGCATGCCAGGGAAGTGTCGCCGCCGAGGTACTGGTTCGTTACCGTCTCAAATGCAACCATACCGAACTCCTCGTTCATACCGAAGCGGGTGATCATGGATCTTGCCACCTTCGTTGCCTGCTCGATATCGTTCGAAGCACCTGTCGTGATGGAATGGAACACCAGATCCTCTGCCACACGGCCGCCGGTCAGCGTTGCAATCTTGTTTTCCAGCTCTTCGCGGCTCATCAGGTTGTGCTCATCTTCATCCACCTGCATCGTGTAGCCGAGGGCGCCGGACGTACGCGGGATAATGGTGATCTTCGTAACCGGAGCGGAATGGCTCTGCAGTGCTGCGACGAGTGCATGGCCGACCTCGTGGTAGGAAACGATCAGTTTCTCTTTGTCGGTCATGATCTTATTCTTCTTCTGGTATCCGGCGATGACAACCTCAACGCTCTCCTCCAGATCCGCCTGGGTGACGAATTTTCTTCCATCACGGACGGCACGGAGTGCTGCCTCGTTGATCATATTGGCAAGTTCTGCACCAGAAGCACCGGATGCCATACGTGCGATCGCATTGTAATCGACATTGTCGCCCACGCGGATGTTTTTCGCATGGACTTTCAGGATTTCCTCACGGCCTTTTAAGTCAGGCAGTTCAACCGGCACACGGCGGTCGAAACGGCCCGGACGAAGAAGTGCCGGGTCCAGGGAATCCGGACGGTTCGTCGCTGCCAGAATGACAACGCCTTTCTTTCCATCGAATCCATCCATCTCGGCAAGCAGCTGGTTCAGGGTCTGCTCACGCTCGTCGTTTCCGGAGAATCCGCCGCCGTCACGTTTTTTGCCGACGGTATCGATCTCATCGATAAAGACGATACACGGTGCTTTCTCATTTGCCTGCTGGAACAGGTCACGCACCTTCGCAGCTCCCATGCCGACGAACATCTCTACAAACTCAGAACCGGAAATGGAGAAGAACGGAACATTTGCCTCTCCGGCTACTGCCTTTGCAAGCAGCGTTTTACCGGTTCCTGGAGGGCCGACAAGCAGTGCTCCTTTCGGCATTTTTGCACCAATTTCTTCATATTTTTTGGGATTATGCAGGAAGTCAACAATCTCCTGTAAAATTTCTTTTGCCTCATCCTCTCCGGCAACATCTGCAAATTTAATGCCGGTTTCGGACTGTACATAAACCTTGGCGTTGCTCTTTCCAAAGCTCATCGCATTTCCCATGCCGCCCATCATCTTGCTCGTCATGCGTTTCATCAGCCACTGTCCGAGCGCAACCATCACAACGATCGGTATTACCCATGTTAAAAGAAATTCCATGAGTGGCGACATCTGCTCTATGATCGGCGTTCCGAATTCGGTAATACCTGCCTCATATAAACGATCTACCAGCTTGTAATCATTCATCACACCCGTCTTATAATAATTCGCCGGGCTTGATTTGTCGCTGAAAATAATCTCATTTGACTGGATCTGGACTTCGCTGATTTCGTTGTTATCTACCATCTGCAAAAATTTTCCGTAATCAACTTCTGTTACTTTGGGCTCGAGAAGTCTCGGGAAAAGCAGAAGATTTAACAGCAGAATGACGATCAGCGCAATTACATAATAAAAAATTATGGGTTTTTTCGGTTTTTGCACCTGCTTCATCTGTATCCCCTCCTGTTTCTTGATTTTCTTTCTTTTTTAGTAGCATAAACTTTTCTTTCGCTAAAATCAATCAAATTCTGACATTTCATGAAACTTTTATACTTTTTTATATTTTCGCTATAGAAAGGTAAGTTTCTTGCTTTTCCATCTGTTTTCGGCTATACTTGCGAAAGACTGGGAAAGTCTCTTTTTGAAATTTTGCCCCGAAATGACAGGGTTCATTCGATAAAAAAGCTATAGAAACGGAGGTTTTGTGTATGGGACACAGGTTTACATATGTGGTTTCGCCGGAGGAGGAACGGGAAAATCTGACTGTGGAATGGTTTCTCCGCCGGCATGGATATTCGCGCCATATTATTACGGGCTTAAAACGCACAGAGGACGGCATTTTCCGAAACGGCGTCCGCGCCTGGACGAGCCAGGCCGTGCACGCCGGGGATGTGATCGAAACGCACCTTGTCGAAACAGAACCCTCCGACGGAATTCTGCCGCGGCCGGTTCCGTTTTCGGTTGTGTATGAGGATGACGACATCCTCGTTGTGGATAAACCCGCTGATACGCCGATTCATCCGTCGATTGGAAATTATGAAAATACGCTGGCAAACGGCATTGCATGGTATTTTGAACAGAAAGGTGAACCCTTCGTCTACCGCTGCATCAACCGCCTCGACCGCGACACCACCGGCCTTATCGTGCTCGCCAAGCACGCCTTAAGCGCCGCCGTCCTCTCCCAGGCCATGCGCTCCCGCGAAATCCACCGCACGTATCAGGCCTTCGCCCTCGGCGAAACCGCTGCATCCGGCACCATCGACGCCCCGATCGCCCGCCTCGACGGCTCCCTCATCCAGCGCACCGTCGACTTTGCCTCCGGCGAGCGCTCCGTAACCCATTACCGCACCCTCGCGCACTGCTCCGGTTTCTCCCACCTCGAACTCAGCCTCGAAACCGGCCGCACCCACCAGATCCGCGTCCACATGGCTTACATCGGACATCCGCTGCTCGGCGACACCCTCTATAACCCAACCCCAGGCACCTTCCCTCGCCAGGCACTCCACTCCGCGTCACTCTCCTTCGTCCATCCGATCACCGGAGAACCTTTAACCTTCCACGCGCCATTACCTACAGATATGCAAAATCTTTTACCGTAAATCCCGCCAATACGTACACCGGTGGAAACACTGCTCAGGCAAAGGACGTGGCAGAGGGCGGTCTAGTTTCTGTTAGTGAAAAAATGACCGGAAAGGCAGGATGAATTCTGGTGCTCAACACCAGAATTCAAGACACACTGAGCCGAAAAATCATCAAGATTTTTCAGCGAATTGTGTCGGTTCCTGCCTTTCCGGCCATTTTTTTGCTTACAGAAACTCCCTCTCTGCCACGTCCTTTGCCTGAGCAGTGTTTCCACCCTCTACACCGTTCTGATTCTCGGCACTTCATCAATATGGAGATATTTACTAATGCATTTCACAATCACATCATGATCCGAAACCTGTCCCATGCCGGACACTGCTACGGTTGCCACAACGCCGACTTCTTCCACGCAGATCGGAAAACCTCCGCCCAGCATTGCGTATTCCTTCGGGTCCAGTACCATCTGTTTTACGCTCTCCGGCGCATTCGTCGCTGCCATGTAGAGCTGCAGCGAACTCCGCTCCGTCAGAAGCACCGAATTGCTCTTCCGTCTCATCAGCTCCACATTGTGCGGCGTAATGCCGTTATCACAATACTGGAATACAACTTCTCCATTGCTTCTGCGGATCATGATGCCAACCTGCGCTCCGCGCCGTCTTGCCTCCATCAGGATCATCGTTCCCAGTTCCCATGCGTCTGCATTTGTAAAATGCGTAAACTGCAGAATATCCTCCTGCATATCGAGCACTTTCATCAGTTCATCCATTGTCATTGTCATACTTTTGCCCCGTCCTTTCTGCCATTTTATATTTTTTTAGCTTTTCGCCCCTCGTTTTCTGACTTTCAGTTTATCATTTTCCCAAATTCAAGTCAAGCCAGCCACCCCCGGCATTGGCTAACACGATATCACCGAAAAGCAAAAATTCCACGCCGCAGAGGTTCCCTCCCACAGCATGGAATTTCTCATTTTTATTTTTCTACCATAATACATTTCCGCGGGCAGTTCTCCGCACATAGGCCGCAGCCTGTACATTTTGCCGGATCAATCTGCGCATGCTGATCCACGACATGGATCGCATCCGACGGGCAGTTCTTTTCACATTTCTTACATCCGATACAGCCGATCTCACACGCAGCCATCACTGCTTTGCCCTTTTCGGTTGAACGGCATTTTACTGTAATCTTCTGCTGATACGGAATCAGCTCAATCAGATTTCTCGGACACGCCTTCACACAGGCGCCGCATGCCTTGCATGCTTCGCCATCCACAACAGCAATTCCGTTTTCAATATGGATCGCATCGAACTTACATGCCTTCACACAGTTTCCAAATCCAAGGCATCCGTTTCCGCAGCTTTTTGGTCCGCCACCCGGTACAAAGCCTGCATAGGAACAATCTCTTGCTCCCGTATATTCATACTTGTTCTTTGCCACTTCACACGTACCGGCACACCGTACCACTGCTTTTTTGCGCTCCTGTACATCGACTTTTTGTCCCATGATAGCTCCGACGGCCGCTGCAACCGGCGCTCCGCCGACCGGACAGACGGAAACCGGTGCTTCGCCTTTTACAACAGCAGCAGCCGCACCGTCACAGCCCGGATAGCCGCATCCACCGCAGTTGTTGCCCGGCAATGCTTCGCGGACCTTCGTCTCACGCTCATCCACTTCCACATAAAACTTTTTTCCGGCGATTCCGAGGAGAACACCTATCAAAAGGCCGGTTCCACCCACCATCAGGGTGGCTGCTAAAATACCATTCATCTTCTCTTTCCTCCTAAATCATTCCGGAAAATCCCATAAATGCCATTGACATCAGCATTGCCGTAAGAAGAACGATCGGCATTCCTTTAAAGGACTCCGGGATATCGTTGTACTCCATCTTTTCCCGCAGGCCGGCCATCAGAATCATCGCAATGGTAAAACCGACCGCCGTTGCCAGACCGTAAACGGTTCCCTGCAGAATCGTATAATCCTTCTGCACATTGATGAGTGCCACACCGAGTACGGCACAGTTTGTCGTAATCAGCGGCAAATAAACGCCGAGCGCTCTGTACAGCGACGGAATCGTCTTTTTCAGGAACATCTCAACGAGCTGTACCAGCGCCGCGATGACGAGAATGAAAACAATTGTTTTCAAATAATCAAGATCCGCCGGTGCCAGAATAAATTTGTAAATCAGACTCGTCACAAAGGAGGAAATCGTAAGGACAAAAATAACCGCTCCGCCCATGCCGGCCGCCGTGTCCATTTTCTTGGAAACACCGAGAAAAGCACAGATGCCAAGGAACTGGCTTAAGACAACGTTATTGACCAGCGCGGCACCGATGGCAATTAAAATCAGTTCTTTCATTTCGCTTTCTCCTTTCCTTTCACAGCCTGGCAGTACGCCTTATTGGCACATGCCATACAGCCGGTCTCTTCTGCCTGGACTGCCGGTTTTCCGGTTTTTTCCGATTTGTGACGTTTGATGCGGTTTTGCACAGCAACCAGCATTGCCAGCACAAGAAATGCCCCCGGCGCCATGATAAAGATATTCATCGGCTCATAAGCACCTGGCATCACCTGGATATCGAACATGGTGCCGGCTCCGATCAGCTCACGGAACATACCGATCAGCGTCAGACCGACGGTAAATCCAAGTCCCATACCGATACCATCAAACAGAGATGGGAGCGGACTATGTTTTCCGGCGTATGCCTCGGCGCGTCCCAGGATGATACAGTTTACGACGATCAGCGGAATATAAATGCCAAGCGCAGAATAAAGTTCCGGCAGAAAACCTTCCATCAAAAATTCTACGATCGTTACAAACGATGCCACGACAACAATGTACGCCGGCATGCGCACGCCATCCGGGATGATTTTCCGAAGCAGGGAAATCATCAGGTTAGAAGCGGTCAGAATGACCATCGTCGCAAGACCCATGCCGATACCGTTCTTTGCAGAAGTGGTAACCGCAAGTGTCGGACACATGCCCAGCATCATGACGAAGGTCGGGTTTTCTTTTATGATTCCATTATAAAGCCGTTCCAGCGGCGTATCTTTTCTCATGAGTTCCCTCCCTCTCCGGAAAGCAGCCCGGATTCACTGCAGTAGTTAAAACAGCAGATTCCTGCATTGACACCGTTTGTTACAGCGTTCGTTGTCAGAGTTGCTCCGCTCAGCGCATCGATTTCATCATCCGCGGATGCGCCGGATTTTGTGTAGGCGAACGCTTCTACCTTTTTATCCTTGAACTGATTTTTGAAATCGTCTGTGTCGGCACGCATACCAAGACCTGCTGTCTCGGAAAGTGACAGGAAAGAGATTCCCTTTGTCGTTCCGTCCGATCCAATTCCCATCGAAAACTGCATGCCGCCGCCATAGCCCTCGGTCGTGGAGATGATCTCAACCAGACCGATCGTTGCGCCGGATGTGTCTTTTGCGAGCAGCAGCTCGTCGATCGTCTGGGCATTAAAACCGTGGCCGGTTAATGCTGCCGCAAGCTCTGCCTTTTCTGCATCGCTCATCGTTACTTCTTCAAAGGAAGCTGCCTCCGGGAATACATTCTGGCAAGATTCCTGTTTTTCTTTCTCCTGTTGCTTCTGAATCGGCTCCAGGGTTACCTGATGTGCCGCCCCGAGAAGCAGTCCGGCAATCAGCGTGATCGCCGCAAGAATCAGTGCGTTTTTTATGATTTTGTTCATGCTTTTTTCTTGCCTCCTCTTCCGAATCCAACCGGCACGGTCACGCGCTCAATAAGCGGAACCAGAAGGTTGGTAAAGATGATGGCATAGGAAACGCCCTCTGCCGAATTTCCAAAGATACGGAATACACCGGTCAGAAGTCCTAAAATGACCGCGTAGATATACTGTCCCTTCTTTGTGATCGGACGGGTAACGTAATCGGTTGCCATGAACCATGCGCCAAGCATCAAACCACCGCCAAAAAGATGCGCGCCAAGGAAGTTGATATCAAAACCGTGGCCGCCGAAAATCAGGGCAAATAAAAGCTCTGTTCCAATGTAGATGAGCGGAATATTGAGGTCCATCACATGAATGCAGACAAGGAAAATGCCGCCAATCAGAAGTGCCAGCACGGAAGTCTCACCGATCGTTCCGGTCGTATTTCCAAGGAACATGGACAGCAGATTCACCTGCTCTCCTGCTTTTGCTGCGGCGAGCGGTGTCGCACCGGATACGGTATCCACAAGATGTGCGGCTGCCGGGGCGGCAAAGTTTGTCATGTGCCCCGGAAAGGAAATCAGAAGGAAACATCTTCCTGCAAGCGCCGGGTTCATGATGTTCTGGCCAAGGCCGCCGAAAAGCTGTTTTACAACAAGAATTGCAAACACACCACCGATCACCGGCATCCAAAGAGGTGCCTGCACCGGCATGTTCATGGCGAGCAAAAGTCCTGTGACAAGTGCACTTCCATCTGTAATCGTCACCGGTTTTTTCATGCCTTTTTCATAGAGATATTCCGTCAGTGGACAGACCGCCATCGAAATTGCAATCAAAAGCAGGGCCCGAAGGCCGAAATTCCAGATTCCCACGCAGGCTGCCGGCGCAAGGGCAAGCAGGACGGCAAACATGATTTTGTCTGTCGTCACCTTGGACCGCGCGTGCGGGGAAGATGATACGTGTAACAATCCATTCATATGTAAGATCCCCCTATTTCTTCTTTCTCTTTGCCAGAAGCACTTTACGCATCGAGCTGATTTCCTGCGTCAGCGGACGTCTTGCCGGGCAGATAAAGGAACAACAACCGCATTCACAGCACTCCATTCCACCGTATTTCAGAAACTTCTCTTCTTCGCCGTGCTCCGCAAAAACAGAAAGGCGGGCCGGAAGAATCTGACCCGGACAGACGGAAACACAGCGGCCGCAGTTGATACAGGCAGAAGGTGCCAGCGCAGATACTTCATCCTCCGTAAGACAGGTCAGCGCAGAGGTTGTCTTGGTAACAGGAACATCCATTGTAAACAGAGCCCTTCCCATCATCGGGCCACCGCAGATGACCTTGGCTGCCTCATGTTTCAGACCGCCTGCCTGCTCCAGAAGCTCCGATAAGAGCATGCCGACCGGCACTTCAAAGTTGCACGGATTCTGTACGGCATCGCCTGTTACGGTAACAATGCGGCCCATCAGCGGCTCGCCGTAACGGACTGCCTGGTAAATGGCGGTTACGGTGTCGATGTTGTCCACGATGCAGCCTGCGTCTGCCGGCAGCATGGAGGAATTGACCTTGCGTCCCGTTGCGGCGTAGATCAGCATACGCTCGGCGCCCTGCGGGTACTTTGTTTTGAGCTCCAACACCTCAATGTTGTCCTCCGGAAGCACCAGCTCACGGAATTTTGCAATACAGTCCGGCTTGTTGTCCTCAATGCAGATGACTCCCTTTGCTTTCGGGAACATATGCAGCATGATTTTCAGGCCTCCGATGACCGTTTCCGGCTCCTCGAGCATTCTGCGGTAATCGCTTGTCAGATATGGTTCGCACTCGGAACCATTGACGAGAATGTGGTCAATCGCTGACGGATCTTTCGGTGATACCTTGACGTGTGTCGGGAAACCCGCACCTCCCATTCCGACGATTCCGGCCTCTTTGATCTTGTTCCGGATCGTATCTGCATCGAGTTTTTCCCAATGAGGGCACTCCTCAAATGCTTCTTTTTCATACAGCCCGTCGTTCTCCACAACAATACAGTCCACCGGAGAACCGGCCGCGGAAATTTTTTTCTCAATTCCTTTTACCGTACCGGAAACCGATGTGTAAACCGGAGCCGAAACAAAGCCTCCCGCTTCTGCGATTTTCTGTCCCGCCTTTACATGGTCGCCTTTTTGTACGATCGGCACAGCAGGCGCTCCGATGTGCTGTGATACTGCGTAATACAATAAGCTGCCCGGCTGCGCTTTGGCAATCGGTTTGTCCTTGGAGAGTTCTTTTCCCTCGTACGGGTGAACGCCGCCATGAAAAGTATTTCTTTTCTTCTGAAACATGCTTTTCACCTCATCCTTTCTCTTTTCTATGTTGCATTTATCAATTCACAGCCCATTTTTCGGATTTTTATGCAAAAAAGGCTGGTGCATTGCCCTTATTATTCCAGTTATTCATATCGGACTTCTTTTAACAGAAGTCCGCACGCCGGTGCAAGAAAACCCGCACTTTCGCGGTCTTTTGCTTTGAGAAGCTCCGTCATCGATGCAATCTCCCGTTTTCCCATCCCGGCCTCCACAAGCGTTCCGGTCAGGATCCGCACCATGTGGTACAGAAAACCGGTTCCGGTATAGGAAATGGTAAGAATCCCGTCTTTCTCGCAGAAATCAATTCCGGTAATCGTCCGCACCGTCGATTTTTTCATACGTTTATTGG
Source organism: Fusicatenibacter sp. (assembly GCF_050872605.1). GTDB lineage: Bacteria > Bacillota > Clostridia > Lachnospirales > Lachnospiraceae > Fusicatenibacter. Next base: position 38,660 of record NZ_JBNMHD010000006.1, read on the forward strand.
CACAGAAGCTCCTGAAATCATACGTTCCGATAAACGCTTTCGATGCTTCTTTCATTTTTTCCACATCAAGTACCGCTTCCGGAAAATATACGTATTTCCGCTCAAAAACATGCTTTCTGCCATCGATCACAATACGGTATTCGTATGTTTTATCCACCGCATTCAGACGGCTGTGAAAGCGCTCCGGCATCCGCGCGAGGCTGGTGACTTCGATGTCCTCCGGCAGATAATGGTTGATTGTCTGCAGAAGTTCTTCATCGGATAGTTCCGTATGGAACTTTGCATTTGCGACCTGTCCCGCCGCATGGACGCCGGCATCGGTTCTGCCCGCGCCGTGGATCTCCACCGGCTCTCCTGCGATCCTGGACAACAGCGTTTCGAGCTTGCCCTGAATCGTGTTGTCTGTATTTCCCTGCTTCTGCCAGCCGTTGTACCGCGTGCCATCGTACTGCAGGATCATTTTATAATTCATCTTTTTCTCCCTTCCTCTTCCTTTCAAATCATTTTTCTCCGGAAATGGGCTTTTCAGAACCATTTTCTTCTTTACAAAGTGGCAGCTTATCATTTGGCATCCATGCTTTTCTCAATCAAAAAACTCCTTAACGCTGGACTTCGCGCCAGATTTGCTTCAAACAGCACCACTTCTGCTCCGCCCGGAAAGCTGTTCTGTAAAAATTCAGCGGCACGGCGAATCTGCAGTTTCACATCCTTTACTTCCTTTTCCACTTTTTCCTGTTCCAGTTCACATACCGTTTCAAAAAGCTCTTTCATCTGATCCGAATCGGTTTTGCGACATTTTTTAGCGGTCTCCTCGAGTTTTTTTAACTTTTTCAAGACCCGCGCATTCGTTTCTTCCTCGTCCTTTTTCAGCAGTCCCTGCTTTTTGCACACTGCAAATCCCTGCTCTTTCTGCTGCAGCCAGGATGCGTATGTTTCATCTTTTTTCTGCCTGCAAAGCCCGATAAACTGGCGAAAGCACTCGGAGAGCTCCTTTGCCGTGTGCTCCTGCTTCTGGCAGGCGGATGCCTCTTTCTGAAGTGCCGCATGAAACAGAGACAGCAGTACAGATCGTTCTTCTGCGGAACCATTGGCCGCCATCTGCTGTTTTTCTGCCATGATTTTTCTGGAAAGCACACCGGTCAGAATCTCCTCCACACCGTAATCCTGTCCATATTTTTCGTAAATCCTGTAGTACGAGCTGAATTCCTCCGCCGTCTTTTCTTCCTGCAAATATTGTCCAATCAGTGCTTCGTCGACCGGAAAATGCAGGATTTCATAACTTTTCAGCACTGCCGACAAATCCTCCCAGCCGCGTGCTGTCACAAAACGCTTCTCATCCGCTTCCTGCGAAACAGAATAAAAATGGTCACTGTGTGCCGTAAGATACGTTGTCACAGCACTGTGGATCTGATTTTTCTCCGCGTAGGAGAGCCAGACGGAAAGATCGGGAACCACATCAATCTTTCGCACACGATCGAGTGTTGCCACATCAAATTCCCGCACAGATTTATTGTATTCCGGCGGATTTCCGGCGGCCACAATCAGCCAGTCATCCGGGATGCGCTGGTTGCCGAATTTTTTATCCTGCAAAAGCTGCAGCATTACCGGAGCGAGGGTCTCGGAGACGCAGTTAATTTCATCGAGAAAGAGGATACCCCGCTTCTTTCCGGTCTGCTCCATGCAGTCATAGATCGAGGCGATGATCTCGCTCATCGTGTATTCCGTTGTATGTACCATTTTCCCTTCGATTTCACGTTTGCAGATCTCCGGAAGGCCCATGGCACTCTGACGCGTATGGTGTGTCATCGTGTAGGCGACAAGCCCCACACCGCACTCTTCTGCGATCTGCTCCATAATTGCCGTTTTTCCGATGCCCGGCGGGCCGATCAGGAGAATGGGACGCTGCTGTCGGAGCGGAACCAGTGGAAAACCAATTTCATCTCTTGCAAAGTATGCGCGCAGGGCTGTTTCAATTGTCTCTTTTGCTTCTTGTATGTTCATATGTTCTCTCTTATCTTATGCGCTCTTTATGTACTCTCGAAATCTTTCTGTGTTTGATTTTGCGAGATGCTTTTTTGTCAGTTGTGTTCAAAGAGTACATTCTTCTGTCAGCAGTTTTTTTGCCCATTTGGGGACAAGATTCATTTTTTCGGTCTGTCTGACAAAGACGAATGCCGTCTCGTAATCGGGCTTTTGTTCGGGATAAATTCCGTCTCCGTCGGTAAAATAGATCAACGCTTTTAAGTTTCGGAATACGTGCTGTTCCCGCAACTCTTCCACTTTCTGAAAGACAGGACGGAAATCGGTTCCGCCTCGGCCCTTGATCGTGACTGCTTCGCGGTATGCTTCCCATTCTTTCGGGGAATGAATCATCGTGACATCCTGCACAAAGCTGTCGCACTGGATCAGGCAGACGTTCCAGCTGGAAAAGAAGTTTTCTTTTTCTTCAAGAATGCTGCGCGTCTCACCAAGGAACTTTGCTACAATTTCTTTTTTGCACGAACCGGATGTGTCGATCGCGATAACCAGCTCTTCGAGACGGTTTCCTTCCCGCGTCTCCGGCGGCTCGATGAAAGGGAAATTTCCGTAATACATAAGACCATAATGGTAAGCGACTGGATCGAAGCTGTCGAGATCCAGCTCCATTTCCTCGCGGGTAACGGTAAAGCGTTTCAGGAAGCGACGGTAATCGTACGCTCTTTTTTCGATCCCGGACAGGGTTTCTTTTTTTCCACCACGGTTCTGGCCTCGCCGCAGGCCGCCGGTGCCGTAGTTTTCCGCCAACTTGCGGGCAGCACGTTTCCAGACTGGTTGAGAAGACTCGATAAGTTCCGTCTCTTTTTCCGGCACCAGCCATGAAACCGGAGACTGTTTTTCTTTTTCCGGCATCAGCCATGAAACCGGGGACTGTTCTTCTTTTTCCGGCTCCGGTGTTTCTTTCCCAAACCGGCGGATGCATTCCAGCAGCAGGTGCTGATAGCCCTCCTTGAGGAACGATGAATTTTCGGCACACATGCGGAGTACAAAATCGGAGTTAAAATATATCGTATGACCGTCGGATGTGATGGCTTTTGTCCTGTCAGATGGCTGATGCTGAAAGAAAAGAATCGCTTCACCAAGTTCCGGGTACAGCCAGCAGAGATTTTTGCGGGCTTCTTCGAAAAGCCGGAGCGCCAGCGCTTCTTTTTCTTTTGTGGGCTTTTCTTTTTGAAACGCAGCTTCTGTTTTTCTGCTTTCCGTATTCTCCTGCATCGGATCCTGTGAGCTCCGGTTCAGGAGAATGCGGAAGGCCTGCCATTTCTGCTGGTCGGCGGCAAGGTTGAGAAAACGTTTTCGGTCTGCATCGGACAGCCATCCGGTCTGCAGAATATTTTCCAGCTTTGAAAAATCATCCTCACGAATCAGCATTTCGACAGCGGGACGAATGCGTTTCCGCAGGTATGCGGTATATGCGGCTCGCTGTTCTTCCGGAAGATCCTGCGATTCACAAAAGCCGGAAAGTGCAGCCCGGAGGCGCTGCTGTTCGGATGTCGTCGTTCTGAAACTACTCCAGTCATCCATTTTATTCACTCCCTTACTCGCCGCGTTTTCTCACTTGCACTCAATCTTACGCTATCGCGTAAGCGACATTCGTCGTTCGCCAACTGAAAATAAATTTTCGTTTGACTCACTTGCACTCAATCTTACGCTATCGCGTAAGCAACATTCGTCGTTCGCCAACTGAAAATAAATTTTCATTTGGCTCACTTGCACTCAATCTTACGCTATCGCGTAAGCAACATTCGTCGTTCGCCAACTGAAAATAAATTTTCATTTGGCTCACTTGCACTCATTATATCGTCATTTTTGAGCATTGACAATGTTGGATCGTGTTATTTTTTTCACACTTTTACCATATTTTTATGATATATTTGATATTATAAAATACGATTGCAGTCGTAAAAGTGCAAAGGAGATCCTTTTTATGAACAAAGAAAACAGAAAAGCTGCCAAGGAACGGCGTGCCAAAGAGCGGGAGCACGAAGCGAAAGTAGCGCATTACAAAAAGATCTGGAGCTGGGCCGGACCGGCTCTGATTGTCGTTGTGATCGTCGGCCTTATTATCGCCAGCGTACTCGATTCCAAACGACTCTCTGCAAAAAGTGCCTCGGAGGATACCGCAGCCGCCTCATCAGCCTCCACTTCGGCTTCTGCCTCTTTGCAGACCGACACTTCCCTTACCATCGAGGACGGTGATACCGTCAATATCGACTATGTCGGCTCCATTGACGGCGTGGAATTTGAAGGTGGAAACACAAAAGGAAACGGCGCTGATCTTGTGATCGGCTCCCACACTTACATCGATGACTTTGAAGAACAGCTCATCGGCCATCACCCGGGCGACAGCGTAGATGTAACCGTCACTTTCCCGGAAGACTATGGAAAAGACGAACTCAATGGAAAGGAAGCTCTTTTCAAAGTTACCGTCAACGGCATTTATAAATAGGACAGCAAAAAAGACATCCTCCACAGATTTTCCGTCTGCGCCGGATGTCTTTTTCTCATCGTTTTTTGTTAAGTTTTTTTCAAAGCCGCGCTGATGTTTTGAAAAAAGTACATCTTTTTATTCCACAATTTTGTAATACGCCCGCGCCGTCAGCACATAGACGATCAGGTAAACCACGGCAAACGCCGCAATCGTAATCGCTGTTGCAACCAGGAACAGATTGCTGTCCGGGAAATTCAGCATTGCCATGATACGCTTGGTCAATGGAAACGCTACCATTGTATGCACCACGGCCATCACAAGCGGCAGGAAGAATACCGTTACCACCTGTGACTGAATCGTCTGACGGATTTCTTTGCGGCTCATGCCGACCTTCTGCATAATCTGGAACCTTTTTCTGTCGTCGAAGCCTTCCGAAACCTGCTTATAATAGATAATCATAACGGCACCCATCAAAAACAGCGCACCAACGAAAACACCTAAAAACAGAAGTGAACCATACAGACTGTAAACCGTATTGCGCTCTTTTTCGCGCACTTCCAGCCATCCGTTAAAAGATGATTCCGTCAGTATCGTCTCAAGCTCATCTCCAACGGCGATCTGTTCGCCGGCATCCCCGGTAAGATCCAGAGCATATTCCCAACTGTATCCTTCTGGCTCCTTTCCCTGCACAGCCGCATACGCTTCCTTTGCTTCCTTGTTCCGCGTCACCACCGTCATTGTCTCATACACCTGCGTCTTCTCATCCAGAATGTACGATTTTTTATCGGTATTCCATTTTTTTACTTCATACGTCTGATTTCCCAGTTCAATCGTGTCATATCCATAATTTTTCTGTTTTGCCTGAAAAACCAGAGCCTGCCCTGGTTCCAGCTCTACCTGTTCGCCGGTTACCTGTTTGTACTCCGACTCTTCCATAATCTTTATCAGTGTACTCGCCGCAGCATCATCTGACTGTGTTTTTTCTACTTTGTTTCTATCTACAACAGCAAGCATAACATAGTATCTCTGATCACTTTCATACTCTTTTTTGAGCTGCTTTTCTTCCAGATGCTGATCAATCTCAGTTTTCACTTCCTCTATCATCTTCTGACTGACCGGCTCCACCGTCTCCATAATGCCGCTCACGCCAGTATTTGCTTCGATCGAAATCTGATGTGGAAACCGCGTATAGGTAACCTCCTCAATCCCCGTCCACAGACATGTGCTGATGGAGATAACCAGAAGCACACCCGTTGACAGAATACAGATATTCGCAAGACCGACCGCATTTTGCTTCATGCGGTACAGCATGCCCGAAATGCTTGTAAAATGGCGTGTCTGGTAATAGTAATTCTTGTTTTTCTTCAGGATTTTCAAAAATGCAATACTTCCAGCAGAAAACAGACAGTACGTTCCCGCCATAACCAAAGCGATTGCAATAAAAAACTTATCAAGCGCGTCCATCGAGGACTGGCAGGTCAGAGCAAGATAATAGCCAACACCAAGCAGCATGAATCCCAAAACCGCCGTCAACAGCTTCGTTTTCGGCTCCCGCTCGCCCTGCGCGCCGCCGTGCAGCAGTTCAACCGGCTGTGAGACATGGATCTGGCAGAGACTTAAGAGAAAATTGATCACAAAAATCAGGCCGAACAGCAGCATCGTACTTCCCACGGCTTTTGCACTGAACGCAAAACCAATTGTTCCGTTCAGTCCGGTCAGCTTTATCAGCACCAGAAACAGCAGGCGGTACAGCAGCACACCGAGCAGAATACCGATTCCAAGCGATGCCGCCCACAGATACAGACTTTCAAAAAAGAGAATCTTCGCCAGATGCTTTTTCTCCATGCCGAGGATCTGGAACAGACCGAACTCTTTTTTTCTTCTTTTTGCCAGAAAGCTATTGCTGTAGATCAGAAAAATCACCGCGAACAGGCCAATGATATAGGTTCCCATCCCCATCACTGTCAGGATCGTATCTTTTCCGATCATGGAATCAAAGCCACTTCCCTGCGCCAGTGTATCCATGATAAAAAACATCACCACCGTGCCGATGCACGACAGCAGATACGGAAGGATATTCTGACGGTTTTTGCTTAAATTTGTTTTTGCCAGTCTGGCATACAGCAGATTATTCATCCCGTTCACCACCCGTCGCAAGAATTGTCAGCGTATCGGAGATCTTCTGATACATCTCATCGCGTCCTAAAGAACCGCGATACAGCTGGTGGAAGACCTCGCCGTCCTTGATGAACAGCACACGCTTCGCCGAGCAGGCCGCCTTCACACTGTGCGTTACCATAACAATTGTCTGGCCCTCCTCGTTGATCTCTTCGAACAGGTTCATGAGGCCATCCGCTGCATGGGAATCGAGCGCGCCGGAAGGCTCATCCGCAAGAACCAGCTCCGGATTGGTAATCAGCGCACGCGCAACGGCTGCACGCTGCTTCTGTCCGCCGGACACCTCATATGGGTATTTATTGAGGATCTGGGTGATGCCGAGTTTTTTCGCAATCGGCTCTGCCCGAAGACTCATCTCCTCGTATTTTTTTCCTTCCAGCACGAGCGGCAGATAAATGTTGTCACGCAGGGAAAAGGTATCGAGCAGGTTGAAGTCCTGGAACACGAAACCTAAGTTTTCGCGGCGGAATCCGGCAATCTCCTTCTCTTTTAATTCGCCGAGATTTTTTCCATTTAACCGCACCTGTCCGCCGGTTGGCTTGTCTAGTGCTGCGAGCAGGTTCAGAAGCGTCGTTTTTCCGCTTCCCGATTCGCCCATGATTGCAACAAATTCGCCCCGCTCCACTGTAAAATTAACGTCTTTCAACGCTTCCACCCGGTTGCTGCCGAGGCGCGTGGTATATGTTTTTTTCAGATGTTCTACTTCCAGAATTGCCATGTCACATTTTCCTTTCTGTCTGAACTGTTTTCTTAATTGACAAGGCTTATTATACCCGTCCGCACCCTCTTCTGCCTTAGGATCATCTTACAAAAAGACCGGCAACCTTACATTTCTGTAAGATTCCCGGCGAAGCTCTCTATGTACTACAGGGATACGGTATCCAGCCCAAGATACACCTTCGTTCCCACTCCCATCTCCGACTCGATGCGGATGGTATGCGAAAGTTTCTCCATGATCTGGCGGCACAGATACAGTCCGATGCCCGTTGACCGCTTGTCTGCGCGGCCGTTGCAGCCCGTGTAGCCTTTTTCGAAAATCCGCGGCAGATCCTCCGGCGCAATGCCGATGCCGGTGTCCTCAATCACCAGCGTTTTTGGTGCATCCGGTGACAGATAGATGTGAATGCTGCCACTTTTCGTGTATTTCAGCGCATTTGACAGAATCTGCTCCAGCACAAAGACGAGCCATTTTTCATCTGTCAGCACCTCGCAGTGCACCGGCTCGTAGGAAAGTATAATTTTCCGGCGGATAAAAAGCGGGGCATATTTCCGCACAGCTTGGCGGATCAGCGCATCCAAATCGTACCTTGCAAAGACAAGATCCGATGTCATTTTTTCCATGCGCAGGTACTGCAGCGCCATCTGCACATACTGCTCCGTCTGGAAAAGTTCGCTCTGCATTTCACGCGAAAGCGGCGTATCCTCCTCCTGCAGAAGCAGCCGCATCGCCGCAATCGGCGTTTTGATCTGATGGGTCCACATGGTGTAATACTCCATCATATCGCGGTATTTCTGCTCCATCTTAATCTGTTCTTCCTGAAACTGCCGCTCGTAGGATGCGATGATCTGCTGGTAATCCCGCGCCAGAAGCCCGTCCGCCTCCGGAAGCGCTTCTGTTTTGCCCTGCGGTTCGGCGGCAAGGAGTGCTAAGACCAGATGATGTTTCCGGTACTTCCCATAATGAAAGCAAAAACCTGCGGCTCCGGCAGCAGCCATCAGCACGATCATATAAACGGTGACATCCTGCGGCACATTGCGCAGAAAACAGAGGAGTGAAAATACTCCGATAAAAGCGGCAATCCGCACAGTCGATGCAAGATGCTCTTTCAAATACCAGTTAAGAAGCATAAACTCCTGCCGGATTCCCTCTTTCTGCTGTTCCATCCTTTTTCTCCTGTTCTGCTTCCGTCATGCAATCAGGTAGCCGACACCCTTTTTCGTCTGGATAAAGTCTGTAAGTCCTGCCTCCTCCAGTTTTTTCCGCAGGCGCGTGACGTTGACGGTCAGCGTGTTGTCATCTATAAAGCTGTCCGACTCCCACAGATGCATCATCAGCGTATCGCGGCTGACGGCTTTTCCTTTATTTTCGAGAAGGGACTGCAGAATGCGCCACTCATTTTTTGTCAGCTCAATCCGCTTTCCCCGGTAATTCAGCACACCACTTCCCGTATCGAGCATGGCACCGCGGTGCTCGAGGAAATTCGTTTCTCCGGCAAATTCGTAGGTGCGGCGGAGCATCGCCTGGACTTTGGCGGTCAGGACACTTAAATCAAACGGCTTCGCGATAAAGTCATCGCCGCCCATATTAACGGCCATAATGATGTTCATGTTGTCCGATGCAGAAGAAAGAAAAATTACCGGCACTTTAGAGACTTTTCGAATCTCCTGGCACCAGTGAAATCCGTTAAAAAAGGGAAGATGAATGTCCATCAGCACTAATTGCGGATTTTTCACGGCAAATTCGGCGAGAACGCCGGAAAAATCCTGTACGCAGAACGCATCCATGCCCCAGGAAACCAGGCTCTGCTGCACGGTGCGGGCGATAACTTCATCATCTTCTACAATCATAATTCGATACATGGCTGTTCCTCTGTTGTCTCTAGTACTTGCTTGATCCGGTTAAAAATATGGACTCCGGGCGGGTGTTTTCAACGCACAGCCGCTCCCGGAGCCCTTTTCGCAGATGATTATACTCTTACAATATAATCTGCTTTTCTTTCTTTTGCCTCCGGGTACTCGCAGTCGCGATAGCCGAGGATGCAGTGTCCGATGCCAACATAATTTTCGGAAAGTCCCCACTCTTTTAAGAGGTCTTTTCCCTCCGGGCTCGCGAACTCTTCTTTTGCACGATGGATCCAGCAGGAATCCACACCAACGGCATGTGCTGCCAGCATCAGATTTCCCATGACAAGAGAGCCGTCCTCCACATAAGTTCCGCGCTCCGGGTCAGCAAGCACGATCAGAACCGTCGGCGCACCGTAGAACGGATCGGATGTTGTACCCATAACAGCCGCATTCATCTTCGAAAGTTTTGCAATCAGCTCCGGTTTCTGTACCACAACAATCACCGGCGACTGTTTTCCCATGCCGGTTGCCGCATACGTTCCGGCCTCCAGAATCGCATCAAGCTGCTCATCCGTAATCTGCTCCGCTTTGTATTTGCGGATGCTTCTTCTTGTTTTGATTGCATTTAATACTTCGTTGTTCATGGTAAAAAGCCTCCTGTTCTTTTTCTATTTTTATCGCAAACGCCGCAGCTTTGTATACCGGACGCATTGCCTGCCTACATCTGTTTCCGCACAATCCGATACTCGTCGCCGAGCTGGTAGTACGGACAGTCATAAAATTTATCCTGCAGAAAACGTGCCATCTCATCCTCATCGAGATCCACCTCGCAGGTGTAGCACTCATAATCCTCATCATACACAAAATTGCCGCACGACTCACAGCTTGTGGCCATCTGGCGGGAGTGCTTTTTCTTCTGTGTGTGGGATGTTGGTTCTGTCATATGGCAATTCCTCCCATTTCTTGCTTTTTCTATTCGATTCCTTTCGCATAGTTTTACTATATCACAACTTTCCGCAAAAAAACAGCGCAGGATTTTTTCCTGCGCTGTTTTTCAGTTACAGTTCACTGCTCCCAGGCTTCCCACCCATCCACATTCCTACTCTCTATATATGCGGACAGTTCCACTGCCATTTTGCTCTCCTCCGGAATCCGCAGGTGGCCTTTCGTTCCGCAACCGTTTCGCCGAACGAGGGAATGGGTGATGTGGTCATCTGTCAGCATCAACATGCTCTGCATTTTCAAAATTAAATGTCTTCCTGCCTCATATCAACAAATTTGCCAGATTTTTCATATCTTGCATTATTGATCAGCACTTTTACCTTTGATTTTTCATTTTCCAGTCTTTTGATTAGCCCATCATAAGAAGACTCGTTGCTTAAATCCACCTCTATTGCGACCACTTTTTTATTCTTGTATTTTCCAGCAAGTTTATCTAATCGTCCTTTTCTTCTTGCTAAAATCCAGTATTCATCCATCTGCGGATATCTGTTTACGACTGCCTCTAAAAACTTTACACCAAGACCTGATGACGTTCCTGTAATTACTGCTATATCTGCCATAGTTCCTCCTAAATTCTTGTATACGGATTTTTATACTGCCCATGTCTGTTCGTTTTTCCAGTGCCATAGCTGATTGCAAATTTCGGACATCTGTGAAGACATCCAAGACACATTTCACATTCTTCCACTTTCCAGACCGGACATCCCTCTTCCATCTGTATCGCACCAACCGGACATTTTTTTGCACAGACACCACAACCGACACATGCGTCTTTGTTTACTGACAGATTTTTTGTTTTTCTCTCTGTCGCATACATATAAGCTGCGGGAATTGCAGCCACCCACTTTGGTAATTTCTTGTCTAAAAAGTCACCTTTTCTTTTTTAAATTATATTGTCGATTACAAGTTCCAGCTGGTTTTTGCCGTCACTCAGCCACTTATCTACTCTATTCTTATTCGTAAGGTCAAACACCGGTGTCCATGTATCAGGCATGATCACACTATAATACGCATCAAACGTCTGTCCATGACAAGCTATAATGTCCTTCGCCATACTGCCATCCTTACCTGTTGTCGTTCCATAGCTGGCAAGAAAAAATGTATATCCACAATTTTCTGTTCTAAGTTTATCCAGATATTCTGCAACAATCCGTGGAAGACGCCAGAAATAAGTCGGCACCACAATTCCAAGTATTGTTTCATCAGAAAAAACATACTTATCTTCACGGATGCAGTCTACGATAGACATGCATGTTTCGTTTGTTTTCTCTGCAATCTGTTCAGAGATATATTTTCCGTTTCCTGTTGCACTGAAATACAAAATCATTTTTTATGAGCCTCCTTTTCCACACTGCCAAGCAGAAATCGGACTGCTTGTAATGCTTCCTCTCTGCTTAGCTGTTCCTTTGTGAAAAAACATTTTTCAAGCAGCATTTCAAGTGTTGCAGCATAGTAGTCAACCATAACATCTTCCCTCACAGGAAAATCCTTCGTTCCGGGACACATACTTATCACCTGTCTGATCTGATTTTTCATAAAAGTACGCAGAGAAGCCATGCATCTTCCTTCCAAATTGTTTTTTAATAAAATGTTACAAATCTGTAATCTATACTGATCAAGGTAATCATATAGGAGAGAAAATATCTGTTCTGTGTTTTGTTCTCCCTGAACATTCAGATATTTTTCTATATCCATATCTTTCATAATTGCAATCCAGCAATAATCCATCAGATCATAAATATCATCAAAATAGTTATAAAATGTTGACCTTGGATAATTGCATATATCGCATATTTTCTGGACAGAAATCTCTTCTAACGACATATCTGCCAGCATTACAATCATTCTTTCTGTAAAGTCTGCTAATGTCCGTTTCGCAAATCTGCTTGTTTTATTTGATAATTTAAATTTCATTTCAATCACTCCAGCTGAATATTTATGTACAGATGTCCATCTGCTTATAATTTACCAACCGTATAATTAAAAATCAATCTTCACTTATCGGTTCTTGCCCATATATGGACATTCTTGTAAAATTGTCCATAAAAATGCCAGTGCATATTTAACGTACACTGGCATTATGATTTGGCAAAATTTAATTTTCTCCAATGAAACAAACTTGAATTTGTCATATTCCCATCACATAGATTTGGCAGGGATTCCATTTATCCCATAATGTAGGAAATACTTCAAACTCTTTAAAACCGATAGAAATGTAAAACCGATTTGTATCGTCATAGGATTTATATTTTCCCATTTGAACAGTTTTAACCTGTATAAATGAATAACCCATTTCTTTTGCAGCCTTTTTCGCACGGTTAAAAAGATCTTTTCCGATTCCCTTGCGATGATATTCTTTTAAGACGCCCATAACCGCAAGCTCAACTGTATCTTTTCCCGTTTCTTTGAGATACAAAAATCCCAAGTCTTTTTCGTTTTCCATGGCACAAAAGAAGACTTTCCCTGCGCTGTCGCGGATATATTCTTCTCGTGCCTCGGGGATTCCAAACCATTCAGGCAGTTCTTCCAATATATTTCTGGTTATGCTCTTTTTATCCTCATCATTTGCTATTTGAATGATATGCATATCAAAAGTTTTCCTCCACAAATTTGTTAATTTGTTTTATTATAGCACATGTAACCCCCTTCACAATAAAAAAAGAGCAACCGAATTTTCTCGATCACTCTCTGTTCATTACTTCCATGATAATAATATCATAGCTTCCCTTTCAAAAAAAGTCTCAATACCGTAGCCAAACCGTAGTCATTCCGTATATATTTGTAACTTTTTTTTGCGATGCTTTACGAATTTTTCTCTGTAAATATCAAATGCCTTCCAACCCTTATAAATCAAGCATTACCGCCACTTTCCAGTCATTACTTTTCATCAACGACCTGAAAAATGTAGAACTTCAGGTAATAGGACTCATCCGCCGCCCACAGAATTGGGTGATCCGGGGCCTGGGTGCGGTACTCTACCTGACGGAGGCGTTTGTGAACGTTGTGAGCCGCCTGGTTGATGGTTTTCGTGAAGAGTTCATAGTCCATGAAGTGGGAACACGAACAGGTGCACAGGTAGCCGCCGTCTTTGACCAGTTTCATGCCACGCAGATTGATTTCACGATATCCCTTGATTGCGTTTTTGATGGAGTTTCTTGATTTTGTGAAGGCCGGCGGATCAAGGATAACAACATCGAATTTCTCACCTTCTTTTTCAAGACGCGGCAACAGTTCAAAGACATCCTCGCAGACGAAAGATGCTACGTCTTCCAGACCGTTTAAGGCTGCGTTCTTCCGTGCCTGCTCTACACCGAGCTCCGATGCATCAACGCCGATGACTTCTTTTGCTCCTGCATATGCCGCATTCAGCGCGAACGATCCTGTATGGGTAAAGCAGTCGAGCACTCTCGCGTCTTTGCAGAGCTTCTGCAAAGCCAGTCTGTTGTACTTCTGGTCGAGGAAAAATCCTGTTTTCTGGCCGTCCTTGACATCGACGAGATAATGAACACCATTCTCGACGATTTCAACGCTGGTGTCAAACGGCTCGGAGAGAAATCCTTTCACACGCTCCATGCCCTCCTGCTCACGCACTTTTGCATCACTTCGCTCAAACACGCCGCGAATCTTAATCCCGTCAGCTGCCAGAATCTCCTCCAGCAGGCGGATGATCGTCATTTTCATTTTGTCGATACCAAGTGCCAGCGACTGAACGACCAGCACATCGGAGAATTTATCCACTACGAGTCCCGGCAGAAAGTCTGCTTCACCGAAAATCAGACGACAGCTCGATGTGTCCGTCACTTTTTTACGGTACTCCCAGGCATCCTGCACTCTTTTTTTCAGGAATGCTTCATCGATTTCCTGGTCGATATTTCTTGTCATCATACGGATGCGGATTTTGGAATGCTCGTTGATGAAACCGCGCCCCATCGGGTATCCGTCGAAGTCGCGCACCAGCACGATATCTCCGTTTTCATATGCTCCTAAAATCGAAGCGATCTCATTATCAAAAATCCAGGCTCCGCCCTGCTTTAGGGCGCGGCCCTCTCCTTTTTTCAGTGTTACAACTGCGTTGCTCAAAAGTTTTTCCTCCTCGTATTGTACAATTTAAATTCGTTGTTGTCAGATTCCTCTTCCGTCAAATTCCGGAATGAAGCTCTCCTCAGCCACCGGGCCTTCCTGTAAAAAGGCGTTGGTGACGCCGAGGGAAAACGTATAGTCCAGCAGACGCTCATACTCCCGCTTTGTCGTTTTCCGGTTCAGCAGACTTATGTTTTCCACCTGCGGAAGCGGCGTGTACTGGCTCATGAGACTCAGCCAGACGGTATCGCCGTACGTCTCATAGACGTATTTTACCACAGCTTTTGCATTTTTTACAGCACCGGGCAGCAATAAATGGCGCACAATCACACCTTTTTTCATCAGACCATTTTCATCGAATACAGCTTCACCCGTCTGGCGCACCATTTCCGCGAGCGCCCGTTTTGCTGTTTCCGGGTAATCTTCTGCCCGCGAGTACGCTTTTGCAAGGGATGGGTCCATATATTTAAAATCCGTCAGGTAAATATCGATCAGCCCGTCCAGTGCCTGCAGGGCTTCCACGCTCTCATACCCGCCGCAGTTATACACAACCGGCACGGTAAGTCCCTTTTTCTTTGCCAAAAGAAGTGCCTCCCGGATCTGTAACGCATAGTGGCTCGGCGTCACGAGATTGATGTTATTCGCATTCTGCGCCTGCAGCTCCAGAAAAATGTCCGAAAGCCGGTCGATCGAGATCACTTTTCCGCTCTCCATCTCCGCGATATGATGGTTCTGGCAGTAGACACACCGCAGATTGCACCCGGAAAAGAAAACCGTCCCTGACCCCGTCGTCCCGGAAATACAAGGCTCCTCCCAGAAATGCAGCGCCGCCCGCGCCGCCGCAACCCCGGAGGGCGCCTTACAATACCCTGTCTTTCCATGCTCCCGGTCCGCTCCGCACTTCCGCGGGCAAACCCGGCACCGGCTCATCTCCTGTTCCAAATCCAGCATAATATTTCTCCCTTTTCTCTTTCAAAAATCATCATCCTTGCTCGCACACCGTATCTCTTCCGATCTGTCGTTTTCCTGTTTCTTTCGGTTTCTTTATTATAATTGTATTTCCTGCCATTATGCAACCTGCTTTTCTCTGACAACAAAGAAAAAAGCCGTGTCTCTGGAGAATAGTTTCTTCCACAGACACAGCTTTTGTATTTCTATGCGTCAATTAATATGCCAGAATTTCATATCCATCTTCTGTTACCGCAACCGTAACCTCCCACTGGGCTGACGGTGCGCCGTCTTCGGTGTAGACAGTCCAGTCGTTGTCGGAGTCGATGAAAATCTCATCCGTTCCGAGATTGATCATCGGCTCAATCGTGAATACCATACCCGGTACGAGCAGCATTCCGGTATCGCGTCTTGTGACATAGCTGACGAACGGATCCTCATGGAACTCCAGACCGACACCATGGCCGCCGATGTCACGGACTACTTTATAGCCCTGGCTCTGGGCAAATTCATTAATCACAGCGCCGACATTGCCAAGCCGGTTAAACGGGCGCACCTCGGAGAGTCCGAGCTGTACGGCTTTTAACGTATCTTCCACCAGCTTCTTTGAGACCTCGTCTACCTCACCGATACAGAACATACGGGAAGAGTCGGAAAAATATCCTTTATAGATGGTAGAAACATCAACATTGATGATATCTCCGTCCTGCAGAATTTCCTCCTCGTTCGGAATTCCATGGCATACCGCATCGTTGATGGAGGTGCACACGCTTTTCGGAAATCCCTCATAGTTCAGCGGTGCTGCAATTCCGCCGAGTTCTTTTGTCTTTTCCGCAACCAGACGGTCGATGTCTTCCGTACTCATGCCTGCATGAATGTTTTCGGCCACATAATCCAGAACTGCAATATTGACAAGACCGCTTTCACGAATCCCATCGATCTGATCCGGTCTTTTGATAATTTTCTTCGGCGGAATTTTCCATCCCTTTAATTTATAAGAATTGATTTTCTCATCCAGCGCCAGATGGCAGTCTTTGTACTTCTTCCCGCTGCCGCACCAGCAGGGATCATTTCTTCCAATTTTTTTCAGCATAATGTTCTATCCTCTTTCTGAACGCGGAACGACAGATCCGATTTTCTGTCCCCCGCTGAAATTCATATAACTCCTCTACTACTTTACCACACTCCGGCAAAACTGCAAGCAAAAGTTCCCAAATGAGCAACTCTCTCAAAAGAGACCCTCCGCCGGATTCCGCATGCGGACGGCGTGTGCAGCAAGGTTATCATGCGTGAAAAACCTTTATGTCCCGAAATACCGCTTTCCCATCCGATGCATACAGCCCGAAGCATCCGCCCGTTTGATCATACATCCTCGTTCCAAGCGCAATTTTGCCATCCACATAAGCCTCCAGAATCGTACCGTCTGCAATCACATCGACATGAAAGCTTCTTCCCGTTGATGACGGCAGCGGCCGTTCCAGTTCCACCTCATACGGGAACATCTGTCCGCCCCGCTCTGTCATGCGGACTCCGGATTTAAACTCGATCCGGCGACGGCCAAAATCAATCAGAAGATAATAACCGACCGTAAATGTTTCTTCGACATGCACGGCAATTCCAACGCTCGGACAATCCCCGTCCACCTCGACGTCAAAGGAAAGACGACTCGTTTCACCCACCGGGTTCAGCAGCAGCGCACCAAAATCGTACGGTGTATCAACCTCTGCCTGGTTCTTTTCCAGCTTCCACTCTCCTGTCAGCGCCTGCATCTGAAGCGGTTCTTCCCATCCCACGGCTTCCAGCACCTGCGGAATCGGCTTCACAAAAAGATCGCCATTCTCATCCTGCCACAGCTCATGCACCACCAGACTGCCGCCCCAGTCCCAGGTATTGCAGTCTTTTCCGGGATATCCCGGCGGATCAAAATTATGCTCATTGACTTCTCTTGTCGGGTTCCAGCCGTAAACGTATCGGTGAACGCCATCACTTCCCGTCTTTGCCGCATAAAAAGCGCGCGTGTCGAATGTATCAACTTCCGGCGTCTGCCACGGTCCATACGGACTTCTGCTCTTCCGGTACATCGTCTGATAGCGGTCCGCATACGACGAAAAGACGAGATAATACCAGTCTCCCATCCGGAAAAAGTCAGGGCACTCAAATGCACACTGTGCATTCATCGGCGCATAGAACGGCTCGCAGTAGTCCCAGTGATGCAGATCCTTCGATTTGCACAGACCCACACAGCTTCTCCTCGTCGTTTTTCCTTTTTTCTGCGCCGCAAAAATCATCCACCAGCAGTTTTCCTCCTCACTCCAGAAGACAAACGGATCCCTCCAGTGGATCGGCTCATAGATCACATCATCCGACGCAAAGCGATCCTCCGGGATTTCCATCCACACATCCAGATCGGTGCTGACGGCGTGATTCATGTAATTCTTTTCCGGCAGCTTCTGAAAGGTACAGTAAAACATATGATACAGCCCGTCCACTTTGATCACAGAACCCGTGCCGCCCACGATTTTTGTATCATGCTCCGTATAATGAATGTGATCCGTTGTGCTCAGCATCACCCAGCTGTCCTGATGCTGTTCATCCCGGTTCGCACGGTAATTGCGAAGATAAAACGGTTTAAAAACACCATTGTCGTAATAGGGGATCACATCACCCAGCACTGCCTTTTCCGGTCGAAAATAAAGACTCATCCGTTCACCCTCCCATCGTCGTTAGTTGAATATTTTCAAAACGCACTTTTCCGTCAGATACAGCAAGGCCAAACTTCCGGTCGTGCAGGTCATACGCGCGCACACTGAGAGCCGTTGTTCCGCCCACATAGACTTCCATCACAGACTCATCGATATAAATTTCCATGGAATACGTTTTTCCCGGAATCAGCTCCAGCGGTCGCTCCAGCTCGACATCGTACTGGAACGTCCATCCACCCTGCTCATGCATACGGATTGCACTCTTGTACTCCAGACGCTGCCGCTTCGGATCTAAGTAGAAATAGTAGCCTCTCGCAAACTCCTCATCCACCTGCAGTGCCACGGCAAAGCGCTCCGTTCCTTCAGAAAACGTGAAATCAAGTGCCAGACGGCCCTGATGCGGAACGTCGTTTTCACTGAGTGCAGACGCATAAGCATACGGCGTATCAACAACAGCAGATGTTTCACCAATCTCCCACGCGCCGCTCATCGGTACCCACTTTACGTCATTTTGAATGGTCAGAACCTCTTTCAGTGCCGGATTTGGTCTTACCGCCAGTGTGCCGTCCTCCTGTGGATAAATTTCATGCGGAATCAGCGTACCGCCCCAGTCATACGTTTTGTAATCGTATCCCTCGTGGTTCGGATCCGGGTCGAAATTCCAAGTGTTCTGTGTCCTTGTCGGATTCCAGCCGAACAGATACCGGTGGTTTCCATCCCCGCAGCTTTTTGCCGCGTAGAACGCACGACCGTCAAAGGAATCTGTTTTCGGGCGTTTCCACGGTCCATGGCAGGAACGGCTCATGCGGTAAATGGTCTGGAAACGGTCTGTGAACTGCGAAAAGATCAGATACCACCAGCCGTTTTCATAAAACATATCCGGGCACTCGTACGCAGACATGCTCGCATGCGGTGCATACAGCGGCTCACAGCATTCCCAGTGATGAAGATCTGCAGATTTACATAAGCCTACACAGCCGCGGCGGCCTGTTTTTCCCTGGCTCTGCGCACACAGCAGCATCCACCAGCAGTTTTCTTCCTCATTCCAGAACACGTATGGATCGCGCCAGTCGGTCGGAAGATAGATCGTTTCATCCGGTCCGAAGGTTTCCTTTTCGTGTTTTGTCCAACTCTCCAGATTCCGGCTCGTCGCATGGCAGACGTACTGCCGCTGCGGGTTCTGCTCAAAAATACAGTAATATAAATGGTAAATCCCATCCGCCTTGATGACAGATCCGGTTCCTCCCAGAATCCCAATCGCCGTCTCCGGCCCATAATGCACCATATCTTTTGTGTTTAGCAGATGCCAGCCTTCTTTCCGGTCACTGCCGAAATACGGATTCCAGTTTTTCAGATAAAAAAGGTGGAATTTCCCATCTTCATAATAAGGAATCACATCGCCGACACGGGCATGCTGCGGGGTATAAAATAACTGCATATTTTTCCTTCTCCTTTCCGTTTTTCTGCGTTTTTTTCCGCTTTTTCGTACTCTTTTTCCGATGCTTTTATTATACTTTTTTCCCTGTAAAATTACAATTAAAATCAGGTATATTTGCCCCGATTTCCGGCAATACTTTTTCATGAAACCACCAAAGAAAGCAAGAAAGGAAGATGCACGATGAGTGGAGATGCAGAGCTTTTAAACTTTATTTACCAGAACTCCCAGATGGGTGTCGACACGATCCGGCAGCTCATTGGAGTCGTTGAGGACAAAGACTTAAAAGAACATCTGAAAACCCAGTTTCAGGGCTATGAGGAATTTCATCAGGCGGCAAAGGAGCTGCTGAACGAGCATGGATACGATGAAAAAGGCCTTGGCATGATGGAGAAAGCACGCACGTATTTTATGATAAACCTGCAGACCATGACGGATCAGTCCGCCTCACACATTGCCAGCATGCTGATTACCGGAAGCAGCATGGGCATCGTCGAGGCGATCCAGAAGTACCGCCAGTATGAGGACGCGGATCCCAAAATCCGGGATCTGATGGATAAGCTGCGAAAATTTGAAGAATACAACATGGAAAAGTTAAAAGATTTCTTATGAAAATCATATTCAGCCAAACTACCCGCATCTGCAGATCCTGCGAGTGGCAGCTTCTTTCGGATGCAAAGGAATCGAGAAACGATCCGGTACCGGCACAAAACAGTGCCGCACCGGATTTTGAGTTGTTTTGACCGTTTTACAAACTTTACATACATTTAACACAAAACTGTTTTTAGATGTGTTATCTTCTAAATGTAGGTTTTTTCTCGAGTAAGACCTGCAAAACGTGTATCTATTGTTAAACCCACGAAAAGAAAAAGAAAATTACGTAAAGGGAGAAATTATGGACATTTTTGGAGTGTTATCCTTTGTCGGTGGCCTTGCCATGTTCTTATACGGCATGAGCGCCATGGGCGATGGTCTGACCAAACTTTCCGGCGGTAAACTGGAATACCTGCTGGAAAAGCTGACCTCAAAGCGGATTATGGCAGTTCTTTTAGGTGCCGGTGTTACCGCAGTTATCCAGTCCTCTTCTGCAACCACTGTTATGGTTGTCGGATTCGTAAACTCCGGCATCATGAAGCTGAACCAGGCAGTCGGCATCATTATGGGTGCCAATATCGGTACCACCATCACTTCCTGGATCTTAAGTCTTACCGGCATTCAGGGCGACAATGTATTCATTAAAATGCTGAACCCGTCGTCCTTTTCCCCTATTCTTGCAATCATCGGCGTTTTTATGCTGATGCTGGCAAAGAGCGATAAAAAGAAAAATGTCGGTACCCTGTTAACCGGTTTTTCCATTCTGATGTTTGGTATGCACACCATGAGCAGCGCTGTATCACCGCTCGCAGATGTACCGGAATTCACGGGACTTCTCGTAAAATTTTCCATGCCGGTGCTCGGTGTTCTCGCCGGAACCATTCTGACCGCCGTGATCCAGAGTTCCTCTGCTTCTGTCGGTATTCTTCAGGCACTCTGCGCAACCGGTTCCGTCAGCTACGCCGTAGCGATCCCGATCATCATGGGACAGAATATCGGTACGTGTATTACCGCATTGCTCTCCTCCATCGGTACAAGCCGCAATGCACGCCGTACCGCAATGGTTCACCTTTATTTTAACATTATCGGTACTGTTCTTTTCCTGGTTCTCTTCTATGGAATCAATGCCTTTGTACATTTTCCATTCCTCGAAACCTCCGCAAATGCAGCCGGTATCGCAATCGTTCACTCCGGTTTCAATATTTTTGCAACTCTGATCCTGTTCCCGTTTGCGGACGGACTGGTTAAACTTGCGAAACTGACCATTCCGGACGGACCGGAAGAAAAAGCAGACGAAGCGGTTCAGATGCTCGATACCCGTTTCCTCGACAGCCCGGCTTTTGCTCTGCAGCAGTGTAAAGTTGCAGCCGCAAAAATGGCAGAGCTGACCGAAACCGGTCTTGTTACTTCCGTTGACCTGATGGCCTCCTACAACGAGGCAGATGCGGAAAATGTAGATATTCTTGAGAAAAAGGTGGATCATTTTGAAGATGCCCTCGGCACATATCTGGTGAAGCTTTCCAGCGAAAAGCTTTCTCCGAAGGACAGCCAGACACTTTCCATGATCCTGCACTGCATCGGCGATTTCGAACGAATTTCCGATCACACCGTCAACATCATGAAAGCTGCAAGAGAAATGCATGACAAGAACCTGCAGTTCTCCGCTGACGGAGCCGCAGAGCTTGCTGTTTATGGAAAAGCAGTCAAAGATATCGTCAGCCTGACCTTCTCCGTTTTCAACAATGAGGATGTAAAAAAAGCAAATGAAGTGGAACCGCTCGAGCAGGTGATCGACAGCCTGAATTCCAGCCTGAAGAACCACCACATTGAACGACTCCAGAGTGGAAAATGCACAATCGAGCTTGGTTTTATCCTTTCCGATGTAATGACCGACTTCGAACGGATTTCCGACCACTGCTCCAACATCGCCGTCTGCGTCAGCCAGATCCACAGCGGATCCTTCGATACGCATGAGTATCTGCATGCGCTGAAGAAAGAAGAAGAGTTTGAGGCAGAGTATAAAGAACTAAAAAAACAGTATCAGCTGCCAACGCTGAAAGCCTGAAAACAAAACATACTTTTCTGAAAAAAGGTACTGCACAGGATGGATCCGTTCCTGGTGCAGTACCTTTTTTTGCGCTTGTTTTTCATCTTAAAAAGCGGGCAGGGAAGATATCCTCCCTGCCCGCCTGGGGTGTCTTTATACTACCTGATCCTTCGCGATAAATACCGGGAAGGAGTCGGTTCCTTTTAACTGTTTGCCTTCGGATACGGTTACGTATTTGTCGGAGACAACGTATTCGATCTCAGCGCCTGCTTCGATGACGGTGTCCTGCATCAGGATACAGTTCTTTACTTTTGCTCCTTTGGCTACTTTGACGCCACGGAACAGGATACTGTTTTCAATCTCACCTTCAATCACACAGCCGTCAGCTACCATCACGTTTTTCGCTTTTGATCCGTTGATATAACGGGTCGGATTGTCGTCACGGACTTTGGTATAGATCGGGTTTCCCAAGAAGAGGCTATCCAGATTTTCATCTTTTAAGAGCTTCATGTTCTCATCGAAATAGCTCTTCATATCGTCGATTCTTGCCTGATAGCCGGTAAACTCATATCCCTGAATATTCAGCTTCTCTGTTTGCGGTGCCAGGACATCACGCTCAAAGAATTTATTTCCAAGGACAAAGCCTTTTTTGATTTCGTCGATCAGAAGCTGACGCTCCATCACGTAGATATTCATCGATACATTCTGTACTCCGTTTTCCTCCGAGTTTACAAAGATCTTGCTGATCTTCTGTCCTGCCATGGAGAAGGTGTAGTGCAGATAATTGGTTTTCTCGTAAGAGCTTCTGACGCCTTCCGGAATCGGCTGTTTGGTATAAGCTGCCGTAACATCTGCGCCGCTTTCGATATGCTGATTCAGCATCTCTTTGAAATCAAAATTGCAGGCAATGTTGGTGTCCGCCATAACAACGTATTTTTCTTTCTGCCATTTCAGAAAATCGAGAACATTTGCCAGTGCTTCCACTCTTCCGGAATACACCTGAATTTTCTTCTCAGAATAAGGCGGAACAATATTTAAGCCGCCTTTTTTTCTGGCAAGATCCCACTCACGTCCGGAGCCGAGATGATCCATCAGCGAATGGTAATTTTTGCGGACGATAATGGATACATTTCCGATTCCGCAGTTTACCATGCTGGATAAGATAAAGTCCACCATGCGGTAACGGCTGGCAAAAGGAATGGAGGCCATCAGACGCTCGTTTACCAGATCCGGTACCTGATCATCATAGCTGTTTGGGAAAATGATGCCCAGTGCATCTGCATTTGCGTTTACCATTCTTCTTCACCATCCTTTACATTTGCATTTACCATTGCATTTGGTCCTACCTTGGCACGCTCACCGATATGAATTCCGGATCCGATGGTGGCAACACCTTTTTCGCCATCATGCGGCATCTCTCCTACCACGGCATTCTGGCCAATCACAACGCTTTCCGCAACGATACAGTGTTTTACGACTGCTCCGGATTCGATCACGGTTCCTCCCATGATAACGGCATCTTCTACTTCTGCGCCCTCGGCAACCTTTACGCCTGAGAACAGAATCGAGTGTTTGACATGACCTGCAATACGGCAGCCATCGGTGATCATACAGTTTTCCACAACAGCGGTTTCGGTGATCTTATGGCCTGTTTTTCCGCTGTTTCGGCTGTAAATCTTCCAGTCATTGTCAAACAGGTTGATTCCGCTGTGTTCCGGATCGAGGATTTCCATGTTTGCCTCCCACAGAGAGGAGATGGTTCCTACATCTTTCCAGTATCCGCTGAAGTGATAAGCGTACATATTGCGTCCGTCTTTTAAAAGATTCGGGATGATATTGTTTCCGAAATCGTTCGAAGAATTCGGGTCTGCCTCGTCCTCAATCAGATATTTTTTCAGGATATCCCAGTTGAAAATGTAGATACCCATGGATGCCAGATTGGATTTCGGCTGTTTTGGTTTTTCCTGGAACTCGGTGATTTTGTCATTTTCATCTGCCACCATAAGTCCGAAACGGGATGCTTCATCCCACGGCACTTCCATAACCGCAACGCTGAACTCTGCTCCTTTTTCCTTATGGAAGCGGAGGAAATCGCTGTAGTCCTGTTTGCAGATCTGGTCTCCGGAAAGGATGATGACATACTCCGGATCGTAGCTCTCGATGAATGGAATGTTCTGGTAGATGGCATTTGCAGTTCCTTTATACCAGTCAGAACCTGAGGCTTTCTGATAAGGAGGCAGCACGTGAACACCTCCATGGAGGCGGTCCAGATCCCACGGCTGGCCGTTTCCTATGTACTCATTTAACACCATTGGCTGATACTGAGTCAGAATACCTACGGTATCAATTCCGGAATTTACGCAGTTAGAAAGCGGGAAATCGATGATTCTGTATTTTCCACCAAATGGAACTGCCGGTTTTGCAAGCTTCTCGGTCAGCGCATAAAGGCGAGATCCCTGACCTCCGGCAAGAAGCATTGCTATCATTTCTTTTGCCATAATCTATCCCCCTGTTTTAATAGATATATTCATTATAACACACTATTTGCTCTGTGGACAAGCTTTTTTGTGCATTTTCCACTATTTTTTTATTTTTTACCGATTTTATTCTGTATTTTTCTCCAGTTTTACCGTTTTTTCGTGAGCTTTTTACATTTTATACCACCAGGCGGGGCTTGCAGGTTGCGGAAATCGTTTGTCTCATGCAGTCACAGACTTGCCTCTTTGACCGTACAAAAAGCAGCCCCGCAAAGCCTTATGGTAAGGGTCTGCGGGGCTGCTTCTATGCTTTTTTTGATTTTTTATGCTTTTGTAACGGTAACTGCCTCTTCGAGATCGAACTGATCACCATATGGTTTGCAGTCATCATAGGCGAGGGACTGCAGAACAACATTCAGAATGCGGTATGCACAGGTCTGAAGCTGTCCAAGCGGCAGGGTTCCGTCTGCAACAGATGCTACAATTTCCTGACGGTTTCCTTCCTGGCCCGGCATCTGCAGATCATTTCCTGCAAGAACACATTCTCTTGAAGTGGAATGTCCGTATTTCAGGTTATATTTATAGGCAAACAGTCCGCTCATATCCTCTGAGGTTCCCCAGTCGGTCATAACATAACCTGCGAAGCCCCACTCATCTCTTGCTGCTGCCGTCAGAAGGTCGTGGCTGTTGGCAGTATGTACGCCGTTTACCAGGTTGTAGGAGGACATGATTGTCATCGGCTGTGCTGTCTTGACTGCGATTTCAAAGCCCTTCAGATAGATTTCACGCATTGCACGCTCGCTGATATGCTCATTGACATACATACGGTTGTCTTCCTGGTTATTGGCTGCAAAGTGCTTGATGCTGGTTCCGATTCCGGCATGGGACTGGATTCCTCTGGTATCGGCTGCTGCACACATACCTGCCACAAGCGGATCCTCGGAATAGTACTCGAAGTTTCTTCCGCAGAGCGGATTTCTGTGAATGTTCATGCCAGGCGCCAGCCATACGGAAATATGGAATTCTTCCATCTCTTTTCCGACGATATCGCCGCATTTCTGGATCAGATCCATGTTCCAGGACTGCGCAAGAAGTGCTGCTACCGGGATTGCAGTGCAGTACTGGAAGTATTCGATGCCGCCTTCCGGAACTTCAATTTTATTTTTGTTAAACGCATCTTCCAGCGTATTTCCGGAGGAAACCATTTTTCCGTCTGCGTCAACGACAAAGTGCGGAATCAGACGAAGGCCGGCCGGACCATCGGCAAGAATCGTATTGTAAATGCCTCTGTCTTCCAGAAGAATGGAAGTCGTATCTCCCGCTGCTCCAGGTGCCATATCGGAAGAAGATCCGATAAATCCTTCCTGACCAAGTCCGTCTGCAGTACCATTGCAAACGGCAGCCATCTCTTCTACGGTCAGCTGCGATACGAGATCTTTTAACGTTGCTTTTCCGCTCTTTACATCTGCTGCAGTCAGCTTCTCGCCCTCGTAAACCGGGAATGCTTCCGGTGTCTCACTGTATGTAATCGTTTCGGTCTTGATGCATTTGCTGCAGATATCAATCTGTTTTGCAGCTGCTTTCTCTTCTGCTTCTCCCTCATAGCTGTATGGGGTTACGCCAGCTTTGGAGAGTTCCTGCGGAGCGTCGTCTGCCGGGAAGAGGTTCTTTGCCTGAACAGTAACAACGGTCTCTTTGAGGTTCAGGGCAGCTGCGACTTTCGTTGTTCTGGAGCTATTGCCGACACGGATATAGTAGGTTCCTGCCTCGAGTACCCATGCTGCTTTCTTCTCATCGTAGGAAGCCATGGATCTGGTCGGGAAGGAAACGGTCAGGGTCTGGGACTCGCCTGGGGCAAGCAGATCGGATTTTCCGAATCCGCCGAGCTCCTGATACGGTTTCTCTACTTCTCCTTCCGGTGCGGAATAGTAAACCTGAACAACTTCTTTTCCGGCGAATTTGCCACCGATATTCTTTACGGATGCGGTAACGGTAACGTTCTCTGCGTCTGCCTCTACCTCTTTTACTTCCATCTCAAAATCGGTGTATCCTTTGCCGTAGCCGAAGCAGTAGTTCGGGGTTACGTTGAAGGTATCGAAATAACGGTAGCCGACATAGATGCCGTCATTGTAATACTCATCGTTGGTGTCGCCATTGTTGTGACTGAAGTTTTTGGAGGATGGATAGTCTTCATAGGAAGCAGCCCAGGTATCGGTCAGTTTTCCGGATGGAATACCTTTTCCAAGGACAACATCTGCAACAATGTTTCCGGTTGCATTTCCTGCCTGTCCTGCGAGAAGAATCGCGTTCAGTCCTTTGATTTTCTTTAATTCGGTGGTATCCACCAGGTTTGCAATATTTAAAATTAAAACGGTTTTCTCATAATGCTCTGCCAGATAAGCGATGTCTGCGAGCTCGTTTCTGCCGAGCAGATAATCGCACTCTCTGTCGTAGCGGTCTGCGCCCTCGCCGGAGTTTCTTGACAGAACGTAGATTGCGGTATCGGTGTCTTCTTTTTCGGTGATAGCCGGTACGTCAGGCTGTGCGAATACTTCGGAAAACATAACGGCAAAAATCGGAACGTGAAGCTCCTCTGCTTTTTTTGCCAGTTCTGCCTGGTATGCGGCCTGCGCGTCTGCGAGGACTTTGTCGTATTCATCGAGCCATTTACCGGTCAGGATTTCAAAACCGGCCTCTTTTAAGCCCTGTTCAATCGTGACAACCGTTCTTGTGTTAACGTCTCCGGAACCGGTACCCCCTTTTACCGTGTGGCGGACGCCGTTGCCATAAACTGCGACTTTTCCTGCACCGGCAAGCGGCAGGGTTCCGTCGTTTTCAAGAAGTGTCATGCACTCACCGGCCAGTTCACGTACCAGCGCGGAATGTTCTTTTTCTCTTGCAGATACTTCTCCTGTTTTTGATGCATAAAATGTAGCCATAATTCTAATACCTCCCAATGATAAATTCACATATATCGCTTATATTGTAGCGCATTTTTCGGCATTATGCAAAAGTTTTTTCGCCTGTTTTTTTATATTTCATCTGTATTTTGTGTATTTTCTCTTACAAACCGACTTTTCTGTCTTTTCCCCATCCATCGATTTCTTTTTTCATTTTTTGTATTGATGTTTTTATTCTATCAATTTTCTGCAAGCAATACACTTTTTTCATCTTTTTTCGTCTTCTTTTCCAAAATTCGTTGACGGGTTTGATTTTGGCAGTATAATAAAACCAGAAATCTATTTTAGGAGGCCCCAATTATGTTAAAACAAATTTCTATTTTCGCAGAAAATAAAAAAGGCACGATGCAGCAGATTACACAGATTCTGTTTGAAAATGACGTCAACATTTTAGGTTCCGTCAACAATGACAGCGCAGAGTACGGCATTGTCCGCATGGTCGTTTCCGATCCGGATAAAGCAGAGCAGGCGCTTCAGGCTGCCGGTTACATGACACGCCAGACAGATGTACTCGGTGTTGAAGTCGTCGATCAGCCGGGTAACTTAAATTCTCTTCTGAAAACACTGCTTGAGACAAATATCAGCATCGACTACATCTATCTCTCCTTCAACCGTGAGTCCGGCTGCCCGATCATGGTGTTCCATGTACCGGATGTGTACGAGACAGAAGCAAGCTTAAAGAGCAAAGGATATACTGTTCTTTAGAGCGTGTTTGAAAAAGACATCTGACGAAGTGATTTTTCACCTCCGCAGATGTCTTTTTTCTATATCTATATCATCTATTCTTTTGCTTCATCCTCAAACAGATGATCCCGCGTAATGTTCTTTGCCCACAATCCGCTCTTATACCGTTTCAGAACCCACGGCCATTTTACAAACTCATCTGTACACAGCAGGAAGTAGACCCAAAGAACCGGAAGCTTGAAGACAAACGCTGCAATAAATCCCAGCGGCACCGCATAGCACCACATATCAATCGTATCGCAGATCAGTCCGAACTTCGTGTCACCTCCGGCACGGAATACTCCGGCAATCAGCGTCGTATTGACAGCTGCCCCCATAATATAATAGGTGTTGATCAGCAGCATATATTTCAAATAATGCATCGCAGTCTCATTTAACGAAGCAAATCTCAGTACAAACGGCGTGATGACCAGTACAACCAGTCCGCCCACTGCTCCGGTAACAACCGTCAGCTTCAGCAGTTTCGATGCATATTCCTTCGCCTTTTCCAGATTTCCTTCTCCCATAACATTTCCAAGCAGAATACCGCCCGCACTTGCCACACCAAAGCACAGCACGGTTCCGATGTTTCTTACAACGACAACGAGCGAGTTTGCCGCTACCGCATCGCTTCCCAGATGGCCCAGGATCACAGAATACATCGAAAATGCAACGCCCCAGGAAAGATCATTTCCAAGCGCCGGAAGTGACAGCTTCACAAAATCGGAAAACAGCAGCTTGTTGCGGATGAACATGTACCGCAGATCGAGCTTGATATCCTTACTCGTAATCGACACAATCACGCAGCCGATCAATTCAATGACACGCGACATCGCCGTTGCGATTGCAACACCGGTTGCTCCAAGCTTCGGAAATCCGAAAAGGCCAAAAATGAAGCATGCGTTGAAAAATACATTCAGTGCGAATGCCATCATATTCATCGCCATGCTGATCGTCACACGGCCGAGGCTTCGAAGCACCGCAAGATAGACCTCCGTGATGCCCCAGCACAGGTAGGTAACACCCATGACACGCAGATACGAAGCACCGATCCGGATCAGTTCCGCATTATCTGTAAACAGACGCATCATCATCTGTGGCATGGTAAAAGCAATTCCTGCCACAACAACGGAGATGATGACGGAGAATCGAAGTGCGATTCCCTCGACAGTCTGAATTGCGCGCATATTGCCCTTTCCAAAGTACTGGGCACACAGAAGTGTTGCTCCTGTTCCCAGTCCGTAATAAACCATAAATAATACATTTGCATAGTTGGATGCCAGAGATACCGCGGAAATAGCGGACTGTCCCACGTAGTTCAGCATCACGACATCGGCAGAGTTAACTGCCGCGCTTAAAAGATTCTGAATCACAATCGGCAGAACCAGCTTAAAAATCTGGCTGTAAAAGCCCTGCTCTTTTGTTGTTGCCCTCATGTTTCTTCTCCATTTCTCTTCTTTTTCTCTTCTTTATTTGTCTTCTTTCTTTTCCTGTTTTGCCTTCACATACGGATATCGGACCTGCGTGTAAACAAACATCACCAGAATATAGATGCCGCATGCGATCGCCGCCGGAACGGTAAGATCCGACAGATTGACATACGAGGTTCCAATCATCAGAATGCCGATGAAAAACAGCAGAATGTGAAGTGTCCGCTTTTTCATACAAAACGCAGATTTCTGATACTCTTCCGGGAAAATATCCGGCAGACGCCAGCAGGCCAGCAGCACCATAAACTCCGTCGCCATATCGGTTCCGACACCCATGTTTGAAATCAATGTCAGATCCATTCCCGTAAGGATCGGAATGGCGCCCATCAGGAAAAATACCAACAGAAGGATCACCGGAACACCGTTTTTATTCTCCTCCGCAGTTTTTTCCGGCAGCCAGCCCTGTTTTGCGGCCGCCTGCAGTCCTCGTGTCACCCAGCTCAAGGTTCCGTTCAGGGTGGTGAGCAGCGCAAATACAGCACCGCCGAACACGAAAAACAGGTACAGCCAGGTTGGAAAAATCTCCTGCGCGACAAGGGTCAGGTTCTGAAATGCAACCGTTTCGACCGGAAGCACGCCGCCTGCCACAATACCGATCAGCACGTAGAATACAGCAACGATACTTGTGGAAAGCACGATAACCTTTGGAATCGTGCGGGACGGCTCCACGATATCGTCTCCGTTCTCCGCAACGAATTTTGCGCCTCCGCACGCAAAACTCAAAAGCGCTACACCTGTGAAAAAGTTCTTCGGACCGTTCGGCATCAGATTGGATACCGTCGGTGTCAGGGCATCCCAGCTCACTTTCGGCAGTCCGAATACAATAAATAAGAACAGGCTTAAAAGCAGCATCACAACCATGCCCTTCTGTACGAGTGCACTCGATTTCAGTCCGACGAGGTTGATGGCTGTACAGATGACAAGTGCCGCCATGGCCACAACCGCCTCATTGAACTGCGGAAAGATCGAGCAGAAATAGCTCGCAAAGCCTTTCGCGTACGTCGCGATCAGCACCTGGCTTAAGACGAACATCGCAATGTACATAAATCCGGCTTTTTCGCCCATCAGCCGGCGGATGTAGGTGAAACCGGCGCCCGACGACGGGATCGCGGATGTCAGGATAATGAACGGCACACAGGTGATGATGGCGAGGACTGCGCCCAATACAAACGCGGCCGCAATGCCGTGTCCCGTCAGACCGATGACGATTCCCGTCAGCACCATGATTCCTGAGCCGATGATCTGTCCGATCGCAAGTCCCATACAGTCAGAAAAATTCAGTTTTTTATGACCTTCCCCCATACATTTTCCTCCCTTTCTCTCCCTTTTCTATTGGCAGATTTCAACAGAAACGCATAAAATCCTATTTTTTATTCTACCGAAATCTCATCGTTTGTCAATTTGCAAAATGCGCAAGGTTTAACGTTTTACCTGTACAGAATAGACAAACATTATAATTGAACTTATTTTTTCTTCCGTTTTGAACTTTTCAATATTTTTTACAAATCCCAGCTTTTTCTATTGAACTTTCTTTCCACTCATGCTACAATAAGCACAGTTTTGAACTTTCTTTATTTTGCATTCTATTTTAAGGAGATTTTCTATGACAAATGAAACCTTTTCCGACCGTCTGAAACTGGCCATGCAGGCAAAACAGTTCAAGCAGGTCGATTTGATCCGAGCGGCCCAGCGGCGCGGTGTGAAGCTTGGAAAAAGCCATGTCAGCCAGTATGTCAGCGGAAAAACGGTTCCGCGCTCCGACATTCTTCACTTTCTGGCCGATGTGCTCCAGGTCGATCCCGATTGGCTGCTTGCAAAAGATTCCACAGTAAAATATACGGCAGATACGGTTTCCGATCCGTCAGGATCCTTTTCTGATCCATCTGCCGCTTTCATTTCCCAGACAAAAACAGGAGGTTCCCCTATGCGAGAATTTAAAAAATCATCGAAACTCGACAATGTCTTATATGATGTCCGCGGACCTGTCGTAGAAGAAGCGAACCGCATGGAAGCGTGCGGCACACAGGTTCTGAAACTGAACATCGGAAACCCTGCTCCATTTGGCTTCCGTACTCCTGATGAGGTCATCTACGACATGAGCCATCAGCTTACCGACTGTGAGGGTTACTCTCCTTCCCAGGGACTTTTCTCCGCAAGAAAAGCGATCATGCAGTACGCACAGTTAAAGAAACTGCCGAACGTTTCGATCGATGATATCTACACCGGAAACGGAGTCAGTGAGCTGATCAACCTCTGCATGTCCGCTCTTCTGGATGACGGGGATGAAATCCTGATCCCGTCTCCGGATTACCCGCTCTGGACGGCATGTGCAACGCTGGCCGGCGGAAAAGCCGTTCATTACATCTGCGACGAGCAGTCCGAATGGTATCCGGACATCGACGATATGCGGAAGAAAATTACTGACCGCACGAAGGCCATCGTCATCATCAACCCGAATAACCCGACCGGCGCGCTCTATCCAAGAGAGGTTCTGCAGCAGATTGTCGATCTCGCCAGAGAGCATCAGCTGATCATCTTTTCCGATGAAATTTATGACCGGCTCGTCATGGACTG
Source organism: Fusicatenibacter sp. (assembly GCF_050872605.1). Taxonomy (GTDB): domain Bacteria; phylum Bacillota; class Clostridia; order Lachnospirales; family Lachnospiraceae; genus Fusicatenibacter. Next base: position 70,903 of record NZ_JBNMHD010000006.1, read on the forward strand.
TCTTGAGCATGTTTCCATTGCATCCCTCGCACCGGATCTGTTCTGTGTCACCTTCAGTGGTCTTTCCAAATCGCACATGATCGCAGGCTTCCGTATCGGCTGGATGATCTTAAGCGGAAATAAAGCTATCGCAAAGGACTATATTGAAGGACTCAAAATGCTTTCTAACATGCGTCTCTGCTCCAATGTTCCGGCCCAGTCCGTTGTCCAGACCGCTCTTGGCGGCCACCAGAGCGTCAACGACTACATCGTTCCGGGCGGACGGATTTACGAGCAGCGCGAATACGTTTACAAGGCATTCTGCGATATTCCGGGTATCACCGCAGTCAAACCAAAAGCTGCGTTCTACATGTTCCCGAAAATTGACACAAAAAAGTTCAATATCACAAACGACGAAAAATTTGCTCTCGATCTGCTGCGCGACAAAAAACTTCTGATCGTCCACGGCGGCGGCTTCAACTGGGGACAGCCGGATCACTTCCGCGTTGTTTACCTGCCGCGAATTGAAGTTTTAAAGGATGCGGTTGGAAAGATCACCGACTTCCTCTCTTATTATCATCAGTAAAATTCTGATCACTTTTTTTCACAGAGCTCCACCGGAAATACCACCTTTTCCGGCGGAGCTTTTTTCCTTTACCGGATTCTTTCCTGCTGCATTACACTTCACCGGTATCCGGCAAACGACAGATAACTTTTCGTTACTGTTCACTCAGCAGTGAAACACTTGCTGTTTCGCTGCGTAAGAAAGTGATTCAGGCGTGAGCAGCCCTCCTTTTGCGAAGCAAAACTTTAAATGAGGGCTGCGAATGTTACAGTTCGCTGGGAACCAGTGAACTGTAACAATTTTTCTGTTCCACGGCTTAATTTCGATTACGGCTCCTGTTCCTTTATGTTATAATTCTTTTAAATCAAGTCACAAAATTATAAAGTTTTTTAGATATCCTGGTCGGTGCCAGGCAACTCGGATGTACCATTTTTGATGTAAAAAACGGCAAAATGACGCTGCATTTTGATCACGATGTAATGCGAACGCTCTGGGACAACTATTACGTTCCGTTTATCAAAGGTTATTTTGCCGCTTCCGGTCACTTCCGCAGTGATGACATCAAAACCGGAAACATTCTTGCCTACGCCGGTTCCACTTCCAGTGCAACCTTCTTTCCGAAGCAGGTCGCCACCTCATATTCCGATGCTCACAGTATTTCCATGAAGGTTCTTCCCTGTCCGAAGTTTGCAGACGGAGAAGCTTATGCGGTACAGCAGGGTGCCGGTATGGTTGTCACACAGAACAGCGAGCAGGAAATCAAAGCGTGCGTAACCTTCCTCAAATGGTTTACCGCACCGGAAAACAACATTACCTTCTCCGTAGACTCCGGTTATCTGCCGGTTACAAAAGACGCCAACAACATGGCTGCCATACATCAGCAGTATCCGTCTCTTTCCGATTCCATAGACACGGTTCTGACCAAATCGATCCACGCCATCACCACAAACAGCCTCTACACAACCAAACCGTTTGAAAACGGAAATGAGGCACGCTCTGTTCTGGAGCATGCCATGAGTGACCAGGCTTCTGCTGACCTTCTCATTGTCCGTGACCGGATGGAGCAGGGACAGACACTCGAGGAAGCATCTGCCGAATTTCTGACCGATGACCACTTTGAAGCCTGGTACAGCAGCACACGTTCCACACTCTCAGCTTTGGTCGATCAGGAAACTCTGACAGGAGAATGACAATGAAAAAAAGAAAGAAAGAAAAAACAATTTTTCGGACGATCCTGTTCGCCATGCTTCTCGTACTCGGCATTGAAATTGTCCTTCTTGTTTCTGCCCTGTATCTTAGCAATGTCAGTACAAGACTGAACCAGAATGCCATGGATCTTCTCGACATGCAGACCAGCAACCGCGCCGATTATCTGGAAAACATACTGCTTTTCAACCAGGAGCTCTCCACGCTTTCTTCTTGTATCAACGAAAAAGCTTCGGAGCTCTCCGCTGCCCAAAAGCTGGATCTTTCCAGGATTGGAAACAGTTCCGCCGAGGCGCTTCCTCTTCTGGAAGAAATCAGTTCTGCCATGATTTCCACACTGCGCAGTAAATCCGTCACCGGGGTTTTCGTTGCCTTTACAACGGAGGAATTCTCAAAATCAAGTACGGTTTCCGCGATTCCGGGCATGTATCTGCGGGATCTGGATCCCACTTCCCCTGCTTCTGCAGCCAACGATGATCTTCTTCTGGAACGCTCTCCCATAGCGCTTGTCCGTTCCATGGGTATTTCCACAGATAAATCCTGGACAACTTCCTTTGACCTGACACAGAAGCCGGAAAGTGCTTTCCTCACACCGGTTTTTCTTGCCACATGGGCAGATCACGGTGCGCTGGACGCGGATAATTACGGTCGCTGGACGGTTTTGCCCTACACGCTTTCCGGGGATGACCGTCCTGCCATTGCCTACACAATTCCGCTTATCACATCCGACGGTACCATTTACGGCGTTGTCGGTATCGAGATGCTTGTCTCCTATCTGCAGTCGCTTCTTCCCTATTCCGAGCTGCAGAACGAAAGCAATGGAACGTACCTTCTCTTTTCCGCGTCTGCCGCTTCACTGAACAGCGATCCCCCATCCCAGATCATCTGCCGCTCAGCTGTCTGTTCCACCGGAAACGGTATGACGTTTTTTGAAGAGGAGAAGCAGGCATTTACGCTTAAAGAACATCCTGACGGTTCCTTCTGGCTGCGAAGTGACGGAAGTACGTATTACGTTTCCGTCACACCGCTTACGCTTTACAGCAGGAATGCGCCATTTTCCGATGAACAGTGGGCACTGGCCGGTACCGTAAAAGCATCAAACCTGTTTTATTTTTCCAGGCAACTGCTGCGTATTCTGATGACCGCCATTGTGTTGACTCTGTTCGTCGGACTCGTTTCCAGCCTGATCACCAGCCGTTTGCTGGCGCATCCTGTCTCCCAGCTCTCCGCAGAGGTGGCTGTCGCACAAAAAAACAGGGAAAAGCTGCCGACTCTCTCCCGCACGGGAATTCGCGAGCTCGATCAGTTTTCGCAGGCAATTACACAGCTGAGTCAGGATATTCTGACAACCTCCACAAAATTCCTGCGTATCATGGAAATGGCAAGCATTGAGCTTGGTGGCTATGAGATGCGTTTTGATCTCAACACGGTCTATGTCACAAAGAACTTTTTTTCCATGCTCAACCTTCCATCTGAAGATGTTTCCGGGCTTTCCACCCGGTATTTCCAGCAGATACTGCGTGAATTTGACCAGACACATTCTCATACCGTATGGATCGGGCATTCCAAGGTGTATGAAATTTCATGTTCCGACGGAACAATCCGCTACATCCGTATGGAGACCTCCCGCGAGGGCTATGCGCAAATCGGACTTGTCGAAGACTTTACCTCCGTTATGCTGGAACGGCTGCGCATGGAACAGGAGCGTGATTACGATGCATTAACCGGTCTCTACAACCGACGCGCGTTTCAGCGGGAAAGTGAGGCTCTTTTTGAGCATTCGGAAGTTCTCGGTCACGCTGCCCTTCTGATGATCGACCTTGACAATTTAAAACGCACCAACGATACCTTCGGCCACGACTGGGGCGATGCCTATATCCGGCAGGCAGGACAGTGTTTTATCTCCTCCGTGCCGGCTAAAACGCTCTGTGCCCGTATTTCCGGCGACGAATTTAATCTTCTGTTCTACGGCTACCAGTCGCAGGAAGAAATTCGGGCACTTCTGCAGAATCTTTCCCTTGCGGTTTCAAATACGGCTCTGGAGCTGCCAAGTGGTCGTAAACTGCCCCTTCGCCTTTCCGGCGGAGTTTCCTGGTATCCGGAAAACAGTACAGATCTGTCTACGCTGAAAAAATATGCAGATTTCGCAATGTACCAGGTAAAAAAAGCGGAAAAAGGGCACATTACCGAATTCGATCCGGAGCTTTTTACAAAAAGCGCAAAGGAAACCGAGATGCGCCGCCTGTTCCATAAAATGTTGAATGAAGAGCTGTTTACCTATTACTTCCAGCCAATTGTTTCCGCCACGGACGGCAGTATCTACGCCTACGAGGCGCTGATGCGCGGAAATCTCCCGGCACTTACCCGTCCGGATCAGATCCTGCAGCTGGCTCACGAGGAAGAGTGCCTGCATGAAATAGAACGTCTGACCATGTTTCTCTCTGCAAAATCCTATGCCACATTCCTCTCCACCCATCAGATACGCGGTGATGAGCTTCTCTTTGTCAATTCGATTGCAAGCCAATGCATGAATCACGATGAGGCAGTGGCTTACGTCGAACAATACAGCTTTCTTCAGGATCGGATTGTCATCGAAATCACAGAGGAGGATTCGCCGGATCTTACAGCTCTGCAGCAAAAACGTGAGATGCTGGGATTTTCCGGTGTATTTGCCCTGGATGACTACGGCAGCGGCTACAGCAATGAAAAAATGCTTCTGGAGCTTGCACCGGCGTATATCAAGCTGGATCTTTCCATCATCCGCGACATCGACTCCGATCCGGACAAGCAGCAGATCGTAGAAAATATTGTTTCCTATGCACATCAAAGAGGCATGAAAATCATTGCTGAGGGTCTGGAAACTCCAGCTGAGCTTTTGAAGGTACTGGAACTGGATGTGGATCTCCTGCAGGGCTATTTTCTTGCAAAACCGTCCGCTGTTCCGAAACCTGTCAGTGCAGAATCCGTTGCTGTCATAGAACGCTTCCGGAAGCATCTTGCGTAATTCCACCTCTTCCTGCAGCATCCTTTCAAATCACAGCATCTATGGCAGATCTGCTGCTTTGAAACAGGTACCGGTCAGCGGCCCGGAGCGTATCTGAGCAATCATCCCTCAAAAAACACCCATAGCAAAACCCTGCAAAAGCAGGGTTTTGTCTACACTCTGAGGATCCTGCAAGAGCAGGATTCTTTTTTATACTTTTTTCATATTTTTCTCCTGTTCGTTCCTCCGCTTCTGTGCTATGATACCTTACAGCAATGACAACCCGTCCATCGAAAGGAGTTTTTCTATGTGTACAGCAGCAACTTATCAAACACGCGACTTTTATATGGGTCGTACACTCGATTATGAATTTTCCTATGGCGACCAGATCACCGTCACACCTCGCAATTACCCGTTTTCCTTTCTTCATATGCCGTCCCTTTCCCATCACTATGCAATGATCGGCATGGCGTGTGTGATGGATGATTACCCGCTCTATTATGAAGCATTCAACGAAAAAGGGCTTGGTATCGCCGGCCTTAATTTTGTAGGAAATGCCGTTTATTTCGATCCGAAACCGGAGAAAGATAACATCGCGCAGTTCGAACTGATTCCGTGGATTCTCGGTACGTGTGCTTCACTTGCCGAAGTAAAAGAATCCCTCTCCCGTATCAATCTCATCAGCACACCTTTTAAAGAGAATCTTCCGCTCGCACAGCTTCACTGGATCATCGCAGATGCATCGGGCGCCATCACCGTGGAATCCACGGCGGACGGTCTGCATGTCTACGACAATCCGGTCGGCGTTCTGACGAACAATCCGCCGTTTCCAATGCAGATGTTTTCACTGAACAATTACCTGCATCTGTCACCGAAACAGCCGGCCAACACGTTTTCCAACCAGCTCGATCTTTCTACGTACAGCCGTGGCATGGGCGGTCTTGGACTGCCGGGCGACCTCTCTTCTGCTTCCCGCTTTGCGCGTGTTGCATTCGTAAAACAGAATTCGATTTCCGGGGATGGAGAAGCAGAAAGTGTCAGCCAGTTCTTCCATATCTTAAATTCCGTCGACCAGCAGAGGGGATGCTGTGAGGTGGCGGATGGAAAGTACGAAATCACGCTCTATACGTCCTGCTGCAATGCAACGCGGGGAATTTATTATTATACAACGTATGACAATCATCAGATTTCTGCGGTTGATATGCACCGCGAGAATCTCGATGGCGAAACCCTTTGCTGCTTTGCGCCGGTTACGGGCGAGCAGATTCATATGCAGAATGATAGCAATCCCGGAAAATAATACCAAAAATTCAGCACTGCCCTTTTTGCGTTATTCTCTGTTCTTGCTATCGTTCCTTTTCCCGACTATTTTTCGAAAGGATTTTCATCACTATGCAGTTTTATCTCGCCCCGATGGAAGGGCTGACCGGGTATGTGTACCGGAATGCTTACCACAAATATTTTCCGGCGGCGGACCGTTATTTCACGCCGTTTATTACAAATAAAAAAATGAGTTCCCGCGAACGGAACGATATTCTCCCGGAGCACAACGAAGGGATGACGGTGATTCCGCAGATTCTCACGAATCAGGCGGAGGATTTTCTGTCCCTGACAAAGGAGCTGAGGGAGTACGGTTACGATACCGTCAATCTGAACCTCGGATGCCCGTCCGGCACGGTTGTCGCCAAGCGGCGCGGCTCCGGGCTGCTCGCGTGGCCGAATACGCTCGACGCGTTTCTCGATGAGATTTTTTCGTCGTGCGACTGCCGCATCTCGATCAAAACGCGGCTTGGCACAACGGATACCGACGAGTGGGAGGATCTGCTTACGGTTTACGACAAATATCCGCTCGAGGAACTGATCATTCATCCGCGGATTCAGAAAGATTTCTATAAATTTACGCCGCGCATGGAGTGCTACCGGACAGCGTATGAGGCAAGCCGCCATTCGCTCTGCTACAACGGTGACATTTTCTCACCCGATGATTTTCAGAAGCTCTGCCGTGAGTTTCCGGACACGGAGAAGGTGATGCTCGGACGCGGGGTACTGCAGAATCCGTGGCTGATTGGGATGCTGCGCAGTGCAGATCCGGCAGGCGGCGAAGCCTCTGCTCCCGATAAAGAGCTGCTGCACGCGTTCTGTGAGGATCTCTGCGCCGGTTATGCGCGTGTGATTTCCGGGGATAAAAATGTGCTGTTTAAATTAAAAGCACTGTGGATTTATCTTGGAACGTCGTTTACGAATCCGCAGAAGTATCTGAAAAAGATCAAAAAGGCGAACCGGCTTGCGGAATATGAAGATGCGGTTGACGCACTGTTCCGGGAACAGGAGCTGATTTTCTAATCATTAACCGCACCACATAAAAATACGCCGCAGACCTGCGACGTATTTTTATGCTTCCTCTCAAATTCCGGTTTTATCTTTCATTGATGATGATACAAGTGAGTATCGTTCTTCTTCTGCGGCTTCCTCCGCAATCAGATTCCTGATATTCTGCATCCGGTTGTCCAGCTCAGCACTCTGTCTGGCGCAGTCGTAAAGCTCATCCTGCAGATATTTCACATGGTTTTCCGGAATATTTTTCTTGTATCGCATCTTATGTTCCAGGCTTGCCCAGAAATCCATTGCGATGGTACGGAATTGTACTTCCACATAGACCAGCTTTTTCCGATCCTGCAGAAAAATCGGTACCTGAACGATCAGATGAAGGCTGCGGTAACCGCTCTCCTTTGGATGCTGAATGTAGTCTTTCCGCTCAATCAGCGTAATGTCGTCCTGTTTCAGAAAGCTGTCCGCCAGCTTGTAGATATCACTTGGGAAAGAACAGATGACACGCACGCCCGCAATATCACGGATATTTTCCTCAATCGACTCCAGGGTAACGGGAACATCCTTTACCCGGATTTTTCGCATAATGCTCTCATATGATTTGATTCTCGTTTTAATTCCCTCTATCGGATTTTGATCATACGATAACGAATACTCCTGGTTCAACACCTTGAACTTCGTCTCAACCTCCATAATCGCACACTGATAATAGGACATCAGAAGGTCAAACGGTTTTTTATTTTTCTGTATCATGTCAATAAATTCGTCGGACAGAAGACTCTGCCGCACAATTTCATCCCGTTTTGACTCGATCAGATTCCGTCCCTGTTTTTTAACTTCCTCCAGTACTTCGAAGTTTTTCATCATCCGCTGTTGTTCCTCCCAAAACTGCATTTTCTGTCCTTTATGCTACCATTTTGAGTTCGCAAAGTCAATTTTTTCTTTACTCTACCCGAAGCATCCGATATCCGACACCGATGTGAGTCTGAATATACTGTGTCTGATCTCCGTTTTTTTCCAGTTTTTTTCGAAGTGTTGCCATGAAAACCCGGAGGGATGCGATATCATTTTCCCAGCTGCTTCCCCAGATTTTCTGTGTGATAAACGTATGGGTCAGTACCTTTCCTACATTTTGTGACAGCAGACAGAGCAGCTTGTATTCGATCGGTGTCAGATGAAGTTCCTCTCCGTCAAGATATGCACATCCTGCCGCATACTCAATCCGCAATGCTCCGTTTTCAAACACGGCCGACTGCACTCCGTTTTCCGCCTGCATCTGGGACAGACGGCGCTGTGTTACCCGAAGGCGTGCCAGCAGTTCCTCTACCGAAAACGGTTTCGTCAGATAGTCATCCGCTCCGGCATCCAGCGCCTCGATTTTATCGCTGTCCTCGCTTCTTGCGCTGATCACGATAATCGGCATATTGGACCAGCTCCGGATATTTTCGATCACCTCCACGCCATCGATATCCGGCAGGCCAAGATCCAGCAGGACAATGTCCGGATTGTGCGTCGATGCCTCCATGATGGCGCCTGCTCCGTTTTTCGCGGAAATATATTTATAATCGTGTGTTTTCAGTGTTGTCGTAATCAGGTTGTGGACCGGCGTATCGTCTTCCACAACCAGTATTAAAGTCTTATTCATTCAAATTCACCTCACTGAGCGGCAGTGTAAAACGGAAATGGCAGCCGTGCGGAACGCAGTCACGAAGCACCAGTTCCCCGCCATGTGCATTTACAATGGAACGGCACAGTGCCAGCCCAAGGCCAAGGCTTCTTCGGCTGTCACTCACCTTATTTTTTCCGGAATAGAACATTTCAAATACATGTTCCCTGCACTCTGCCGGAATGCCGGGTCCATTGTCCTCCACCGCAATCCATACGTTCTTCTCTTCTTTTCCGGCTGTAATCCGGATCTTGGATCCTGCCTGTGTATATTTTACTGCATTGTTGATCAGGTTTACCAGTACCTGTACAATCAGCTTTGCATCCATGCGGGCGAGCAGTACATCTTCCCCGCAGTCCACCGTAATGTAATGCTCCTTTTTCCGTCGTTCTACATGGCGCAGCGCCTCGCGGACTACATCCTCAACCACCTGATCGGATAATTGCAGTTTTACACTTCCATCTTCTATTTTCGTAAGTGCAAGCAGATTTTCCACCAGTTCAATCAGCCATCCGGCATCTTCATAAATATCCGAAAAAATCTGTTTCCGCATCCCTTCGTCCAGTGCATCAAAGTTACTGATCAAAGAGTCCGCATTGCCGAGAATCGATGTCAGTGGTGTGCGCAGATCATGGGAAATCGTCCGCAGCAGATTCACCCGAAGCTGCTCATTTTTTGCCATGACTGCCGCCTCTTCTTTTTCTCTCGCACTTTGTTCCCGATCCAGTGCCATGGCACACTCTCCCAAAATGGAAAGCAGGATACTGTTTTCAAACGCATCCAGTGGTTTTTGCCCGATGAAAATGCCGATCACACCATATCTGTGCTGTGCCGCATAGATGGAAAGATACAGATACGGTTCTTCGGAAAAACGTTCTGTCATAGCTCCCGCCCGTTTCCGGTTTTTCAGAACCCACTGCAGGATTTCCTGTTCCTTCCCATCAAATACTTTTTCTGACTTTATTCCTGTTTCTGTGTTGTAAAGAGTCCCCTGTACAATGCTGCTTTCCTTTGTTTCTACCGGTGCCACAACCAGATCCCTTCCCAGAAGCTTTACCAGCTGCGTCGCCGTAATATCAAAGATTTCCGCTGCATCCTCTGCCTTTTGCAGAAGCTGGCTGGTATTAAAAAGAATCTTGGTTCGAAAAGCATCTCGTGCGGAAAGCTTTGCATTTTCTTTCAATTTTGACGCAAGCGTACCCGTCAGGATTGAAATACCCAGCATGATCGCAAAGGTCACAGGATATCCGGAGCCATACGCATGCAACGAAAGCCGCGGCTCTGTCATAAAATAATTAAACAGGACAACACTTGCAACAGAACTGATCACGCTGCAGGTATAACCGCTGGTCAGAATAGATGTCAGCATGGCACCAAACAAATATACGGTAATAATATTGGCATCGGTAAAACCAAGCCGGAAAAAAATTTCTCCGATTCCGGTTGCTGCACCCAGAATCAGAACCGTAAGCATCAGTTCTTTCCAGGAAGGCAGCTCCATCCACTCCAGAAAATTTTTTCGTTTCTGATATCTCCGGTACACGTCTGAATCTGGAATGATGTGAATTTCCAGATCAGGCACAAGATCCGTCAGACGCTCGGTCCACACCCTTCGCTGATGAAAATAGCCCTGCTTCATCATGCTCTTTCCAATGACAATCCGTGTTACCTCGGAAATTCTTGCGTATTCTGCAATTTGCAGAGCAATATCCTCACTGTGTGTCGTTACAATCTCAGCCCCGCTCTGCTCTGCCAGACGAACATGCTTCTGCAGCCTTGCCAGATCCTCCGGTGTTTTTTCTGTTTTTTCTGCTGTCTGCACATACAATGCCGTAAAGCCGGCCTGAAACGCCTGCGCCATCTGCGCAGCAGTCCGAATGATTTTTTCATTAGATGGCGAAGAGGACAGGCACACCAGAATATGTTCTTTTTTTTGTTTTTCTTTTTCCAACTGTCTCACCCCACCTCCTATTGTAGATCAGAAATGACGAGAAAGCTATAGTCAGGAAATCTTTTTTTGTTCCGTTTCCTGTTCTTGTTTTCTGTTTTCCGTGAGATTTTGTCCCGTTTCCTGTTCCTCTCTTCTGTTTTCCGTGAAAAATGCCTCTATCTGATCTACGAGCACGCCGCCAGACAAAAAGCCGACCAGGGAAACGAAGAGCAGCCCTACATTCAACACAGAAATCACCTCTCTTTCAGATCCGAAAGCATTTCTGGATTGCTTTGTATTCCCCAAGCACCAGTATGGTAGCATCTCCCTCCAGAACCGTCTCCGGAGACACCGCAACATCTGTTTTTCCATATTTTCTTGTTGCCAGAATATTAATACCGTATTTTTTCCGGATATCCAGCTGGCCGACATTTTTTCCGGTCCAGTTCTCCGGGATTTCAACCTCAAAGATCGCATACTGACTGTCAATTTCAATATAATCAAACACATGATCCGAGCTGTAACGGATCGCTGTCCATTTTGCCATCTGTTTTTCCGGATAGACAACCTGATCCGCTCCGTTCCGCAGCAGGAATTTTTCCTGTACATCCCGCTCTGCCCGGGACACGACCCATTTTGCACCCAGCTCCTTCAAAAGACATGCGGTTTCCAGTGAATCCTGGAAGCTGCTACCGATCGTCACAATACAGACATCATAATTTCCCACGCCAAGGGATCGCAGAAAGTCTGCATTGACACTGTCACCGATTTGCGCATTTGTCACATACGGCATCACCGCATCAATCCGTTCCTCATTTCGGTCTACTGCCATCACCTGATGTCCAAGCTGGTTCAGGTGCATGGCAATATGTCTTCCAAATCTTCCTACTCCAATCAGTAAAACATTTTTCATCTCATCTCTTCCTCTCTTTTTATCCTACATTTATTTTTTCCAGCGGCATTTTTGCATGTGCGCTCTTTCTCCCGGACATCGCAGCATAAACAAGTGTCAGACCGCCAACTCTTCCAAGAAACATCAGTATGATCAGAATTCCTTTGGAAAGTACACCGAGCCGCGGCGTAATACCAAGAGTCAGACCAACCGTTCCAACAGCAGATGCTGTCTCAAACAGACAATCAGAAATCGGCAGGTTTTCTGCCACACTGATCACCATTCCTCCGATCAGCACCAGAAACAGATACATCATCAAAATCGTAGATGCATTTTTTAATACCTCCTGACCGACCCTGCGTCCAAACATCTGTGTGTCCTCTCTCTGACGGAACGTAGCAGACGCATTGGCTGTCAGCACGGCAAACGTGGTGATTTTCATTCCGCCTGCCGTTGATCCCGGCGCTCCGCCAATCATCATCAGAACGATCATAAGCGCCTGGGACGCTCCTGTCATTCCGGAAAGATCAACCGTATTAAATCCGGCCGTTCTTGTTGTCACGGACTGAAACAATGCGCAGAGCGTCCGCTCCTTGACCGGCATTCCGGCGAAATCCCGGAAGAAAAAAAAGGCCGCCGGAACAAAAATCAGAAACAGGCTCGTAAGCAGGATCACCTTACTTTGCATGCAGTACTGGCGAAAATGATATTTTTTTGTATAGATATCATCCCACGTCAGAAATCCGATTCCACCTGTTACGATCAGCCCCATAATCGTAAGATTAACCAGTGGATTTCCCACATAAGAAGTCAGGGACGGATACAGATGATCCGTTTTTCCAAGAAGATCAAATCCCGCATTGCAGAAGGCGGATACAGAATGAAACAACGCCATCCAGATTCCTTTTCCGCCGTAATCCCGTAAGAAAACAGGCAGAAGAAACAACGCCCCCAACAGTTCAATTCCAAAGGTTCCTTTGAGGATAAAACGCGTCAGGCGCACAATTCCGCCCACCTTCGGGGCAGAAATCGCATCCTGCATCGTGCTTCGCTGCATCAGGGAAATTTTTCTCCCGGAAAGCATCGCAATTGAAACGGCAATCGTAACTACACCAAGACCACCGATCTGAATGAGCAGCAAAATCACGCTCTGCCCAAAGACGGACCAGTAGCTTCCTGTATCCCTGACTGCCAGACCCGTCACACAGACGGCTGATGTTGCCGTAAACAAAGTTTCTGTAAATGGCGTTACATTTCCTTCCCGCGAAGCCACAGGAAGCATCAAAAGCAGTGCTCCTGCCAGAATTACCCCTGCAAAACCAAGAATGATAATTTCAAACGACGACCATTGTTTCCTGTATCGCAGTTTTATATTCCACATTTCTCTTTTTACTCCTTCTTTTTGATTCCTCCTTATTTTAGAGACTTCCGTTTTAAAAACGTATAAATACCTGTTCATCCGTATTAAGATTGTATAAAGATTCCGACAGCAAAAAACAGTTCGGATTATCCCCGCTGGAATACCGCCGCGCGAAAGCATCACGGAAATCCTCACAGAGCTTCAGAACGAAGTCGAACAGTTTGACAAAGCAGATAAATATATATATGAAAACAAGCAGCAGAGCAAGCAGGGACGCCAGGACTAAAGAAACGCCGGAACCGGAAATATCTTATCGCCGGTTCTGGCGTTTTTTCTTGCTGTTTCTCTTTTATTTTTTTGCAAACGCTTCTATCTGCGCATATCCCGCTGAAAAATCAATGGGTTCCTCCCGCAGCTTCTTTCTGACCACATCGCGTCCTTCCTGATCTGCCAGCACTTTCTGGATTTTATCAGCAAACTGCATCACATCCAGTGGACAGAGATATCCGTTTTCCCCATCCCGGATCTGCTCGCGCATGGACGGAATATCGGAAGCGATGATGACCTTCTGCAGGCTTCTCGCCTCTACAATCGTAATCGGATAGCCTTCGTGACGGGACGGCTGGAGATACAGGTCGCAGGATTTTACGTACGGCGCAGGATTTTCGCGCATTCCGAGAAAAATAATTTCCTGCTCCACCTGATATTCCTTTGCCATGGTCCGCAGCTTATTCAGATCTCTTCCATCACCGATGATGAACCATTTGAAGCGAAGTCCCCGTTTTTTCAGCTCCGCCGTAATCTGCACCGCAATATCATATCCTTTTTCTTCCGAAGCTCTTCCCACAGTCAGAAATTTCAGCTCTCCTGTGTACTGCGGATCGCTAAGCGGCTCCTCACTCCGTCTCTGCACCTGTTTGATGTCAATGAAATTCAGCAGAACCTCTGTCCGGTCCGCGAGTTCCGGAAAACGGGCAATGACCTGTTTCCGGACAGGCTCGGAAACGCAGTAAATTTTGTCATACTCCGGAATAAAGTCCTTTGTCCGGAACAGCCACCAGAGATTTTCTCCGTGGAACCAGACCGCTTTTTTCCGCGCATTCGTCTTTCTGGCTCCGAATGCGGTTGTGAACGCACCGAATCCGAAAAAGTCGAAAACAAGATCGTATTGTTTTGTTTCCGGCTCCACACACTCCAGAATCCGTTCATACAGTTTTCCATACCGTTTCTTTCCATACACGACGCGCATTAGAAATACGCCCATTCCTCTGGCATAGAAAGACCGTTCTGCCGGTGTCTCCCGTTTTCCCACAATCCGTTCCAAAGCCGGATGCGGTTTTTTGTTCCAGATCATCTGGCGCACTTCCACTTCCTTCGGAATCCGCTCCAGCAGAACGCCTCTTTTTTCGACCAGAAGAAGCGTTACATCTTCTTTTTTCTCCACCAGTTTCTGCAGCAGCGCTGCCATGGCCACTTCCGTTCCGCCCATGTCCATGGTACGTCCCAGCACCAGTATTTTACTCATTGCTTACCTCTCTATCTGCTTTTTTCTCTGTTCTAACGCCAGTAGGCATCTCCCACATGCGCAGGATGACGCTGATCCTCCGGCGGAAGCTGATGGTAATCGCCGTACAGGGTGTGAAGATACGTCTCGTATCCCGCCGGGGCATTGATCAGATGGCCTTCAAACGGAAGGCGCACGATCTCTTCGATCGCTGTTTTGGGAATCGCGTCCGACTTGCGGTAACCGCCGCACTGGCAGGCCACCCACTTTGAGTCCTCCGCGCGGTACTTTCTGCACTCTTTTTCCATCTCGCGCAGAATCCGCTCTTTTCCATAACATTTCCGGATCGCCCATTTGCACCATTTTGCGAAGCTTCCTTTGTTTCCTTTTAAGGTCTGGCGGTAGGTGCGGAATGCATTCATCCGCTGGCTTTCCAGAAACAGCAGCTTTTTCCAGTGACGGTCGTACTCCGGTGTATCTTTTTCCGGCAGTCCGTCAAATGGGAAAATGTCGACGAAAAGACCGGTATCCACAGCTCCTGCCACGTGCTCCACAAGACTCGTTCCGGTGTGTACCAGCTTTCCGTATGCCAGTGTGAAACCCTTTGTATTATGAAAATTCATGACGCGGTACGGTGTATCCGTTTCGCTGTTTACAATCTGTTCCAGTTTTTCATAATCCGCTCTCGGCATCCAGACATCCACATCATCATCCCACGGAATGAACCCCTGATGCCGGATCAGCCCGAGCAGCGTTCCATCTGCTGCAAAATAGATCAGGTGATGTTTCCGGCAGACTTCATCCAGATACAGTAATATTCCAAGCGCAATCTCCTGTTTTTCTTTTAATTCTGTAATTTTAC
Organism: Fusicatenibacter sp.; assembly: GCF_050872605.1. Taxonomy (GTDB): domain Bacteria; phylum Bacillota; class Clostridia; order Lachnospirales; family Lachnospiraceae; genus Fusicatenibacter. Next base: position 86,178 of record NZ_JBNMHD010000006.1, read on the forward strand.
GCATAACGGCATTGCCTTTCTGTTTTGTTTTTCCCATCTATTATAAACACTCTGCCGGATTTTTTCAAATTAAAGTTCCTGCGGATCCGGATGCTGCCCTATCAATTATTTCACCAATTTATAAATTACTTTTATCAGTAATTCCACATCAACAGGCTTAGCAACATGTTCATCCATCCCTGCTTCTTTTGCCCTTATTCTGTCCTCCGTAAACGCATTTGCTGTCATTGCAATGATCGGTATTTTCTTTGCATCCTCTCTGTCCAGAGACCGGATCATCTTTGTGGCTTCATAACCATTCATGACCGGCATCATAATGTCCATAAGAATGACATCAAACTCACCAGGTTCACTATTTCTGAACAGCTCAACAGCTTCCTGACCATCCCAGGCTTTTGTCACGACAACACCTTCATTCTGAAGCATAAATTCTGCGATTTCCATATTCAGCTCATTGTCTTCTGCCAGAAGAATATGTAGCCCCTTTATAGATTTTTTGGATACATCCGTCTGTTCTTCCCGTTTATCCGCATCCAGATCTATTTTAAACGGAACTCGGATCACAAATGTCGTCCCTATGCCTTCTGCGCTTTCAAAGGTAATCGTTCCACCCATTTTCTCAATCAGCTTCTTCGAAATCGGCATTCCCATACCTGTTCCGGTAAATTTTGTGCGGCTTCCAGTGTGTTCCTGTGCAAATGGTTCAAAAATATGTTTTTGAAACTCTTCTGACATTCCGATTCCGGTATCCCGGCAGACAAATTCCATTGTCGTCATTTCTGGCTGTTCGGATGGAATTTCCATGCAGCTGATATAGATCTGTCCGTTTGCCCTGTTATATTTCACCGCATTTGACAGGATATTCATCATCACACGTTTCACATATCCTGCACTTCCAATAAAATCCCGGTGTGTGATTTCTTTTTTCTCCCATACAATCCGGATATTCTGTTCTGCAGCAATCTGTTCGATCACAACAAGCACTTCCTCAGAGATTTTTCTCAGATTAAATGGAACCTCTTCCAAAACGATTTCACCTGACTCAAGCTTACTCATATCCAGAACATCATTTACCAGTTCCAGCAGCAGATTGGATGCCTCTTTCACCTTTGCTCTGTATTCTGTCTGCTTCTCCATATCATCTGCATAATGGTCTGCCATATTGATCATGCCGCAGATTCCATTGATCGGAGTCCGGATATCATGGCTCATCCGCTGGAGAAACTCTGTTTTTGCCTCATTGGCGGCTTCTGCCTTTTTTGCTGCTATCAGAAGTTCTGCTTTATATTTTTCATCTTTTTCCTGTTCCTGTTTCCGGTGTGCCAGATTGGTTCTATATGTCCAGAACCAGAAGATACTAAACATCAGAAAATATAGAAAAATAACGCTTATCACACTTAATGGAAGGTTATGGAACACTTCTGTATCCGGAAGATACGCATAGATATAATAATCCCTCTGCTTCAGCATGATTCCATAACATCCGATTCCTTCATTCTTCAAATGGTAAATGTGATGACTGTCTGTATGCTTTTTCATTGCCTGAACAACTTCGTTGTCAGCCGTATTCTGTCCTAACAGACTCTCATCATTGCTGGCAACAACGATTCCATCGTCTGCAACAAGAATCGTTCCATCTTTCTGAGTACTATAACCGTTTAAAAGTCCCTGTATCGTCAGTGTATAGTTTCTGGCAAATTCAGGAGAAGTGTAATAGTAAACTGCAACAATACCCGGAGCATCTTTTCTGGCACAGGCTGCAATGTCGACATGTGATCCATCTTCCCTGTCAAACTGTTCCGAATAAGTTCTTTCTTCATATCCGTCAAAGTCCATGATAATATCTTTTTGCAGATACTCTGTAATCTCATTGGCCAGAGATTCATCCGTACTGTATTCACAATCCATCTTTCCTTCTGTATCCAGTACAATGATGCCATCCACCCAGAGAGTCTGCAGGTTTTCTTTCAGGAAATCCTCGCTTAACTGGCCTCCGTTTTCTGTTTCAGTTTTAATATTTGTACTCATCTGTCTGGCACTTTCAATGGCACGGAGGAGACTTTTGGATTCCGAAGATTCATTATAATGGGTATAGGTGGAGCACTGCACTTTCACATAGTTTACAATCTCCACCATTCTTTTCTCTTCTTCTGATTTTTCTGCGTGGAAGAAATAAAACAGAGAGACTACAGCCACACAGATTCCAATCAGACCTCCGAGCATCTGGATTCGTTTTTCTTTTTTACTTCTCTTAATATCCAAGATCATCCACCTCCAGATACTTCTGGGGATCATCCAGATATTTTTCAATGATTTTCAGGGATGTGCCATCCTGACGCATTTCTTCCAGCGTCTGGCTCATCTGCTCACAGATTCCTCTGTCATCCTCTTTTGCAAAAGCAACGCCTATTCCGGTGATCATCAAAGGCTCTTCCAGGATACGGAAGCTTGCATCATCATCCTTCATATACTGGACGATAGATTCCTCATGTGCGGCAACTGCATCTACATAGCCTTTTCCCAGAAACGTATAGATCAGTTCCCGGTGTCCCAGGCTGATCAGATTTCCCAGCTTTGGGATCCTCTCATCCGTCCGGTTCAGAAAGATGCCTTCCGGTTTGGTTGTGGACTGGACAGCCAGGTTTTTTCCCTCCAGGTCACTCAGTTTATAGATATCACTGTTCTCGTTTACAGCGACCACCTGACGGCTTGCTATGTATGGTCCTGCCCAGCGGTAATCGTCAAGACGCCCTTCCATAGAAAAGCAGGCCATGATACAGTCAATCTCTCCGCTCTCTACCAGTTCTTTTTTCTTCTCCCAGTTTATCTGGACAACCTCCACCTGATATCCCATTCTTTTGAATGCTTCCGTAGCCAGTTCCACATCAATTCCTGTCGGGATTCCATCCTCATTCAGATAATTATATGGTGGATAGTTATCGCTGCCGAGGGTAATAACAGGTTTTTCGGTTTCTTCTTTTATGTTATCTGTGTTTTTACACCCTGCCAGGGTGACTGCTAAAATTCCTGCAAGCAGAATGCCTGCAATCACTCTTTTTCCTTTCATTTTCTGTCTATCCTTAACTATCCTTTTCGATTTTTTTATGTCTGGTTACTTTCCATTTGTTACTATTCAATGACCTGCGGTTCGATACCCCCCACCGGATTTTATGTTTCTGATCGTCTTTTCCAGTACCTTCATCTCAACCGGTTTTGAAAGATGTGCATTCATACCGGCTGCATCATAACGTACATCTGCTGCCTAATCCAGCAGATTCTTCTGTAACGTATCAATCAATTCTTCAATAATTATTGGCTTGGATAAGAATCCATCCATACCGCATTCCAGAACTTTCTTTCTGTCCTCATCAAAAGCATTAGCGGTCATGGCAAGAATGGTAATTCCCGACAGTGCCGGATCATCCAGCGCGCGGATCTGCTTCGTAGCATCGTATCCATTCATTACCGGCATCTGCACATCCATCAGCACCAGATCATAATTACCTGGCTTCGAATTCTTAACTTTCTCCACTGCCTCTGCTCCATTTTCGGCAGTGTCAACCAGGAATCCATATTCTTTCAGAATTTCCACCGCAATTTCGCTGTTCAGCTCATTGTCTTCCACAAGCAGTATACATCTGCCCCTGAAATCCAAATCTGCTGCCGGAAGGATTGTATCCTCGGCCTCTGCCTGCTTCTGGCCGATAGCAGTCATCAAGGTATCTCTGATATCTGACATAAACAGAGGTTTTGCACAGAATGCAGTCACTCCTGCTGCTCTGGCTTCCACTTCAATATCTGACCAGTCATATGCCGTCAGGATAATAATCGGCGTATCATCACCGAGGCTGCGGATCTGGCGGGTAACTTCAATACCATTCATATCCGGAAGACGCCAGTCGATAATATAAGCGTGGAACGCGTCTCCCAGTTCCATAGACTGCCGCGCACGGAGAACAGCTTCCTTGCCGGAAAGTGTCCATTCCGAACGCATTCCAACCCTCACAAGCATTTTTGTCACGCTGTCACAGGTATTGAAGTCGTCGTCTACAACCAGTGCCTTAAGGCCCTCCAGCTCTGCGATCTTCTCTATACGTTGGTGCTCAGACTGGATCCGGAATGGCAGACGGACAATAAATTCTGTGCCTTTGCCCTGTTCTGTCTGAACCTCAATGGTTCCGCCCATCATATCTACAATATTCTTGGTAATGGCCATGCCAAGTCCTGTACCCTGTGTCCGGCTGACAGTAGAAGTCCGCTCACGTTCAAAAGGAGAAAAGATCTTTTCTACAAATTCCTGACTCATACCGATTCCATTATCCTTTACCCGAAATTCGTACAGTTCGCTGTCTTTTACTTTCCCCGGGTACTGTCTGAGACGGACAGAAACAGTTCCCCCTGCCGGAGTAAACTTAACCGCATTGGACAAAAGATTCAGCAGTACCTGATTCAGCCGCAGTTTATCACAATAGACATCTTCATTCGTAACGTCCATGGCATCCATATAAAGTTCCAGCTGCTTCGCATGAATCTGTCCACTGATGATGGCCTTCAGATCATGAAGCACATCCGACAGGCAGACTTCCGTTTCTTCCAGATGGATCTTTCCACTCTCGATCCGGCTCATGTCCAATATATCATTGATCAGTGAAAGCAGATGCTTACTGGAAGAAAGAATTTTGCCCAGATAATCCTGGACTCTTTTTTTATCATCTATATTACTTACAGCCAGTGTCGTAAAACCAATAATCGCATTCATTGGTGTCCGGATATCATGAGACATATTGGAAAGAAAAATACTCTTTGCCCTATTTGCAGTCTCTGCCGCATGGACTGCCTCTGAGAGTGCCTGGTTCATTTTCCGATCCGAGGTACGGTCCGACATAACCAGGATATATTTCTTTTTCCCATTTACCTCGCTGCACATTACAATATTATGAAACCAACGCTTTTCTCCTGTCTTCCGATGTATCGATTCAAAATCCCACTCCTGCTGTTCATGAACCGGGATTTCTTTCAGATAATTCTTCTGCGAGTCTTTAGAATCTTCAGGGTGTAGTTTTCCTAAAACATGAATATCTTTTCGAATCTGTTCTACTGTAATACCCAGCAGTTTTTCCGCATTAGGGCTGACGTAATCCGTCTGATATGTTTGGGCATCCAGCATCATAAAAACGTCATCCACATTCATTGAAAGCTTTTGAAATAACTCCTCTCTGTACAAAATCTCTGCATCTTTTCTCTTAAGATTTCTCCTGCTTTTCTGGATAATAAGACTGACAAAAAAAGCAGCAATGCAAAGTATAACAGTTCCAACAAGAAGTATCGTGGTAAACTGCAGATTGTTCATACTGGCATTGACAATATCGGCCTGGACAAGTCCCAGAAACATCCAGTCTTGAATATCTGATTTTTCATAGACCAGATAATAATCCCTTCCATCCAGATTTAGCAGCATCGCATCGGTACGTCCCGCTTTAAACTTCTCCCAAAGCCCATTGATTTGTTTTTCAGACATATCTGAATGATTTCTCAGAAGACCGAAGAAATTATAAACGTTTCCCCATGACTCGGAAGAATGATCAATCACAACACGACCATCCTGATGAACAATTAAACTCTGAGCATTTCCATTGAAAGAAGAAATATCCAGCACATCTACGATATCAGAATTTTCATAAGCAATGGCAATTGCATCATATTCAAATCCCTGATAAATTCCATGAGCCTTAGGAGTAACAAAAACAAGCAACTGGGATTTTCCGGGAACTGTTACATTAGTTATCACATCATTTCCCTGCCGAATCTCCTCTTCCATATTTTCCTGCAATCCAAGATACCCGGTTTCTCCTGTTACCATCTTATAGTCTCCGACCGCAGACAGAAAATAGAACTCCAAAAAGCCTGCATCTTCCTGTGCTTTCTCAATATATTCACGAATTTCGTCTTCACTTTGGATATTCCGCAGATTCTCACTCCACATATGAAGATATGTCAGGTTCTTATCTGTCAGTTCCCTCAGCATATTATCAGACTGATGAAAAACCTCCGTCAGATGAGAAACACTTTCCTCATAAATAGTTTTCGATACAAATTTATAATATCGAAAAACAGCCAGAACAATTCCTATAAAGAGAAGAAGAAAGGCAACTATCCTTAACCCTTTTCTCCTGACAGGTTTCTTTCTGTTTCTATTATAATTCATAACATCCATTCTTCTCACCTTAGGGTCATGTAATCTTCTGGCTCTGCAAGAACAGCATCACCATCTGAAATATATGCTGTCCAGGTATCATCTACAGAGATACCTCCTCCATCAAATACAATATTTTCATCTGCTGGATAAGCTTCCATGTGCTGCGGTGAAGCAATGCAGGTCACCGTAAAAGTATCCTCATCCTGAATTTGTTTTCCATCCTTTATAACTTTACTTAATGTATAGCCATCATCTGTTTCACTAATTTCCACAGAAACGCCACTGAGCACAGGCAGAGAACCCCGGTTAAATGGGATGAAACCTCCATCATAGCCTTCTACAAAGTTTTTAATCATCTCTTTCAGTTCAGCACCGCTCATTTTGCTGCTATAAGCTGAAAGTTCGTTTGGCATGATCATATTGCGTGCCATTTTTTCTGTATATCCTGCCTTCAGTACATTTCCCGTAAAACTGTTTCCCGTAGCAATCAGCACATCCGATCCATAAATCCCCCGCAGAGTATTTGCCATAACAGAATAGGCTGCATTACCTCCACTACTGTGGAAACGGTTGGAATAAGACTTCTGTGAATCCAATACTACTTTCTCAGAAGTGGATTTCTCCTCAAGAAGCTGATTGTTAAATGACTCATAGGCCTGCTCTGCATTATATTCTCCAGAGATCATTTTGGAAACCACATCCCTGGAAACAGAGAAAAAGTCATTTGACGCAATACGAATATACATATGGTTTTCTTCGATCACAGGTTTCACATCTTTCATATATTCCGTAAGATGGAAAGGCACATCCTGACTGTAACTTAACAGATCCTGACCATCACTAATGATGCGGTTCTGTGCACCCTCTGAAAGCATTGTGTTCAGCACCTTCATTGCTTTCTTGCTGCGTGTCTCATCCTGTTCCAAATCGCGGTTTAAAGCCACCTGGAAATATGGCGTGGTCATCAGCCACTTTTTATCGTCCTCTTGAAAGAATGGCAGGAATGTTGTGTTAATTCCCTGATTCTGAAACATTTTTACACCGGAAGAACTGCCAAAGTACATGGCAAGCTTACCACTCTGGTACATCTCAACGATATCATCATAATTCATATCCAGATCATCCTGACTCAGTCCTGTATCCTGGATGAACTGCTCCATACGTTCAAAAGCCCCCGGCCAGACTGTACTGTCAAGGCCTTCTCTCTTTGTATTACCCGGGTCACTGTAGGTGGTTCGCCACTTGCGTCCGTCTACAGATGACAAAGCTGATGCGGACAGCCCCTGCAGTGTTTCCATACAGGTATAATCATAATAATAGTCTGCCGTAAACCCACGGATCCCCACTTTGTCAAATGCCTCACAGGCAGAGACAAAGCTTTCATAATCTGTTGGCAACGGGATATCATATTTTTCAAAAAGGTCTTTGTTCACTACAAAACCATGGGCATCTGCACATACCGGAAGCCAGTTTACGCTTCCATCCTCGTTTCTGAAATTGCTGAGATATGTATCGTAGACAGCACCTGCCTCATTGGTTGTGGAAAGATCCATCAGGCTGTCTTTCAGCGGACTTGCATCATGCAGCGAAAAACGACAGCAGGTTATAATATCCGGCAGGCCACCGTTTTCTTTAAGAAACTTGTAGAAATCCAGATCATTGTTCCCTACTACAAATTCAACATTGATATCCGGAAGCTGTTCCTGGATGTATGGTGCGTATTTTTCATACAGGTTTGTACTCCATAAATACACCGTGATCGTTTCTGCATCTTCTTTTTCTGCACTCTTCGCGCCGCAGCCTGACAAAAGTGATACGGCCGTCACCGTTGCCAGAAGCACAGTCAAAACTCTGCTCCATTTTTTCTTTTTCATTACAAGTTCTCCTAATACTTATTATAGATACGTCTATGAAATAACACCGAAAAAAGCACTGCCAGACAGACAGTGCACCTCATTTTATGCAACTGGCTGCCATTTTACAGGCCCTGTAGCTTTGCGTCCCAGACTTTCATCTGGTTTGCCGATTGTCCTTTTTAAGCTTTTAAACTTATGCAAAAAAACTGGTTTTATTATACTATAACGCTCTACTGTACACAAGAAAAACATTACCGTTTTAACGTTCAAAAAAAGAACAGCCGATACATATACCGAACTGTTCTCCTACTTCCGAAGTCCACGCAGCATTGACATTACTGTTTCCTGCTCATTTGTACTCAGATCGTTCCATATCTCTAGAACTTCTTTCTGCTCTTCTGTCAGATTCTCTGAATTACCTTCCTGAAAAAACTGTGATAATGTCACGCCCAATGCTGTACATATTTTTTCAAGTGTGATCAGTGACGGCAGGTTTTCCTTCGCCATGATTCTTCCCAGTGATGACTGGGAAATTCCTGACAGCTGCGATAATCTGTATTTACTGATGTCACGCTTTTCACATAAAGATGTTATTTTATCCGCAATATACTTCTCTATCTGCAAGTAACTATATCTCATTTCCGCTATTACATGTTCTTATTGTACCTGTAATAATGAAAAAATATTAGTAACCAACTTTGCAATCATTTAATCCCACAATAGGAAGTATACGCATAAAAAAATATAAAGATACTTTCGTTTCCGCAAAAGTCAATTTCGCTTATATCGTTTTTATAATATCACAGACAGTTACGTTTGTCACATAAAAGTTTGAGGTCTCAAACAAAAAATAAGCCTGCCATCATCCGCGGATTTCTCCACAGACAACAGCAGGCTTTCTCTAAGTCGATCAAATACTGGCGGCACTGCTTGCCTTTTTCGGTTCTGCTCATGAGGCAGAGATGTTTTGCCATTAATACAGTTATAGCATAGTCCTCAAGTTCTCTTCTTGCTCCATTATTTACAAACGTACTTGATGTACACTTGTTGTAATCTTCCCCTTCTACAAACAATTCCTTATTTGTATCGAACCATCTGCTGAATCTTGATGAAATACCAAGCGCCTCGTGCAAATCTCTTGCTGATACAGTCGGTCTTTCTGTTTCGTAATTAATTTTCAACAATTCTTTCATTGCTATTATCCTTTCTGTTTGGTTTTCTAAACTATCCTTAATTATCATTATAAAATTGTTGCGTTTTCTAAACTTTTATGTTACTATTCATTCATAAGGAGGTATACATAATGGGTACAACTTCTCAACGAATATTAGAAGGAATGGAACTACGAAGTTACAAACAGGCTGATCTGGTAGAAAAGACTGGTATCAGCAAAGGTGCTTTAAGTTCCTATATTGCCGGAAGATACGTTCCAAAACAAAATAATATTTATCTAATAGCAAAAGCTTTAGATGTCAACGAAGCGTGGCTCATGGGCGCAGATGTTCCAATGGAGCGGCAAGATTCCACTGCTTTGTCAAACAAATTCTACTGCAATACAGAAAAAGAAAAATCTTTGATTCAGTCATATCGGAAATTGAATTCATCGAATCAAGACAAGGGGCTTTCTTATATAGAAAATCTTTTGACTACGCAACGCATGGAAGACGAAGTATTCCTGAATGCAGCTCATGACCTTGGTGCTACCCCAGAGCAGAAGCAACACGCCGACGATATTATGCAAGACGACAGCGAATGGGAGTGATTTTGTGACTTACGAAGAACTCTTGATCTTATCAGAATCTGAAAATCTGATAGTAAAAGAAGCTTTGGAGTGCTACAGTAGAAAATACGTAGAAAACCTTGTCACAATAGATAATTATACAATCCGATTTGTTCCATCACTACAAGTGATGGAGTTCTGGAAATAAATATCAACGCAGGAGATATTATATATTATATATTATGAGTTCGAAAAAATCTTCCCAGAATGGATCTGGATGCGGTTGTTTAATCTACATAATAATCATACTAATTATAGGTGCCATTATAGATACTTACCTCTCAGAAATTATTAAATTTGGAACTATGCTTTTAACTACTGTCGGAATCATCCTCGGATTGGTTTTTGCCGTAAAGATAATAAGTGCACTGGTAAAATTTTTTCACAAAATTCATCTTCAAAAGAAACAAGCTGCTGAAATTTCTGGTCTAAATGAAATGCAAAGTTTAAATATCGCTGCCACGCCAGGAGTAGAAGAAATACCACCAAAAACGGAGCTTTTAGATTCTTCTTCTATAAGCTCTGCTGATTTGACAGAATTAGCAGATAAAACAATTCTTAATTCAGAAGTAAATCACTATTATGTAGACAATATTACAGCAGATAATTACTTTATAGAGGCTGGAGAATTAGTTACAGATCGTCAACGTGCATCAGTTGGACATCTTCAGCGAGCATTACGCATAGGATTTGACCGTGCAAATATAAACACTACCCCATCGGATAACGTCGAGCTTGAGTCACTAGGGTAACTAAATATCTATTTCACAGAAAGGAGTCGATCTCATGCCATTACCAAATCCACAGTACTACACAATTGAAGACATTTACGCTCTCCCCGAAGGCGAACGTGCCGAGCTGATCGACGGAAAGATGTATATGATGGCTCCGCCGAGCTATTTGCACCAGACGCTTTGTATGGAGCTTTCCGCCACGATCCGGGACTATATCCGCAGCCACAACGGTTCCTGTCAGGTGCTCCCGTCACCGCTTGCCGTAAACCTGCAGGCGGATGATACGACTTACGTAGAACCGGATATCTCCGTTGTCTGCGACCGGAGTAAGATTAATCCAAAGGGAATCAGCGGTGCACCGGACTTCATTGTGGAGATCGTCTCTCCCAGCAGCCGGAAGATGGATTATATCACGAAAAACACTCTTTACTCTGAGGCCGGTGTTCGGGAATACTGGATCGTGGATCCGCCCCGGAGGCGGACCACCATATACCGCTACGAAGAAGATGTCGCGCCGATGATCGTTCCTTTCGATCAGCCGCTGACTGTCGGCATCTACGGCGATCTGCAGATCACAATCGCGGAATTGCTGAAAAACTTCGAATAAAAAAACGTCCCGGTGTTCCCCAACACCAGGACGGCAATTTTTATCTTTCCTTAGTCGTCCCGTACAATATCGGAACACGAATAAGTGAAACCTTTGCAATTGACCTGATCGAGGATATCGATCTGGAAAAGCATGAACTTCATATAAGACGGCAGATGGTAAAAATTCAAAAAACGTGGTATTTTAAAGCACCCAAATATGACTCTTACCGTATTGAAAAACTCAAGTGTGAGCTATCAGCATGGGAACAGGAGCGTAATTGTCATACAGCTAAGATACAATGGCACTTTCAAACGGGAGATGCACGCGAAAAGCTGATATCGCTGTATCCGACACTTTCAACTGTCACTTCTTAAGCAAAGTGACAGTTACACTAAAAATCGATGATACACTATACTATAGCTATCCATCATACCTTATTCTTTCAACCAGCGTTTCCTTTTTCAGATTACTGCTTAAAACGCATGAAAGTACAATCTGCAACAGACCGACCAAAAAAATCATAATAAAAATTGGTACGATTGGAACATGATAGATATTCATTCCAAATATTCCCATATGTTTTGCATAGGAAAAAAGTGCATAGCCGAGCGGCAGACCAATGATCAAAGCTACGCATATGGTACCAACCGTAAACATCAGTCCCTGTAACTGCAGGCATAAATTTAATTGTTTATTTGTCATACCCACAGCCTGTAATATACCATATTCCTGCTTTTTTGTCGTAATATTCATGATCATGGTATTCGCCATATTCATAAACCCGATGAGTCCTACA
>NZ_JBNMHD010000007.1:0-90061 GCF_050872605.1 Fusicatenibacter sp.
ACCCGAAAATAATGCAAAAAAGGCAGTGCTGCAGAGCGCGAATTGCAAGGAACAGATTTGAAGGCGTACCGGGGTACGACGAAAATCTGTGACGCAGTAATTCACACTCTGCGGTGCTGAATTTTTTGCATTATTTTCGGGTCTTGCTATAGCTTGTCTCTTACAGTGCTTTCCGGTACAGCGCCTCGATGTCCTGCTGACGAGACGCTCTCGGGTTGACGGCGATGTTTCCGCTCTTCATCGCATCTACCGCCATCGGCACGATTTTGCTCTCGATCTCCTCTGCCGTCACTTCTTTTCCCTTTGCCGCCTGGCGGATCGCATCGGTCAGGCTGGCCGGGATTCCGATGGCTGCGGTCAGTTCACGGATCGCGCCGACCAGCATCATCGGCTCAAATTCATCGGCGTATGCCGGGATTTCGCTGATGTAGTTGTAGATCTTCAAATATCTTCCATGGTCTGCCAGCGCATTGTACTCTGCGATGACCGGAAGCAGAACAGCATTTGCCACGCCGTGCGGTACATCAAAGAAAGCGCTCACCGGATGGCTCATCGCATGGACATTTCCAAGCCGCGCATAGGAGAACGCGATGCCTGCAAACAGCGAACCGGTCAGCATGGCTTCTGCCGCTTCCAGATCGGTTCTGCGTGCCACGAAACGGCGGATATTTTTACCGATCAATTCCATTGCTTTTTCTGCCATGGCATCGGAGAACGGGGAAGCGGCTGTGGAAATGTAGGCCTCCTCCGCATGGATAAAGGCATCAATACCGCAGGCTGCCGCAACGGATGCCGGAGCCGAAGTTAAAAGTTCCGGATCGAGAATCGCATACTCCGGCAGAAGTTCATAGCTGAATACGGTCAGCTTGTAATCTCTGCTGTGGTCAGTGATCACAGAAAATGCAGTCACCTCGGAGCCGGTTCCCGCGGTCGTCGGAATGGCAATCAGCGGGACAATTTTTCCCGGCACTTTGTGTGCGCCTTCGTATTCCGTGATGCTGCCGCCGTATTTTGCCGTCACACCGACGGCCTTCGCAACGTCCATCGGGGAGCCGCCGCCAAGTGCTACGATAAAGTCTGCGCCAGAAGAAAGATAACTTTCGGTTGCCTTTTCTACGGTAGTCACAGACGGATTCGCCTCAATGTCCGTGAAAATATCGGCTGCAATTCCGGCCGCTTTCAGGCTGTCCGCTGCTTTATCCACAACGCCCATTTTTTTCAGGGTCGGACCGGAAAGAATCATCGCATGGGTTCCTCCCATTTTCTTCGCGCACTCCGGCAGTTTACTAAGTGTTCCTGCTCCGACAATAATATTCTGTGGAATCGAAAATTCGAATGGATTCATCTTATTTTTCCCCTTTTCTTTCAGAAAGCGTGCCGAAAATTTTCTCTTTCCGACACGCTTTGTTTTATCCTATCTCAGCTTCAGCCAGCCATTTTTGCAAGGACACGGTCGATCGCTGCATCGATGACAACGTCGAGTTCCGCATCGTCTGCCTCCGGCATCAGGGACGCTGCGTCCTCGTCGGAGATCAGCTCGATCAGGCTGCCGAATTTCTCTTTATATTTGAACTTGCAGACTGCAAAGAATACAACACCGAGGAGGCTCCAGCCGCCTACCATCAGCCACTCCTGCCATACCAGCGTTCCGCCGGAACCAGGAATGCAGTAAACAAGCACCATGCATCCGGACATCAGAACCGCCATGGTTCCAACAAATTTATATGCCGGAACACGATACGGACGCGGCATATCCGGCTCTTTCTTCCGCAGAATCAGGAAGGAAAGAGATACCATACAGTAGGCAAGACAGCATCCAAAGTTACCTGCATCACAGATCCACACCATCATGCCTCGTCCTGCAAACGGAGCCAGCATAGTCAGCGCGCCGATCAGGAACAGGGCGTTGATCGGAGTTTTGTGCTGCGGGTGAAGCTTTGCAAACATCGGCGGAATCATGTAAGATTCAGCCATGGAATACAGGGCACGGGAACCGCCGATCATAAAGGAGTTCCAGGATGTGATGATACCGCACATACCGCCGACAATGATGACTTTTGCCATAACCGCTGTACCGAACGCTTTTGCCATGGCATCTGCTGTGACAAGTCCGGTTCCTGCTTCCGAACTCAGGATTTCGGACGGATTCAGCACATAGCCGACAGCCAGGATAACACAGGAATAGAAAACAACAGCGAGGACAACGGAGAGAATCATCATTTTACCGATTTTCTTTAACGGAACGTTGATTTCCTCTGCTGCCTGCGGGATAACGTCAAAACCGATGAAGAAGAACGGGGTAACAACAGCAACTTTGATGATGTTCTGGAACATCGTTCCGGCGCTCTCGCCGACAAACATCTGTCCCTGCAGATTGCCGGAATCACCGTTGATGACGGATGCCACAATCAGAAGAATACCGGCACCGCCGATGATACAGGTGAGAACCGTCTGCAGAACGGCTGCTGTTTTTGCGCCTAACACATTGATCAGTGTGATGAGGAATGCTACGATAACGGCTACGGCTACCCAGGAGGCATAGATATCAAATCCGGCCACACTGTACATATAGCCTTTCAGGAATCCCGGCCACAGATAGGTGATGATGGTTGGGAAGGCGCAGGCCTCGAAACAGGTAACACTGACATATCCTAAAATAATCGCCCATGTACAGATAAAGGAGCCGTTCGGACCCATCGCTTTATAACTGAAAACATGCTCGCCGCCGCACTGCGGCATCGCTGCGGTCAGCTCTGCGTAGGTCAGGCCGATGAAGAAGATCATGACACCGCCGATGGCAAACGCGATTGCTGCTCCGACAACGCCGCCTTTCTGGATCCAGCTTCCCGAGGATACAACCCAGCCCCAGCCGATCATGGCTCCGAAAGCGATGACGAGAATGTCCCATGCACCCAATACTTTGTCAAATTCTGATTTTTTCTGTTCCATGGCTTATTCCTCCCCGCTTCCGTATTTCTTCTGAATCAGTTCCTCGAGATACTCCGCTGTGCCCTCCACACCAAGGAATGCACTGTTGATCAGGATATCGCGGTTGTGCCGGTCTCCACGGTTGCTGCCGGTCAGCGCCAGGTGACGCTTGTGATACCGCTTGTCCTTCTCGAGCAGCAGGATTTTTGCATCACTCTCGGAAAGGCTGTGACTCTTCATGATGTTCTGAATGCGGATCTCGTCCGGTGCATAGATAAAAGCCCGGAGGAGCTTGATATCTTTGCTGTCCTTTAAGATGTAATCCGCGGATCGTCCGATGATGACGCAGGCTTCTTTTTCTGCCAGTTTCCGGATGATCTGCTTCTGTACATGAATCGCACGCTCGGTCAGGTCCGCATATTTGGAGAAGGATCCACGGACATCGCCCTCGGCTCCTTTTCCGGCAATCGTACCGCCCTCTTCTACACGGTTCATGATGTCTTTCGGAATTCCGACTTCTTCAATAATCTGATCCACCAGCTCGCGGTCATAGAACTTAATTCCGAGATCCTCCGCAATTTTCCTGCCGATGGCATTTCCTTTGGCTCCGTACTCGCAGCCGATTGTGATAACCAGATGTCCCATACCGTTTTCCTCTCACATTTAATTTCTCTGTTTTACCTGTTGTTTCCGCTTCACAGAATGAAAAGAAAAACAGGACAGGGGCGAAGCATGGTTCTTTGCTTTTTGACGTCCTTGTCCTGTTCTTTTCACGCTATGAGATTTTCTTTGTTTCTATAAGAATTCTTTATTTTTCCAGAGCTTTTACGGTTTCTTCGATGATAGCAACTGCCTTGTCGCAGTCCTCCTCGGTTACGATAAGCGGAGGGATCAGACGAATGATGTGCGCTCCGATGGCTGTGATCAGCAGATGGCGGTCAAGACAGCCATGTTTGACTTCTACGCCACTGATGGTATCATCAAACTCTACGCCTACCAGCAGTCCCTGATGTCTGACTTCTTTGACATGCGGCAGTTTTGCTAATTTTTCTGCGAAGTAATCACCGACTTTCTTGGCATTTCCGGCAAGGTCGCGGTCGATCAGTTCGTTGACTTCTGCCAGTGCTGCTGCACAGCTGACCGGATGGCCGCCGAAGGTAGTTCCGTGAGATCCCGGGGTAAAGGCTTTTGCTACTTCAGCTGTTGCGCAGATTGCGCCGATCGGCATTCCGCCGCCAAGACCTTTTGCCATGGATACGATATCCGGTTTGATGCCGTAGTTCATGTAAGACATTACCGCACCGGTTCTGCACCAGCCGGTCTGTACTTCATCGATCAGGAGCAGCATGTCGTTCTCATCACAGAACTTCCGGAGTCCCTGCATGAACTCTTTCGTTGCCGGATGAACACCGCCCTCGCCCTGTACCGGCTCAACCATGATAGCGATGGTGTTTTCGGTACATGCATCTTTGAAGGCCTGCAGATCATTGTACGGTGCGTAGGAGAAACCGTAGGTCATCGGTCCGAATCCAACCTGGCATCCGTTGCCCGGCTGACCGGTTGCAGACATAGCACCGAAGGTTCTTCCATGGAAGCCCATCTTTGCGGTTACGATGTGGTAACGGTTCGGGCCATATTTCTCGATGCCGTACTTTCTTGCCATTTTGATCATGGCCTCGTTCGCCTCGGTACCGGAGTTCTGATAGAAGATCTTGTCCATGCCGATGGTCTCGCAGACTTTCTCAGCAAGCAGTGCCTGCGGGATGGTGTATGGATAGTTGAAGGTATGCATGATATCGTCGAGCTGCTCTTTTGCTGCTGCAACAACTTTCGGGTTTCTGTTTCCGGCGTTGTTTACGGCGATTCCTGCGTAAAAGTCAAGATACGGCGTTCCGTTTTCGTCGTACATGTACATGCCCTCTGCGGTTTCTGCGAGGAAATCGAAACGCTCGTAGGTCTCGATCATGTACTTGTTTACTTTGTCCTTGATGTCCTGAACCGTTAATCCTGTGTCTTTTAATCTCATAGTGTTATCCTCCCATAGCGTTGAAAAGATTTTGTAACAACTCAGAGCCATGCGAAATTGCAGGGAAAAGTGCGAATCATGCTTGCATGAATGAGTACTTTTTCATGCAATTTCATATGGCGACCAGCAACATCGAGATGCAGCGCAGCGGAATCGAGATGTGGCTCTGAGTTGTTACTAAATAAAAAACAAAAAAGCAAAGACTACTCGTTGGTAAGCGTCTTTGCTTTGTTTTTCGTTTATTATTTTGTACAACCATACAATAGCACCACTCCCTATATTTGTCAATTACTTTTTTTAAAAAGTTTTTTATTTTTGTTTTTTCTTTAACACCCGCTTTTTCTATTCTTTTTTGATGTTTTTTCGTCTTCCGCCGTATTTTTTTCATATCCGTTGTTTTTTATTCTGATGTTCCAGCGGATTTCCGTCCATTATATTGAACAGTTCATTCAAAAAAAGAAAGCCTGTTATTCTGCGGCTTTTAGTGATAGTCGAGAAAGAAACACATGCAGCTCGTCTTCTCCGTCCCTCTGTTGCGGTAGATGTGGATCTGGTCTGTCTCGAAACGGAATGCCTGCTTCCGGTGGATCTCATGCTCTTTTCCATTGCACTCCACGGTCATCACGCCGTCTGTCACCACCAGGTACTCTCTTGTTTTCTCTCCGTGGCCGCCGCTCACATACGTTCCGCCCGGTTCGATGTCGATGCGGTAGATTTCCACAAGCCGCGTGTCCTCATACGGAAAGCACGTCCACACAGTGTACTGCCCCTCCAGCTCTTTCGTCGGAACCAGATCCTCCGGTGTCACAAGATAACTATCCACCAGCGGCGTTGCAATCAGCTCCTGAAATTCAATCCGCAGGCCGCTCGTAATCTTCCCAAGCACGCCGAGCGACGGGTTCGCCGTTCCCTTTTCGATCTGCGAGAGCATACTCTTGCTGACCCCGGTCTGCTCTGAGGCCTGGTCGAGACTCATCCCTTTCGACTGCCGGATCCGTTTCAGATTGACCGCCACATTTTCTGTCAGATAATCCATGTTCTTCCACCTGCCTTTCTTCGTATTTTGCTCATTGTAGCACACCTTCCCCCGATATTCCAGTGAATATTTTCAAACTTTCTGCCGCCTTTCCCCGCTCCGCCTTTCTTTTCTTCCTTTATCCGCCCGGGTTTCAGGCGCTTTTCTCTGCCTTTTCCAGAAAAAGCGCCCTTCTGCCGGATTTGTATTTTTGTCAGACCTTTTCCATCCGCATCTGCCGCAGAATCTTCTTTTCCATCCGCGACACCTGCACCTGCGAAATCCCCAGTTTTCCGGCAATCTGCGCCTGTGTCATGTCCTGAAAGTATCGCATGTAGATGAGCTGGCGCTCCTTTGCGGGCAGTCTGCCGAGCAGTTCTTCCAGAAAAATCCGGTTCAGCAGCTTTTCCTGCCCGTTCTCTTTTTCCGGAATGCGGTCCATCAGAGAAATATCGTGGTTTTCCCCCTGATAGATGGTCTTCTGCAGCGATTCCACCTCCGCACCGGACTCCATCGCCTCCACGATTTCCTCCACGGTAACATCAAGCTCCCCCGCTATCTCCGCCAGCGTCGGATCCCGCCCGTTCTCCCGCTCCAGCCGCTCCCGCACCGCATACGCTTTCCACGCCAGTTCCCGGATCGGGCGGCTCACCTTCACCATCCCCTCCGACCGCAGAAACCGCCGGATCTCCCCCGCAATCATCGGAACCGCATACGTCGAAAAACAGACTTCAAACGAAGGATCAAATTTATCAATCGCCTTCAACAGCCCAATGCTCCCGATCTGGCACAGATCCTCCATCTCCACCCCGCGGTTTGCAAACCTTCTTACCATGCTCCAGACCAGTCCCATATTTTCCTCTGCCAGTGTATCCCTTGCCGCTTTATCCCCTTCGTGTGCCTTTTCGATCAGGGCAAGCGTATGTTCCATGCATTCTGACTCCTCTTTACTTCCGATCTACACCGATTTTCCGTTTCATCACCACTTCCGTCCCCCATCCCGGATGCGACCGCACCTCCAGCTCATCCATAAACGCCTCCATAAACGAAAACCCCATCCCCGACCGCTCCAGCTCCGGGCAGGTCGTAAACATCGGCTCCATCGCTTTCTCCACATTTTCAATCCCGACACCGGTATCCTTTACCGTCACCTGAAACACTTTCTCCTCCAGATCCAGCACACATTTCATCTGAATTTTCCCTTTTTCCTGCCGGTACCCATGAATCATGGCATTCGTAACCGCCTCCGAAATCGCAGTCTTCACATCCGCCACTTCCTCCACCGTCGGATTCAGCTGCGCCAGAAACGCCGCCGCAGACACCCGCGCAAAACTCTCATTGCAGGGACGGCTCTCAAACTCCAGCATCATCGTATTCCACCGCATCTTCTCTTCCGTTTTCATCCTTTCCTGCATCATCCCATTCCCCTTTCTGCCCACTCCCCGTCCAAAACCTACTTCCACGTCTTCTCCTCTTCCACCTCAATCACCCTCGTCACCCCCGACATCACCAGAATTCTCCGCATCCGCTCCCCCACATGCACCGCTCTCACCTTCCCGCCAATCAGCTCCATCT
This sequence comes from Fusicatenibacter sp., assembly GCF_050872605.1. GTDB lineage: Bacteria > Bacillota > Clostridia > Lachnospirales > Lachnospiraceae > Fusicatenibacter. Next base: position 7,545 of record NZ_JBNMHD010000007.1, read on the forward strand.
CCCGAAACCTCCCCATCACCAGCCCAATCCCCGAACTGTCCATAAACACCGTCTTCCGAAAATCAAACACCACCTCCCTCACATTCCTCTCCACCAAAATCTCCCCCGCCTCCTCCCGAAGCCGGTCAGCCACAAAATGATCCACCTCCTCCGGAAGCCGAATCGTCATCACCGCATCCTTCACCCAAACCCGATTACCCATTTCCCATCCTCCTTCTTTCCCGTCATAAAATAAAAAACACAAAAGATCTTTTTCGCCCTAAAACGAATCTCATCTTTTGTGTTTTATCTTCTCACTTTTATACTTTTTTGCCCTTCGTCCCACGCACCCTCCGCGTAGTCAGTGGTATCAGCCCCCACTATTCCTCCGTCTTCACAGTCCCCCCCAGCGCCTCAATCTGCTGCTCCGCCTTTGCAGCCTTCTGGGTCCCCGGAAACTTATCAACAATCTCCTGGAACACCGAAACCGCATTATCCGTATCCCCACTCAGCCGATACGCATGCGCCAGATAATTCAGCACCGTATAATCACTGTCATTAATATTCTTAGCCTTCGAAAGCTTATCAATCGCCTCCGTATAATTCGCATCATCAAACGCATTCACTCCCGACTCCGAGAGCTCCTGAAACATCGTAGACTGCATACTCTTATAAATCGTATCATAAACCGCCTTCGCATCCACCGAAAGCACCTCCGGGTTGACCTCCGTCAATGCGTTTGTAGCGTTGCTCGTATTGCCCTGCTGCTGTGCCTCCACAGCCTTTAACAGGTTTTCATAAGAAGCCGCCGTATCCTGTGCCGTCTGAATCTGCTGCTGTGCAGAAGCCGTCGTCTCATTCAGCGAATCCACCTGGCTCTGAAGCTGGTTCAGCTGTGCCTCCTGGCTCGCCATCTTGCCGCTGTATTCCACAACCTTCTCATCCGCCTGCCGGTTAATCCTCTGCGTATTCGCAGGCCCCACAAGGAACCACACAACCAGCGCACCAAGCACCAGTCCAATACCGATATTCAGCATCGTTGCCGCTGTAGACGTCTCGCGGAACGTCGGCGGAATAATCACCGTATCCCCGCTTACCACACGCTCACGCTCGTCCTCACGCTGCTCCTCCGTGCGCTCCCTGCGCCCGAACCGCCGCGGCTCCAGCGACGTCTGCGTACCCGTCTGGAAATCAACCTCCTTCAGGAAACGAAGCGTCGTCGAGTTCGTCTTGTCAATTTTCGCCGCCTTTTTCAGAATCTTCCGCGCTTTCTCATACTCACCCTTGTGAATATAAATCAGCGCCAGCAGATGATATCCCTTGATCAGCTTCGGATTCTGGTTCAGAATCTTGCGCAGCTGGATCGCAGCCACATCCTCATTGTTCTCGCGGCAGCATTTCAGCGCACTGTTGTATTTCTTGATCGTCTGATTGATCATATCCAGCTTCGCCTGCTCCGCCTGCAGCGTCGCAATATACTCCGTCGCCACATTATTCTCCGGCATAATATTCTTGCTGATGATCCACTCACTTAACGCCGCAACCGCTTCACCCGTCTCAAAATAGACAAGGCCCAAAAGGTTCCGCGCATGGATATTGTATTTGTTAAACTTCAGGCTCCGCCGCAGCATATCGATCGCTCCGGAAAGATCCCGGATCTCTGCCTTGTCGAGGCCCAGATTGTAGTACATATTCGAAAGAGAAAAACATTTTCTCTGTACTCTCAGGTTAAAACCACAGTTGGGACAGATCTCCATTCCGACGTCCACAACCGATTTACAATTCATACAGTTCATTCCGGCACCTTACTCTTCCTTTTCCGCTTCTGTCTCGTTTTCCTGTTCCGGCTTGTCGTTTTTCATCATTTCTTTCAAAATGTCGATTACATCCGTCAGATCACGGCTGTAGATGGCATCCTCCACCTCGTCCACATCGAGACACGGTTTAAACTTTTTCAGTTCTTCTTCGTAATTTAACATAAACTCAAAAATTCCTTCCTGTATTCGCTAACCATTCCGCTTCGCAAGATACGCCTTCAGTTCACCTGCCAGATACAGGGAACCCACGCAGAACAGCATGCCGCTGCCCTTTTTGCCCAGTGCCTTCTCATACGCTGCCCCGATTTCCGGTTCTGCGCAGACGTCCGTGCAGCCGGCTTTTCTGAAGTCTTCTGCAAGCACTTCCGCCGGTACAACGCGGCTTCCGTCGATCTGCGTTGCAACGACATGGGATGGGTGGATGCCCTCGCAGATTTCACCGATCATCTCGTGATAGTGCTTGTCTGCAACTGCCGTAAACAGAATTGTGATCTCGTTTTCTTTCGCAAAATAGCCTGCCGTGCTGACAAACTGTGCGATGCCGTCCTCGTTGTGCGCGCCGTCGATGATGACACCCGGCGCTGCCATTTCCATACGGCACGGCCATTTGATCTTCGAAAGGCCTTCCGCAAGCACGTTCTTGGGAATCTCGTGCACATCCTGCAGAATATGCATCGTGTAGAACGCAAGACTTGCATTCATCATCTGGTATTTTGCCACGTACGGAATCGCAAGCTCGGCTTTCTCGCCGCCCGGGTATGCAAAGATAAAGGTAATACCTTCGCGGCTCTGTGTTTTCATCTCATAGAACGACGGCTCCATCGGCCATGCCGGGCTTGCCATTTCTTTCGCCTTTGCGGCAATAACAGCTGCCGGACCTGGCTGGCTGGCGTCATAGATCACCGGAACACCGGCTTTGATGATGCCGGCTTTCTCTCCCGCAATCGCCTCGAGGGTGTCGCCGAGATACTCGGTGTGGTCGCGGCTGATGGACGTGATGATGCATGCCAGCGGCTTTTCGACCACATTTGTCGCATCCAGCCGCCCGCCAAGGCCCGTCTCCATGACCAGATATTCCACGCCGGCTTCTTTAAAAATCAGCATTCCCATCAGGAACAGTGTCTCAAAATAGCTCGGATGGCCCTCGCCCTCTGTCTCGTATTCTTTGGCTGCTTTTTCCACTTTGAGAAATGCGTCGAGAAACTGCTCATCCGACACATCCTCCCCGTTGATCTGGAACCGCTCGTTGATGCGCACAAGGTGCGGAGAGGTAAAAAGTCCTGTCTTTTTGCCGCCCGCAAGCAGCATCGCATTTAAGTACGCGCAGACGCTTCCCTTTCCGTTCGTGCCCGCCACATGGATAATTTTGATCCCTTCCTGCGGATTCCCAAGGCGCGAAAGAAGCTCCCTCGTATGTTCCGGCGGATGCTTCACCGTAAATTTCGGTATTGTTTCGATATAATCAACTGCTTCTGTATAATTCACTTTATTTCACCATTCTTCAGTATTTTAGGGCTGCTTTCAAACCCTAGTACCATTATAATCGAGTGACCGGATATGTCCATAGCAATTTTCAAAATTTTGTCCCGACTTTTCGACTTTCCCTGTAAAAAGATACAGTGGGACGTCAAAATCCGCCCCACTGTATGATCTTTTTCTTATTCAACCGGTTTTTCCGTCGGTGCAGCCGTTGGCGTTTCAATCTTGTCGCCTTCTGGTTCTTCCGTCGGCGTTACCGTCAGTTCATCCTGCGGCGCAGTGCTCGTATTGGCATTTTCCTGCGTCACATCTGTTTTTGTGCTGTCCGGGTTTGGTGTCGGCGTCGGTGTTGTTTCCACTTTCGGTGCCTCGTACGTCGTCGGCTCCGTTCTTGTCAGCACCTTTTTCGTCGAGCTGTTGCTCTGCTGCGCGATTGTAATCTGATCACCGTCTTCCAGGGTCAGACTATGCACCATCAGAATCGACGGGCTGACATAAACAGTATCCTGTATCTCCTCGTTGACTTCCACACGGCTCGATGCCGTAAAGTTTTCTCCGTAAAAATACCATGTATCTTCTCCGGATTTTTCGATTCTTTCCAGCGTTACCGGCAGAACACCCATCTGCAGCTTCACACGCTCATACGGGGTCTCTCCGTCTTCTCCGTAAACGTACCGTTTTCCATACAGCATATCATACTGCAGCACCTCGAGATCCACCTGATAATTCTTCGTATTCCGTCTCGTCTGATGATACCGGAAAATGGTTCCGTCGTGAATCCCCACACGGTTCATGACCTCTGCTGCAATCTGGTAGGAAGCAATGTTTTCCTGTTTCCTTTTCAGGCCCATGTTATCCCAGATCACATATTCGGTCTGATACAGATAGCGGTTCTCCAGATCTTCCATCTTCAGCCCCATCGTCGGCAGATGGTCACCGTACATCACAAGTACCACCGGCTCCGGATAATCCGCAAGCTTTGTCGTCAGCTCTTTGACAAATTTGTCCATCTCATGGATCTGATTTACATAATATTCCCAGGAGTAATTATTTTTTTCCCGTTCCTCCGCGCCTGTCACCGTAATCTCCGGATCGTCAAGCACCGGCTCTGTCGGATAATCTCCGTGGCCCTGTACCGAAATCGTATAGATATAGTCCGGTTCATCTGTCGCATCAAGCGTTTTTATGATCTCTTTTGTCAGAATATGGTCTTTTACCCATCCGGTCGCCGTCACATCCGAGATGTCCGGCATATATTCCTCCGAGGTAAAGGTATCAAAACCAAGACGTGAGAACACACTTCTTCTGGAATAAAAGTTTGCTTCATTGTTGTGGAGCGCATGGGTCGCATAGCCAAGATTCTTTAAAACATACGGCGCACTCTCACACGTCTCCTCTGAAAGCACCGATTTGTACGGATACTCACCTGCTCCGAAATACCGGAGACTCATGCCGGAAATAGTTTCAAACTCTGTGTTTGCTGTTCCGGCTCCCACCACCGGCACGCGGAGATAACCGGAAGAATAATCCTTCATCAGCTGCCGGAAATACGGGATCGGATCCTCGGAAATATTGAGGAAATTAACCAGCTCCGGATCGAAAAAGGACTCCAGCTGTAAAAAGATAATATTCGGTTTTACCGTATCATCCTCTTTTTGTTCGCCTTCACTCGTCTCAATCTGTTTCACGAGCTGTTCGGAATAGCCGTTCGGCTCTGAAATTCCCGTATCAAACAGGGTGACTGCCAGACAGTACGGATAGCCGTAATCCTGGTAGGCAAATGCGATGTTGACGAAATAGCTGGAAAGCACACGCTTTGCGAGCGCCAGGTTCGTTGCTCCCGTAAAGAGTACAATGACCAGAGCAATCAGCGGCACATTCAGATACCAGCGGATTTTCCCCTGAAATTTCGGTCCTTTGATCCAGACCCATACAAAAAATGCCAATAATGCCACAAGGGCTGCTACGACGAGGATCATGGTACCTTTCGACAGATACTTCGTCACGACCTTTGCGCCGTCGCTTAAATTCCGCAAGTCCGGCCCGGTAAACGGCGTGACGCGGTTCGCCAGAATCACACCGTTAACGATACCGAGCAGCAGCCAGAAGCAGCTCATGATGAGCCGCACCAGCACACGTCTGCGGAACAGATAAACTACCATAAAGGTAGTGAAGATCAAAAATGCATTGTACAAAAAGACCCATGGGTTTTCCACCATGTAGCTCCATGCAGATGCCAGCGAATGACGGGAAAATGCTTCAATCACCAGATACAGAATACAGCATCCCAGGGCCTGCAACGGCAAAGAGAGCCAGTTGCAGACTTTCACTACGGTTTCCTTGTTTCCATGCAGTTTTTTTCCTTTTTTCATTTATTTTTTCAGCTGCTCCAATCTTGTCTGAACCTGCTCCATCATCTGCTGATAGTTCGCCAGTTTTTCTTTCTCTGCCTGAACTTTTGCCTCCGGAGCTTTGTTAATAAAGTTCGGGTTTCCAAGCATGCCGTTGGAACGTGCGATTTCTTTTGTCAGACGCTCCTCCTCTTTTTCGAGACGGGCGATCTCTTTTTCGAGGTCAACCAGTTCGGCAAACGGAATATAAATCGTTGCCTGTGGGATCACTGCAGATACCGCATCGTCTGCAATACCGGCTTTATCTGCCTGTACGTGCACTTCGCTTGCGCCTGCCAGGGTTGCAAAGAAGACAGCGCCGTTTCTGAAAATTTCCTGTACGGAGGTATCTTCGGTCACAACGAATACGCTTGCTTTCTTTGACGGCGGTACATTCATGCTGGTACGTACACCACGGATGCTTCTTACGGCCTCTTTCATCATCTCAACAGCTGCCTCATCCTCTGCGTATGCAAAGTCTTCGGTCTCTTTCGGCCATGCGGCGATCATGATGGAATCCTCGTCCGGATTCAGTGTGCAGTAGATTTCCTCTGTGATGAACGGCATAAACGGATGCAGCAGCTTTAATGCATTGCCAAGAACGGTTTTTAAGGTCCACAGTGCAGCACCCTTCGTCTCGTCGGTCTCGCTGTACAGACGCGGTTTTACCATCTCAATGTACCAGTCGCAGAATTCCTCCCAGATAAAGTCGTAAACCTTCTGTACGGCGATGCCGAGCTCGTAGCGGTCCATGTTGTCCGTTACTTCGGTTGCCAGAGTATTGACTTTGGAGAGAATCCATTTATCTGCCAGGGTCAGTTTGTCTTTCGGCATTTCAGACGGAACCTCTGCTTTTTCCAAGTTCATCATGATGAAACGGGAAGCATTCCATACTTTGTTTGCAAAGTTACGGCTGGCTTCTACACGCTCCCAGTAGAAACGCATGTCGTTTCCAGGTGCATTACCGGTCATCAGAGTCAGACGGAGCGCATCTGCGCCGTATTTATCGATGACTTCCAGCGGATCGATACCGTTTCCAAGAGATTTACTCATCTTGCGTCCCTGGGAATCACGAACGAGTCCGTGAATCAGTACGTGATGGAACGGAACCTGTTTTGTCTGCTCCAGCGCAGAGAATACCATACGGATTACCCAGAAGAAGATAATGTCGTATCCGGTTACGAGAACGTCGGTCGGATAGAAGTAATCAAATTCCGGTGTTTTCTCCGGCCATCCTAACGTGGAGAACGGCCACAGAGCTGAGCTGAACCAGGTGTCCAGGGTATCCGGGTCCTGGGTGAGATGGGTGCTGCCGCATTTCGGGCATTTTTCCGGCATGCCGCCTCTTACAACGGTGATCTCGCCACAGTCATCACAGGTATAGGCCGGGATACGATGACCCCACCAGAGCTGACGGGAAATGCACCAGTCGTGGATATTGTTCAGCCAGTTCTGATAAATCTTGCTGAAACGGTCCGGGATGAAGTTTACTTCGCCGTTCTTCTCTGCTTCGCTGGCTGCAGCAGCCATATCTGCCATTTTTACAAACCACTGCGGTTTGATCATTGGCTCTACGGTTGTCTTACATCTGTCGTGGGTTCCTACGTTGTGAACGTGATCCACTACTTTTACAAGAAGACCAAGCTTCTCGAGATCCTCTACCATGGCTTTTCTTGCCTCGTAGCGGTCCATGCCGGCGTATTTGCCGCATTTGTTGTTCATGGTTCCGTCATCGTTTAAGATGTTGATCTCTTCGAGGTTGTGGCGTTTTCCTACCTCAAAGTCGTTCGGGTCGTGTGCCGGTGTAATTTTAACGCATCCGGTTCCGAACTCTTTGTCTACGTAAGCATCTGCGATAACCGGGATTTCACGGTCGGTCAGCGGAAGTTTCAGCATTTTTCCGACGATGTCGGTGTATCTTTCATCCTCCGGGTTGACAGCTACGGCAGTATCGCCGAGCAGAGTCTCCGGACGGGTCGTTGCGATTTCTACGAAGCGGCCTTCTTCTCCAACTACCGGGTAGTTGATGTGCCAGAAGTGGCCTGCCTGCTCCTGATATTCAACCTCTGCATCGGAGATGGAAGTCTGGCATACCGGGCACCAGTTGATGATGCGGCTTCCTTTGTAGATCCATCCTTTTTCATACAGACGGCAGAATACTTCTTCTACAGCTTTGGAGCATCCCTCGTCCATGGTGAAGCGTTCTCTCTCCCAGTCTGCGGAGGAGCCGATCTTTCTTAACTGGCTGTTGATGCGTCCGCCGTACTCTTTCTTCCACTCCCAGCAATGCTCCAGGAATTTTTCGCGTCCGATTTCATCTTTGTCGATACCCTGCTCTTTGAGCATATTGGTAACCTTTACCTCGGTTGCAATCGCCGCATGGTCGGTACCCGGCTGCCAGAGGACTTCATATCCCTCCATCCGTTTGAAACGGCAGAGAATATCCTGCATGGTGTTATCGAGTGCATGGCCCATGTGAAGCTGTCCGGTTACGTTCGGAGGCGGCATCATAATGGTAAACGGTTTTTTGTTCGGGTTTACAGTGGCATGGAAATATCCTTTGTCCAGCCATTTCTGATACAGTCTGTCCTCGAGTCCTTTCGGATCGTAGGTCTTTGCGAGTTCTTTGCTCATGAGATCCTCCTTTTATGTTGGTGTATTGTGGTATTTATTCCCGCAGAGGCTTGTCTTAAATCAAAAACGCCCTTCACATACACATAACATGCATGCAAAGGGCGAAAATTCCGCGGTACCACCTTAATTTGTATCTCGTTTCGGAGTCTGTAACGTGACTCATGCGTGAGAACCTAGTCATCACATCTTCTGTGCTTTTCAGCTCTCCGGTTCAGAAGCTACCTTCCATGACCACCTTCCCGGACAGCCTTTCAGCCGGTGAACCGTCCTCTCTTTTGGGGCCTGCCATGTACTCCTCTTCTTCATAACCTTTTCTTTTTCTGTTGGAATAGAAACTGCATTTATCATAATCGCGTTTTTTTATTTTGTCAAGCCGCCGCGGGCAAAAACCTTTCTTCTTATGGAAGTTTTAAGATTTCACGCGCTTATTTTCGGTGAATCCGCGATGCACAGTACTGCATTTCTGCGCGGCCGTACGACGCGTAGCGGACCTGTTCTTTCGAAAACGGCTTCGCATTGCTTGGCCGTCCCAGGTTTTCGCCGTGGATCACCTGATCCACAAGGTCGATGAGATCCGCGAGCACACCGAGGCTGAGCGGATTGTACACCGGATGCGCGGTCGATTCAAACACCTGCATGTGATGACCGCCAAAAAATTTCATGCGGCCGCCTTTTTTTACCAGCCATGCCATCAGTCCGACCAGACCGTCGTAATACTCTTCCAGGCTTGTTCCGCCCGGCACCTGCATCCAGACGCCGCAGCCGCTTCCGATCGCATCGCCGGTGAACAGATAATTCTGTTTCGTCTCCAGCACAACGACGCTGCCCGGCGTATGGCCCGGTGTCTGACAGACGGCCAGCTCTGTGCCGCCGAGCGGAATCACGGAATCGGTACGGATGTCATGAATCTCTTCCCACGGTTTCAGTTTTCCAGCCGTCAGTACGTTAAGCGTCTCCGGATCCATCTTCTTTTCGTCGTGGCACATGTAGACTTCATCGAATTCATCAATATGGTACATGTGATCTGGATGCGCATGCGTGATGACTAAAAGCAGCGGCTTGTCCGTCAGCTCCCGGATCACCGGCAGAATCTTCGCGCCGACTGTGATGCCGGTATCAATCACAGCCGCTTTTTCTTCTCCCTCCACCACGTAGAACGACGAATTTCCCGCATCCAGAATACAGTAAATCTTTTCCCCAATTTCTGTTACCTGAAAACCTTCCATGATGTAAAACCTCCCTTGTTATTGAAACAGATTCCACAGTGTGGTGAACACAAGTCCCCCAACCAGAATCACCACCCATAGAATTGCGGTAATTCTGGCTTTTAAGGAATGAGACTGCGTGCGGAGCGCCTCCGGGAACTCTCCTTTTTTCTCCCACTCGCCAATCCGTTTTTTGGCTTCTTCTGTGTATTCCTCCGGCACATAAATGGCTCTTCCCTGGTACGACATTCCCATCGAAATCTGCAGAAATTCACCGGCTCCCTCGCTTTTTCCATAAGCCGGAATCCGGCTCCGCTGCAGAAGTTTTACGACCTTGTTCATCGTTGCTTCATCATCCGTGCGGTAAACCTTCCGATATCCCATATACAGCCTCCTTTTCCATTTTTACGCTTCCTGTTTTTTCCCTTTCAGCAGCATCACCCCGACAATCAGCAGTACCGGAAAGATGACGCCGGCTAAAATTCCTTTTTTCAGGTTATCCGATGCGGCACTTGATACATAGCCGACGAGGGTCGGGCCGCCGGAACAGCCGAGGTCGCCGCCGAGTGCGAGCAGGGCGAACATTGCGGTTCCGCCGTTTCGGAGTGCTGCGGATGCCTTGCTGAAGCTGCCCGGCCACATGATGCCGACGGACAAGCCGCAGAGTCCGCATCCCACCAGCGAAAGCACCGGCGACGGGGACAGGGAGATCAGCAGATACGATGCGATGCAGAGCACGGCACTTCCTGTCATGAATTTGTCGAGATCGATTTTATCACCTAACTTGCCGTAAAAGGCACGGGAGCTTCCCATCAGGATCGCGAAGGACATCGGACCGGCGAGGTCTCCGATGGTTTTTGACACGCCAAGTCCCTGCTCCGCAAACGTGGATGCCCACTGGCTGACCGCCTGCTCACTGGCTCCCGCACACGTCATCATCAGCATCAGAATCCAGAAAACATGGCTCTTACAGAGATCAAGAATACTCATACCTTCTTCCGACTCTTCTACAAGCGGTGCGATCGGTACGCGGGTGAAAATCACGCCGTTGACGATCGGCACAACTGCCCAGACACACGCCAGGATTTTCCAGTTTCCGATACCGAACAGTTTGAAAAACAGGGTCGAAATCAATACAACCCCCACATGGCCCCAGCAGTAGAACGAGTGCAGAAGGCTCATTGCCTTTTCTTTATTCTTTGTCGGACAGCTCTCCATGATCGGGCTGATCAGCACTTCGATGAGACCGCCGCCGATGGCATAGATGATGACTGCCGCCAGAAAACCGATATACGCATTTCCAACGATTTCCGGCAGGAAAACAAGTCCCAGAAGTCCGGCCGCCGCGCAGACATGCGCTGCCACGATACAGATCCGGTAGCCGATCTTATCCACGAATTTCGCGGACAGCAGATCGACAAGAAGCTGAATTCCGAAGTTAATGGTAATCAGCATCGTAATCTGGCCGAGCGGGATATGGTATGTTTTCTCAAACGTCAGAAACAGCAGCGGTACAAAGTTGTTGACGATCGCCTGAACGATGTAGCCGACAAAGCAGGCGTAGATCGTTTTTTCATAATTACGGTTCATGTTGCAATTCCTCTTTCTTTTATTTTCTCCACTATACCATACAATTTCCGCCATGTTTAGCGTTAAATTAACTTTATTTTTCAGTCATTTTCGTCTTTTTTGTATCGACTTCAATGTCCCGCATTTTCTTCCCCGATGATAATCGAAAGCAGTGTATGATCCAGCATGATCGTGCGGTTCCACGGATTCAGAATCACGCCGCTGATCTCCTTTGTCGCGGATGCCATGCGGATGAGCTGCTCCAGATCGACGAGAAACGTGGATTTCACGCTGCCGGCGCCCTTTAATTCCTCATCAAAGCTCGTAAACGCGGCCCACCAGACTTTTCCGTCTGCGCTCTTTACCGTTCCGATCCGGATCTGATCGTCGCCGGATGGCGGTTCCACGGAAAGAATCGCCTGGCCGCCCTCTTTCATTCTGCGGCGGATCACCGTCAGCACGTGTGCCAGCAGTTCCGGCGTCGGCTCCTTTTGCAGTCCCAGAATTGCTTCCTCTATCGTTTCATTCCCCTGCAGCCCTTCGTCCTTTGGAGTTTCCATTTCTTTTGCCATTGCTCTTATCCTTTCTTTTTCGCTTCCTTTTTCGCTTTTTTTCTCACACAAAATCTGTTTTCTCATCATCCCCTGCAGCTTCGGCATTTTCTTCGGCACTTCCGATGGCATTTACTCTGCGCCTACCCAGATGCCGTCTTTCCCGCAGAATCTGTGCTCTTTTGATACATCCAAAACCGTTTCCATCTGCTTGAAGATCTGATCGTACTTTCCTTCCCGCATCAATGCAATCGTCACCGGATCCGTTCCGATCTGCAGGTGGCGGAAGCCGCGTTTCCCTTCCTCCGTCCACGGTGGGGTCAGCTCCATTTCAAAGCTGCCGCTGTTTCCATACACCCCACCCGGCTGCTCATCTGCAAACAGCTCAAAAAGCGGCTGATAATATGCCTTGAAGTAGTTCTCCTCCGGGAACCAAAGTGTCCCGTCCCCGGTTCGCTCCGGCTCTTTTACAACGGCATTCAGATAGCCTCTCTCATAATACGTCATGCATGCCGCACTCTTCGCCAACGGGTTTTCATTGATCTTTTCGATCTCAGACGCTGCCCGGCATCCGTTTCCGAAAGCCGCCTGGCTGTTCTCACTTCTGCCGACCGGTTCCCAGATGCTCCAGGCATTCTGCTTTCCGTATCCGATCAGATCCTGGCGGTAGGCGCCGTTGTATTTTACAAATTTCTTCTCCCCCGGCTGCTCGATCAGGTTCAGCGGTACCATACAGTCAATTCCGTACAGCTTCTGCGCAATCAGCCGCGTGTAGATGATGCCGAGATAATGACAGATTGCACTGCGCTCCGCCGTGTCGAGATACATAATCTGCTCCGCTTTTGCCAGCTGGTCGCCGCGCGTCTCGAGCACGCTCTCCACCATCGCAATCCGGGACCGCAGCTCCGCCTTCCGTTTTCCGCGGTAGCGCGCCGACAATCTGCCATACGGCATCGTGCTTGCAAGAACCGCGTGCAGCAGTTCCAGATTCGTGTATTCAATCATAATATCTTTCTTATTTAAACCGAGCTCTGCTTCGGTATCGACTTCCGTCACATTGATGATATATGTTTTTTCTTCGGTCAGTATCATTTGTTTTGCCTCTCTTTTTCAGTACTCTCTTCCATGCTCCTTCAGCCAGCTCTGCCACACTTTGTAATCGGGCATCTGCTGTGCCACCACCGCGTAAAACCGCGCGGAATGATTCATCTCTTTCCGGTGCGCCAGCTCGTGGATGACGACGTAATCCATCACGCGCTCCGGCATCAGCACCAGTTTCCAGTTGTAGTTCAGGTTTCCGGCGCTGCTGCAGCTGCCCCAGCGGGTTTTCTGCTCGCGGATCGTAATTCTGCCGTACGTCACGCCCATCTCTTTTGCAAAGCGCGCCGTCTTTTCCGCCAGCATTTCCGCCGCGCGCTGGAGCGCCGCTTTTCGTTCTGCTTCCGTCAGACCATTTGCTTTTTTCTGTTCTGATGCCGCAAGTGCCCGCTCACGGTGGGATAAAATCCAGTCCTGCTTTTCCTTTAAAAATGCTTCAATTTTGTATTTTGCCATCCGTTTCGGTGCGCGCACCACCACGCTTCCATCCGCTTTGACCTGGACGGCGAGCGTTTTGCGGGCGGAATACACGATCTCATAGGGAATCTGTTTTAAAATCTGTTCTGCGCTGTCTTTCTGTTCCATTTATTTTTCCTCAAAAGCTGTCTGTTTTACCATTTTTTTGCCTGTTTTTCATTATACCTTTTTCCCGGCGGAAACGCAATCGGATTGCTCACAGAAAAAAACGCGAGCAGAATCACCGTTTTTCTTCCGGCAATTCTGCTCGCATTTTTCTTTCTCTTATTTCAGCTCAATTTTTTTCTGCTTTCTTCGGATGCACAGCCTCACAAATAAAATCGCCGCCTGCACGCAGAGAATCATCACCAAAATTCCAATCATCGACAGCGCTGCAGCCGCCAGTCTGATCAGTTTTCCCATTCTTTTTTCCTCTCTTTTCTTTCTATCGTGCCAGAGCCGGATCGGCTGCCGCATCCCACAGCAGGCCGTCCGTCTCACTTTGTTCCAGGTATCCATATTTTACCATTGCCGCCAGCACCTGCTTTTCCCGCTGCAGCGCCAGGTCCGCGTGGCGCGACGGCGCGTAGGCGGACGGTGCATTCGGGATTCCGGCGAGGAGAACGGCTTCGCTGTCGGTCAGCTCCTGCGGTGCTTTCCCGAAGTAGCCAAGCGATGCTTCTTTCAGTCCATAGTAGCCATCCCCGAAATAGATGGTATTGATGTACAGTTCCAGAATTTCTTCTTTCGAGAGCTGCCGTTCCACATAGAGTGCCGTCCACGCCTCTGCCGCTTTCCGGGCGAGCGTTTTATTCTGATCGTAATACATGTTTTTTACGAGCTGCTGCGTGATCGTACTGCCGCCCTGCTCCGGTTTCATCACACGGATATCATGCACAACCGCCCGCGCGGTGCTGATCCAGTCGATGCCGTGATGCTCGTAATACCGGTGATCCTCGACCGCAAGCACCGCTTTCTGATACAGCTCCGGCACCTGATCGAGGGAAACCCACTGCGCTTCGCTCCTGACTTCCTCCACGGCCTGTGCAAGCGGCTTTTCTTTTACTGCTTTCTGATACGAAAAATATCCCTGAAGTGTCCAGAACATTCCCGCTGCCAGCAGGATCAGCACCAGAAACGCCAGCAGGCCTCCGATCATTTTTCCGAATATGCCATGGTGTTTTCGCCTTTTCTTTCTCATGATTCTTAAACCCCTTTTTTCTTTTCCTGTTTTCTATCCTATCACACACCCCTTAACGCCTCCTTGCCTCTTTCTTAGGAATTCTTTAAAATTCTCTGCACAAAAAAGAAACAGGCACCTGGCGTTTTGACCAGAATGCCTGTCTCTCGATATATTGGGGGTTGCTATGGGAATGAAAAACTTATTTATGCTGCGGTTCCGTAGTTCATCACATGGGCAGCGGACAGTGCTTTTCGAACGGCAACGCCGAGAACCTCTGCTGCAACAACGGAAATCACATCTTTTACGATATAAGGAACGGATACCAGCACGAACGATGCCGGAATGGTGTTTCCTGTTACAACCGCAAACTGTACCACACCGAATGCATGGCATACCGCAAGACCTGCGATTCCAAGAACGAATGGTTTGCCCGGGAAGCCTTTTTTAATTCCGGCACCGCAGAGCATTGCCATCGGGATAAAACCAAAGATAAAACCGCCGGCTGCTCCAAGAAGAGAGCCGAAACCGCCGCTCATGCCGGCATAAACCGGAACACCGATTGCGCCGAGTACGACGTAAAGCGCAGCGGATGCACCGCCTAATTTCCAGCCAAGTACGTAACCGCAGAATGCCATGGCAAAAGTCTGCAGTGTCACAGGAACACCGGTTGGAAGCGGAATCGTCACAATAGACAGTACCGCAAGCACGGCCGTCATCATACCGGTCAGTACAACCTGTTTTGTGGTAAGTTTTGATTTTTTCATGAAAGTAAGTCCTCCTCGCAGGTCTCTTGTATGCAATTCTTTTTGAATTGTTAACCTTGTTTCAATATAGGTTAATATTTGTGTTTTGTCAATCCTTTTTTTTCAAAAAATCTTTCTTTCAGGCAATCCATGCTTGTTCTGGGTTTTCGTTTTGTGGTATACTGATTGTCTGAGTGTCTTTTCACTCAATACAGATGATACTTACTTGATTCCATACTTTTTGAGAAAGGAGCCTTTTTATGAACCCATCCGAAAATCCCCTCGGCGCGGAACCGGTCAGCGTGCTTCTGCGGCGCTTTGCCGTTCCGAGCGTCATCGCGATGCTCGTCAGCGCCCTCTATAACATGGTAGACCAGCTCTTTATCGGCCACAGCATAGGCGTGCTCGGAAATGCGGCGACCAACGTGGCATTCCCGCTCAGCATGGTCTGCACCTCGATCGGCCTGCTCTGCGGCATCGGCGGCGCGGCAAACTTTAATCTCTGCATGGGCCGGAAAGAAACGGAACACGCAAAATCCTCCGTTGGAAACGCTGTCTCCATGCTGGCAATCCTCGGCGTCATTCTCTGCATTGCCGTTCAGCTCTTCCTGCACCCCATGATGATTCTTTTCGGTGCAACCACGGACGTTCTCACCTACGCCTGCACCTATACAAGAATCACTTCCATCGGCTTTCCGTTCCTGATTGTCACCATCGGCGGTTCCAATCTGATCCGCGCGGACGGCAGCCCGAATTATTCCATGGCATGCAACCTGGTCGGTGCCGTGGTCAATTCCATTCTTGACCCGCTGTTCATCTTCGTTTTCCACATGGGAATGGCAGGCGCGGCACTCGCGACCATCACCGGACAGGTTTTATCTTTCCTGCTCGTTGTGCGCTATCTGCGCGGCTTCAAAACGCTGCCGCTCTCCCTTTCCGATCTGAAGCCGAAAACGGCCTGCTGGATCCAGATCGCTTCGCTTGGCGCGACACCGGCGTTCAACCAGGTCGCAATGATGGTCGTTCAGATCGTCATGAACAACACACTGACCCACTACGGCTCCAATTCCATCTACGGAAGCGACATCCCGCTCGCATGTGCCGGCATCATTTCCAAGGTCAATATGCTGTTCTTCTCCTTCGTCATCGGCATTTCACAGGGGCTTCAGCCGATCGTCAGCTTCAACTTCGGAGCGGCGAAATATGACCGTGTCAAAGAAGCCTACAAAAAAGCAGTGTTCGCAGCGACCGCCATTTCCTTCGTCGCTTTTCTCTGCTTCCAGCTCTTCCCGCGCCAGATCATCAGCATCTTCGGTTCCGGCTCGGAGGAATACCTGCATTTTGCAGAGCGGTACTTCCGTATTTTCCTGTTTTTCACATTCCTGAACGGCATCCAGCCGGTCAGCTCGAACTTCTTTACCTCGATCGGAGCGCCGAAAAAGGGAATCTTCCTCTCTCTGACGAGACAGATTATTTTCCTTCTGCCGCTGCTGCTGATTTTCCCGTATCTCTTCGGCATCGACGGAGTAATGTACACCGCGCCGATTGCAGACCTCGCGGCGGCATCCGTCAGCATCTTTATGGTCGTGCGGGAATTTAAAATTATGACAGAACTGGAAAACCGTAAGGCTGCTGCCTGAGTCTGAAGTTTTCCCGGGAAACTATGAGAAACACGCTCTGCGAGTTTCTCAAGTTATCGCGGCAGTCGCCAAGGTCTCGTGCAAGCACGGACTTTGGCTCGTTGCCCGCGTAAAAAAAACGTATGCTGTTGCTTTTTCCACAACAGCATACGTTTTTTTATGCGTTATCCACGCTTTTCTTTATGTATTCACATTCATCCACATTAATCCATGCGAAGGATCATGGTCAGGATTCGTTTTGCGCAGAGAGCGATTTCGTCGCGGGTGATATAGCCTTTCTCGAATGCTTCCTGTACGCGCTCCTCGTATCCGTTTGCCATCTTGATATCGTTTCCGGCTTTTGTCTCACGGTAATGCTCGCCGTGGGTCCACCAGTCGGTCGTTACCATTCCCTTGAATCCCCACTCGCCGCGCAGAATGCCGGTCAGCAGGTCTTTGTTCTCGGATGCCTGCACACCGTTGATCAGGTTGTAGGAGGACATGATCGTGTACGGATCTGCCTCTTTTACGATGATCTCAAATGCTTTCAGGTAAATCTCACGCAGTGCACGCTCGGAAACGCGGGAATCGCTGTCTTTTCGGTTGGTCTCTTTGTTGTTGCAGCAGAAGTGTTTCACACTTGCCCCGATATGCTCGGACTGCATGCCGCGTACCATTGCCGCACCGGATTTTCCGGCCACAAGCGGATCCTCGGAATAATACTCGAAGTTTCTTCCGCAGAGCGGGCTTCTGTGAATGTTGACAGCCGGGGTCAGCCAGATGCCGATGTTGTTTTCTTTGACTTCCTCTCCTCCGGCTTTACCGATCTCCTCGATCAGCTCCGGATCCCAGGTGCAGGCAAGCAGTGTTGCGCACGGCCATGCGGTCGTGTTGACACCGCACTGCGGCTGGATCCGAAGGCCTGCAGGTCCGTCTGCAGTCATGATATTCGGAATGCCGTACTCCGGCAGATTTCCCATGCCAAAGGTGTTGGCAACGCCGGTGTTCGGCTGGCCGCCGAGCAGATGGATGAGTGCCTCGGTCGGAAGCTTGTCTACAAACTCATCGAGCGTTTCTTTTCCTTCGACCACATTCATCAGGTTCGGATTTGTCTTTGCCGCCTCCATAAGCTCGCCAAAACTCTTTCGCGCCTGTGCTTTGACTGCCGGAAGGAAGCCTTCCAGAGTCAGCTTGTCCTGACGCTCCAGTCCTTTTTCCTCGACAGGGCCGTCATCGGTCGGAAGCGCTTCATAGGTTCCATCCGCAAGGAGACGTTTTTCCAGCTTATGCGGAGCTGCAAGGCTGGTGTACTGTGCAGTCACTTTTGTTTCTGCCAGATCGTAGGTGAAATCCAGTTTCTTCGCATCTCTTACATTGTTTCCAACGTAGAAGACGTAGCTTCCTGCTTCGAGAACATAAGCAGATTTTGCAATTTTTCCGAGATCATCGAAGGATGCCATATCATTAACTGCAAAGGAAAGTACCATCGTCTGGCTCTCACCTGCCTGCAGCAGTCTTGTTTTCTGATATGCGCCGAGCTCTTTGGCCGGTTTGCCAAGTTTGCCCTGCGATGCGCCGTAGTAGAGCTGTACAACTTCTTTTCCGGCACGATTTCCGGTATTGGTAACAACAGCTTTTACAATGATCTTGCCGTCTTTCTCTTCTGCTCCCAGAACCTCTGTCTCGAAAGTGGTGTAGGAAAGACCGAAACCGAACGGATAATTGACTTTCTCTGCTGCGCCCGGAATCGTCTCGAAGTAACGGTATCCAACGTAGATATCCTCGTTGTAATCCACGTAATAAACGGATTTGTGGAAGTTCTCGGTGGACGGATAATCCTCGAGGGTTGCTGCGTATGTATCAACAAGCTTACCGGATGGATTGACATCGCCGGTTACCACGTCTGCTGCTGCGAGGCCGCCTTCCATGCCGCCCTGCCATGCCATCAGCACTGCCGGGATCTCCCTGCAGTCTTTGAACCAGCTGGTATCAACCATACCGCCGACGTTCATGACAACGATAACATTTTTGAAGTTTGCTTTTACTTTTTCTACCATGGCTGCTTCGCCGTTTGTCAGGCAGAAGTCGCCGTTCTCGAAGATGCTTGCGCTCAGCTCGATCTGTTTTTTCTCATCCTCAAACAGTTCGTAGCCCTCATCGTTGATCTGGCATTTGCGGTCCCAGCCTTCGCCGGAGAAACGGCAGATGGTGATGATCGCGGTATCGGTAAATGCTTTCGCTTTTGTTACCAGCTCGTCCGGTACTTCCGGCTCTCTTGTCATGCCTGGTACAGCGCCTGCAGCATACTGTTCTTTTACATTTTTCTCATAGAATTCCGGCAGCTCATGGAACAGAGAAACCTCCCCCTCGGCTTCTTTGATCTTCATGCCTTCGTAGAAGTTGCGGATGTACTCGACCGTAACGTCACCGCTTCCGCCGCCGCCTTTTACGTAATCAATCGTTCCTTTTCCGAATAAAGCTACTTTTGTGCCTTTTGCGAGCGGCAGTGTCTCGTTCTCGTTTTTCACCAGAACCATACCTTCGCCTGCTGCTTTTCTGGAAAGTGCGATATGTTCAGCGCTTCCTGTTACTCTTTTTCCGTCTTTTCCCAGCGGCAGAACCGGCTGGTAAAGACTTCTCTGCCATTTACCCATTTTAAGTTTACCTCCTGTGTTTTTCAGAGCGCAGATCGCTTTCCGAACGCGCCCCATTTTGTCTTTATGATACGAAGTTTTGGATGGGATGTCAATTGATTTTCAGCATTTTATCCTGTTTTTCATTTCTTTTTCTTTCGATTTTATTCTATTTTACCAATTTTTCAGGCACCAATGGTTTTGTTTCCCGCTTTCTTCCATCCGTGCGGCTCGGCAGTCTGCCGGTATCACTTGTGGTGTGCTTTCGCCATCTTTTCAGCCTGCGGCAGCACGAGACCGAAAATGCTGCATTTACAATTCAGCCTTTGTCTGCTAAAATAAGGGAAAAACAGAAAAAAGAATAATATTTACAGTTCATTAAAACAGCGGCAAACAATTTACATCAGGAGGATTGACACATGATTTCAGAAAAAATGGTGACTCTCGGCACAAAAAAATCGGTAATCCGCGAGATTTTCGAATACAGTAAAAAACGCGCTGCCGAGATCGGCGCAGAAAACGTCTTTGATTTCAGTATCGGAAACCCAAACGTCCCGGCTCCGGCCTCCGTTCATGAGACCATCAAGGAGCTGCTTGATTCCAAAGACGATTACTATCTCTTCGGCTATACATCCGCGCAGGGCGATGCCGATACCCGCGCCGCCGTTGCAGCCGACCTGAACAAACGCTTTGGTACCGCGTTCCACGCTGACAACTTCTATATGACCTGCGGTGCAGCCGCTTCGCTCCGCATCGTCCTTGGCGCTTTAACCGTTCCGGGCGACGAGTATATTGTATTTACCCCGTACTTTCCGGAATACCGTGTTTTCATCGAATCTGCAGGCGCAGCCATGATCGAAACGCCGGCTGATTCTTCCACGTTCCAGATCGACTTTGACCGCCTCTCGGCCGCTGTCACAGCGCACACCAAAGGTGTTTTCGTCAATTCCCCGAACAATCCGTCCGGCGTTGTCTACACCGAAGAAAGCATTCAGAAGCTCGCTGCTTTTCTGGAGGTAAAATCTGCCGAATACGGCCATCCGATCTATCTGATCGTTGACGAACCGTACCGCGAGCTTGTCTACGGAGACGTTGAAGTTCCGTATCTGACAAAATATTACAAAAACACGCTGGTCTGCTACTCCTACAGCAAATCCCTCTCCCTGCCAGGCGAGCGTATCGGATATGTTCTCGTTCCGGATGAGGTCGATGATGCAAGAACCATCTACGCAGCCATCTGCGGCGCAGGACGTGCCCTCGGCTTCGTCTGCGCACCAAGCCTCATTCAGCACGTCATTGCCAAATGCGCAGGACAGGTTTCGGATCTTTCGGTCTACAAGAAAAACCGCGATCTGCTGTATGATTCCTTAACCTCCTACGGCTTCATCTGCGTTCACCCGGACGGTGCTTTCTATCTCTTCATGAAAACTCCGGAACCGGACGCGTATGCATTTTGCGAGAAAGCGAAAAAACACGAACTTCTTCTTGTACCCGGCGATGACTTCGGTGCACCGGGCTTCGTACGGATCGCGTACTGCGTTACTACTGCGCAGATCGAGCGGGCACTGCCGGCGTTTAAGGAACTGGCGGGAGAGTATTTTGGATAATTTTTCAACTGTCAACTTTTCTTAAATAGATGTTGGGGTCAAAAGGCTTTTTGACCTTTTGACCCCGGTATCTTACATATAGTAAAAAACGGACACTGCTTCATCTTTGAAACGCAGCGTCCGTTTTTCTTTTATTCTCCTACATCCTGTTTTCCAATCACAACTTTACATCTTTTCTTCCACATCCCCGGTTCTGACACACGCGTACCGCTCGCTTTCGATGATCTGTTCCATCGCTTCCGCCGGTGTGGTGTCGATGTTACTCAGGAGATTCCGGAATGTCGTAACCGACTCTCCGCTGTACAGCTGAACCCCTTTTCTTTTGCTGTCGACATGGAAAAGGTCGTGGCGGCTGTTCACATTCCAGAAAACAACGTTCGGCAGCCGATAGCCGCTGTATTCGTACTTTTCTTTCATATGATCATAAAACATCCAGTTCTCGTCCACGCAGGCATCAATCTCCATATCCGAGACAATGATCAGTGCTTTCGGCATTTCTTCCGGTGGAACATCGTGATTCAGTGCTGTTTCCAAAACGTGTTCAAATGCAGCCTGCAGATTCGTATTCATTCCCCAGTCAACACGCTTAACACATTGGACTTTCTGCTCCAGCGTTTCCCCCTTCAGGGAAACAAATTCTGACTTCTCACTGAATGTCATAAAAAGATTGTGGTAAACACCCCGGTTCCGCTCTGCAAAGTAAATGGCAAGGCCAATCGCTGTAGCCATGGGTCTTATCCACATAGAACCGGAAACATCTGCAACGACAATCGCATTCGTTTCCTTTGCCACATAGTCCGGCAGCTGGCGCCACTGTGCTTCCATTACCTCGTCCCACGGATTGAAGTACAGTATTTTTTCTACAAGATCGTACGGATACAGCGTCTCCGCATGAATCTTTTCTTTTCCCTCCAGTGCATTCATCAGATACCGGTCAAAACGCTCCATGTCATGTCTCAGGAATGCGTTCCGGTAAATCATCATGGCTCTTCCGGAGACCTCCGGGTATACGATCTCCTCCCACTTTCCTTCTGACATTTTTACTTCCAGCACGCCGATGTATTTCCGCAGGGAACGGACGATTCTTTTGAAGTTGTAAACCGGATAGCCAAGCTTCTGCGCCGTCAGAATGCCGAGCTTTCTCGTCTCTTCCCTTTTCGAATCTGCCGTCTTGATCCATTTGGCAAGCAGGGAAACGCTTTTTCCCTCCTGGAAATTTTTCAGATCTGCTTCCAGCTGCTGCTTCATGGCTTTCCACATCTCATCTTCGACTCTGGTTCCGACCAGGCAGTACCAGTCATCGAACCGTCCATAAACACCGATCAGATCGAGATTCGCAATAACATCCTGCGGATGATATTTGGCAAGGTACTGCAGCAGAATTCGAAAGACCCGTCTCTCACCGAGACCTTCCCGGATATCACGCGCATAAAACAGGATTTTTAACGCGAACAGCGGGTCTGCCTGGTACGCTTCCGCAAACAGAAGCTCGATTCTTTCCGGATCCGCACTGCGCAGGGATCCAATCGATGCAAACAGATCCAGTCGCGCATCGCCGCTTGTGTTCCGTGCTGCTGCCCCGTTTTCCGTATAGGTTTTTGTTGTCTGCTCCCGCATCTGTTCTGCAAAACTCATCGCTGCCGCTCCTTTCCTTTGAGCTATCTCACTCGCGTAAGGCGGGCAGGACTTGAACCTGCATTCTGTGCCATATCCTCTACAAAAAATTTGCTGTACGTTCCACAAACATGAAACATTTTTCTGCACAGGTTTTACCCGTTAAACTACCGCCTTATTTTCATCCACATTTTTTTGTGGATACCGATGTATATCAAATGTTGTTCCACCCTGACTTGCTTTATATCATCGGTGGAGATGCTATTTTTCTGCCTCAGCCTTCTCTCTAAAGCTCAGGATTTCCTTCAGGGACCTTGGTTCATAATTCATCCATGGCTTCATACATCCCACATTGTATGCCTGCGGTCTGCACTCATAAATGTGTCTGCTGCATTCCTCCTCCGCCATTTTTCTCAGGCACTCCTGATAATACGTATCCTCCATGCTGTCGTGCGTATGGCCATACAGAAGAATAGTTCCGTGTCCCATATTTTTCCAGCTGAAAATCGGATAATGAAAGAGAACCAGATGATACTGTTTTCCGTCGATTCCATCCTGAATTTCCTTGTAATCGCAGATCTCCTCATACAGCTGCTGATACCGGTAATCGTCGATGTGATCATGGTTTCCTCTTACCAGAACCTTTTTCCCCTTCATTCTTGCAACCAGTGCAATGGCATCCTCTTTCTTTCCATATAAGGTAGCGTCCCCGAGGATGTAAACAGTGTCACTGTTCGTTACTTTCCGATTCCAGTTTGCAAGAATCGCCTCATGCATCTCCTCCAGATCCGCGAAGGGACGCTCGTCGAAGCCGATACAGTTTTTATGCAGTAAGTGCAGATCGCTGATATAGTAATTCATTTCTCCGGTTCCCCTTTCTGCACGTCTCTGTTCTTTTTGTGAATGTCCGTGCTTTGTTCTGTATATACTATATTACATATTTTCGATTTTTGCATTTAACTTCTGGTTTAATTTTTCATGTATTTCCCGTATCTGTCGCGGAAAAATTCGAGATCGTATGTGTATCTGGTATTTTCGCAGATTTTCTTCTTTAAATGGCTATTTCCCGCCACCGCCCCATCCGGCAGAATCACCCCAAGGAACAGGCGGTTGATATCTCGAAATGAGACTTCCTTTCTCATTTCCTGTACAATCGCCAAATGAATCATGCTTGATGCCATAGTGTCCTCTTTTCTAAACAAAATATCCGCATGTCTCCTCTTCCATTACCCAGCACCGTTTCTGCATAAAATCAAAGACACTCACAACGAAAGCCGGAAGTCTTTGCAACTTCGGTGTACCGGGGTTCGTACGGATCACGCACCGCGTAAATCATTTACTTTTTCCATCTCTCTTACAAGATCACAAAGTTCTTCTTCCCAGTCGCTGATTTCCGAATACCAGATACATCCATATACACCTGGAAGTTTCATATTTCTTGAGGAACATACGATAATGTTGGTTTGATTTCCCTGCTCCTGCAGAATCTGAACTAATTTTTCTCCCGCTTCTGTATCGCTGATGGCTCCTGACCTCATCGGAAAATGCATATCTGTGATGATCAGATTGAACGGCTCTCCTGCGTTTTCTGCATCTTTCAACATTTTCAGACCATCTTCCACATTAGACACCTGCTCAACCGATGCCACACCACAGCGGTTATCTAATATTTTTCGAATTGCATTCGCCTTATAAACACTATCCTCAAAGTTCAGAACTTTCATATTCTACAGCCGTCCCTCTCATTTTTGTTGTTTGTGCTTTTCATACGCTCGTATCTTCTGTTCGCTTTTGTGTTCTTTCCAATCACAGTTTAGAATCCATTTTCTCCCAAGTACCTGTCGGAATTGGTCTGACAGAACTTCGTACTCAAAATGTTTATTTTTCAAATTTCTCAATCACGCATGTATGCGTCTTCGTTTTCTTATCATAATTAATCCCCACCAGCAGTAAATTCCCCTTATATTCTTTCAACGTCTCCACATATTCCCGGTCTTTCACCTGCTCCAACGCTCCTCTGGCACTCTTATCCCATTTCAGCTCCACGATAATCGCCGGCTTGTCCGCATACATTTTTCTTGGTATAAAGCAGAGATCTGCAAAGCCCTTCCCCGTCGGAAATTCCCGAATCACCGTGTAATATTCTCTCGCAAAATAAAAAGCCAGGCTGATGGTACAGCTTAGGGAATTTTCATCATTATATTCTAACGCCGAAATCTCCTGATGCGCTCTTTCCACTCCCAGCGCAACTGCAGTTTCATCCATATTCCAGAGTGATTCCAGCAGTTTTCGCGAATCCTCCACTGACCGTATCACTTCTTTCCAGTCCATCGTACTGATGGCATTGATATATTCCTGCGAAACTTCCTTATTCGGAATAGACACCGTCTTATCCGTCCAGTGATAACTCAGATATCCAAGATGCACCAGCAGCGTCAGCACATCATCCTTTCCCTGAAATGTCGTCATATCATTGGAAAATGTGCCTATATTAATCCGAATCCGCTCTCCCGCCAGCATTCTCACAATATCGTCCTTCAGCCCTTCAAAGTTCATACGAATATAAACTTTCAACGCTTCATACGTTTCCGTCTGATTCCAGTAATTATCAAAAATCCCGCTCAGCATGGCATCCACGACGGATTTCGGGCTGTACATCGCATACGTTTTCAGTTCATTTCCGCACACCGCCGCCAGCTCATATCCATCATACCAAGCCTGCGTTTCCTCAAAGCTTCTTCCGTATTTCTCGCAAAGCGCCTGCACTTCCTCCTCTGTGAATCCGAAAAACTCCGCCATTTCCCGCGGATTCGTCATGGAATATTCTGAAAACATATTGAGTGCCGAATGTGAACCATATTTTTTAATCGGCAGAATTCCCGTCATATAGGCAAGTGCCACATACTCCTTATCCTTCAGCCACGCCCGAAGAAAATCCAGATACTTTTTCTGTGCTTCCTTATCACTTTGATATTCCCGGAACAGACAATCCCACTCATCAATCAAAATCACAAACGAGCGCCCCGTCGCCGCATAAATATCCTTCATTACCTGAACCAGATTCTTCTCATCCCGCAGCCGCACCTCTCCAAATGCTTCCCGCAGATCAAAAAGCAGATAACTGCGCATCATCTGTAGCATATCTTCCACACTCTCGGTCTCGCTTAAAAATTCCTGCATATTAATTTTGATCACATCATACTGATTTCGATGTGCAGAATAAGAAGCACAATCCGCAATTTTCAGCTCCCGAAACAGCGGATCCGAATCCATCCCTCGCTGATAATACGCTGCCAGCATATCCGCCGCCATCGACTTGCCAAACCTTCTCGGACGGCTCACGCAGACAAACCTCTGCATCGTCCCGACACATCGATTTGTCACTTCAAGCAATCTGCTCTTATCCACAAAAATCTGAGAATTCAACGCAATCTTAAACAATCCATTCCCCGGATTCAAATACGTCCCCATGAGCCCTTCCTCCTGTCTTCTTAACTTTGACCCTTTTCTTCTTTCTATTATACCCACGCCCACAATTCAGCGCAAGCGCTATTCCTCTCTCAGTGCAGGGAACCGCCCACGTGTTCCGGTACCGAGTATACAGTAATGCCCGCGTCCCCCCTTCGTCATCCCACCGTCAGGCGCAAAAAACCTCCCGCTGCACAGAGCACAAGTCCCCGGGCAGACACATTTGCAGGAGGGCTAAGGATCTTAGAAAATTGGATTTTGCGTTGTCACAGAAAAAGGCACTGTTTGAGCGACAGCGAGTTTGCCTTTTTCTGCGACGCTTTTAGCAAAATTCAAGTTTCTTAGAGCCTCTTGCCCTCCGAAACAGTGTCTGCCCGGGGACTTGCGCTCTGTAGGGCGGGAAGCCTTTTGCGCCGTCCGTCCCCTATTTACTTAATACCCCGTCGACAGCCTTTTTCCATCCGGCATACTTCTTCTCCCGGATTTCGTCGTCCATCTTCGGCTCATACACACTTCGTTTCATATTTCCCGCGAGTTTTTCCAGATCGTAGACCCCGGCTGAAATACCGGCCATATAAGCCGCCCCGATACCGGAAAGCTCCTCCGCATCCGGAATGTTCACGCGTTTATTTGCAATATCACTCTGGAACTGCATCAGATATCCGTTTCGTGTCGGGCCGCCGTCCACGCGGAGTTCCTCGATCCGCATGCCGGTATCCTGCTCCATCGCACGGACGAGGTCGGTGATCTGATACGCGATGCAATCAAGTGCCGCTTTTACCACCTCCGCTTTTCCTGTGGTACGTGTAATTCCGCTGATCGATGCCGTTGCTTTCTCGTCCCAGTACGGCGCCCCAAGCCCGGTAAACGCCGGAACCAGATAGGTGCGATCCGCCGGATTTGCCTCTCTCGCCAGACTTTCCGTCTCTTTTGCCGAAGAAATCAGTTTCAGGTCATCCTTCAGCCAGGTAATTACAGCTCCGGTGTAATTCAGATTGCCTTCCAGCACATAGTCCACCTTGCCGCCTCTTCCCCACGCAAGGGAGGTCACTACACCATGGCTGCTCTGAATCGGCCTGTCTCCAATGTTCATCATCAGCGAAGAACCCGTTCCATATGTTGCCTTGATCATGCCCTGTTTTAAGCAGCCCTGTCCGAACAAAGCCGCATGAGAGTCGCCTAATACACCACAGATCGGAACCGGCTCGGAAAACAATCCTTCCAGCATCGTTGTTCCATACACCGCATCGGAATCACACACCCTGGCCAGCGCGCAGGCCGGAATCCCGAACATCTCACAGATCTTCTCATCCCACGCCAGCGTTTTCAGATTAAATAACTGCGTTCTCGATGCATTTGAGAAATCTGTCTTAAACGCATGATCCCACGTCAGCTTGTAAACCAGCCAGCTGTCAATCGTTCCCAGACACAGCTCGCCGTTTTCCGCACGCTTCTGTCTTTCCTCTCCGCCGTTTCGAAGCAGCCACGCCATCTTTGCAGCAGGAAAATAAGCCGAAAGCTGCAGACCCGTCGCTTCACGGATCTGTTCTGCATATCCCTGCTCCGCAATCTCCTGCGCAATCCCGCTTGCGCGTCCGCACTGCCATACAATCGCATCCTCCAGCGGTTCGCCTGTCACCCTGTCCCAGACTGCCGTTGTCTCACGCTGATTGCTGATGCCGATTCCGGCGATTTCTTCCGGTGCAACACCGGACTCTGCCACCAGCGTTTTTACCGTCTGTACGGTATTCTGGTAAATCTCATTCAGATCATGGGACACCCAGCCCTTTTCGTTGATGATCTGCCGGTGCGGCAGGTCGGTACGGCGCAGTAAATGTCCTTCACCATCAAAGAGCAGCGCTTTCGTTCCCTGCGTGCTCTGGTCAATTCCGATAATATACCTTTTCTCCATGTTTTCACTCCATTACTATCATAAAATAGAAACGTCCCTGCACCCCCGGGCCTTCCACAGTCCGGGCACGCAGGAACGTCATAAACATCTTTATTTCAGTAATTCTTTCGCTTTCGCTGCAATACCTTCCGCATTCAGTCCATAGTAATCAAACACTTCTTTAGAAGTTCCCGTGATCACCGGCGCATCCGGCAGAGACATATTAACGACTTTGCGCGGACACTCCGCACCGACCACCTGGCTCACCATCGATCCAAGACCGCCGAATGGAGCATGTTCTTCGATCGAAATAACAACTTTTGCCGCCTTGGCAGCCTTTACCAGACCCTCTTTGTCCAACGGTTTCACACAGTACATATCAAGCAGTCCTGCGCTGATTCCCTCTTCTTTCAGCATGGCAACTGCATCCAGCGCCGGACGGACCATCTCACCGCAGGCTACCAGTAAAACATCGGTGCCTTCCGACAGAACCGTTGCCTTATCCATCTCAAACGGTGTATTATCTTCGCTGTAAATATCCGCAACGGCATTTCTTCCCACACGGATATAAGCCGGTTTTTCATCGTTAAGAAGCGCCTCAACCAGTTTTGCTGTCTGGAAGCGGTCGCTCGGCAGATAAACGCGCATGTTCGGAATGGCTGCCATTGCTGCGATATCCTGTGCAGAATGATGGCTCATGCCGAGTGCACCGTAGCTCACACCGCCGCTGATACCGATCAGCTTTACGTTGGTGTTGGAGTATGCACAGTCAATCTTCGCCTGCTCATAGCTTCTTGTAGAAAGGAAGCACGCCGGAGATGCCGCAAATGCTTTCTTGCCGCATTTTGCAAGACCGGCAGAAACGCTGACCAGATCCTGCTCTGCGATACCCATTTCCACAAACTGCTCCGGATACGCATTTGCAAACGGTGTCAGGGAAGCACTTCCTCTGGAATCGCTGCAGAGTACCACGATATCTTTATCCGTTTCGGCATGTTTCATTAAAACCTCACAAATGGCCTGTCTGTTTGGAATCTTGTTCATGACAGTGCCTCCTTTCTCTCATCCAGATCCTTCATGATCTGCTCTACTTCCTCCGGTGTCGGCACTTTATGATGCCACTCCGCCTTATTTTCCATGACAGAAGAACCACAGCCCTTCGTTGTATTTGCAATAATAACCGTCGGTTTTCCCTTGCAGTGTTTTGCCAATTCAAACGCATGAACGAGCGCGTCCATATCGTTGCCCGGTACGGAAAGAACATTCCATCCGAACGCTGCCCATCTTTCCTCCTGGCTGTCCTGTTTCATGACATCCTCGGTATTTCCGGAGATCTGCAGACGGTTACGGTCTACGATCGCACAGAGGTTGTCCAGCTTGTAGTTTCCTGCGGACATTGCGCCCTCCCAGACAGAGCCTTCTGCCAGCTCGCCGTCACCCATAACGGTGTAAACACGGTAATCTTTTTTATCCATTTTTCCTGCCAGTGCCATTCCCACGCAGACCGGAAGTCCGTGGCCGAGAGAACCGGAGTTCATCTCGATGCCCGGCAGTTTATTGTTCGGATGGCCGATGTACGGGCTGCCGAATTTGGAGAATTTTTCGATGACTTCTTCCATCGGGAAAAATCCCTTTGCTGCAAGTACCGCATAATATGCCTCAACGGAATGACCTTTACTCATCACAAAACGGTCGCGGTCCGGGTCGTCCATGTTCTCAGGGCTGATGTTCATCTCTTTAAAATACAGCGCTACAAGCACATCGATGACACTCATGTCGCCGCCGATGTGGCCGCCCTTGCCGGAAACTACCATTTCCACTACTTTCTTCCGCAGATCATACGCCAGACAACTCAATTCCTTGTATTCACTCATGATTTTCATTCTCCTCTTAAATATGCTTTGACATCTTCCTCGATCGGATCATATAAATCCGGGGCAATGCCGATGTATTTGCATGCTTCATACAGAACCGGCACAACGTTCTCGTGGATACCGACACAGTGGTGGATGTACGGTCCCTCAACGATTTTTGCCTCGAGGCGTTTCAGGTTCTGTACCTCAACCCATACGTAGGTTCCCTTCGTGTAAGGCCCCTTTACACCTTTTGCATTTCCAAGCAGCAGGGAGTACTCTCCGTTGTCTCCGTCGAAACGCGCCAGTGTCATTTCACCTAATTTTGCCTGTGCCTCTACAGCGCCCGGATGGCTGAATGCCAGAGGATAACCGATCGTCGGTTTTTCCTGTGCAACAGAAATCGGCCACGGTCCGCAGTGCTGCAGCAGCTCGCCGTTCTCGTTGTCCGGGTGACGTACCGTCCAGTCAGCAAAGAAGCTTCTCTTGTCGTTTCTGCCGGCAGCCTCTACCATCAGAGCGGTGATGGCACCGTGGATATCGGTCTCACAGACAACCGGAATTCCCTCTTCGTTCAGCAGGGAGTTTGCCGCACACGGCATGATGCCGATCTCGCCCTGCAGCGCGTTCCAGCACTGGATCGCAATGGCATTGCAGGAATATTTGACAGCCAGGTTCTTCATCGCAACCTTCAGAGCTGCTACATTTTCCAGTTCTTCCGGTTTGATCTTTACACACATATTGGTATTACAGTAAGCAACGACTTTCTCTACCTCGGTGCCCTCTGCTTTTACTTTCTTCATCTCTTCGGTCAGCTCCGGAAGCGGAATCGGGGAAAGCTGAATGTTGAATTTTTCCAGCAGCTCGCCCTCGTTACACATCGTGGACCAGAAGTCGAACGGACGCGGTCCGATCTGAAGGATTCTGGTGTGACGGAAGGTATCTACCACATTACATACGGCGAGGAAATCCTTGATGCCGCGCTCAAATTCCGGATCGGTCAGGCGGCAGTTTGTCATGTAGGTGAACGGAACGCCAAAACGGCGCAGCACTTTTCCGGTTGCGAACAGGCCGCACTGGCTGTCGCGGAGACGCACACCGTTCTCATCCGGTCTCTCATCGCGCGGTCCCCAGAGGAGTACCGGAAGACCCATTTCCTTTGCCAGTCTTGCACAGACATATTCCGTGCCGAAGTTTCCGTGCGGGAAGAAAATTCCCTTTACGTTCTCACGGCGGAATTTCTCCTGGATTTTCTCACGATCCGCCTCATCGTAAAACAGCCCCTCCTCGTTGATGTCTGTGATATCAACAAATTCAACGCCGAGCTCTTTTAAACGCTCTCTCGTCAGGTTGGCGTATTTTACAGCATCCGGAGCGCTGAAAATACTTCTTCTTGTAGGTGCAAATCCGATCTTAACTGATTTCATATTCTTTTCCTCCACTTAATTGTTTTTAAGTTTATTAAATTTTGTCCTGAATTTTCCTGTTCTCTATGGCTCTTATATTACTAAATTCTTTTGAATTTGTCAACATGCATTCAACTTTATTAAATCTTTTTTAGTAATTTGCACAAAAAAGATTGGCTGTTTTTATGCATTTCTTCGTATTTTAATTTTTTACAGATTCAGAAGTTGACTTCTTTTTTAATTCATATTAAAATCAATGCATAAGTTTAATATTTTTCAGATAAACACTGAAATAAATTTCAACATCCCGCATGTAAAAACACACGAAAGCAGCGTGCGGGCTGATTTTATCGAACAGGAGCTGAAATTTTATGAATATTTCTGCGAAAGAACTGGCAAAGCTGATCAACGTATCGCCTGCCACGGTTTCTATGGTTTTCAATAACAAACCCGGCATCAGCGATGCCACAAGAGAGCTGGTTTTAAAAACTGCAGCCGAGTATGGCTATGCGCCGAAAAAAAATGAATCCTCCGGCGCTTCCTCCCGCATTATTCAGCTGGTCAATTATAAAAAGCACGGAAAGGTTGCTGCCGACACACCTTTTTTCTCCCAGCTGACCGAAGGAATCTCCACCGAATGCACCCGCCAAGGCTGTGCGCTTCATATCTCCTATTTTTATGAGACTATGGATATTGACAGCCAGCTCGATGCACTCCGCGCAGTGGACTGTGAGGGCATTCTGCTTCTTGCAACAGAAATGGCTCCATCCGATTTCCGCAAGTTCCGCGATTTTTCTGTTCCGATCGTTGTCGTGGACTGCTATTACGATGAGCTTGATTACGACTGCGTTCTGATCAACAACATTCAGGGTGCGTTCAACGCCACGAATTATCTGATCCAGTGCGGACACAAAAACGTGGGCTACTTTCATTCGAACCTCGACATCAGCAACTTCTCCGAACGGGCCGACGGCTATTACAAAGCGCTCCGTGCAAACGGTATCAGCACCTCGCATCCATATGTCCACCCGGTTTCCCCTACCTCGGACGAGGGCTACCGCGACATGTTGCGCCTTCTCGAGTCGAAAGCTCCGATCGCAGATGCTTACTTTGCCGATAATGACATCATCGCTGCGGCCGCCATGCGTGCGCTGCGTGAAAACGGCTACCGCATCCCGGAGGATGTCTCCATCATCGGCTTTGACGACGTTCCAATGTGCGATATGATGGTTCCGCCGCTTTCCACCATGAAAGTCAGAAAACGGGAGCTCGGTGCCACCGCTGTTCAGCGTCTGCTCGACCGCGTAGCTGATCCGAAACGTGAGTGTCTGAAGATGTGCATGGCAACGAAACTGGTGAAACGCCAGAGTGTTTCCAAACGTTGATTCTGCTTTTTATGCTCCCCGTATTCGGCGCCAATCTGCTCCAGGCACTGTATGGAACCGTCGATCTGATGGTCGTCGGCCAGTTTGCCTCCACGGCAGATGTTTCCGCTGTTTCCACCTTCTCCGCACAGAACGTCGGTGCCGAAGAATACAAGCGTGCCCGCTCATCCATGTATCTCGGCATGATCTGGACATTCGCGGTGGGACTTGCCGTTTTTCTGTTCAGCTTCTCCCACGGTGCGCTTCTTGCCCGTCTCTTCTCGGATGATAAGGACGTCATCGCGGCCGCAGCCGATTATCTCCGCTTCTACGCAGTGGACTGTGTGGTCGTCGGCATCAACTTCTCCATGATGGGATACCTGAATGGAAATGGAAAAACATTTTTTGTGGCACTGCAGGGTATTTTGAGCACACGCGGCGCGCAAAACAGGCAGCGTAACGTCTGGCAGCCGCTATGCAAAAAGAGCGAAACGTCTCCTTTTCTGTGGGGAAGGCTTTTCGCTCTTTTTCTTTGCATTTTTCCGCGCTGCTGTGCTATAGTTATCACAAAATGATTTCTATGTATAAACATTCGTTTTGAAAGGAGTTTTTCTCATGCAGTCCGCAAATGATCTGAAACAGCTTTTATTTGGCATCAACCACAAAAGCTATCCCGCCTATAAATCCACCCGCGGTGCTTACCAGTTTCCGCGCTACACCCTCTCCATCGACCATGTCCAGGGCGATCCATTCGCTGCTCCGTCGCGTGTCAGCGTCCATATCAATGGAAAAACCGCCGCATTTCCAACATCGCTCTACGACACATATGAGAAGCGCGTCGCCCTTCAGGATTACCTGCTGCGCCAGTTTGCGCGCGCGATCGCACCGTACTCGTTCCGCGCGAAGGGCTCCGGCAAAAGCGGTCTGCTTGGCGTCAGCCGCTGCGGCCAGGAAATTCTCGAGCGCACTGCCTGCGTTTTAAATCCGTCCGACGGCAGTCTTATCGTCAACATGGAAATCGGCTTTCCCGCCAATGGCCGCACCATCGCCTCGCAGGAACTGATCCGCATTCTCTTCGACTTCCTGCCGGGCTGCGTGGAAAAATCGCTTCTGTACCGCAGTCTGGATCCGAAAGCATGCGCCGGTGTCGCCCGTCTCTGTGAAGATCAGCAGGCGATCCGCGCCGCATTAAAAGAAAAAGGACTCACCGCCTTCATCGCCGACGGCTCCATTCTCCCACGTGAGACCGGTGTCTCTGACCTGCCGATGAAACACGCCGTTCCGTTTGTCTCGCCGGAATCCTTACGCGTCACCCTCGATCTCCCGAACCGCGGATCTATTTCCGGCATGGGCATTCCGCTGGGTGTTACCCTGATTGTCGGCGGAGGTTTCCACGGAAAGTCCACCCTGCTGCAGGCGCTGGAGCGCGGCGTGTACAACCATATCGCCGGGGATGGACGCGAATATGTCATCACCGATGCGAGTGCCGTAAAACTCCGCTCAGAGGACTCCCGCAGCATCAGCAATGTCGATATCTCCCTCTTCATCCATGATCTGCCTGGAAAGAGCGACACCACTTCCTTCTCGACCGCAGACGCCAGCGGCAGCACCTCGCAGGCTGCCAATGTCATTGAAGGCATTGAGGCCGGTACAAGCCTGTTTCTGATCGACGAGGATACCTCCGCCACAAACTTTATGGTGCGGGATGAGCTGATGCAGCGCGTCGTTGCGGACAGTGAAGAGCCGATCACGCCGTTTATCAGCCGTGTGCGGGATCTGTATGAGAAGCTTGGGATCTCGTCTATCCTCGTCGCCGGAAGCTCTGGATCTTACTTCCATGTGGCGGATACGGTGATTCAGATGAAGGAATACGTTCCTTACGATATTACGGAGCGTGCCAAAACCACAGCAGCGGAGTTCCCGCCTTTTTCCGCATCGGTGCGTCCTTTCGCCGTTCCATCCTTCCAGCGCCGCCCGCAGCCGTCGAAAGCGCTGACTGGCAGCGACCGCACGAAAGTCAAAGTCATGGGACGTGAATCTATTCTCATTAATAAATCACTGACCGATCTGCGTGCTGTGGAACAGCTGACCGACAGCGAACAGCTGAATGGACTGGCGGCACTTCTGCTGGATGCGGCGGAACGCAGGATGGACGGACGCAAAACACTGGTGCAGGTTGTCGATCTGCTGGAACGGCAGATGGATGAAAAAGGACTTGCTTCTCTTCTCGCTCCTGGAAGACCTGGGGATCTGGCGCGGCCGAGACGGCAGGAGATCTTTGAATGTCTGGATCGGTGCAGGGAGTTGAAGTTCTGAAATAAATATTTTTATACTCGTATTAAAAATGTGCATTGGAAAAACAGATTTTTCTGCCATCCAATGCACATTTTCTTTTCACTTACTTCCCGCTAAGCCTTCTAATCAGATGCCGTTTTTTGTTTTCCTGCTTTCAATATCACACATAATTCTTCGTTGCTTAAAAGATTCATATGTGCCAACTCATTCCGGGCTTTTCTGTATTTATCTTTTTAAGACTGCTTTATTCCCCGCAGATCCGCACAATCGCCTCCGCGAAGATCACAACGCATTCTTTCAAGCATTCGATTTCCACGAACTCGTCTGCTCCGTGCATGCGGTTATCAACTTCAAGATCCGCGCATCCAAACGCAACACCATTTTTCAGATGATGCACATACGTTCCGCCGCCGATCGCAAATGGTTTGCCTGGTTTTCCGGTAACGTCGGTGTAGCACTGCAGCAGGGTCTGGACGAACGGGCTGTCGGCCGGGACGTGGTGTGGCGGGAACATTCCGCTGCCCTCCATGGAGAAGCCGCCTTTTTTCATGTTCTGTCCGGCGGTATCGTACAGGTTTTCTTTTGTTACGCAGATCGGGGCACGGCAGTCGTAGGAACCGGTCAGGGTTTTGCCGTCGTAGTTCATGAGGTCGAGGCTTAAGGTGAGCTCGCCGGACTCTTCGTCTGACATGGCGACACCGAGGCCTGCGCCTTTGCCGTCACCGTGCGGGTAGACCTGACTGAGGAAAGTGATGTCGTCTTTCAGTTCGCTCTCTTCCATCGGAACGGATGCGAGAAGCTGCAGCAGTGCGGTCAGTGCGTTGTTGCCCATTTCCGGGGTGGATGCGTGGGCGAAGGCACCGCAGGCTGTGATTTTTACATTGCCGTTTTCGGTATCTTCCAGAAGGAAGGAAACGCCGGTCTTCTGCTCGGTCTCGTCCGCGCAGGCTTTCAGCGCTTCTTTTGTCATGCCGGCAAGCTCTGCGTATGCTTTTCCCGGTACGACGTTCAGTTTTGTGCCGGCCTGTAAGGATACGAGGCGGACGCCAGTCGTTCCGGCATCGGAGGTTTTCTCGAAATGGCCGCGCATGCCGCCTTTCTCAATGTTGATGACCGGGAATTCGGCATCCGGGGAGAAGGTGCATGGTGCTTCCACTTCTTTCTTATAATAATATTCAAGGTCAGAGCTTCCGCACTCCTCATCGGAACCGAGGACAAGGCGGACGTTTTTCTTTAATGGGTAACCGAGTTCTTTGACGGCGCGCATTGCGTAGATGGCTGCAATGGCCGGGCCTTTGTCGTCTGCGGTTCCGCGGCCGAACATTTTTCCGTCTTTGATGAGCGGGGTGAATGGATCGGTCTCCTGCCAGCCTTCGCCTGCCGGTACGACATCGAGGTGGGCGAGAATATCAAGGCCTTTTTCTTCCTGATTAAAGTCGGCTGCAATCGCGTAGTTGTCGTAGTTGGTTACGGCAAAGCCGTATTTTTCCAGAATTTCGATTCCCTGCGCCAGTGCTTCTGCCGCCGGTGCGCCGAATGGTTTGCCTGGCTCTGCCGCCTGTTTTTCGCTTGGAATCCGGATCAGGCTTTTCAGGTCTTCGATCATTTCGGATT
Source organism: Fusicatenibacter sp. (assembly GCF_050872605.1). GTDB lineage: Bacteria > Bacillota > Clostridia > Lachnospirales > Lachnospiraceae > Fusicatenibacter. Next base: position 44,013 of record NZ_JBNMHD010000007.1, read on the forward strand.
CGTGGTTTTCAATATATGTTCTTAATTCTTCTTTCCGCATCGTAACTTCTCCTTTTCTCTTCTCTGGCACCATCGCAGTGCCGTTCTTTTCCTATCATAACGCAGAAAGAGCAGAAAATCCACATTTTCTGCTCTTTCTGCCAAATAATCATTTGTTTTTGTCCAAACTGACTGTAATTTCATAATAATCACACGGATGCGCCGTAAGCCCCGTCACGCCCTCGCCGGATACCATCGACATTTTGAGGTGCGATGCAAAGAAAAACATGTGGTCATCCAGCAGCGTCTGCGTCATCTCGATGGCCAGTTCGGTTCGTTTTTCGGTGTCAAATTCGCCGCTTAGCTGTTGTTCCAGTTTCTCCAGTGTTTCGCTGTAATAGCCGCCGCGGTTCTTGGAGGAATCCTGCAGGCAGTGCGTTGTGAAGAAATACTCGGGATCGCCCGTCGGTGCGCTGACAAATGCACTGACATAAACATCCCAGTTCCCTTTTTTCAGCAGTTCCAGATGATTTGCCGTACACTGGATCTGTACTTCAATTCCGATTTTTTTCAGTGATGCCTGTGCACTCTCCGCGAGAAGCGGCAGTTCCTGGCGGCTCGGATACGTGAGCCAGCAGATGGTCAGCCGTTTTCCGTCTTTTTCCACGTAGCCGTCGCCGTCCTCATCGGTCCATCCTGCTTCGGCGAGCAGTTCTCTGGAGTGATCGAGATCGTAGGACTCCTCCTGTACTTGGCTGTCGCCGAATGTAAAGTACGAGGGGAACGGACCCTCTGCCACGCTGCCGTTTCCTTCCATCAGCGTGTTCACAAAGCCCTCCCGGTCGATCGCTCCGATGACTGCCTCGCGCACGCGGTCGTCCTGCAGCGCCTCGGATGATCCGTTGAACTGTCCGAAGAAGGTACGCGAAGTGTCCGCCGAGGAAATGGTGTATGGCTCATCGCGGAACAGGATCAGATTGGAATACGGCAGTCCGTATGCCGCATCGAGTTCGCCTGACTGTAACGCCATCGTCATCGTATCGCCGTCGCGGATCGTTTTTACTTCGATCCGGTCGAGCTTTGGCGTTCCGTTCCAGTAATTGTCATTTTTCACGAGCGTCAGTCCCTGATCCGTCTCCACCTGTACTGCGCGGTACGGGCCGGTTCCGGCGACATTGCCGTCATCCGTCACACCTGCCTGCATATCAATGATGCATCCATATGGGTCAGACAGATAATTCAGAAGCGCCGGGACAGGCTGTTCGGTGTGAATCGTTACGATCAGGCCGTCTGCCTCGATGCTCTCAATTTTCAGATCCCCGCGTGCACGGTCATGTACTGCGATCAGATCCTCGAGACATTCTTTGACCGCCTCCGCGTCGAGAGTGCGCCCGCTCGTAAAGGAGATGCCTTCATGCAGTGTAATCCGCCATGTTGTGTCGTCCACAATCTCATAGCTTTCTGCCAGCCATGGCTCGATCTCCATAAAATCTGAATAATGAAACAGCGTCTCACCGATCCCATAGCGGATACACGCCCAGCCGGAATAGCCGTTGTGCGGGTTGACATCGGACTCGTCGTTTTCGGCGTTGAATGTCGTGTCGCCGTATACGAAAACTTTTTCATCTGTACCATCTGCTGCTGTGCTCTGACAACCGGAAAACAGTACCACCGCCAGAATGCCGCACAAAACATATGCAATTTTTTTCCTTCTGCCGTTCTTTCTCTGCATTCTGTACTTCTCCTGTTTTCGCAAATGGCACCACCATTTCCGCTGTCTGATTTTCTGTTTCAACAGTTTTCTCACAGACTGTACTCCATCAACAGTTTCGTATATTCCTCTTTCGGGTACTCCAATACCTCCCGCGTCTCCCCCTGCTCCACGATTTTTCCCTGCCGCATGACAATCACACGGCTGCAGAGTTCCCGCACCAGCGCAAGGTCGTGGCCGATCCACAGCATCGCGAGTCCTTCTTCCCGCTGCAGTTTTTTCAGCAGCTGAACGATCTGCGCCTGTACCGCCGCATCGAGCGCACTCGTTGCCTCGTCGCAGATCAGAAGAGACGGCTGCACAGCAAGAGCCCGCGCAATTGCGGCTCTCTGGCACTCTCCGCCGCTCGTCCCGCGGGGATAGCGTTTCGCCGTTTCCGGGGCAAGCTCCACTTTTTCCAGCAGTTCCGGCAGACGAAGACAGGCTTCTTTCCGGCTCATTCCCTGATTCCGAAAAGCTTCCAGAATCCCGGTTTCGAGCGTCTGCATTGGATCGAAGGAATCCTGCGGGGTCTGGAAGACCATCTGTATTTTCCGGTAAACTTCGCGCTGCCGCCTGCCTTTTCTTCTGAGGATTTCCTCGCCTTCCAACAGAACGCTGCCTGCATCCGCCTGGACCAATCCAGTGATCAGACGGGCCGTCGTGCTTTTTCCGCATCCGCTCTCCCCGATCAGGCCAAGACATTCCCCCGCATCCAGTGTGAAGCTGATGCCGTCCACGGCGGCAAATTCCGTTTCCCGGCCGGTTCTGGCAAAGTTTTTGCTTAAGTTGTTTACTTCCAGCATGTTATGATTATGCATCGTTCTTCCCTCTTCCCGGCACAGCCGCAAGGAGATTTTTTGTATATTCGTCCTTTGGGTGATCGAAAACCGTCCTTGTCTCCCCCTGCTCCACGATGTTTCCATCCTTCAAAACAACAACCCGGTCTGCCATCTGCTCGAGAACCGCAAGATTGTGCGTCACCAGCACCATCCCCGTCTGCTCTTTCTGCTGCAACGCCTGAAGCTCCCGCAGCACCTGCGCCTGGGAAACCACATCAAGTGCGCTCGTCGGCTCGTCCGCCAGCAGCATCGACGGGTGCAGCAGCATCGCGAGCGCAATCCCGACGCGCTGGTTCATGCCGCCGGAGAGCGACGATGGATAGCTGTCCCAGATTGTCCCGCCATCCGAAAGCCCCATATCCGCAAATCGCTGGAGCGTCATATCTTTGATTTCTCTGCGGCTTTTTCTGCCAGATGGCCTCTCAGGAATCGGGCTGGTGAATCCGCGGCGTTTCTCATGGGCGCGCACACTCTCGCAGATCTGTGCGCCGATCTTCCGCGTCGGGCAAAGCGAAGCTCCTGTGTTCTGGAAAATCATGCCAATCTCTGAACCGCACAGACTGCGCAGCCTCTTTTCGGACATGCCCGTCAGATCCTCTCCGCGAAATACGATCTGCCCACCGGTGATGGAACCATTCTTTCCCATCAGCCGCAGGATCGCACGCAGCAAGGTACTTTTTCCACTGCCCGACTCCCCGGCGATGCCGACGGTTTCTCCTTTTTCGACGGAAAAACAGATGTCATTTAAAATTTGCTCCCCCTCATAACAGACAGAAAGGCCGCTGATTTCCAGCAGTTTTTCACTCATATTTTCGCTCCCTTTGTTTCCATTTTCGTTTGCTCTCTATCCCTGCTCCACCGTTTTCCGTACCGCCTCACCAAGCAGATTGCAGACAAGAACGGTCAGAAAAATCGCCAGTCCCGGCGCCAGAATGACCCAGGGCGCGGTCTGCAGCATACTTCTTCCGTTGCTCATCATCGCTCCCCACTCCGCCGACGGCGCTTCCGCACCAAGGCCGAGGAAGGACAGACCCGCGATTTCCAGCATCATCGTTCCGATATCAAGCACCGCTGTGACAATCGTCTGCCCCACAAGATTCGGCAGAATATGGCGTCCGATCATCTTCCATGTTCCATTTCCTGCCAGCCGCGCCGCCGCGATGAACGGCATATGTTTTAATGCCAGCACACGGTTCCGCGCAAGCCGCGCATATTTCGGCCAGGAAACGAGGATCAGCGATACAACGGCTCCCGTCATGCCGCTCTGCAAAACACCGGAAAATGCGATTGCAAATACCATCCCCGGGAATGCCAGAAAAACATCGGAGATCTGCATCAGAACCGTATCTGTTTTTCCTTCCAGCCAGCCGCTGAAAATTCCGGCGAATGTTCCGATCAGAGCGCTTGCCGCCACGACAAGAAGTGCTGAAACAATGCTGACCCGCGCGCCGGAGAGAATCCTTGAAAAGAGATCCCTCCCATAGCGGTCCGTCCCCATCCAGTGCGCCGCGGACGGCGGAAGAAGGGACAGTTCCAGATTCTGCTCATACGGATCGTACGGTGCCAGATGGGCCGCACATGCGGCAAACAGCAGCAGTGCACCGGCGAGAATGCCATAAAAAAGGAGCTTTCTTTTCTGTTCTTTTTTCATCGCATTCCCTCCAGCTTCGCCCGCGGGTCCAGTGCACCCATCATCAGATCAGCAATGAGATGCAGCAGCAGATAGATCGCCGCCATCCACACCAGATATGCCTGAATCACGGGAATATCGTGCATGGAAACGGCATCCACGGCCATTTTTCCGACGCCGTTCCACATGAAAATCGTCTCAACGATGGCGGTTCCGCCAAGCAGCGACCCGGCGGATAAGAATAACAGCGTGACCATGCGGAGCAGCACGGATTTTAATACGCTTCCGAACAGAATCCGGTTTTCACTTAACCCACGTGCCCGTGCGCCCGCCACGTACTCCTGATCCAGCTCTGCAAGCACGGCAGAACGCACCTGACGGGTGTATTTTGCCGTCATCGAAACCGCAAGCGTCGCCGCCGGAAGCACACAGCTTTTCCATCCCTTTCCCATACTGAGAACCGGAAAAAGATTCCATTTCAGCGAAAAGAAATATAAGAGAAGAAGTGCAGTGAAAAACCCCGGAAACGAATTGCCCGCAAAGCAGAACAGACTGATACTGCGGTCCGCCCACATATTCTGATATTTTGCACTTAAGATACCGAGCGAAAACGAAAGACAGACCGTCATGGCAAGTGCCAGCGCCGCAAGTGCAATCGTTGCGGGCAGTTTTTCGCGGAAGCTTACAAGCACCGGCTTTCCGGAGACATACGACTCCCCGAAATCACCGCGCAATGCGTTCTTCAGCCATTGCAGGTACTGGACAGCTTTCGGCTCATTCAGTCCCAGCTCCTCCCGCATCGCTTCTTTTTCCGCCTCCGACATCACGCCGCCGCTGCTGCTCTCTTTTAAATCCACCGCATCGACCGAGGAAAGTCCCGTCAGCAGAAAAGCGAGAATCGTCACGCCGAGGAATACCGGAATCAGGCGAAGCAGTCGTTTTAACAGATATTTTTTCACAGATACTCCTTTACTGCTTCACAGCACAGATCGAAAACATCGGTGCCGGGTTATAGAACTCGTCTTTTTCCAGATAAATGCGTTTTCCAAGGCTCGTATCGATGCGGATTTCTCCCGCTGTGTTTTCGCACAGCACTGCCACATCGTACGCCGGCCGGTTTTTGCGGCTGATCGGAAGCTGCGCTTTGATCCGCTCGCACTCTTCGAGCATTTCATTTCCGACCTTGAAATGGGCATGCTCCTCCGGCAGTCCCTTCGTATCGGCAACATCTTCTTTTCCGTAATTGGCATCGAAGTTCAGCAGAACGCCGCCCGTTTTCAGCACGCGCATCCACTCGCTGTAGGCATGCTCCGCATTCGGCAGTGTCCAGATCAGATTTCGGGAAATCACAACGTCAAATGTTTCATCCGCAAACATCGGATTTTCCGCGTCCATGACCTGGAAGCGGCAGTCGGCGTTCTCTTCTTCGGCGAGCTGGATCGCATTCTCAATCATCTCCGGTGTCAGGTCAATGCCGAAGACCTCGTGGCCTTCTTTTGCCAGCAGGATCGAGAAAAATCCGGCTCCGCAGCCCACATCAAGGATCTTTAACCGTCTTCCCGCCGGGATCTGTTTTTCAATCTCTTTCCTCCAGCGCTTCGCAATCGGATTTGCAAGTTCGGAGCGTCTCTGCTCTAAAAAGCTCTCGCTCCGTTTCTCCCAGTAATGGACAATCTGCTCTTTGCGGTCGTCGTACTCCGGCTCGCGCACAATTCTTCCGTAAGCAACGACAGGGCCCCCTTCTGTTACCTGCAGACTGCCCGTCTGGTACAGCACCACACCGGTGTACTCGGCACGGCATGTCTCACGGAGCTTTCCATTGTAATCACGGATCGTTCCGAGCAGTGCGCCCTCGGCAACCATGTCGCCCGGCTTTGCCGCCGGATACCAGAGGCCGTCCTCAGAAGCCGCCTGGTAGCGGACATCGGTCACTTCCATCGGCACGTAGTTCCGCACATCGCGGCGGATCTGATACATGCCGAGGCTGCTTAAGATATTGCGCACATCACGCTTGTCGGAATTGACCTCCTCGGAAGTCCAGGCTCCCATGCCGCCGCGCTCTAAGAGGATGCTCGCGATGCCCTTGGACGCCGCATAGTTGTACGCTCCGCCTGATGACACCATGGAACGCACCATGTACGGAACATCCACCTGCTCCGCCATTTTCCGCGAAACTTCTGTCACCTCCTGCGCCGCTTTTCCGGCGTAATAGACATACGGCGTCAATGCTTCGAAATCATCGCCGCTGTGGAGATCAATATAATAATCCACCTTCGGATAAACTTCTTTTGTAATGGCCCACGCCAGACGCTCCATCTCGGTTCCGTTCGGATTTCCCGGGAAGACGCGGTTCAGGTTTTTGCCATCGGAAAGTCCAAGACTGCCCGCACGGTTTTCAAAGGCTGGACGGTTTAAGACTTTTAAAATCACGATTGTTCCAACCGTTTTCTCCGGCAGAAGCTCCGCTCCCAGTTCCACACACGCCTGGATGCCGACGTATTCGCCGGAATGAACGCCGCCGGTGATCAGCATTGTTTTTCCGGGAAGTTTTCCACAGATGATCGTTCCCGGGAGCACGATATCCCCATTCGCAAAGGAGATATCCCCCTGATATTTCTCTCCGCGGCGGACGGTCATATTGCCAAGCTGGAAGAACTGCTCTTCGCTTTTTTCCGCGCGCACCAGAAACATCGGTGTCGATGCATAGTTCAGTCTCTCTTCCTCGCTCCAGACGCGCTTCCAGATTTCGGAATCGGTCCGGATCGAACAGACACCGAGAGATTCGAGCACCTTCGTATCCCACGCCGGCCGTTCCATCGCAGAGAGCGGGACCTGACGCGCAATATTTTCCATACGGTCGATGTCCGTGCACAGATAATGGTCATCGAGCTGCTGCTCCTCCACTTTCTTGCGGTCTGTCTCGTATGCCTCTTTTTTCTCCTCATCATAGAGATAGCCGTACCAGTTCGCATCAAAATTGAGCAGTACGCCGCCCGGTTTCAGGACACGCATCCACTCTCGGTATGCCTGCTCCGGCTTTTCCAGATTCCAGGTCAGATTTCTGGAAATGACAACATCAAAGGTCTCATCCGCAAACTCCAGATTCTGTGCATCCATCCGCTGCAGCGTCACGCGCTCCAGACCGTATTTCGTATATTTCCCCAGATTCTCTTTCGCCTTTTCCAGCATCTCCTCCGTGTAGTCAACAGCCGTCACCGTATAACCTGCCTCCGACAAAATCATCGGGAAGAATCCCGGGCCGGTTCCGATATCGAGAATCTTCATCTCTTCTTTCTTTTTCTCTGGAAACTGCTCCTCTAATACATGCAGCCACGCTTCTCTCTGGCTTCCCGCCAGCTCTTTTTCATTGACCTCAGAATACCCCTCCGCACGGGTTCCCCAGTAGGAGGCAATTTCCTGTAATAATTCCTGTTCCATATCTTCCGCTTCTTTCCTCTTTTTCTTAACTTTCCCGGCGCGGCCGTTTTCCAACCGCCCAAATATTCCTTTACTCTACCAAAAATCGGCCTTTTTCACAAGCCCCCACGGGGGATATCCTTAACGCCGGCGCAGGTTCCTGTCCCTTTTCCTTTGGCATTTTGTCTAATCCCGGGTTTCTTTCTTCCCTCTCTATCGGCAAATTTGATATTTTTTCTCGACATTCCTAGGCTTTCGTGCTATAATAACACAGTGTTTTAACGCGTCAAAGTCAAAAAGTACAAGAGGAAAAGCAAATGAAGATAATTGTATGTATGAAACAGGTGCCTGCCGGCACAAAAGTGGATATTGATCCGGAAACCGGCGCCATGAAGCGGATGTCCGGCGATACACGGACGAATCCATATGATCTTTTTGCACTCGAAACCGCAATTTCTCTCCGTGAAAAACTTGGCGGAACCGTGACCGTGCTGACCATGGGGCCTCCGCAGGCGGAAACCATGATGCGCGATGCCTACGCATGCGGTGCCGATGATGCCGTCATTCTCTCCGACCGGAAATTCGCAGGCGCCGATGTGCTCGCCACCTCCTACGCACTCGCGCAGGGTATTCAGGTGATCGGCGGCGCGGACCTGATTATCTGCGGCCGTCAGACAACCGACGGCGATACCGCGCAGGTCGGCCCTTCGATTGCCGAGCATCTGACGATCCCGCACGCCGCCTGGGTGGCAGAGGTTACGGATGTCACGGAAACTTCCATCACCGTCCGTCAGGATCTCGTGAGCGTTTCCCAGGTTTCCGAACTTCCCTATCCGTGCCTCATCACAATTGATAAGGATACCTGCGTGCCGCGTCTCCCTTCCTACCGCCTCAAAAAAGCAACGGCTGACCGCCCGGTGCGCATCCTGAGTTTTGCAGATATGCCGGATCAGGATTTAAGCCGCTACGGCCTTGTAGGTTCTCCGACTTCGGTTGAGCAGATGTTTGCACCGAAAGAAGCGGAAAAGCAGGTTTACATTGAGGGAACTTCCGCTGAGAAAGCCTCCCGCCTGTTCGCGGTCCTGAATGAAAATAAAATCATCTAAACGAAATCGAGTGCAGGCTTTCAAGCTTTGTACTCCGGAAAGGGAATTACTATGGATTTTCTGAAATTTGATGCCCAGAAATGCGTGCTCTGCGGACTCTGTGTAGAAGGATGTCCTTTCGGCGCACTCACGATTGAGGGCAGTGGAATTGAAGTCAATGAAAAATGCCGCATGTGCGGTTTATGCGTCCGCCGATGTCCGGAAAAGGCGATCCGCTTTGAGCAGAAGGCGCGCGCGTTTGATAAGGATGTATGGCGCAATTTTCTGATTTTTATCGAACAGGAACGCGGCGACATCCACCCGGTTGCCTACGAGCTGATCGGCGAAGCCAGAAAGATGGCGGCAAAGGTCAATTACGAAGTGCACTGCATCATCGTCGGCGGAAACGGAACGTATGAAAATGCGAAAAAACTGCTCGCCTACGGCGTTGACAAGGTTTTCGTGTACGAGCATCCGGAATTTGAAGGCTTCCGCGCCGACTGCTACGCGGATGCCGTTGCCGACTGCATCGCAGCCAACAAGCCAAGCTCCGTACTGATTGGTGCGACGGCTCTCGGACGCTCGCTTGCCCCGCGTCTCTCCACCCGTTTTCACACGGGTCTGACCGCAGACTGCACGACACTCGATATCCGTCCGAACTCCGATATGATCCAGATCCGTCCGGCTTTCGGCGGAAACATCATGGCGCAGATCGGCATCACGAAATCGCGCCCGCAGTTCGCCACCGTTCGCTACCGTGTGATGGATAAAGCCGAAAAAGTATCCAATCCGCACGGTGAAATCGTGGTATGTCCAGTGAGTGAGGATATGGCGCGCTCCCGCATTAAAATTCTTTCTTCTACCGTGATTGATAAGGTCAAAACACTGGAAGAAGAGGACATCATCGTTGTGGCAGGCCGCGGCGCACGAAATGAAAAGGGTGTGGAACTCTGCCGCGCCTTAGCGGAGGTTCTCGGCGGACAGCTCGCCTTTACCCGTCCGATGATCGAAAACGGCTTTGGCGATACCGCCCACCAGATCGGTCTCTCCGGCCGCACCGTCCGTCCGAAACTCATCATCACCTGCGGTGTCTCCGGTGCGATCCAGTTTACCTCCTGCATGACCGGTTCGGAATGCATCGTGGCAATCAACGAAGATCCGAATGCACAGATCTTCGGCGTTGCCAACTACTGCCTCGTAGACGACCTGTTCCAGGTTGTACCAAAGCTGACCGAATTACTGCAGAGCCGGAAGGAGGACGAATAACATGGCTTACCCATACAAGAAAATGACCGAAGAAGATTTCGACTACATCCGTTCTGTCACTTCCCCGGACCGCGTTGCCGTCGGCGAAGAGATCGCGACGGAGTATTACCGGGACGAGATGCCGGAGTATGGCGTTTTTCCACCGGAGCTCTACGTCGAAGCAGAAAATAAAGAAGAAGTTTCTGCCATCATGGCATATGCTTATCAAGAAAATATTCCGGTTGTCTGCCGTGGTGCCGGAACGGGCCTTGCCGGAGGAGCTACGTGTAAGTACGGCGGCATCATGCTCTCCATCATGCGCATGAACCGCATTTTCCCGGTCGACCACAAAAACCAGACCATCACCGCAGAGCCAGGCGCACTGCTCATTGATATTCAGGCGGCAGCTTCCGCAGAAGGTCTTTTCTATCCGCCGGATCCAGGTGAAAAGACGGCGTCGATCGGAGGAAACGTTATCACGAATGCCGGCGGTATGAAAGCCGTCCGCTACGGCCTCACCAGAGATTTTGTCCGCTGCATCGAGGCGGTTCTGCCGGATGGATCGATCATGAATTTCTCGTCAAATGTTGTGAAAAACACGACCGGCTACGACGTAAAAGACCTTGTGATCGGCTCCGAGGGCACGCTCTGTATTCTGACGCAGGTTACCTTAAAGCTGCTCCCGGCTCCGACGTGTACTTCCACTCTCGTTCTGCCGTTCTCCAGTCTGGAAGAATGTGCCGATATGGTTCCGAAGGTGCTCGACCTCCCGTTTGTACCGACTGCCATCGAGTTTCTCGAGCGCGAGCTGATCGACATCGTGGAGCGCCGTCTGAATAAAATGTTCCCGGTGAAGCAGGGAAATGCCGTGCTGATCGTCATGTATGATGCATCCAGCCGTCAGGAGCTTGACAACGCCATTGAGGCTGCCGCCGAGGCCGCTCTTGCTAACGGAGCGCTCGACTGCTATATCGCAGGAACGCCGGAGCGTGCCGGTTCTGTCTGGGCCGTCCGCGGCGCGATTCTCGAGGGCATGAAGGCCGATTCCGTCTCTCAGGAGGAATGCGATGTCGTCGTTCCGCGTGCGAAGATTGCGGAGTACGTCAAGGCAGCCAAACGCATCGCCCTTTCCCACGGCATCCGCGTGGAGCCGTGCGGCCACTGCGGCGACGGAAATATCCACACCGAGATGCTGCGCGGACCGGAAATGACGGATGATGAGTGGAAGTCCGCTACACACGCCAGCCTGACCGAGCTTTACGCGCTCTCGAAAGAACTCGGCGGACAGCTTTCCGGCGAGCACGGAATCGGAAACGGCCGTCTGGAATTTCTGGAGGAGTTTGTCGGACCGCGGATGATCAACCTGTACAAGTCCATCAAGCTCGCCTTTGACGACAAGCTGATCCTGAACCCTGGAAAGGTAATCGAATTTAATAAGTAAAAACCAGAGTCTGCGGGGCGCTGCCCCGTAAGTTCCTCTGGTGGATGGGAGAATAATTATGAGTGATTCCAAAACAGCCCGCAAAAACGGCATGCCGCTTGCCATGGGCCTCGCTTTCGTTGCATTTACCACACAGTTCGGCGGCGGTTTTGCCTCCGGCGCACAGATTTACCAGTATTTCATCAACTACGGCATCTGGTGTCTGATTCTTCCGGCACTGACGCAGGGACTCTACGCGCTGTTCTTCTGGTACGGCATGCGTTTTTCCTACAAACACAAAACGTACGATTACCGTAGCTTTTCGAACGCTCTGTACGGAAAAACCCGCCCGGTGATGTCGAACCTCTATGAAATCTGCTACCTGATTATGATCGGCACGGCTTCCGCAGCCGCTTTCGCAACCGGCGGTTCCACGATTCAGACCCTGTCCGGTATGCCGTACTGGCTGTGCACCGTGATCATCGCCGCTTTCATTTTCCTCGTTGCCCTCTTCGGCACGAGTATTGTGCGGAAATGTGCTTCGACATTAAGCGTTCTGATCATCATCGGCCTTGTTATCGTTCTTGTTCCGAATATCATCGCACAGTGGGGCGATATCACCGCTGCCATTGGACGCATGAGTTCCGGCGAAATGTCCGTGCTCTCCCATGAAACCGGCGCTTTCGGACCGGCGCTTTACTCGGCCGTGCTGTACTTCTTCTTCCAGCTGGCTTCCGTTTCGGTTATGTGCCAGCATATGGAGGATGTTACCGATGTAAAACAGATCAACCGCGCCGCCATCGGCATGTTCCTGTGCAACTTCCTTGCAATGGAGCTTGCGATTGTCGGACTGCTCGGCATCGCCTATGTGGCTGATCTGGCCAGCGCTTCCGTTCCGATGCTCGTCCTCGTACAGAACGGCGTCGGCGCAAAGATTCTGACACCGATCATCTCGATCCTGATCATCCTCGGAGCAATTTCCACCGCCGTCAACATGATCTCCGGTATCGTAACCCGCTGTGTCAACTCGATCGAGCGGAATAAGAGCGAGGCAGAGCGTACCAACGGCCACCTGCTCCGCAATGCCATTTTCACCGCCATCTTTACCTTCCTCGCTTTTGCGATCGCACAGTTCGGTCTGATGGCTGTGGTAAAGAAAGGATACGCTTACCTTGGCTATGCGGCATTTATCACACTGTTTGTTCCTTTTGTGGTTCATGCCATTGCTACGAAGGGCAAAGAAATTTAATTTCAGAAAATCTGTTTCCGGATATTTTTAAAGGAGAACCGTCATTCACTCGGTTCTCCTTTATATTGCCAGAATACCATCAGCTTTCTTGTCGCTGTATCCTCGCTGTATGTATATTTTACGGATCCGAGTCCGTAATAGCTGCAAAGATAACCGGATGCCTTATCGAGAAGCTCCGGGCGGGCTTCCATGGCCTGTGCCATCAGATCATCGGTGGCAAATTTAAACTCTGAATACTCTTTCGTCTCTTCAATATCCGTCTCCATTTCCCACAGAATCTGCGTCGCATCAAATGTATCCATGTACCGGCCGATCTGGCGGTAATACTCGAGGTCATCTGCATTGCACGCCGGGAGCGGCAGATTCGTATCCGCCTGATGCGTGTCCGAAAATTCCGCATCAGAAACGCAGAGAAAATCGTAGTAGATCAGGTCGTCCGGCAGATTATACTCGCCGCTCTCGCCCTCTGCGAATACCGGGTCGCCCCAGGTTACATCGACGTTATAATAATTGTCTCCGCACTTTACGATATTCCAGCCGTGCGCCTCGCCGGTGTCGGTCGTTCCCGTCACATACATGACCGGGATGTCCAGACGGTTCATCAGATACTGGAACGTTCTGGCATAGCCTGCGCAGACCGTCTGTCCGTTCACAAGTCCGCTGTAGAGTGTCTGATTCTCCGGCGCATCTTTCACATAATCAATCTGCCGGATACATTTTTCAAAGACAGCCTTGATCTTCCCATAGTCATCCATCGAACGGTCGATATCACTTAAGAAATCAATTCCCGCCCCTTTGATCTGGGTCTGGCGGCCTGTGATCTCCTCCGCAGAAATCGTGTATTCCGGAACTACCTCGCAGTAGTTCTTCGGCTCGCCGTATCCCGTGACATGCGATGCTCCGTTGATCCAGCAGTACTCCGGGTAATCCATATAGACCCATCCGTAAACTTCCGCCGTCACATCGGGATCGCCGCCTTTTGTGATGATGGTTTCCTGGTGTTCCGCGATTCCCTGCACCAGTTCGCGGTAAATCATCTGTCTGTTTTCATCGAGCTGGCTGTAATAATACCGTTTCGCCAGCTCCTCCTCATCTGTATTTTCCGCCTGAAACTGCGTTGCGCCATTCTCTGACAGACCATTGTTTTCGTCTGCCGTCTGCGAAGCAGTGCTGCTGTCCGCTCCGCTTCCGGTCTGCGCGGGACCGCTCTCATCAAATTCTCCGAATACCAGATAAGCCGCCAGCAGGGCAAGCATAAGCGGAAGCAGCGCCCGCAGCGGTCTCTTCCGTCTTCGTCTGTGTCTTCTCTTTGCCATTCTTCTTTTCTCCCAGATACGTTAAAACGCCGTCACACAGTGCATCCGCCACCTTTTTCTGGTACTCCTTTGTGTTCAGGAGCGCTTCCTCCTCCGGATTTGAGAGGAATCCGCACTCGCAGATCACCAGCACTGCGTCTGTCTTCTTCAGCATGTAATACGTTTTGTTTCCCTTGGCTTTCCTGTGATTCGCCGGATCGAGCCCCGCGACCAGTGCATCCTGCATGCAGAGCGCCAGTTTTTCGCCTTCTTTTGAATCCGTATAATAAAACACCTGCGCCCCTTTGACCGCCGCGTCCGGGTAGCTGTTCTGGTGAATGCTGATCACACAGTCCGGCTTTTTTTCATGAATCAGCTGCACGCGCCGCTGCAGATCCTGCACTTTCGCATTCACGGCTCCCGGATCGGAGAGATCATCCTCCCCTTCCCGCGTCATCACCACAAGGATTCCCTGCTTTTCCAGCTTCTTTTTCAGCAGACGGGCAATCGCAAGGTTGATGTCCTTTTCTTTGACACCGTTTGCCCCGATTTTACCGGGATCGTCGCCGCCGTGGCCGCTGTCCAGCACCACTACTTTTGTGGCTGCCTTCTGTGCTGCCGCCAGCCGTGCGCCCTCGCGGGACAGAACATACGCCGCCGCAAGCAGAATCACCGCCATCAGCCATTCCAGTTTTTTCCCTTTTTCCAAATGAAAAGCCCCCTGCTGCAAATTTCCTTTCTTGGTCATTTTATGCAGCAGCGGGGCAGGTTACAACTCTTATTGCTTCCGGTTACTCTTCCTCATCTTCTTCATCATGCGCGCGATTCGGGATTTCAGCCTCTTCTTCGTCGTTGTCATCATCGAGATAATCCGGCTCATTTTCGAGATCGATGACTGCGGAATTTTCGACGATTTCGTCTTCTTCCTCTGCTTCTTCTGCGGTATCTTCACAGTCTGGCTCTGCGGCTGTTTTTTTTGCTTCTCCGGGAAAAATGCTTTTTACCGGATCTTTCATGAAGGTTTCCACTTCCGATGCAGAACGTTTCATTTCCTCACGCATTTTTTCGATGCCGGCAAAGGTCTCCTCAAAAATTCTGCGGTTCTTCTCGAGTACACTCGTCATGGTTTCCATCTCGGCGTAAATCTTCTGGTATCTGGTGTTGGCTTTCTGCAGCTCCGCGTCCATATGGCTCTGGATTTCTTCTGCTTCGGCCTGCAGTTTTTCTTCATAAACAGCAGCCAGTTCCTCGCCCTTCTGACGTGCACTCTCTACCATGTATTCGCACTGTTCCTTCGTCTCGCGGCGCTGCTTTGCACAGGATTCCTTTGTCTCCTCCCGCTGTTTCCGGCAGGACTCGTTTGTCTCCTCTCTCTTTTTGCAGCACGCCTCATCCGTTTCTTCGGTTTTCTCGCGGCAGGACTCGTCCGTTTCTTCGGTTTTCCGGCGGCAGGCTTCCTCGGTCTCTTCTTTTAGCTTTCTGCAGCTCTCCTCCGTTTCCTCCGTCAGCTTTCTGCACGCTGCATCGGTCTCTTCAGTTTTCTCGCGGCAGGCATCTTCTGTTTCCTGGGTCAGTTTTTTTGCTTTCACCTGTGCCTCAAATACAAGGCCGCTGATGCTGTCATAATTGTCGATATAGCTCTGGTATTTTTCATGAATGTTTTTTTCGAGCTCTTCGATTTTATCCTCACGCTCTCGGATCTTGCGGTTCAGCTTCTCGATTTCCTGCTCTTTTTCTTCAATCTTCGCTTCCAGTTTCTTCTGAACGGCATACGCCTGATCCTTCAGGTTCTGCACTTTCGTCATGACATCGTCCTTATCGAAACCGCCCATCAGCGTTGTTTTAAATAATTCTTCGTGATTGTTTTCTGACATGTATACTCCTCCTTCGTGCCCGGGCTTTTATCATTCCCCTTATCCTTCCCGGACTCCTCGTCAACTGTTTGTTTCAATATATTCTGAAATCAGACTCCAGACGTCTGCGCGCTCAAATCCGAGTTTCCACTCTGCCACTCCGGCGAGATCGGCGCTTTGGATCACTTTCAGTTTTTCCTCCATGGACTGCTCATCCTCCATCCAGATCGTGTATCTGGCATCGGAAGTTTCTACCGTTGCCACATTCTGGCCAAGGGATGCATCCCAGGTTTCTGTCATCTGATTCTCTTTGGCATAGTTTTTGGCACCATCCATGCCCAGCACCTCGCTGGTAATGGCGCTCTGTCCGAACTTTTCCGTCCAGACACGGGTATAAAACGGGATTCCGCAGATCACCTGATCAGCAGGCATCACCCGCGTCATCTCCTCCACGGCCTGCTGTACAAACGGAAGGGATGAAACAGAGCCTGCCTCCTCGCTTCCCGCGAAATGCTCGTCATAGGCCATGACAATCATATAGTCCACAAATCTTGCCTGCTCGCCGCGCTGATAATACATCGTGTAAGCCTGCGGTACCGGTGTGTCGACCGACACCACAAGATTCTGTTCATGCGCCGCGCTCGTCAGCTCCCGCAGAAACTGCAGGTAATGCGGGATTCCGGCCTCTTTCAGGTTCTCGAAATCCACGTTGATGCCGTCCATGCCGCACGATGCTGCCTCGGCGAGCAGCTGCTCAATGATTCTGCTGCGCACGGATGCGTAGGCAAGATCGGTTGTTTCGTCAAATGCTTCATTAAAGTTATCAATCAATCCCCAGACTTCCCGTCCCGCGTCATGCGCCAGTTTCACGTAATCGGCGCTCGCCAGGCTGGAAATCGTACCGGTTTCGTCTGTCACGGAAAACCAGGTCGGTGAAATCACGTTCACGCCGGTCATTTCTGCTGTCATCTCTGCCATCGCGTCGTTCGACTCGGTCGATGTGCTCTGATGCCAGACCAGATTGATTTTGTGATCCCGTGTAATTCTTTCATAGGAATCTTTCTTTGCCGTCCGCGCTTCGATGGACTCCGGCTCGGAGATATCCTCTGTCTGGATGTAGCCGGTATAGCCGTCCGCCGTCATGACTTTGCACCAGTTGTCCAGATTTTCCAGATACAGCAGAGTGTCTCCCTTCTGTACATCCGCAAGAATCAGACTCTTGATGCCGCCCTTCTGGCGCACCTGCGCGGTGTCTGACTGTACCGTCGCCTGCTCCACGCCGTCCCAGTCATTCCGGATTACAACACGGCCCGGATCGCTGTAATACGCATAGTCGAGATCCGTGTATTCTTTTACAACATCCAGCGAAACGTAAACCGTTCCGTCGCTCTCCTGCTGTACGGCAGGCTGTCCGCCCGGTGTTCTGGCAACGGCCGCATCTCCCGGAAGCAGGGTCTGCACGCCGCCGCTCGTTGTGAGCAGGATTCCTTTTGTTTCTTCATCCCAGTAGAAGCAGCTGTTCAGCTGGGATTCTACATATGTGTACGCCGCATACGGCTCTCCTCCGATAAGGACGGCCTGCTCTTCCTGAAGTTCTCCGTTCTGGATCAGCGCGACGCTGTTTTCGTCTGTCAGGTTAAAATATTCGTTCCCGGCCATGTATTCGGTTCCGGGTTTGTATCGGTTTATCAAAAATGAAACAACGCCTGCTGCACCGACCAGTACAATCAGAATCAGTACGACCAGTACCGGCGCTGCTTTTTTCTTCTGTTGCCCCTTCATGTGTTCTTTTCCCCTTTTCTTCGCTCTGAAGATCTCCCCACTTGCGCCCATTATAACAAAAAAAATACCCAATAGCAACCGTTATGCGCAAGGGAACCGCATGCGAGTCAGAAATTATCGTTGCTTTTTGCTATTGGGTATTTTTCAGAAAATCTGTTTAAAAAGTTTTGTCGATTGTTTGTTTCATGGCTTATTTGCAGTTGTGACGTACAAAAAAGAAAGCCCCATCGATCCGTATGAAATACTTTTGTTTTTAGTTTCAATGATCATGTTTCGCGGGGACGCCTTCTTATCCGATCCGTTTTTTCTGTGCCTGCTTCCGGCCGGAGTATGCACCCTCCGGGCAGAAGCAAAGGTTTCCCCACCTCCTATTATACTTCAAACCGGGGGAATTACAAATAAAGTTTGTCCCTTCATTTCTGAAAAAATTATACGAAATGTAAAAAAAATCTTAAGTTCTTTACTTCTTTCCGTGATGTGTTATACTATATCGTAAGCAGCCCTATTTATATAAGTAAAGAGTAATTAAGGACGTGAGAGTTATGAAAATAGAAAAAATCAATGACAACAAGATCCGCTGCACACTGACCAGCGCCGATCTTGCCGAAAGAAATTTAAAGCTCAGCGAACTGGCTTACGGCACGGAAAAAGCCCGTAGCCTGTTTCAGGATATGATGATCGAAGCCAATCAGCAGTTCGGCTTCAATGTGGATAATGCCCCGCTCATGGTCGAGGCCGTTCCGGTGGCTCCGGACAGCATTGTCCTCATTATCACCAAAGTCGAGGACCCGCAGGAGCTCGACACCCGCTTCGCCAAATTTGCTCCATCCGGCGACGATACGGACGGACCGGAACCGGTACAGTATTCCGGCGCGGACGACATCATCGACCTGTTCCACAAGCTCTGCGATGTGAAGAATAAGGCACAGGAAATCGCAAAGAAAGCGGCACAGAAGGAAAACGAAAAAGAGCCTGCCGCATCCGAGGAAAAGAATGTGGATCTGGTACGTACCTTCCACTTCTCAACACTTGACGATGTCATCAGCTCCGCAAAAGCGCTGAACCAGTATTTTACCGGCAGCAATTCCCTCTATAAGAACACGGCAGATGCCAACTATCAGCTCGTTCTGCACCAGTCCGGCTGCAAACCGGAGGAATTCAACAAGGTCTGCAACATTCTCTCCGAGTACGGCAGACAGGAATCCTTCTCCCTGGCCGCTGAAGCATTTCTGCTGGAACATGGAAATGCAATGGTAAAAGAGAATGCTCTGCAGGAGCTGGCTTCTCTGTAAACCTTGAAACGCATGCACAAAAAAAGGAAGTCCGCGAAGGACTTCCTTTTTTGTACGTTCCGTACAAATTACTCTTCTGTGATAGCCTCGGTTGGACATACGCTTGCGCATGTTCCGCACTCAACGCATACATCCGGGTTGATTTCGTAATGGGAATCTCCCTCAGCGATAGCCTCTACTGGACATTCTCCAGCGCAGGTTCCGCAGCTTACACATTCGTCTGTGATTACATATGCCATGATCTTATCCTCCTTGTAGATTTTTTGGCCCTTTCGGTACTATCCACATTGTAAACGATTGCCCCCTGAAATACAAGTACAAAATTATAAACATTCTATAATCTCACGAATTTGTTCTTGCATTCCCCCCGGGGGTACGCTATAATTAAAATAGCCGTCAAAATCGGAACGACGGGTATATACACATTTAAAGGAGGAACTTTAAGATGGCAAAGATCTCGAAAGACATGACAATCGGCGAGTTAATCGCAATGGATACAAATATCATCGGAATCCTGATGGGAGCCGGCATGCACTGCATCGGCTGCCCTTCTGCACAGGGTGAGTCCCTGGAAGAAGCAGCTATGGTTCACGGTCTGGACGCTCAGGTTCTGGAAGACCAGATCAACGATTATCTGGCTGCAAAATAAGTCGGATTTCCGCGTGGATCCAAAAAGAACGCCTCTCGCAGGCGTTCTTTTTTTCTGTCCGATTTACCCTTTGGTTCGATGGCTCCGTTTTGCTTTCGTCCGTTTTCCTTTCTGCTCCAGCGTCGCCGCTGCTTCTCTCCGGCTCTGCTGATGGCGGCGGATCGCCTCGTCCACGCGGCGGCTCCGTTCCTCCTGACGCCTCTTCTGTATCATCTGGTCAAGCAGACGGCCGAGTACGCGGTAAAATTCCGTCTGACGCTCCTCCTCTTCCTGCCGCATCACGGTGTCCGCCAGCTGTTCTGCCTCCCGCTCCGGCAGAAGATCGACAACTACCTCCGGCACTTCGTCCGATTCTCCCGGTATCACCTGATCCGGCTTCTCCTTTACTGTCTCTGCCGCTTCCGCCGGAAACGCTTTGATCTCCGCCGTTGCCTGCACCAGCTTCGGCATCAGCTCGCGGATCGCTTTCAGGTGAAGCCCCTTTTTCTTCAGTTCCCGGATTCCCAGAAAAATCTGAATGTCCTGCGCAGTATAGCAGCGGTGTCCCAGCGAATTGCGGTGGATTTCCATGCCGAGCTCGTCCTCCCAGTACCGGAGCACATGCGCTTTCTCCCCGGTCAGCTTCTCCGCCTCCGTGACCAGATACGTTCTATTTTCCATACGGCAGCCACTCCCTTCTTCCCTTTATTATAGGATCTGTTATCCCCTGCCGCAAGAAAATTTCATCGTAATATTCCGACAATTTTATACAATTCTATCCAATTTCACGCAAAAAACGTGCCGCGGAAACTTCCCACGACACGTTCTGACACCATACTATTCAGAGCCCCATCTCGATTCCGCTACGCTACATCTCGATGTGGCTTCTCGCCATATGAAATTGAGGGGAAAAGTACTCATTCATGCAAGCATGAGTCGCACTTTTCCCCTCAATTTCGCATGGCTCTGAATAGTTACAAATATTTTCTTTTATCTCTCTGCATTCGCAAATTTCGTATAATCCGGCAGCCAGACCAGATTGACGGTTCCGATCGGGCCGTTTCGCTGTTTGGCGATGATGATTTCCGCGATTCCCTTATTCTCGGAATCTTTGTTATAGTAATCATCTCGATAGATAAACATAACAACGTCGGCATCCTGCTCGATCGCTCCCGACTCACGCAGGTCGGAAAGCATCGGACGGTGGTCGGTACGCTGCTCAACAGCCCGGGAAAGCTGGGATAGTGCAACAACCGGCACATTCAGCTCTCTCGCGAGTGCTTTTAACGAACGGCTGATATCCGAAATCTCCTGCTGACGCGATTCCGAGGAGCTCTTTCCGCTTCCCGACATCAGCTGCAGGTAGTCGATGATGATGATATCAAGGCCGTGCTCCAGCTTGTATTTGCGGCATTTCGACCGCATCTCTCCGATCGAGATACCAGGTGTATCGTCGATCATCAGTCGGGATTCACCGATCATGCCGGCGCTCTCGATCAGCTTGCTCCATTCGTCGTCTTTCAGGTTTCCGGTTCTCAGATGCTGGGAATCTACTTTCGACTCCATCGAGAGCAGACGGTTCATCAGCTGCTCCCGCGACATCTCGAGACTGAAAACCGCAACGGCTTTGTCTTTTTTGAATGCCATATACTGCGCAATATTGAGGACAAACGCCGTTTTACCCATAGACGGACGTGCCGCAATCAGGATAAAGTCAGAGTTCTGCAGACCCGAAGTCTTGTAATCCAGATCCGTGAATCCGGTCGGAATACCCGTGACATTTCCCTTCGTCTTCGATGCACGCTCGATGTTCTCCAGTGTATTGATGACAACCTGACGGATCGGCATGAAGTCGCCGGAGTTCCTCTGGCCCAATAACTGGAACATCTTCTTTTCCGTCTCCTCCATGATGACTTCCACCGGCTCTTTGTTCAGATAGCAGTCATTCTCTATCTCTTCTGTCAGCTTAATGAGGCGGCGCAGCACCGCTTTCTCGCTGACGATGTTCGCATAATGGCGCACATTCGCCGAAGTCGGCACCGCATTTAAAAGGTCGCGGACAAACTCCATCGAACTGATCTCCGGCGGAACATCCTTTTCGCGCAGACGGTTCTGCAGAGTGACCAGATCGACCGGTTTTCCCTCGTTGAACAGCTCCACCATGGCATCAAAAATGACGCCGTACTGGTGCTGGTAAAAATCGTCGCTCGTCAGGATTTCCGATGCCGCCATGATGGCTTCGCGCCCCATCAGCATGGAACCGATGACCGACTGCTCCGCCTCGATGCTGTGCGGAAGGATTCGTTTAATCAGTGCTTCTTCCATAGAATTAGGCTTCTTTTACGATAACTTTCAGCTTTGCAGTTACTTTGGTATGCAGACGGATCGGCACTTCTGTTGTTCCGAGAACCTTGATCGGGTTCGGAAGCTGCATTTTCTTTTTGTCGATGTCGTATCCGAGCTGCTCTTTGGCTGCCTCAGCGATCTCTTTTGCCGATACGCTTCCGAATACTTTTCCGCCCTCGCCGACTTTAATTGCTACGGTAACCTGTTTGTCCTCAATCTCTTTCGCGAAAGCCTGTGCCTCAGCGAGTTGCTCTGCTGCCACTTTATCTTCGTGTGCTTTCTGGAGTTTCAGCTCATTCAGATTTTTTGCGGTTGCCTCGATACCGAGTTTTTTCGGCAGAAGCATATTTCTTGCATATCCGTCACTTACGTTTACAGTCTGTCCTTTTTTACCAAGTGCTTTTACGTCTTCCAGTAAGATAACTTTCATATCAGATTTCTCCTCCATCCTGCATTTCTGTTAAGGTTGATTTCAGGAGGCTTCGCGCCCCCTCCATGTTGACGGTCTCGAGCTGGCATCCTGCCATATTCAGATGACCGCCGCCGCCCATCCGCTCCATGATGATCTGTACATTGACCTCATCGATCGCGCGGGCGCTGATATAGATCACGCCTTTATACTCGGTCAGTACAAAGGACGCCTTGACACCGACAATGTTCAGCAGCTCGTTCGCCGCCTGTGCTCCGACCACCGTCGGGCTGTCCACATAGTCGCTCGGGCATTCGGAAATCGCGAACTGGCCGCGGAACAGCTCCGCATTGCGGATCGTCTCTCCTCTTGCCTTGTAATCGTTCATATCCTCACGGAACAGCTTGCGCACACGCGTCACATCCGCACCGCAGCGGCGCAGGAAAGCTGCCGCCTCGAACGTGCGGACACCTGTTTTCTGCATAAAGTTGTCGGTATCGATCATGATGCCGGCATAGATGCTGTCCGCCTCCACGTTCCGGATGCGGATTCCCTCGGTAAAATACTGGAGAATCTCGGCAACCATCTCGCTCGCGGATGATGCATACGGCTCAATATAGGAAAGCACCGAGTTGCGGATCGTATCACTTCCCTGCCGGTGATGATCCAGCACGACGATCATTTTCGCCATGTACAGCAGATCCTCACACTGTGTGATGCTCGGCTTGTTCGTATCGACCACAACGAGCAGCGTGTTGTCGTCCATGATCTCTTTCGCCTCATGGTTATTGACAAACATGTCCGCCTCATAATCCTGGTTGTCGCGGAACGTATTCATCAGCGGAATGATCGAGCTGGTCGGGTTGTCGATGACGATGTACGCTTTTTTATTCAGCGTTTTCGCCGCACGGTAGATACCGATGGCCGCACCGAACGAATCGGCATCCGGCAGGCGGTGTCCCATGACAACGACCTTCTCTTTCGTGTTCATAAACTCTTTCAGCGCGTGCGCCTTGACGCGGGCTTTGACTCTCGTATTCTTTTCCACAGCCTGCGTTTTTCCGCCAAAATACTGAATCTTCGAACCGTCCTTTAAAACGACCTGATCGCCGCCCCGGCCAAGAGCCAGGTCGATCGCGATTTTCGCATACTCGGAGTTTTTCGCAAACGATCCAGCATCTGCTCCGATACCCATACTGATTGTGACCGCCATCTCGTTTCCGATGTTGATGGTCTTGACGTCCTCGAGGATATCGAACTTTTTCTCTTTCAGTTCATTTAACGAACTCCGGCGCATGACCACGATGTATTTGTCGTTCTCATACCGCTTCACCAGTCCGTCGAGATCGTTGAAATATTTGTTGATCTTTCGCTCGACCAGTGCGGTCAGAAGGGAACGGCGGACCTCCTCGACGCTCTCCAGCGCCTCGTCGTAGTTGTCCAGATACAGAAGACCGGTGACCATCGTTTCGTCCTCGAATTTCCGCATATACTCGCGGAGCTCCGTCTCATCGAACAGATACAGTGCCTGAATAAAATAGCCTTTGATATCTGTGTTGATCATCTCCGAATTCTGGATCAGCTCGTCGATGCAGACGCTTTTTACATGGGCACGGAAATTCTTTTCGCCGTAAGCCACGTTGATGTCGGTCTCCTCCTCATTTTTCGGCAGCCGCTCGACCGTCAGCTCCGGAAAAATGGTGGCGATACATTTATGATACTGTGTATCCTTCCCTGTGATTTTTGTAAACTCTTTGTTGACCCAGAGAAGTTTTCCCTGCGAATCCATAACGGCATAGGGCAGCGCCAGTTCCTGGATCAGATGCTTCTGAACCTGGCCGTATTCGGTCGCAAAGGTAATCAGCTCGTTGATCACCTGCGGACGCTGTCTGTAATAGAGAACTGCGGCTGCGATCACATAGACTGCAAAAAACAGCGTGAACCACATTCCTGCCATCACATCCACAAAATACATGCCGATATTCATCACAAGCATCAGGATGGACAAAATCAGCGGCCATCGAAGATAGCTCCGCAATTGGCCGCTCAACTTCATTTTGCTTTTCATTTCCTAACACCTTTCCAACGTTGCGTGTTGTATTTCGCTCCTGTCTTTCCGATTATACCACTTTGACCTGTACTTTGGCAACAAGATACTTCTGGATACAAAAAAGGTACCCGCCCTTTTCGGGCAGATACCTCTATTTATTTACCGATTCAAAATGAACGTTCGGACAGTGCTTAGCGCAAGTCAGAATCAATCATCTACGTACGGCATAATAGCCATATGTCTTGCTCTCTTAACGGCTACTGTTACTGCTCTCTGATGTTTTGCGCAGGTTCCAGTTACACGTCTCGGCAGGATTTTACCACGCTCGGATACATATTTTTTCAGTTTTGCTGCATCCTTGTAGCTGATCTCTTCTCCACCACAGAAAACACAAACTTTTCTTCTTCTGCGGGCCGGTCTTCTGGAAGCTGGTCTTTCACTATTATTATAAGCCATGATCAATCTCTCCTTTTCTATCAATTAAATGGCAATTCTTCGTCAATGCCATCGGGAATATTCATAAAACCATCGGCGCTGCCCAGGTCAGATGTATTCGCGGACGGAGCCGGATTGTTATGCTGCGGTGCGGAGTATCCTCCGTTGTTTCCGCCTGCATTTTTGCTCTCTGCAAACTCCTGCTCTTCTACAACTACGTCTGTCGTGTAGACCTTCTGGCCTTCACGGTTGGTGTAGCTTCCGGTCTGAATGCGGCCGGTGATGGCGATCTTCGTTCCCTGACGCAGGTATTTCTCTGCAAATTCTGCCTGGCGGCCGAAAGCAACGCATCCGATAAAGTCTGCGGTTGCGGAATCGCCGTCTCTGCGGAATCTGCGGTCAACAGCCAGTGTATAACGGGCTACCGCTGTGGAGTTCTCTCCGGCAGAGTATCTGACATCGGGATCTCTGGTCAATCTTCCCATCAATATAACTTTATTCATTCGCTTACCTCTTAAGCTTCCTTTTTAACGACTAAGTATCTCAGTACGTTATCCATAATACGCATATGGCTCTCGATCTCTGCCGGAGCTGTTGCGTCTGCTTCAAACTGAATAAAGTAGTAATATGCTTCACGCATATGCTGAATTTCGTATGCAAGGCGTTTTTTGCCCCACTCTTCTACTTCGCCAACTGTTCCGCCGTAACGGGTTACATAACCTTTGGCTTTCTCAACTACAGCTGCGCGTTCCTCTTCTTCAAGTTTTGCATTCACAACCAGTGCTAATTCGTACTTGTTCATGCTTTACCTCCTTTTGGACTTTTTGGCACCCCATTTTCATTATGGGGAGCAAGGAATTATTTTTATACGTCACAATTTGTTATTTTAACATAAAAAAGGGCTTATAGCAAGCCCTTTTTCGCGTGTTTTCTTGTTTTTTTCACGATATTACGCATCTTTTTTTCGTAATCCGCGGGTGTTTTTCTCGACCAGCTTGCGTGCTACCATGATCTGGTGGCCGCAGCCGGTGCATTTGAGACGGAAATCTGCGCCGACACGCAGGATTTCCCACTCGCTGCTGCCGCACGGATGCGGCTTTTTCAGTTTTACAATATCGCCTACTTCGTAATGTTCTGCCATGTTTCTTCCGCCTTATTTTTATATTTCCTGACACTTTCCGAGATTTTTTCTCAAGGTTCTCTCTGTATCATCAGAGCCGCACCTCCATTTTTCACAGCTCTGAATTTTCACACCCGGATACTGCCGAGCACCTGTCCGATCGGCTGCTGGATCAGAAGATCTGCGTTGTTGTCCATCGGTGTTGCACCTTTATTAATCAGGACCAGTGCATCGCCCCGAAAATACTGGAGAAGACCTGCTGCCGGATACACAGCAAGCGACGTTCCGCCGACGATCAGAAGATCGGCGGCCGCAATCGCGCGGATCGCACCGTCGAGCACTTTCTCATTCAGACTCTCCTCGTAGAGTACGACATCCGGTTTGATCATGCCTCCGCATTTTTCACATCTTGGAACGCCGCTGCTCCTTCTCACCAGCTCTGTATCGCAGAATGCCCCGCATTTCATACAGTAATTGCGATGTGTGCTTCCATGCAGTTCATACACTACTTTACTTCCCGCCGCCTGATGCAGTCCGTCAATGTTCTGCGTCACAATCGCTTTTAATTTTCCCGCCGCTTCCAGCTCTGCAAGCTTTTTGTGCGCCGCATTCGGTTCTGCTCCGACCGGAAGCATCTTGTCGCGGTAAAAAGCATAAAACTTTTCCGGGTACCGCAGGAAATAGCTGTGGCTTAAAATTGTCTCCGGCGGAACGTCATACTTCTGATGATAAAGGCCATCCACGCTCCGGAAATCCGGAATCCCGCTCTCCGTGGACACGCCCGCGCCGCCGAAGAATACGATATTTTCATGCGTATCAATCAATCTCTGCAGTTCTTCGATTTTTTTTTCCTCTTCCATCTGTCATTCCTCCTTCTGACCAATCATTACCGGTTCCGCCGCACGCCCAGAACGACGAACCGTCCAGTCGTATCGCTCGCCGCACAGGTGGACAGCACAATAATATGGCTGTGTTCATCCATCTCCGGCTGCTCCACCGGGATCTCTGACCGCGCCGCCATGGTATTCAGATACTGTACAAACGCTTCACCCCCGCCGGAATACAGCGTGTAGACATCACTGTCTGCCTCTGTATAAAAGGCAGAAAAAATCTGGTACACATCGTTTGATTCCGGCGTCAGCATCCAGAAATAGACGCTGTCCCTATATTTTTCCTGCTCCTTCATCTGTTTCAACTTTCCGAACATGGAGAGATTCTTCATATTATGACCGTAAACGATTGTGTTTCCATCACTGAAATCATCCTGATTCTGGTAATCGAGGAAAATGGAACCCGCAAAGTTGCTCGTTCCCTCATACGTCGTATGAAGATACGCATCGTTGTCCGGCCCCTGTACGACCGGGTAACTGATGTCGAGAGCTTCAATATAAAGCCATCCCTTCACATCCGGGTTAATCGCTTTTAAGGATTCAAAATCGACAGCAAGCGGCGGTTCTGTCGGATACGACAGTGGTTCCGGCTCCGGTTCGGAAGGCTCCGCCGGTTCGGATTCCGCCTGCGGCTCCTCTGTTTTCGTCGGTGCCGGTGTCTCCGGTGTTTTTGTAATTTCCGTCGTATACTGCTGCAGATCCCGGTATTCATCCGTGCCGGTCTTGTAATCCAGGTAAATGCCGATCAGCTTGTACCCGGAAAAGCAGAAAACAGCAAGTGCCGCTAAAAATACCAGTGTCCAAAGCGGATTGCCGCGTTTTTTCTGTTTCTTTTTCTGTTTTCCCATGCGTCTCCTTTATCACTTTTTTACTGTCTGCGCTGTTTTCCGGAAGCGCTCTGAATTTGTCTCAATTATAAGCGTGCCCCTTTCTTTTGTCAACTTATGCCCCCGGAAAAGGATTGCACCCGCCCCCATCTTATGATAGACTAAAAGTCGACTGACAAGTCACTTGTGAATACAGTAACACACCACATACATGAGGAGGAATTCCATATGCGAACAATCAAAAAAGTCGCCTCGCACATCTTCATTGATGGCTTCGGCGGCATGACGCAGGGTCTTTTTGCAACCCTGATTATCGGTACGATGATTCAGCAGATCGGTCTTCTGATCGGCGGTTCGACCGGAAATGTGATCTATCTGCTTGGAAAAGCTGCCGCAGCCCTGACAAGTGCCGGTATCGGTGTCGGCGTGGCAGTGAAATATGGGGAAAGCCCGCTTGTCACGGTTTCTGCAGCCGTCGCCGCCATGGTCGGCGGTTATGCCGGCAAGATCACCGGCGGCACATTCTTTGTGGACGGAAATGCCGTTCTGGCAGGACCTGGCGAACCGCTCGGCGCTTTCATCGCAGCTTTCGCAGGCATCACCTGCGGCCATCTGGTTTCCGGCAAGACCAAGGTTGATATCATCGTGACACCGGTCATCACCATCGGAGCCGGTTCCGTTGTCGGACTGCTCGTCGGACCGCCGATCTCCCAGATGATGACAGGCCTTGGAAGCATCATCAACTGGGCAACGGAACAGCGGCCGTTCATCATGGGCATCGTTGTTTCGGTCGTCATGGGTATGGTTCTGACACTGCCGATCAGCTCCGCTGCACTCGGCATCATTCTGAATCTTTCCGGTCTTGCCGCCGGTGCCGCAACGATCGGCTGCTGCTGCAACATGGTCGGATTCGCGGTTGCAAGTTATCGGGAAAACAAATTCGGCGGCCTTGTCGCACAGGGTCTTGGAACCTCGATGCTCCAGGTGCCGAACATCATGCGTCATCCACTGATCTGGCTGCCCGTCATCTTCTCGAGTGCGATTTTAGGACCCGTCTCCACAATCCTCGCCAATATGCAGAATAATGCAACGGGAAGCGGCATGGGTTCCGCAGGTCTTGTCGGACAGATCACAACGTATCAGACGATGATCGCTTACGATGATCCGAAGCTCGTTATCATCAAAATTATTCTGCTCCACTTCGTGCTTCCGGCTGTGATCACCTTGTTCTTCTCAGAGGTATTCCGCAAGGCAAACCTGATCAAATCCGGCGATATGGCTTTGAATCTGTAATCTGTATTTTTAAAAGGGAATGGAACTGCGCATCCGGCAGCTCCATTCCCTTTTTTATCCACATTTCTCTTCTGATTTTTTCTGTTTTTACACCGTTTCTTCTGCGTTTTCCGCATTTTCCACTACCGCGGCCGATTCAGCTTCCGCTGCCGCTTCTTCTGTCCCCGTTTCTTCCCCCGGCCGCACACGGTGTGCCTCTACCATTGGCTCAATGGTCTGTGCCATCAGCAGATGGATCATGTCAAGGCTCCGCTCGCGGAACCGCGACGGCAGAAGCGGTGCGATCGCCACATCCGTCACGAGGGATTCAAGGCCCTCGATAATCAGATCCTTGCCCGGCGTCTCATTCCACTCCAGTCTGATCCGCTCGAAATCACGCTGGAAAATGATTTTGACCCTCCGTCTTGCGGCCTCTTCCAGAAATGCAAACTCAAGCTTCAGCACCAGTTCGCCGTCTTCATTCTCCGCAAACTGTCCCGTCGTTCCGAGCAGATACGATTCCTCGTTTTCCACCCATTCTACAACTTTGGACCCCGTAAGACCGATCTCAATGCGCTGTGTTTTTTCTCCCTCGGTCAGCTCGACAAAGAAACGGCCTTTTTCATAGAAGAAACCGATGCGGCGGATGCCGTCGGAAAAGTTGTTGTGGAAGACCTGCAGCGTCAGCGGAAACATGCCGACATGCGTGTCCTCCATTTTATATTCTTTTCCGTGCAGAAGCTGCGCCATGTCGATCTGACGCGGTGTTCCGCTGTTCCGCGGCCCCGGTGTTCTCCGCTTCCAGCCGCCGCGCAGGATTCTTCCCGGTGTCTCTTTCGCGCCCTCCAGATCACGGCAGGTCTGCACCAGCTTCTGATATGCCATCGGGCTTTCCGCCTCGCCGGATTTCAGCTCTGCACCAAATTCCGCGCCGAAATACTTCCGCACAATGTCGAGCATCTCACACGTCTGGAACAGCTCGTTGCTGCCCGCATTCGTCACAATCACCACGCCGGTATCCGGATAACCGAGCACGTTCTGCCCCAGCATGCCATTGAACGCAAAGCTGCCCGGCCGCTCCTCCATCCAGACCTGGTAACCATAGCCATATTTTCCCATCTTTTCCGGCGGTGTCGCATGAACGGAGGTGGACGCTGCGACCCATTCTGCCGGAACGATCTGTTTTCCTTCGAATTTTCCGCCGTTCACGTACATCACCCCGAGCTTGGCCGCGTCCTCCGGGCACAGGAAGAGACCCCAGCCGCCTTTCGTAATCCCTGCCGGGCAGCTCTCCCAGAAAACTTTCCGGATGCCGAGAGGCTCAAACAGACGCGGCCGCAGGTAATCTACCATTTTCATGCCGGTGCGCTCCTGTATGATTGCAGACAGCAGATACGTGTTCATACTGTTGTACTCAAACGCTTCGCCCGGCGTTCCCTTGACCGGCGCATTTAAGAAGCTGTCCACCCAGTCGTTGCCGGAAACAACGCCCATCTCGTTGAACTGTACGCCGCTCTTCATCGTCAGAAGATGCTTCACGGTCAGATTCGGGCGCAGGATCTTCTGCAGCAGACCGTTTCGTTTTTCAAAAATATCATAGACGTTCTCGTCCAGGGAAAGTTTTCCTTCACTGATCAGAAAACCAGCCGCCATGCCAGTGATGCTCTTACACATAGAATACGTCGCATGCCAGATGCCGCTGCGGTATGGGGCGAAATTGCATTCGCAGATGACATGTCCATTCCGCAGGACCAGCAGATGATGCATGTCCGTATGGCGCGCAGCGGCGAGCTCACGAAGCATCTGCGTCAGCTTTTCCGATGAGATGCCCTCGCTCTCCGGCATCACGCGCGGAAAATACGTTTCCGGAGATGCAAAATCCCCGAACGCTTCCTTCTGCGGCGCAAAGTCCGTCTTTCCCATATGTCCTGTCGTCCCACTCATAAATCCCCAGATCATTTCCATTGCGGTTAACTGTTCTTTCGCTGCCATGTACGATGCCTCCTGTCTCATGCGGTTGGATTTCCCTGTTTTTCCAGTTTTCCTCATTATATCCAGATTCCTTGAAAATCGCAATGCTTCTTCTGATAAAAAAGAACCGGCATAGAAATCTGTATTTCAATTTCTGCCGGTTCTTTTCCGTGTGTGATTTTTTTATTTTACTTTAGCTTACTCATTCCAGAGTTTCATACGCTCCTGATAATTCTGTGTGATAACTTTTTCTACATCTTCCAGTCCTGCGTCATTCATTTCGGAAATCATCTTGTCGTACTCTTCCATTGCCGCATCGTGGCTGTCTGCATTAACAATCTTCGGATATTCCTGATCGTAGATATCCTGGATTTTCTGCCATTTCAAGCCATCCGGAGTGCTTCCTGCCGGGGTAAGGCCTGTAAACTCTGCGGTATCCCATCTGTCGTTCTCACCAAAGTGATT
Organism: Fusicatenibacter sp.; assembly: GCF_050872605.1. Lineage (GTDB taxonomy): Bacteria > Bacillota > Clostridia > Lachnospirales > Lachnospiraceae > Fusicatenibacter. The sequence goes on from NZ_JBNMHD010000007.1 coordinate 75,265, forward strand.
CATAGCCACCTGCCGGGTCTCTTTTACTTTATACTGTGTTACATCGTATGGAGTTCCGTCTGTACCATTTCCGTTCTTTACAAACCAGGTCCATTTGCGGACGCCGGTATCCAGTTTTGTTTTGTCAAAATCCGTCTGGAATCCTTCAATCAGATCATCGTTCGGAACGTGTTTTCCATCTTCCATATTCCAGTTGGTTCCCTCAATACCCCACATCAGAAGATACTGTCCTTCTTCGCTTGCAAGGTAGTTGATCATCTTCATGGCTGCTTCCGGATTTTTACAATTCTTGGTGATCGCGATTGCATCCCAGCCAAGTGTACTTCTTCCGGAGTAAGTAGTTTCATCTGCACTGATTCCGTTTCCAAGGACTTTATAGGAATAGAATTTTGCATCTTCTCCTACAGAAGAAGCAAGTGCTGTATTTGCTGCATCGGTATCCCAGTAGGAAGCAAAGGTACTGAATACGTTGCCTGCAGACAGTTTCTGCGTCCACTGATTTTTCTTGTTGACAACCCACTCTTTGTCCAGAAGGCCTTCGGTATACAGTTCATTGGCAAAGGACATCATCTCTTTGAAGTTTGGTGCTTTGGCAACATGTTCCAGATTGTCCCCATCCTGATAATATGTTTTCAGACCATACATTCCTTTTAATGTTCCATCGTAGTTTTTGGATTCTGCATCAAAGGTAATGGCAATACTCTCTTTTCCGTCAATGGTCGGATGAAGTTCTTTGAATTTCTTACAAATGTCAATATACTCTTCCTGTGTAAATGGCTCATCGCTGTCTGCGCGGTCTTTTCCAACGATTTCGCACAGATAATCATAGCGCATCAGAACACCGGCTACCGGATCCGGATCTTCTCCGTACCAGTTATTCAGATAGTAATTCTTTCCATCGGTATAACGACTCTTGTTTAAGGTTTCCCCGTACATCTCTTTTACATCCGGGCCGTACTCATCGATCAGATCATTCAACGGAAGCAGTGCGCCTGCCTCAATGTAACGGTTTACAATATCATTTCCACGATCCATCAGGACGATATCCGGGTAATTCTGACCGGTCAGCATCAGGTTCAATTTTTCCAGCGGATCTCCGGTTGGATTTTCTACCTGAATTTTGACACCTGTTTTTTCCTCAATTGCTTTTGCAACTGGATCATCAAAGGTATTGCTTCCGGAGTTTTTGTCAAAGATAGAAATCGTAACTCCGTCTGTTGATACCTCGCCCGATGCAGATGATGCACTGCCGGATGCAGTACTTGATGATGTACTGCCATTTGATCCGCATCCTGCAAGCATTCCCGCTGCCATCAGGACACTCATCGCCATTGCGATACTTTTTTTGAACTTCATTTTCTTTTCCTCCTTCTATCATCAGCTCTTTACAGATCCGAGCATGATTCCTTTAACAAAATATTTCTGAATAAACGGATAAACCATGATAATCGGAATGGTCGCAATCATCGTAGCAGCCATTCGAATGCTGTCCGGTGTAATGGTCTGTGACGCCTGATTTGCCGCCTGGTTCGCTGATGAAGTCTGATACTGATTCAGAATTTCAACCAAAATGGACTGCATTGTTTTTAAAGACTGTGCATTCGTAAACAAATATGCATCGAACCAAGAATTCCAATGTGTAATTGCAACAAACAGTGCAATAGTCATAATAATCGGCTTGGACAATGGAATTACCATTTTAAAGAAAACTGTCAGATCATTTGCTCCGTCAATTTTCGCCGATTCAAAAATCTCTGCCGGCATTCCCTCTATATAATTCTTTACCAGAATCATATTATAAACACTTACCAGGTTCGGGAAAATAAATACAATGAAATTATTCAGCATTCCAAGGCTCTTTAATACCATATAATACGGAACCATTCCGCCGCCAAAATACATGGTGAAGATAAAGAACAGGTTCAGCTGTTTCCGGAACAGCAGCTCTTTTCTGGAAAGCACATAGGCAAGTGCTGTCGTGACAAGGACCGCCAGCGGTGTACCAATTGCAGTACGAAGTACAGTGATCAGAATGCCATGCAAAAATGTGGCACGTCCCAGAATATCTTTATAACTTGCCAGACTCAGTTTTCTCGGCAGAAAGTAGAGCCCGCCGCGCAGTGCATCGGTTGCATCGTTAATGGATACCACAAAAATGTTCCAGAACGGATACACACAGATCACAGTAACTAACACCAGAAAAACCACTTTGAAAATATCAAGAAACCAGTCACTGGCACAACGTTTTCTTTTGATTTTAATTGCTTTTTCTCTCATTTTCCTTCCTCCTAAAACAGTGCCGTATTATCATCACTGAATTTCTTCGAAAGTGCATTTGCACTGATGACCAGAATGAAGGAGACTGCGGATTTAAAGAATCCTACTGCAGTACCGTAAGAATACATTCCGTTTTTCAGACCATAGCGGTATGCATACGTATCAAGTACATCAGAATAATTTAAAATAGCATCATTAGACATCAACAGCTGCTGCTCATATCCTGTATTCAGAACACCTCCGATTGCCAGAATCAGAAGAATCATAATGGTCGGCTTTAATGCCGGAAGTGTGATATGCAGAATCTTCTGCATTCTCGTCGCACCATCCACATCCGCTGCTTCATACATATCCTGGCTGATGCCGGAGATTGCCGCCATATAGATAATCGCATTGTATCCAAGTACCTTCCACGCATTTGCGATCGCGATGATCCACCAGAAATATGGTCCTTTCTGGAAAAACAGAATCGACTCATCGGTTAATCCGAAGAATTTTAACAGATTGTTGATGACGCCGTCTGAAGAAAGGAATGTAAGGAAAATGTTTGCCGCAATAACCCAGGAAATAAAATAGGGAATATAAGATGCGGTCTGTACAAATTTCTTTGCCTTCTGGTTTCGAACTTCATTCAGGCAAAGCGCCAGAATGATTGGCAGCGGGAATGAGAATAACAGTGTCAGTAAGCTGGTTGCCAGTGTGTTTCTCATGATTTTTGTGAAATCTGTGGAAAAGAAATACTTGAACCAGTCAAGACCGACAAACTGCGAATTCGCCATATCCGCAAAATAGCCGCTACCCTGCGGCGTGTAGTTGATGAAGGACATATACAGTCCTGTCATTGGTGCATAGCAGATCAGAATGACCCATACCAACGATGGAATCAGCAGTAAAAACAGATATTTCTGTTTCCAGAACCGTTCCGCGAGGCTTTTTTTGTGCTTTGCATGCACGTTTTCTTTTTTCATGCCTTCTCCTTCTTTCTTCTTTTTGTTCATCTTGTACACTCTTGCTGTCTATGTTTCCATTCTAATGGATAGTCTGTCCTGCAACAATCTCACTTTTTTATGATTTCTATCTCGATTTAACGGAGTTTTATAATTTTCTTTTTTATTCTGTTGTTTTCTTACGATTTCTGTCAATATCTAACGAAACAGAAACCGGCTGACGGGCAAAATCACCTTTATCAGCCGGTTTCTGTTTCCTTTTCTATGCAAACAATACGAAGTTATTTCTGCTTTGTTGATTTTTTATTCGTTTACTGGAATTCTGACAGAAACTGTCGTTCCATATCCTTCCTGGCTTTCTATTCGGACACCATAATTCTCTCCATAAGCCAGACGAACCCTGTTTGCAACATTTCTCAGTCCATATCCTTCCTCTGAGCGCCGCAGAGAACTTCGCAGTTTAATCAGTTTTTCCGCCTCGATTCCACATCCATCATCTGTCACCTGGAATACCACATCCCTTTCTTCTTTTTGAATTCTGACCGCAATGTGGAGAACTTCTTCCTCTTTTCTCGCATGGTGAATGGCATTTTCAACCAGCGGCTGCAGAAGAAGTTTAATGGTTCGATATGTCAGTACTTCTCTTGCAATCTCATACTCCACCTGTACGCTGTCCCGAAAACGCATCTGCTGGATTTTCAGATAGCTCTGCAGCAGTTCCACTTCTTCCTGGATGGAAAGCACCTGTTTTCCCTTATTCAGGGAAATCCGGTAGAAGCTGGACAAATTTTTGACCGCCTGCATCGTCTGTTTTCCACCTTCCCGCATCGCCAGTGCTGAAATAACCGCAAGTGCATTGTAAAGAAAGTGCGGATTGATCTGTTCCTGCAGCAAATTCAGTTCGCTCGTCTGAATCCGGATTTTCTTTTCGTAATTTTCCCGAATTAGCTCCTGAATCTGATCACTGAGCTGATTAAACGCCAGCCCGATCTGTCCGATCTCATCTTCTCCCATATTTTCCAGACGGTAATCAAATTCTCCCTGTCCCATCCGTTTTGCTGCATACACCACTTTCTGCACCCGCGTGGAAAGCCATCTTGTGTAACAGATAATGCAGAGAAATACCATAGCCGCGCTGCAGAGGATCAGGAACATCATCCTTCTTGAAACAGCTTTTGCGTCTTTTAAAACCGTCTCCTTATCCGAAATCACAAGAATTTTTGTTCCGAAAACTCCGCTCTGGATATTTCCGATTTTTGAAATGCCGTCACGCTCAAACTCAATCTGCGCTTTCTGCTCCAGATCCTCTTCCGGCATTCTGGTCCGGATCGGAAGGCCTGCCATTTCCGGTTCGGAAGCAGCCAGAATATATCCTTTTTGATCCACCAGATAAATTTCATCGGTGGAATTTATTGTTTCGAGGAGGGGCTGTATCTGCTGATTTTCAATCTGTAACGACAGTACGCTCTTCATCCCGCCCTGTGGATAAAAATTCATCAGACGATTCATATGAAATGCTTTTCCGTCTCCAGATGTCCCACAGAATACCGTTTCCCCTATCGCATCAAATGTCAGCACACCTTCCCTCCGATCTAGATCCTGCATGGAATAAAAATAATAATTATCCTGCGGAAGCGTTTCATTGTTGCTGTAAAAACAGATTTTGTAAATTCCTGCATTCATCAGACAGATTTCGCTGAGCTTCTTATCAATATAGTAAAACATATCTTCATAAGAATCGTTGCTGTAATCCTGAAACAAATATCCGCTCAGCATCTGATCCACATACAGCACCTCCAGAATTGTTTCGTAAGGCTCGACCATCGTAGAAAAATTTTTTTCAATTCGTTCTGCTTCCTGTTCTGCACTCTGATATGCTTCAGTAAGAAGCACATTCCTTGTTTTTCCATAACTGTACCAGGTAACACACAGCATTGGAATCAGTGCCAGTACCAGATAGCCGATCACCAGTTTAAACTGAAAACTCCGATTTTTATACCATTTTACGATATTCATTTGGTGTCACTCCAAATCTTTTCTGAAAAACAACGCCAAAGTAAGAAACATTTTCATATCCAACCGCCAGACTCACTTCCCGTACTTTATTTTTCTTATTCTTTAACAGTTCCGCCGCCCTCTGCAGACGCATTTCCGTATTATATTCCAAAATCGTTTTTCCTGTTGCCTCTTTAAACAGGCTCCTCAGATAATTCGGAGACAAACCGACCTCCGCGGCCAGTTTCTCGATATCTGCGCTTTCCGAGCAGTGCTCCTGAAGATATGTTTTTACCTGATAAACGGCATAGTAATTTGGATTTTGATTCTGTTCTTCAAAAAATGCCAACATCCGTTCCAGATACTGCTTCATCTTTTCCCGCATCTGATAACTGTTGTTTGCTTCAAAAATTTCATTTTCTCTCAAAATTTTTTCTGCTTCCATCCAGTTTTCCAGCAGTTCATCGCTCAAAACAAGACGGTTCCATAGATACATATAGAGATTGTAAACTTCTCCCGCAAATGTTTTCGGCGCAAGCCCCTTTAGCTGTTGAAAATAATCTTTCATGGTCTGCAGCGTTTCCTGCTTTTTCCCGTTGCTGACCAGACGACAGATTTCTTCTCTCCGCTTCTTCTGTTCCCGGAAATGATATGCTTTTTCCTCTTCCGTTTCTTTTTCATCTGCACAGAAAAGTTCTGGTGGATCCATATGAAATGCCAGAACACAACAGTTCCGAAGTTTTTCCGCCTTTTCGTACAGGCAGTCAGCTTTCCATGCTCCACTGCACCATCCAACGGCTCTCGGTGCGTCTTCTTTCAAATCATTCCAGATCTGAAATGCCGTATCTTTCACCGACAGATACCCCGCCAGCAGCAGAATGCTGATCCGTTCCGTTTTGCTGATGTAACGGATGCCCTTGTATTTTTCCTGAATTTGGCTACAGATGTTTTCTTCCGTTTTTCCATAAACCGCTATGATTCCGAACCTGCACTCTTCCAGTTCTTCTCCAAATACACCACGGAAATTTTTCCGTAAAAGCTCTGTTTCCTGTTTTTCCCGCAAAGCCATTTCCAGCAACTGCTTCGCCGCCGTTTTCCGCGACCAGTCTGCTATCTCACTTTTCTCCAGTTCACTTCTCACTTTTTTCAGACATGCTTCTACTTCTTCAATCGTAAATGGCTTTAAAAGGTAATCCACGGCATTCACCTGAAAAGCGGAATGGATATAGGAAAAATCATCATATCCTGTCAGAAAAACAATTTTGCATGGATATCCCCGGCGTACGATCGTCTCTGCCAGTTCAATTCCACTCATTCCTGGCATCTGAATATCCGTAATCACAATATCTGCCATATTTTCTTCCAGGCACTCCAGTGCCCTTCTGCCATTGCGCGCGGTAAATACCCTGGAAATCCCGTTCTTTTTCCAGTCAATATAATCCCGCAATGTCTCCAGTTCAATTTCTTCATCTTCTACAAGAAGAACGCGATACATTTTCTCCCTCCTGTTTCCAGTTGCTCCTGCAGTTTTCTTCTCCTGCTGCTTTTCATTTCTGTCTTTTTACTGCAGAAGTTCAATCATATACGCCTCATACGGCTGTAACTTCCACACTTCTTTTGTGAGACTTTCTGTATCATTATGAACCAGAACCGTTCCTTTTGTCAAATCATATCGGGCTTTCATCTCTGCCGCGGTATCCCGGAAATTGCAGAGCACAATCAGCTTTTTCTCTCCCAGATTTCTCTCATAAGCAAAAATATCCGGATTTTCTTCCTCAATCAGACGGAAATCCCCATAAACAAGAGTGTCATTTTTCCTACGCAGCGCAATTAGTTTTTGATAGAAATAGAAGAGGGAATCCGGATTTTTTCTGCTGTTTTCCACATTGATCTCCGCGTAATTCTGATTTTCCGCCATCCACGGTGTTCCCGCTGTAAATCCGGCGTGTTTTTCCGCATTCCACTGCATTGGCGTCCGCGCATGGTCCCGGCTGTTCCGTGCAAGATAGGTACGAATTTTTTCTTCCTCCCAGCCTTCTTTTTTACGGTCTTCGGCAAAATTTACAGACTCGATATCCTGATAGTCCTCGATCCGAAGCCCTGACACATTTGTCATACCGATTTCTTCCCCCTGGTAAATATAAGGAGTTCCTTTCATCCCATGGAGAAGGACAGCCAACATTTTTGCTGATTTTTCCCGATACGGTTCCCTGTCATTTCCAAAGCGCGATACGACACGCGGAAAATCATGGTTTCCCCAGAACAGGCTGTTCCATCCTTTTTCTTCCAGTCCCGTCTGCCATTTTTCAAAGAGCTGCTTCAGTTGCGGCAGCGTATACGGTTTCGGATCCCAGTTTCCACTTCGGATGCCGTCGATTCCCATCAGTTCAAACTGAAAAATCATACTGAGCTCCTGGCTTTCCGGATCAGAATACTGCTGTGCCATTTCTACCGTAGCACCTCCGGTTTCCCCCACTGTCAGGATCTGTTCTGATTTTCCATACGTATTCTGATTCATTTCCATTAAGTATGTATGAATCTGCTCTGAATGAGTATCATTTCCTCCATGTCCATCTTTTACAATATTGTCAATTGCATCCAGCCGGAAACCACGGATCCCTTTATTCATCCAGAACTGGATCATCCGGTACAGCTCTTTCCGAAGCGACGGATTTTTCCAGTTCAGATCCGGCTGCATTACACTGAAACTGTGATAATAATATTCCTGAACCTCCGGCACCCATTCCCAGGTGCTTCCTCCAAAGAATGCTCCGCCGCCTTCTGGCGGCTGCTCCTTCGTTCCTTCCTTCCAGATGTAAAAATCATGGTATTTACTGTTTCGATCCTTTCTGGCTTCCAGGAACCATGGGTGCAGATGGGAACTATGATTTAAAACAAGATCCATCATGACCACAATTTCCCGCTTTTCACAGGCTGCGATCAGTTCTTCCAGCTCTTCCATTGTGCCCGCTTCTTCCATTACTTTATAATAGTCACTGACATCATATCCATTGTCGTAATTAGGAGAATCGTTAAAAGGTGAAAGCCAGATGGCTCCAACACCAAGCTCCTGCAGATAGTCCAGCTTCTGCAGAATCCCTCCAAAATCGCCGATGCCGTCTCCGTTGCTGTCACAGAAGCTTCTGGTGTAAATCTGATATACGGTTAAGCTATGCCACCACTCTCTTTTCATTTTCTGTCCTCTCTTTCTTTTTTCCCATAAGAGCAGTATAATGATATTATCTTATATTTTCTAACCTGATTTTCGTATTTAATGAAAGGATTTTGACTTTTATGAAAAAAGAACGTTCAAAAGAGCTCTTTTCTCCTGAATCTTGTTCCCCTGTTCTTTCTGGCGGAATCCGGGATTTTACCGTGCATGGAACCGAACCTGTTCCGCTCCATATCTATCATCAGGATTATGCTCATGGCGGGCTCTCTGTTCCTTTTCACTGGCATAAAGAATTAGAATGGATCTGGGTTGAAAAAGGTACTCTCACTCTGACACTGAAAACTGAAACCCGGACAATTTCCGAAGGTACTTTTCTTTTCATCAACAGTCACGAACTGCATCAGCTCTGCAGCATTGGAACTACCCCTTCGGTTCACCATGCCCTTGTATTTCTTCCAGAAATTCTCTCATGTGCCTATCTGGATTCCTGTGAAGCAGACTGGATTCGTCCGCTGCTCTCTCATCAACTGCTTCTTCCGGCTTTTCCATTGGAAGAGCTTTCTGCTGCTGAAGCCTCCTCTCAGACACAGAAAACATTTGTACTGACATTATCTGAGCTTTTCCAGGAAATCCTGTATGCATACGATACCAAACCCATCGGCTGGTTTCTTCTGATCAAAAGTGACATGTATCGGATTCTTGCACTTCTGGCGCAATACCAGCTTTTTCTTCATCCGGAACCCCTCTGCACTCGTAAAAAAGAAAGATCTGATCAGTGTAAAAAACTCTTACGTTATATTCAGGATAACTATGATTCTAAAATCCGTCTTTCAGATCTTGCTGCTATACTCAATATGAATCCACAATATTTTTGTCGTTTCTTCAAAACGCACTTTCACACAACGCCTATTTCCTATATCAACCAGTACCGCGTAACCCAGGCCGCAGATCTTCTTACCGGCAGCTCGCTTTCTATCTTGGAAATTGCTCTGCATACCGGATTTGAAAGCCCCAGCTATTTTGCCAGCATTTTCCGCCGGACTTTTGGTATGTCACCGGAAGAATATCGAAAAGCCATGCCCTGACCCGGCAAATTTTTTCCTTCTGAATGCACGGCAACACAAATCTCAAAAATTTTTGATTTTTTTTCAAAAAGCACTTGCCAAACTCGTTTTCTTATGATAATATACTATTTGTCGCTGAGCAAAAATCACGGCAGACAAATCAAAAACTTCGGCTCCGTGGTCAAGCGGTTAAGACATCGCCCTTTCACGGCGGTAACACGGGTTCGATTCCCGTCGGAGTCATATGGCGTCGTAGCCAAGTGGTAAGGCAATGGTCTGCAACACCAGTATCCACCGGTTCAAATCCGGTCGACGCCTCTTCTTTCCCGGAAACAGATAGTTTCCGGGATTTTTCTTTTTCAAAATTATTTCAAAAAAGCTGCCGGTTCTGTTTGCTTCGGCAGCTTTTTTGAAAATATCATTTTTTTAATTTTCTTTTTCTTTCACATAGTCTTCATACACATACGCCGTTTTTCCCTCATACGAAATCTTGTACCATCCGTTCTCTTTTCCGAGCATTTCCACTTCTTCCCCTGTCGTCAGAGCTCCGATAACCTGGCTTGTGCTGACGTTGGGTTCTGTACGTACATTGACCGGTGAGATACAGGTGACGGTTTTCTTACCCTTCTGCTTTTTCACGCCATCCGAATTATTTTCTGCTTCCAGCGCTCTTTTCTGCTCCTGGCAGGCCGTCTGAAATGTTTCTGTCAGCAGCTCATTGTCCGGGAACTGCAGAGACTCCAGTATTTCCGGCACGATTTGCTGTGTATCGTTGCTGCCGCTTCCTTTTTTCCATATGATCTGATACCCTTCATTCTCCGTTTTCACCCCGCAGAAAAATGCAATCGGAATCTGCTGGGAATTTTTTACCTGGAAACGATAAAAGGAACTCTCGTTATCTTTTCCTTCGTTAGCTGTTTTCACCATAAAATCGCTGATGCTGTTTTCCCCTGTTATTTCATTCGGATAGAGCAAATTTTCAGCGCTCTCTTCGTCCTCCGGAAAATCCATAAGTATCACTTTTGCCATTCCTTCCCGATACGATATCTCAAGACTTTCCCCATCTTCCGATATGAAACTGCATTGGATTTTTTCATCTCTCATTACATTCCAGCCTTCTGGAAGTGTGATTATAATATTCTGGTATGTAGAAAGAAACTCTTTTTCACCATCTTCTGACTCATCCTGGACATTGGATGCTCTTTCGGAGACAGCCGATGGATTCTCCTTTTCCACCTGCTGGTTTCCACATCCCATTACCACAATAGTTGTCATCAGAAGAACAGCTAAACAGTTTTTTCTGTTTCTCATGTACAATTTCCTTTCTTGACAGTTCCGTCTTTATTTTCTGTCAGAAAACTTCTTTTGCTTATTGTATCACAACTATTTTTGCACTGTAAAGAGTACGTTCCTTCCCTCCCGCTTTGATTTTCTTTATGCAAAAAAAATCTCCAACCAGATTGAGGTTCCCTCCCTCTCAAATCCAGTTGAAGATTTTTCTTATCTTTTTTATTTTACTTCTGTAAATTCGACCCGGATACTCTCATACTCTCCCAGCACCTGATGCAGGGTCAGCCCCGCACGGTTCCAGGTACGGCCCGAACGGATTTCACCGTCCAGGCTACAGCGGTACAGCTTATCCTCTGCAAGACCGCACACTTTCGTGTGAACCGGAAGCATATTTCCTTCTGCGTCAGTCTTTACGATTGTAAGCAGTGCGCAGCTCTGATCTTTTGCCACGAACTCCCATGCCATGAAATCCTGTTTTTTCAGTCCGGTCAGACGGTAATACAGGCCTTCGTGTGTGAGCTCGTAATATTCATGCATCGCAGCAACCTGCTCTTTTACCATCTCTTTTTCTTCCTCTGAAATCTTATTCAGATCCATCTCATAGCCGAAGCTTCCTGCCAGCGCCACATCGCCTCTCGTCTGGAATGGTGTCACACGGCCGGTCTGATGGTTCGGGCATACCGAAACGTGGGAGCCGACGGTGCTGATCGGATAGAAGAACGAGCTTCCGTACTGGATGGAAAGACGGTTAATCGCATCGGTATTATCACTGCACCAGATCTGCGGGGAGTAATACATCATACCGGCATCATATCGTCCGCCGCCTCCGCTGCAGCCCTCGAGCAGCAGATCCGGGCATGCGGCAAGGAAACGCTCGAGCAGATCATAAACGCCGAGTACGTAACGGTGATACAGCTCCCCGTTTCTGTTCTGAGCTGCCACATGGCTGTAAACATCGCAGACACTGCGGTTCATATCCCATTTGACATAATCAATCTTTGCATCATGAACGATGGTTGTCAGACGCTCCAGCAGATACTCGCGCACATCCTCACGCGTCATATCAAGTACAAGCTGATTTCTGCTGTGGTTCGGCACACGGCCAGGAATTGCAAATGCCCAATCCGGATGTGCACGGTAAAGATCACTGTCCTCGGAAATCATCTCAGGCTCAAACCAGAGACCGAATTTCATGCCCATCTTGTGAATTTTTTCTGCAAGCTGCGCCATGGAGCCGTTCATCTTTTTCTCGTTGACGAACCAGTCACCGAGACCACTGTTATCATCCTCTCGTTTTCCAAACCAGCCATCGTCAAGCACCAGCATCTCAATGCCAAGCTTTTGCGCCTGTTCTGCAATTTTCAGAATTTTTTCTTCGTTGAAATTAAAATAGGTTGCTTCCCAGTTGTTGATCAGAATCGGTCGTTTGGCATGCTTGTATGTGCCACGGCAGATATGCTCGCGGATGATCTCATGATACTGCTGTGACAGTTTGGTAAAACCGGTTCCGGAATAGCTTAAGATTGCCTGCGGGGTATCGAACGCCTCTCCTTTTTCCAGATGGAAGCAGAAATTGGTCGGATGAATACCCATCTGAAAACGGGTCTGATTTTTCTGATCCTTCTGTGCTGCCGCAACAAAGTTTCCGCTGTAAACGAGGCATGCGCCGATGCAGGAACCGTGTGTCTCACCCGCACCCTCCTCGCAGAGGATCACAGCCGGATTGTAATGATGGCTCGATGTACCACGGGTGCTTCCGATCTCGACTTTTGCGTGCTGCACCGGAATCCGCTCCGCCGTACGCTCCATCGCATGACGACCCGAGAAATAAATCATCTCATAATTTTCATACATCAGATCCATGCTGAATGACAGCATTTTTTCCAGCTCAATCGCCGTTTCTCCGTGATTTTCGAGTCTTGCCGCTCTCGTAATCACATTTTCATTTTCAAATACACCGTAAAACAGTTTCAGAACAATATCGGAAGCCTTCTCCGTCATTGTAATAACAAGAGTCTCACCTTTTTCTTCCTCTGTATCGTACAGCGCCGGCATTCCGGGAATGGCATAGGAATGATCCAGAATTTCGTACGAATCGAAACGGAAATCTGCTGCAAAGCTGCCGTCCGCATGGCGGATCTCAATCATATCATCACGGAAATCACCGACACCACTTCCCGGAATTTCCTGCGGAAGTGTATCAAGAGAATATTTCCGGTTAGGGCCTGCTTCCTCCGGATTTCCCGCAAATCCCATATCCGTACAGAAAATCAGACCGGAAAGATTTTCCTCACCGATTTTTTCTCCATAGTAGAGATGCAGAAGCACATTTTTGTCATCTGCGAACATCTGGTAACTGCTGTCTTTTGTCTGGAGGGTAAATAACCGTCCATTTTCACTTACTTTGATTGCCATGATTTTCTCCTCCTGCGGCATCTTGCAGTATCCTGCAAAACACGATATAATTTTACTGATATTTCGGAATCTCATCCTTTGTGACATTCCAGCTTTTCTGATGATTCATTTTGTGAGGTATACTTATGGAAACTTCCTGGACACTTCCTGTCCCAAAGCATAAATTTTCGGATCTTTATCTCTGCTTCTGCGGCTACGAAGCCTGCCAGCCGTTCCACAGCTACGGCCCGGCTGTCCGCCCCAATTACGTGATCCACTATATTATTTCCGGGAAAGGCACTTTTACCATCGGAAACCGCACTTACCGTTTAACCGCCGGACGGGGCTTTTTCCTGATGCCAAATGTCCGCACCTACTATGAAGCCGATGCGGATGATCCTTGGACCTATCTCTGGATCGGTTTTGACGGCGAAAAAGCTGCCTCTTATGTACAGGAACTCGGTCTTTCCGAGGAGCACCCTGTCTACCAGTGCAACTTTTCCGGTGAACTGCAGTCCCTCTTGTTTCAGATGCAGAAGCACAATACCTATGACACCTCTGACCAGTATCTTCTGGAAGGCTGTCTGTACCAGTTTTTCTCAATTCTTTCCCGCGAAATCACGCTTGCCGATCCTTCTGCACGGGAGATCGGCAATCTTTACGTGGAAAAAGCCGTTGAGTTTATCCGAAATAATTATTCCAATGAAATTCTTGTCTCGGATATTGCCAGATATGTATGCATCAACCGGAGTTACCTTTATACCCTGTTTCAGAAATATCTCCATACCTCACCGCAGGACTATCTTTCTTCCTGCCGGATCACGCGTGCGCTTGAGCTTTTATCATATACGGATCTCTCCATCGAAACGGTCGCTTTTTCCTGTGGTTACCGGAATGCCGAAGTTTTTACCAAAGCCTTCCGCCAGAAGCAGGGCATGACGCCAAGTGCCTATCGGAAAAAGTTCCGCCTTGACACGACTCCTGACTCTGCACATGTTCCGTGATCTGTCTGATTTTATTATAACGAAATCTTTCTTCCATGAACAGGAAGAAATGTTATGGAAAACCGTCAAAATGTTAGATGGCGTTTCTTAATGGCTACAGACAGCAAAAAAGCGATACAGTCATGATTTCTCATTTCTGTATCGCTTCTTCATCTTAGCTCCCCGAGTTGGGCTCGAACCAACAACCCTTCGGTTAACAGCCGAATGCTCTACCATTGAGCTATCGAGGAATACCTCCGGAATCTTTTCCTGACAATCGTTACTATAACACAATCTTTTTCGAAAAACAAGTATTTTGCGGAAAATAATTACAAAAAGCCACCGGATCTCTCCGATGGCCTTTCCGATATACCTTCAAAACCGCACATACTTTACATCTATCATTCCATTTCTGTGAACACAACCAATTAGGTCAAGCCCTCGACCGATTAGTAACAGTCAGCTCCATGCCTTACGGCACTTCCACCTCTGCCCTATCTACCTCGTCGTCTTCAAGGGGTCTTACTTCTTTAAGAATGGGATATCTCATCTTGAGGGGGGCTTCACGCTTAGATGCCTTCAGCGTTTATCCCTTCCCGACTTGGCTACCCGGCCGTGAACCTGGCGGTTCAACCGGTACACCAGAGGTCAGTCCATCCCGGTCCTCTCGTACTA
>NZ_JBNMHD010000008.1:0-87969 GCF_050872605.1 Fusicatenibacter sp.
ATCAAGACATAAGTTGTCGATGAGAAAGAAAAGGTTTGTAGTAAGCTTGCGTCCAATTAAGTACTTGGAAGAACTTTTAGAAGCTTAAAAAAACTGAAAAAGCAGAATTGGTATTAGATAGTCATTCATGCGTTTGTCGTGCGGCTTGTCCCAGATTGCTTGAGAGAAAAGGAAAAATCTGATATGCTGTTGAGAAATAGAATCTGCAGAAATATGGGGAGATTACGATGCATTTGATTTTATGTGATGACGATAACGTCTTTTTAGATAAACTGGAAACCAGGATCCGCGGTCTGTGTCAGAAGCATGGGATTGCGGTGGAGATGGAACGGTATGATTCTTCGAAGAAGATGCTGGAGGGGCTGAAGGATCTGGATACGGTTCCTGTTTTTTTGATTGATATTGATATGCCGGAAGTGAATGGATTTGCGGTTGCATCCTTTTTGAAAAAATGGAACCGGGAGTGCTGTATCGGGTTTGTGTCGAATAAGGATGAGCTGGTGTTTCAGGCATTTGCGTATCATCCGTTCTTTTTTATCCGCAAAACGCATCTGGATGAGGAGCTGGAGCCACAGCTTTTGGAGATGCAGAAGAAAATGGGGGTGAAAGTGCCCAAGATAGAACTGCAGACCGGGAGGCAGACGGTGGAGGTTGCGCTCGATACGATCTGGTTTGTGGAGAGTGAGAAGAATTATCTGCTGTTTTACCGCGAGAAAGATGAGCGGGGCGATGCCGTCCGGGCGAGAATGAAAATTGCGGAGGCAGAAAAAGAGCTGGAACCGCATGGATTTGTGAGGACACACAAAGGGTATCTGGTCAACATGAATTATGTGTACCGGCTGCGGGAAAATGAGATTCTCTTGCTGAATGGGAAACATGTTCCGGTCAGCAGAAGTTATCTGAACCAGGTACGGATGAAAATTATGGGGGCGGTGATGGGATGAGTGCGACATTCTGGAAAGTTTTTGAACTTGCGATTTCTGTTTTGGAAAATATGCTTCTGCTCGGATTCTGCATGGATTTCATGCAGCAGCGGCCGAAAGGAAAACGGGGGAAAATGCTGTGGCTGCTCGCGGTGCTGGTCGGAATGATTTTTCCGGCGCTGGAGAAGTATCCGGAGATTTATGACCGGTGGGAATTATGGCTTACATTGCTCTGGCTGGTGGGGTATCTGGCAGTGAGTACGCGGGGCAGTATTCTTCGAAAAATCATTGCTGCAGTAGTTGCGAGGGAATTAACGACGTTTGTGAATACCGCAGTTCTTTTTGGATGCAGTTTGCTTCTGCAAGAGAGTGTAGCATCTTTTATTCAACAACAGGATATCGCGAGAATTGCTACTGTTCTTTTGACAAAAATCTTATATTTTTTTGTGGGCAAAATTTTAAACGGCCTTCTTTTTGAAAGAAAAAATCTGGTGAGCTGGCAGTGGATTGTTATAGGATGCAGTCTTGTATTCTCAACCGTTGCGGGAAAGACATTGATTACCTTGTCCAGAGATTTTCCGGGAATCCAGATGCAGGAACAGAAATTAATGCTGCTGTGCGTGGCCTGTATCTGGCTGACCTGTCTGATTATGTATTTTATAGTACAGCAGATGAGCAAAGACAATCAGACCAAACTGGAATACGAGCTGATGAAGGAAAAAGAAAAGTATTCCAAAGAGAGCATGGAAATCATCAAACGAGGCAACGAAGAACTGCGGGAGTTTAAACACGATCTGAAAAATTATCTCCTCCCGATGCAGGAGATGGCAGAAAAGATGCCGCAGTCCGAAATGGCAGATGCCTGGGAAAAGATTTACCAGAAGATGGAAAATGTGCAGACGCTGATTCAGACCGGAAACAGTTATGTGGATTCGATGATCAACACGAAAATTTCTCTTGCGCGGAGCGAAAAAACAGATGTGAAATGTACGATACTGAGCAGAATGGATGGCGTTGACGGCCTGGAATTCTGTTCGGTCTTTGGGAATCTGATGGACAATGCGATCGAGGCAGAGAGAAGCATTGCGGATGGAAAAAAGATTGAGATTCTGATCGACGAAAAGATGGGCTATCTCCGGCTGCTGGTGCAGAATAAAATCGACAGATCCGTTTTGAAAGAAAATCCGGAGCTGCGGACGACGAAGAAAACGGAAGGTGTGCATGGAATCGGCCATAAGAGTGTCGAGCGGACGATGCAGAAGATGGGCGGAGCTGTGAAATATTATGAAAAAGACGGAATGTTCTGTGCGGAGACAGTCTTCCCTGTGAAATAAAAAGTAAGAAAGACTTTGTGTGGATGGAAAAAGCGAAACGCTGATCCGGAGACCAAAGTCTTTTTTGCATTTTATCCCAGATAGCGCATCTTGTCCCAGCTCTGTTGTCGGAGAAGAGAAATTTCGATATGCTCAAAACAGTTACCGGAAAAGAAAACAGTAGAAAGGGGTACTGTATGAAAAAACGAGTATGGGGAATTGTCATGGCAGGATTGCTGCTGATGGGATGCCAGAACATGGGAAATGAGCAGATACAGACAACACAGGCGCAGTCAACGCAGACACAACCGGATCAGAGCGATTTCGGTGAGGAGCAGGAGAACGGACAGCAGTTAAAAAATGGAGATCACATCAGTCTTTCCCTTGGCAGCCAGGTATCCATCGACGCAGTAGTCGAAATGTCGGATAAAAACTGGAATGGGATCGAAAAATGCACGGCAAAAATGGATGGCTTTCAGGGGGAGAAGATATTTGAGGAATTGTTTGGAAAGATTCCTGAGGATGGTGTGAAAAAAGAAGAAGGATATGAAGGGACTCCTGCATTTAACTATTCCTATGAAGGAACGCTGGGTGAAAAACTGCGGAATCAGAATGGAACGATACGCGTCAGCAGTGGGCTGGACCTGGAAACAGAAGAAGGAAAAAAGATTTATTCCAATCTGCCGGTTGAGTATATTTCCGCAGGCAACGGCGAGGGAATTATGATTTATGGAGGGGAGCAGGAGGTCACGCTGGAAAACGAAGAAGATCTGATTGCACAGTGCCAGCAGTTCATCGAACAGGTCGGTGGCTGGGAGCAGGCTTCCCTGACGGATGCGTATGGATTTTCCTGCGAGCAGATGGAACAGCAGCAGGAAGCATCGATACAGGCAGAGGAAAACGGGGAACTTTTGAAACCACAGGAGATAGAAGAGTATGAATGGTCCGAAGCAGACAACTGCAAACTCCTGTTTTTCCAGAGCTATCTGAATGGAATTCCGGTGCTGTGCAATGAAGTGAACCGGCAGGATGAGCTTTTTATTCCAGCCACCAAAATACGGGCAGTTATAACAAAAGAGGGCATCGAGTATCTTTCTGCAGACGGTCATTTTGCCGTTCAGGAGAAAGAAACCATTTCGCCTGCCGGGAAAGATACCGTGATGGAAACACTGAAAAATAAGTTTGATCTCACAAGTGCAGATCCCGTGACACTCGACCGGATGAAGCTGATCTACTATCCCATCACGACGGGAAGAGATGAGGACGGTTTTCTGACATGCGATATGATTCCGGCATGGCAGTTCCGGTATGTGGTGGAGGACATCTCCATGTATGTTTATATCAACGCAGCCGACGGCAGCGAAATTGTGGGGTGATGAAAAGAAGATGACATTTTTTCGAATGATGAAAATGGATTTCAGGCGCATGTTTCTGTCCGGAAAATTTTATTTTGCCATGGCGGGGACCATGTTCGTGACTCTGCTGAACATCAGCCAGGAGGCGGCACATGCGTGGAACGATACTTCTCTGTGGTATCTGGTAAAAAGCAGCCACGGACTGGGCACATTTTTCGGGGTGTTTTCGGTTCTGGCAGTGCTGCCGTTTGCCTTGAGCTACTGGGAGGACAGACGAAATCACTATCTCTGTTTCGTGGAAACGCGGGCGGGAAAAACGGCGTACTGCTGGTCGCATCTTTGTGTCACGTTTCTGGGAGCGTTCCTCTGCATTTTCCTTGGCATGACGGCGGCCTACAGTCTTCTGCTGCTGAAAATGCCGATGCTTCGGGCGAGTGATGCGGAATCCTTATTGTATGAAATAGAAATGGGAGACGGCAAAGGGGATTATTTGATTCTGAGCAGAACCTTTCCGCAGATGTATTTTATCGCAAGTATTGCAGCCGATGCGGCCAGATATGCGTTCCTTGCCGTGACGGTGTTTGCGGTATCTGGAAAAATAAAGAACCTGTTCGTGCTGGCGAGTCTGCCGATTCTGCTGGAATATGTATCGCAGATCCTTGCGGATTCCCTTGGACTGCCGCGGTGGATGCGGTGGTACGCCTTTAACGGAACCAGAATTGACACTCTGTCCGATTTTTTGGGGATTTCCGGCTACTTTCTGATCCTGGCATTTCTGATCGGTGTGGTTTTTTGGCTGCTCATGCGAAGGAGGGAACTCGATGGATAACATACGAAAGATACACCATGTCTGCCGGATCCGGCTGAGAAAAACATTTACAACGCCGCGGTTTTACGTTGCCCTTCTGTGGGTACTGCTGGAATTTCAGGGGACAGCTTCCGGGATCCGCGCATTCTGTAAAACTTTGGGAATCGATGCGGCATTCTGGATTCTGCCGTTTCTGACGCACCGCTGTTTTGCGCAGGTCATGATTGCGCTCGGTGCATTGCTGCTTTTCTGTGACGCACCGTTTCTAGAACCGGACAGCAGTTTTCAGATTCTGCGCGCCGGACGGAAAAACTGGTTCTGGGGAAATGTTCTGTATCTCTGGATTCTTTCGCTGATTTACACGGTGTGCCTTGCTATTCTCCCGGTACTGCTGGTGTTTCCTTATGTCGGATGGGAAAATGGCTGGGGAAAAGTGCTCGGTCTTCTGACAACGGATGCGGCGTACAACGTTGAGATGGAAGCACTGAATGGTCTGATTCTTTCCCGGTTTTCGGTTCCGCAGGCGATGGTGCTTACCATGCTTGCGATCTGGATTTTGACGGTGATGATTGGAATGGCGGTGTATGCGGGAAATTTTCTGGTGAGACGGGGATTTGGAGTAGTCATCGGCTGCGGCATCACACTCACCGCGCTTCTGCTGAGCAAGTTTTCCAACATCACAATCGGCTATTACTGCGCGCCGCCGCTTTGGATGAATATTGCGAGCTACCAGTGGCAGGGGTATGGAAATGGGCCGTCGATGGCATATGTTTACAGTGTCTTTGCGGCTGTCATCGGCGCATGTACGATCCTTTCGTATCTTGGAATCCGGAAGAAGGATCTGAATTTTGTGGAGGAAATCTAGGGCGATGGAAGAGAAGATCAGAATAGAAAACGTAACGAAAAAATTCGGCAGCTATGCGGCGCTGGATGGGATCAGTCTGAATTTTGAGAAGGGGAAGATTCACGGAATCATCGGAAGAAACGGAAGCGGCAAGACAGTTCTGTTCAAATGCATCTGCGGATTTCTGCGGGTGGACGGCGGTGCGGTTTTGGTGGATGAAAAACAGATCGGAAAAGAAATCGAAGCGCCGGAGAGCATTGGCGCTATCATCGAAACACCGGGCTTCCTTCCAGGATACAGCGCAAGGCAGAATCTGCAGTTTCTCGTCGGCATCCGCGGGAAAATCGGAAAGAAGGAGATCGACGAAGCCATCCGAAAAGTCGGCCTGGACCCGGAGGCGAAAAAGCACGTCGGCAAATATTCCCTCGGCATGCGCCAGCGCCTCGGCATTGCACAGGCGATCATGGAAGATCCGTCCCTTCTGATCCTGGACGAGCCCATGAACGGTCTCGACAACCAGGGCGTGCAGGAGATGCGGCAGCTGTTTTTGAAACTGAAAGACGAAGGAAAAACGATCCTTCTGGCCAGCCATAACCGGGAAGACATCGCAGCCTTGTGCGATACGACGGTGGAGATTGACAGAGGGAAAATAGTGATGCCGAAGTAGCCCAAAATGGAAAATGTGCAGAAGAGCTAAAAGTCGCTCAGAAAACGTGGAAACATAAATTCAGCTTTTCCATGTCAAAGAGCATCATGGCAATGGGCATCCCCGGCGTATGGTTTGCCATGGCATTTCTCGATTGGGGTTTCCGCGCGCTCTGTTTTGGTGTAAGATGGAGACAGAGAAAATGGAAAACCAAACGAATTGGAAAGTGAGGACATAAAACATGGCAGACAGACACACAACAGAAAAACTGCTGGAGGGCGAGCGCCTTTCCGGAAAGGTAACATTATTTGCGAAAGTAACGATTTTACCAGGAGATGAGCTTCCGTATCATGAGCATCATGGGGAGACGGAAACGTATCACATTCTCTCCGGTGCGGGTATGTATCAGGATAACGACAAAATCTACCCGGTGCAGGCGGGCATGACGACGTTCTGCGAGGACGGCAGCGGCCATGCGATTTCCTGCGCAGGGGAAGAACCGCTCGTGTTTCTGGCGATGATTCAGAAAAAAGCAGAATAAGCAGGTACGGATATGAGCAGAAAGAAAAAGCCCAGAATGGAGTTCCGCTATTACGAGGTGCCGGAAAAAAGCCCGGTGCTGGCACTTCAGGGCGAAAAATGGGTACAGAATTACGGGTATCAGATCGATTATCTGCATTTTCATAATCTGATGGAAATTGGTTTCTGCTATTACGGAGAGGGAACGATCGTTCTGGAAGAAAAAGAAATACCGTACGACGGGGGGGGCATTTACGGTAGTACCAAAGAATTTTCCGCATACCACGAATTCGAAGGAAAACAGCCTGTGCTCCTGGGCATGGCTGTTTATTGATGTGGAGGGCTTTATCATGGCGCTGTACAAGGACAATCCGCGTATGGCACAGAAGCTGATTTCACGCATTAACCAGAGGGCTCATTTCTCAAAAAAGGAAGACAGGCCTGCGGTAGCGGAGCTGATCAAGCTGATTCTCAAATGTATGGAGGAAAAAGAAGAATTTTATCTGGAAGAAGTGAAAGGACTGACACGGGCACTCCTGATGCAGATTGCCAGGTGGAATGAGAAAGACGAGGAGCAGGAAAGAAACGCCATCGTGGATGATGCGAGCGTTACCTTAATTCTGCCTGCCCTGGATTATATCGGGGAAAATTTTCAGGAGAGTATCCGGATTGAGGAGCTTGCAGAGGTATGCCATATCAGTGAGACACACCTGCGCCGCATTTTTCAGGAATCGATGCGGATGCCGCCGGTGGAGTATATCAACTGGGTCCGGATCCGGGCGGCGTGCAAAGAGTTGCGAAAGACAAATGCCTCCGTAAATGACATTGCACTGCACTGCGGATTCACCACAATGTCTACATTTAACCGTAATTTTCGAAAGATTCTCGGCGTTTCTCCGCAGCAGTGGCGGAGCGCACCGGAACACTATGAACGGAATTTGTTGAAATTTGACATAAAAACGCAGGAGGGATGGTAATATCCGTTGAAATACCGATAGATGGTTGAAAATGCACATGAAAGAGTCGAATATGCGCACAAGTGACGGAAAAATGTTGTTATAATTTGTACATGTTGAGGGGATAAAAACCTGAAAAGTGTACAAAACAACCAAAAGGATTTCTGCGCGAAAGATGCAGAAGTTCTGGTTGTAAAATAACATCTTAAGGAGGATGTGCAATATGAAAAGAAAAATTGTATCAATCGTAATGGCATCAGCAATGGTATTTGGACTGGCAGCATGCGGTTCCAGCGGCGGAACAACAACAAGCTCCAGCAATGGCGGAAACGATGCAGCAGCAAGTGATACCAGTGCAAAATCAGAGAGCAGCGACGTAGTAGAGGGCGGCTCTGATGACGACAACACCTTAACCGTATGGACCTGGGACCCGAACTTCAACGTTTATGCGATCAAGAAAGCAGCTGAAATTTATGCACAGGATCACGAAGGATTCAAAGTAGAAGTCAGCGAAGTACAGTCCGACGACATTGAAACCCGTCTGACCACAGCAGTTTCCGCAGGAGACTTAAGCACTCTGCCGGATATCTTCCTGATGCAGGATAACTCCTTCCAGAAATATGCAACCAACTATCCGGACATCTTCACCGATCTGACCGATTCCGGAATTGATTTTGGCGAATTCTCATCCGCAAAAGTTGCTTACTCTACTCTGGATGGAAAGAACTACGGAATTCCGTTCGACAATGGTGCCGTTATCGAGTGCCTGCGTACTGATATGCTGGAGCAGGCAGGCTTCACCGTAGATGATTTCACAGATATCACCTGGAATGACTTTATGGAGAAAGCAAAAGTTGTCAAAGAGAAAACAGGCCAGCCGATCCTGACATCTCAGGCCGGATCTCCGGACCTTGTTATGGAAATGCTGCAGTCCTGCGGTGAGTCCCTCTTCAATGAAGATGGATCTGTCAACATCGTAGACAACAAAGCACTGAAACCGATCCTTGAGATTTACAGCCAGATGGTAAAAGATGGCACTCTTGTAGAGGTTACTGACTGGGATCAGTACATCGCATCCATCAACAACGGAACCACAGCAGGCGTTATCAACGGATGCTGGATCATGGCTTCCATCACAGCAAACGATGATCAGTCCGGCAAATGGGCAATCACCAACATGCCGAAACTGGACGGCGTTGACGGAGCAACCAATTACTCCAACAACGGTGGTTCTTCCTGGGCAATTTCTTCCAACTGCAAAAAACAGGATCTTGCTATTGACTTTATGAAATCTACCTTTGCAGGCAGCACCGCTCTTTACGATGACATCATCGCAAAAGGCGCTCTGGCAACCTGGGCACCGGCAGGAGATTCCGAAGCATATGCACAGCCAGTTGCATTCTTCAGCGATGATCCGGTTTACGCAAAGATCGTTGATTTCGCAACCAAGACTCCTTCCAACATCACCGGAGCATTCTACTACGATGCACGTGATGCTGTCGGAACCGCACTTTCCAATATCATCCAGACAGGAGCAGATATGGACAGCGAACTTCAGACCGCACAGGAAACTGTAGAGTTCAACATGGGTGGCTGATCAGATCCCCATACATAAAAAAGTAGGACGATAAGAAACGGGTCTGCTTCCTGGACAGACAGAAGCAGGCCCGTTCTGTATCTATGCGGTGTGTGTTTGAAAAATGATTTCTGCAGGAGAACATGAAATGTTGTCTGCGAAAAGATTTTTTCAAGCACACGCCAGAGTAAAAAAAGAAAGGAAGATTCCATGAGCAGTCAGAAGAAAAAAGGAATGAACTTGGAAAGAAAACAGAATCTTACCGGATGGGTTTTCCTGATGCCGGCAACGATCCTGATCGCATGGATGAGCTTTTATCCGATGATTCAGGCGTTCATCCTGTCTTTGCAGACAGGTATGGGCATCAACCTGAAATTTAACGGATTTGCAAACTATGCCCGTATTTTAAAAGACCCGACCTTTAAACAGACCTTAAGCAACACCTTCTTCTACCTGATTATTCAGGTACCGATCATGCTGATCCTCGGCCTGATGTTTGCTTCCATGCTGAACAACAAAGATCTGCGTTTCAAAGGACTGTTCCGTACCTGCATTTTCCTGCCGTGCGCAACATCTCTCGTATCTTACGCGATGATCTTCCGTTCCCTGTTTGCAAACGACGGTTTTATCAACACCGTTCTCCGCGGCCTCGGCATGAGCCCGATCATGTGGTTCTCCAATGCGTGGACAGCCCGTGCGGTTATCATTATCGCCCTGATCTGGAGATGGACGGGATACAACATGGTATTCTATCTCTCCGGTATGCAGAACATTGAATATTCAATCTATGAAGCAGCCAAAATCGACGGCGCAAGCCCGCTGCAGACCTTCTTCAAGATCACCGTTCCGCTGTTGAAGCCGATGATCCTGCTGACTACGATTACCTCTACCAACGGTACCCTGCAGCTGTTCGATGAGTCCCTGAACCTGACAAACGGAGGTCCTGGAAAATCAACCATGACCATGTCTCATTATATTTACAATATGTCCTTTGTACAGAGCCCGAACTTTGGCTATGCGGCAGCAATGTCCATCCTGATCCTGATCATGGTAGCCATTCTGGCACTGCTTCAGATGAAAGTAGGTGACGAGCGATAATGGGAAAAGCAAAGAAATTTTTCATGTATCTGATTTTAAGCATAGCATCGATCCTTTCCGTTTTTCCGCTGTACTATATGTTCTGTGCATCCACAAACAGAAGTATTGATGTCATTGCCGGAAAATTGATTCCGGGTACGTATCTGGTTGAAAACTTTAAAGCGCTGATCGCGCAGCAGAACCTGCGTCTTGCACTTTGGAACTCCTTCCGCAATGCGACGATTCTGACCATTCTCTGTCTTCTGGTCTGCTCGATCGCCGGTTATGGATTTGAGATCTATCATGATAAAGCAAAAGATGCGGTCTTCACCGTACTTCTGACTGCGATGATGATTCCTTTCGCAGCAATCATGATCCCAATGTTCCGCATGTTTTCCCAGCTGAAAATGGTCAACACGATGGCAGCTTTCATGCTTCCTTCGATTTCAACACCGTTCATGATCATGATGTTCCGCCAGGCTTCCCGTTCCTTCCCGCACGATATCATCGAAGCGGCAAGACTCGATGGCTTAAGCGAGACAGGAATTTTCTTCCGCATGTATATGCCGACCATGAAATCGACGTATGCGGCAGCAACGATCATCACCTTTATGAACGCATGGAACAACTACCTGTGGCCGAAGGTTATCTTACAGAACAATGAATCCATCACCATGCCGATGCTGGTAGCGAACCTGCTCGGCGGCTACACTGTAGATTACGGTGTGCTGATGCTCGGCGTATTTATCTGTACGATCCCGACAGCAATCATTTTCTTCTGCTTCCAGAAGAGCTTCACAGAAGGTATCACAGGTGCCGTGAAATAAGAAAAAGAATCGAACAGAAAAGGTGGATATTTGGATGAATATCCACCTTTTTTTCAAAAGAGCAAAGAAAATAAAATTCCAGAAGGAGGAAAATAAAAATGAGTGTATTTCAGTATGAAAAAGTGAAGGACCCAACGTATTATGGAGAAAACCGGGTGCCGGCGCATTCCGACCACAGATATTATGGATCGGTGGAAGAAATGGAGCAGCATGTGGAAAACTTCCGTCACAGTCTGAACGGACTGTGGAAATTCCACTACGCAAAGAACTACGAGAGCACGATTCCGGGATTTGAGACACCGGAGTATGACTGCACAAAATGGGACGATATCCGCGTGCCGGCGCATATCCAGATGGAAGGATACGACGCACCGCAGTATGCCAATGTGCAGTATCCGTGGGAAGGAAGAGAAGAAATCCAGCCGGGCGAGATTCCGGAGCGGTTCAACCCGACCGCTTCCTATGTGAAATATTTTGAAGTGCCGGATCAGATGAAAGGAAAACGGCTTTTTGTTTCCTTCCAGGGAGCAGAGAGCGGTATTGCCGTATGGCTGAACGGAACCTTCCTTGGCTACAGCGAGGATACGTTTACTCCGTCCGAGTTTGAACTGACCCCGTATCTGAAAGAGGGCGAAAATAAACTGGCAGCACAGGTTTTCAAATGGACGAGCGGAAGCTGGTGCGAGGATCAGGATTTCTTCCGTTTCTCCGGTATTTACCGTGATGTGTATCTGTACACGATTCCGGAGGTTCACGTTTCGGATCTGAAAGTACAGACGCTGCTGGATGATACGTTTACGAAGGCAGATCTGGTCATTGATACGAAAACGATCGGAACAGGAAAGGTAAAAATTACCCTGTCAAAAGACGGAACGGCACTGCAGAGCACCGAAGGTGTGCTGGATGGGGAAACACAGTTTGTCCTGAAAGTCGATCAACCGGAACTGTGGTCGGCAGAGACACCGGTGCTGTATGATCTTCTGCTGGAAGTCACCGCAGAGGATGGAACGGTGCAGGAACTGATTCCGCAGAGAGTCGGATTCCGCCGCTTTGAGATGAAAGACCACATCATGATGCTGAATGGAAAGCGGGTTGTCTTTAAAGGCGTCAACCGCCACGAGTTCAGCTCCGTATCCGGCCGTGTCGTTTCGAGAGAAGAGCTGATCAAAGACCTGACAACGATGAAACAGAACAACATCAATGCGATCCGTACCTGCCATTACCCGGATGCGGTCGGCATTTATGATCTGTGCGATGAATACGGTCTTTACATGATCGCGGAGTGCAACATGGAGTCCCATGGAACGAGAGATACGGATGCGGTACGAAGCGGAGATTTCTCCGGTGTTGTACCATGCGACCGCCCGGAGTGGATGGACTGTATGCTCGACCGTGTCAATTCGATGTATCAGAGAGACAAAAACCATCCGGCGATTCTGATCTGGTCCTGCGGAAATGAATCGTTCGGCGGAAAAGTTATTTTTGAAATGTCCCAGCTGTACCGGAAGATGGACCCGACCCGTCTTGTTCATTATGAAGGAGTTAATGACGACCGCAGATACAACGACACCAGCGATATGGAAAGCCGGATGTACACGACGGTCAATGAAATCCGTGAATTCTTGTCGAAAGACAGAAGAAAACCGTATGTCTGCTGTGAGTATGCGCATGCGATGGGAAATTCCTGCGGCGCCATGAAGAAATATATGGATCTTGCCGAGGAAGAACCGCTGTTCCAGGGCGGCTTTATCTGGGATTATATCGACCAGTCAATCTACAAAAAAGACCGCTACGGAAAAGAATTTCAGGCGTACGGCGGAGACTTTGATGATCATCCATGCGATTACAATTTCAGCGGAAATGGTATTGTATACGGCGGCGGGCGCGATGCTTCCCCGAAGATGCAGGAAGTAAAATTCTGCTATCAGAACATTGCTGTGGATGTACAGAAAGACAAAGCAGCTGTAAAAAATAAGAACCTGTTTGTGAATACCGATGCGTTTGACTGCGTGGTAATTCTCGAAAAAGAAGGAAAGAAACTGAAAGAAGTGCCGATGGAAATTTCCGTGGAGCCGCTTTCCGAAAAAACAGTGGAGCTTCCGATTGCCGTACAGACCCTTCCGGGCGAGTATGCGGTGACCGTTTCCTTCCGCCTGAAAGAAGATACCGTATGGGGCAGGCGCGGCCATGAAGTTGCATTCGGACAGGGTGTTTATGAAGTGGAAGCACCGGCGAAAGCAGAAAAACCGGCGAAATTTGAAGTGATCCGTTCCAACCATGATTTTGGTGTGCGCGGCGAGAATTTCGATGTGATGTTCTCCGATCTGAACGGCGGACTCGTATCGTACCGTTACGGCGGCGTTGAGATGATCAAAATGATTCCGAAACCGAACTTCTGGCGTGCGCCGATCGACAATGACTGCGGAAGCCTGATGCCGATGCGTTACAGCCAGTGGAAGATTGCTTCGATGTATCTGTCCCACAAATATCCGAACGGTAGCCATTATCCGGGACTGTATGCGCCGGAAATCGAAGTACACGAGGACTGCGCAGAAGTCAGCTACCGCTATGTAATGCCGACCACACCGGCGAGCGAGTGCCGTCTGACCTACCGTGTCTTCGGCGATGGAAGCATTCAGACGACGCTGACGTATGATCCGGTGAAAGAGCTCGGCGATATGCCGGAATTCGGCGTGATGTTCAAACTGGATGCCGATTACGACCATGTAACCTGGTACGGTATGGGACCGGAGGAGACGTATGTGGACCGCTGCGCCGGAGCAAAGCTTGGCGTTTATAAGAATAAAGTCGAAGACAATATGGCGAAATATCTCGTTCCGCAGGAGTGCGGCAACAAGGTTGGTGTACGCTGGGCAACCGTGACGAACCGCAAGGGCCGCGGCATGATGTTCAGCGGCGACAAGATGGAATTTTCCGCACTGCCGTACACACCGCACGAGCTGGAAAATGCGATGCATCCGTATGAACTGCCGCAGGTACATTACACCGTTGTGCGCGTGGCAAAACAGCAGATGGGTGTTGGCGGAGACGACAGCTGGGGTGCACAGACCCATCCGGAGTACCTGATTCCGATTGATAAAAAACTGGAGTTTACCTTTACGTTTAAGGGAATCTGATGTAAGATGTTCCAGAAAGCCGAAAAGCAGAACAGGCGGACTGATTTTTGAATTTCTGGATCAGAAACAGACAGCAAAGGCAGAAAATTTTGTAGAACAGCTCATTCTGCGCGGAGGAAGGATGGGCTGTTCGTGAAATAAAGGAGACAGAACAGATGCGTGGTAAAGAGGTAAATTTTGGAAAGCTCCTGCACGGGGGCGATTATAACCCGGAACAGTGGCTGGATTACCCGGAGATTCTGGAACAGGATCTGGCGTATTTCAAGAAAGCCAGAATCAACGAGGTTTCGCTTGGCATGTTTTCCTGGGCATTTTTAGAGCCGGGGGAAGGAGTTTTCCGTCTGGAATGGTTAAAAGAGGTGATTGACCGCCTGTACGAAAACGGAATTGTGGTCATGCTTTCCACGCCGACGGCGGCAAGACCGCGCTGGATGGCGGAAAAATACCCGGAGGTGCTCCGTGTCAATGCAGCGAGAGAACGGAATCTGTACGGGGAGCGCCATAATCACTGCTATACCTCACCGGTTTACCGGGAAAAAACAAGAATCATCAATACGAAACTGGCGGAAATGTTCAAAGACCACCCTGGCGTGATTGCATGGCATATTTCGAATGAATATGGCGGAGAGTGCCACTGCCCGCTGTGCCAGGAGGCGTTCCGCGGCTGGGTGAAGAAGAAATACGGCACGCTGGATCAGCTGAACCGCGCTTGGAATACGGCATTCTGGAGTCATACCTACCAGAACTTCGATCAGGTGGAAAGTCCGTCCCCGAAAGGAGATTCTTCGCTGCACGGACTGAACCTGGACTGGAAACGGTTTGTGACAGATCAGACCGCAGATTTTGTAAAATGGGAAATCAAAGCGCTGCGGGATGCGGGGGCAGAGCAGCCGTCCACCATCAATATGATGTACGATTTTAAGGGACTGAATTACTACAAGTTTGCAGATGTGATTGACTTTGTGTCCTGGGACAATTATCCGACCTGGCACAAAGAGATGGAGACGGTAACAGCGACGGATACGGGCATGCAGCACGACATTATGCGGAGCATTCAGGAAAAGCCGTTTTATCTGATGGAGAGCTGTCCTTCCGCGACAAACTGGCAGTCCGTCAGCAAGCTGAAAAAACCAGGCATGCTGCAGGCCGCGTCGCTGCAGGCGGTTGCGCATGGATCGGACAGTGTGCTGTATTTTCAGATGAGGCAGAGCCGCGGTGCATCCGAAAAATTTCATGGAGCGGTGATCGACCATTATGGCGGATCGGATACCAGGGTATTCTGTGAAGTGACAAAAGTCGGCGTAGCTTTGGAGCAGCTGCAGGAAGTGAACGGTTCGCAGAACCCGGCGGAAGCAGCCGTGATTTATGATGTCGAAAACCGCTGGGCGGTGGAAGATGCGGCGGGTCCGCGGAATGCAGGTGTTTTTTATAAAGAAACCGTGGAAAAGCCATATCAGGCATTCCGGAAACTGGGCATCAATGTGGATGTGATTGACGAGACGAGGAGCCTCGACGGATACCGTGTGGTGGCGGCGCCGATGGTGTATCTGCTGCGGGAAGGATGGACAGAGAAGGTTCGGATGTTTGTGGAAAATGGAGGAATTTTCCTGCTGACCTACTGGTCCGGCATTGTAGATGAAATCGACCTCTGTTACTTAGGAGGAACACCGCACGATCTGATGGATGTGATGGGATTCCGGAGTATGGAGATTGACGGACTGTACGATGGCGAATGGAACGAAGGAATTCCGGAACCGGAAAATCCGCTGCATCTGGAACGGGCATACCGCTGCAGTCATCTCTGCGAGCTGGTGAAACTTTCTACAGCGGAAGCACTGATGACATACGGAAAGGATTTCTATGAAGGCATGCCGGCACTGACCCGGAATGTGTACGGAAAGGGAAAAGCGTATGCCGTTTGTGCGGACTTCGAACAGGGACTGTACGATGAAGTCTGCCGGAAACTGGCAGAAGAGGCCGGTGTGGAGCGGATCGTGGAAGAAGTTCCGGAAGGCGTGGAAGTCACGATGCGCGAGCAGAAGGATGGAACCCGGTACGTGTTTGTCCAGAACTTCAACCGGGAGGCGGTTACAATCCAACTCCCAACGAAGCGTTACCCAGTATGGCAGGGAACGTATGACGGAACGATCGGAAGCTGGAGGACGATTGTGCTGAAAGGAAGATAAGAGAGAAGAAAAGTCTGTTGAGAAGAACCAGAATGGGCGGTTTCTCAACAGACTTTTTTCGTTCATGCATTTGCGGCGGTGTCTTCCTCCTGCGCCAGCTTTTTCTTGTACGCTTCGCCCCAGTCCCACATCGCATCCATGATCGGGCGGAGGCTGAAACCGAGTTCCGTCAGCGAATATTCGACACGCGGCGGTACCTCGGCGTAAACTTTACGGTTGACCAGACCGCTCTGTTCCATCTGGCGGAGCTGGGAAGTTAAAACTTTCTGGGAGACATGGCCGATGGATTTTTTCAGCTCACCGAACCGCATCGTGCCGTGGAGCAGCAGATCGCGCAGGATCAGAACCTTCCATTTATCACTGATCAGAGTCAGCGTAGTTTCCACCGGGCAGGGCGGAAGATCGACAAGAGTAACGGGTGTTTTTTCAACAGATGACATAAGAGAATCCCTCCTGTGATAAAAAAAGAGTGAAGAGTCTGCAGAACAGATGGTTTTACACAATAGTATCTTTTGGATACTTTGAGTATTATATTATACCGTTTAAAAATAAAGTGCAAGGAAAAATTTTTGAAATGAAACTGAACGATATTCATTGACTATCATTCAATGAAATGATACAATACGGACACGAGGTGATAAAATGACAAACAGACAGATTGCAGCAATGGAGACAAAGAAAAAACTGATGGCAGCGGCGAAAGAACTGATCCGTGAGAAAGGGCTTGCCAACACATCAATTGCGGAGATCACGAGCAGATGCGGTGTGGCAAACGGCACTTTCTATACGTATTTCAAGCGAAAAGAAGATGTTATTTTTGCACTGAGCCGGGAAACCTATCAGGAGGTTTTGGATCAGGCACTGATACATCCAGGTACGTTTCTGGAACGGCTGACATTTTTTGCAGTGACCTTCACCGGCTGCATTGAGAACAGCGGGTTAAAACTGTGTCAGGAATGGGTACGCAATACCGTTGACCCGGATCTGATCGAAAATGAAGATGACCGTGGAAAACTGGCGTTTGATATGCAGTCCGTGGCAAAAATGCTGGAGAGCGGCATCGAACGGGGAGAATTAAAAAGCGATACGCCTGTGGAAGTTTTATCACACACACTGATCGATGTCCTGTACGGGCAGATGCTCTGCTGGGATATGTCAGGAGGAACCTATGGTTTTGTAGAGCGGACAGAAGAGTTCTGCCGACTGTTTCTGGGAGCAATGATGGCTCCTTATATGCAAAATCTGTAATCAGAAGAAAGGATGGAATACAATGAAAAAACTTGGATTTGGATTAATGCGTCTGCCGGTGAAAAGCGAAAACCCGACTGATATCGATCAGGAAATGCTGAATCAGATGGTAGATCGTTATCTGGAAGAGGGATTTACGTATTTTGATACTTCGTATGTTTATCACAACGGAGCATCCGAGACCGCAATCCGCGAGGCACTGGTAAAACGCCATGACAGAAGCAGCTTCCTGCTGGCATCAAAATTCCCGACCTTTACCATGCCGAAAGAAGAGCAGGTAGATGCGATTTTTCAGGAGCAGCTCGAGAAATGCGGCGTAGAGTATTTCGATTTTTATCTGCTTCACAATCTGAACCGGTATTTATACAAGACAGAAGTGCAGGATGCGCATCTGTTTGAGCATATGAAAAAATGGAAAGAAGAAGGAAAAATCCGACACATTGCTTTTTCCTACCACGATGATGCAGAACACCTGGATCAGATTCTGGCAGAGCACCCGGAAGTAGAAGCTGTTCAGATCGTTGTAAATTATTATGACTGGGACGAACCGTTCATCCAGGCAAAGAAATGCTGTGAAGTCATTGCAAAACACGGTGCAAAGGTCATCGCGATGGAGCCGGTCAAAGGCGGCATGCTGGCAGAGGTTCCGGAGAGCGTCCGTGAAAAAATGAAACAGATGGATGAGAACGCATCCGCGGCAAGCCATGCGATCCGTTTCGCAGCATCTTTGGATGAGGTGTTTGTGGTATTGTCCGGCATGAGCAATCTGGAGCAGCTGGAAGACAACCTTTCCTATATGAAAGAGATGAAACCGCTCAGCGAAGAGGAGCAGGCACTCTTAAAAGACGTTAAAAAGGCATACGAAAAAACATGGAAGTATTCCTGTGATGATTTTTCCCTGCTGGATAAAAATGCGGCAGGCGTACCGATTTCCGGCATCATCCGCGCATACAACAGCCTGATGCTTCAGCCGAATCCATATTTCGGAGCAGAGCTGAATTACTATAAGAGCTTCCGCTCTGCGTATGACCGTGCGTTTGAGACGGCAGATTATACCGAGCAGACGAAGAAAATCGGAAATGCATTTGATGTGAATGAAGCGATGAAAGAGACCATTGACTTTGAAACGAAGAACAGTTTCCAGGGATATATGGAATAAAACAGAAAAAGGAACGAAGAGAAAGCGTACCGCGGGAAAAACGGTGCGCTTTTTCTTCGTTTTTCCGCGGAATACGGCAATAGTTTCCTTTTGGTAACTACACCACAATATTGTGCTTACTTTACGAAAAGCCTCTGTAAATTTATGATAGAACCATCGAAAGAGAAAACAATCTTTCAAAAGAAACAATCTAAAAAATATTCAAAATGGAGGAAAGTAAAATGAGCAAAGTAGTAGAATTTTTAAATGAGAATCCAGTACAGTATCTGGCAACGGTAGGCCGCGATGGAAAGGCAAAATGCCGTCCGTTTATGTTTGCAGGTGAGCTTGACGGAAAACTGTGGTTCTGCACCAACAACACCAAAGATGTTTACAAAGATATGCAGGAAAACCCGGAAATTGAAATTTCTGTTTCCAGCCCGTCCTACGCATGGATCCGTCTGCACGGAACGGCAGTGTTTGAAAAAAATATGGCCGCAAAAGAAATGTGCATCCAGAACCCGATCGTAAAAGGCCAGTACCAGACTGCTGACAACCCGATTTTCGAGGTATTCTATCTGGACAATGCACACGGTGTAATCGCAGACTTTTCCGGAAACCCGCCGTACGAGTTTTAATCTGCCGCTATGGAGAGAAATGATTATCTGAAAATGTTAGTGGAGGAGATGCACTCAACCACGATGGCAACGATCGGCGCAGACGGTCATCCACAGACCCGCGTGATCGACATGATGCTGTGGGATGAGAAAGGAGTGTATTTTCTGACCGCAAAAGGAAAAGCTTTTTATGCGCAGCTCATGGAGCAGGGCTACGTGGCGATTTCCGCGACAAAAGATAAAAAAGCAGTCTCTCTCCGCGGCAGAATTCAGAACATCCACAGCGAAAAGCTGGATGAAATTTTCGAAAAAAATCCATACATGCAGAAAATTTATCCAGGCGATACGCGCGCAGCACTTGAGGTGTTCCGGCTGTACGAAGCCGAGGGAGAATACTTTGACATCAGCGATCCGTCGCATATCGTGCGTGACACGATCCTGATCGGCGGCGCAGAGCAGTCGATGGCCGGATACGAAGTGGGAAACGAATGCATTGGCTGCAAGCTCTGCTTTGCAGTCTGTCCGCAGAAATGCATCGACATCACCCGCATCCCGGTCGTGATCGACCAGCACCAGTGCCTGCACTGCGGCCGGTGCGCGGAGACATGCCCGAAAGGAACAATCCGTAAAAGAGGGCAGTAACCCGCTTCTTTTATCTACAGATTTTATGGGAAAAGTGATAAGATAGAGTCTATAGAAACGACGGAAATGAGGAAATAACATGAACCAGAGTGAACGACGAAATTTTCTGATCCAGTCGCTGTTGGATGAGAGTCAGGAGTACCATGATTTACAGATCCCGTCCGACAGCACCGGGCAGAGACAGCTTCTGCGGGGGCTGATGAATGTGCGCATGGCGAAAAAGAGCAGTGCGGAATTTCTGAAAATCCAGGATGCGTATCTGCAGGAGGAGACGGCGAAAAAGGGTGTGACGGATATTGAAGAGCTTACGCCGGTGCAGCCGGGGCTGTATCTCTGGCGGGGCGACATCACTGCGCTCCGGTGCGATGCGATTGTGAATGCAGCGAACAGCGGCATGACCGGCTGCTACGTGCCGAATCACCGGTGCATTGACAACTGCATCCATACGTTTGCAGGCGTGCAGCTTCGACTGTACTGCGAGGAGATGATGGAAGCGCAGGGCCACGCGGAGCCGACAGGGCAGGCGAAAATCACACCGGCGTATAATCTGCCGTGCCGCTATGTGCTCCACACGGTCGGTCCGATTGTCGGAGGACAGCTGACGGAAACGCATTGCCGACAGCTGGCGGACTGCTATCGGTCGTGCCTTTCGCTTGCAGCGGAGAATGAGTTGAAAAGTGTGGCATTCTGCTGTATCTCCACCGGTGAATTTCATTTCCCGAACGAGAAAGCGGCAGAGATTGCCGTTGCGACGGTGAAAGAGTTTTTGGCGCAGAATAAGACGAGCGTGGAGAAGGTGATTTTCAACGTGTTCAAGGACCGCGACCGGGAGATTTACGAGGAACTGCTGGGAGAAAAGTAATCGCGGAAGAATGGGAAACAGAGCAGTCGTTTTTTGATGTTGAAAAGCGGCTGCTTTTTCCATACATGAGTTACAAAAAAGTGCTTACTTGTGAAGCGAGCAGTTTTCATTTAAAATAAAAGCAGAAAATAAAGAAGAGGTGAATTTGCGATGTTTGAAAGTTGGAAAGAAAGAGAATTTGAAAAAAAGATGGAGCGTTTTCGCACCGCACTGCAGGAAAAAAACACGATTTTAATAGGAGCCGGGGCCGGGCTTTCGACATCGGCCGGATTTACCTACAGCGGTGAGCGGTTCCGGAAATATTTTGCGGATTTTGAACAGAAATACGGTTTCCACGATATGTATTCTGGCGGCTTCTACCCTTACGATATGCTGGAAGAATACTGGGCGTACTGGAGCAGATACATTTACATCAACCGCTATCAGGACGCGCCAAAACCGGTTTACCAGAAACTGCTCAGCCTGATGAAAAATAAGAGCTATTTTGTCATCACCACAAATGTAGACCACTGCTTCCAGAAAGCCGGATTTGATAAAAACCGTTTGTTTTACACGCAGGGAGATTACGGCCTGTTTCAGTGCTCCAAGCCGTGCTGCAAGGAAACGTATGACAATGAAGAAATCATTCAAAAGATGCTGCTTGCCCAGGGGTATCAGATCCTGGAAGACGGAAGCCTTGTTCCGCCGGAGAACGGAAACCTGAGTATGCGGATCCCATCCGAACTGGTGCCGTACTGCCCACACTGCGGAAAACCGATGAGCATGAATCTGCGCGCGGATGACACGTTCGTGGAAGATAAAGGTTGGCATGAGGCATCCAGCCGACGCATTGATTTCCTGCTTCGTCACAACAGAGGCCATATCCTGTATCTGGAACTCGGCGTGGGATACAACACGCCGGGAATTATCAAATATCCATTTTTCAGCATGACAGCAGAAGATAAAGATAATCTTTATGTCTGCATCAACACCAGCGATATGCGTGTCCCGGATCTGATCCGTGACAGAGCGGTGTGCATTAAAGGGGATATTGGGGAAGTGCTGGATCGGATCTGAGACGGAAAAACATATAATATTCGAGAAAATTAATCACGTCACTTACGTGACGAGATGATGACATGATTGACGAGACAAATTCAACAGAGGAGATGACAATATGCCTTATCAGGAAAGTGAGACTGTAGAATTGAAAACGTTCATTGTTGAGATATGAAAGGTAAAACAGCATGATTTTAAACACCGGCTGCCGGACCGATATTCCGGCGTTTTTTAGTGAATGGTTTTACAACCGGGTCCGGGAGGGCGATATCATAAAAGAAGCAAAGCAGGAGTCGTATTTTGATGCACAGCTTCGGCTGTTTTAGCAGAAATCACAGCTTACCTCTTAATTTTTGCAGCTTGTTCCCAAAACAGTAGATTGCAAACCTTCCGGCATGGTATAATCATAAGATCGAGAGGGGGGAGTTGGACATGAAATTTCTGGTGGAGCAGATTGCGCCGCAGGAGGAAGAAGAGGTGCGGGTCCGGCGCCACGACACGGAAGAAAAATGGGTTGAAGCGATCCGCGCCGTTACGGCGGGAGAGGCTTTTCAGATAATCGGTAAGCGTCAGTGCAGAGGCGCAGCCGAGCAGCGTAAGGATAATCAGAAGCGCAAAGGCGCGATGATCCAGCCCGATTTTACTGCCCTTCACCATGACGAGATAATAAACGTGAAGCTCCGACAGAATCGAAATCCTGGCCCCGGGAACAAACCCAAGCGACTCCAGATAATGACGCTGCTTTTCCTGGCCGCAGATTTTATTGATGACGTAAAACTGATTGAAATCGGTTAAATTTAAAGGCATGCAGTTCCTCCTTTATTACGAGAGTACATCGTAACATGCGACCACGCCATCACAGCCGACGATGTCCAGATCAAATGGACAACCCTCATGGGCAGCACCGAAGCGAGCGAGAAAGATGAGATCGGACTCGCACACGTTTCGATCTCAAAAGACGGGGAAGTGTTCAATGAAAAGACGATCAGCTTTGTGGCGAAAGCAGTGAATGCGGTTACGGATGTGATAGGGTAAAGAAAATAGGATAACAAAAAAGAAACGAGCAACTCCCTCGGCTTCTGATGAGCTTACCGGACAAAAAACCCGTTTCTTTTTTTATAGCGGCTTTCGCATGCATCACTGCAAAATCCAACACTTCCGTTTATTTTTTTACC
Organism: Fusicatenibacter sp.; assembly: GCF_050872605.1. Classification (GTDB taxonomy): domain Bacteria; phylum Bacillota; class Clostridia; order Lachnospirales; family Lachnospiraceae; genus Fusicatenibacter. Next base: position 22,888 of record NZ_JBNMHD010000008.1, read on the forward strand.
ACAGTAACTACACCTTTTCATACAGGTTCCTCCATCCCTTTCTGTTTTTTCGCTCTCACGATCTATCGCCATTTTATCACCCACCTACGAAAATAGCAAGACCGGCAAAAACCAGGAACACGATTCATTGCTATTTTTTCAGCACCTGAACACTTGCTGTTCAGGTGCCAAAGAACGTGATTCAAGCGTGAACATGCTGTGTTGCAAGCACCGCTTTGCGGTGTATTTTGCCCTCATTCAGTTGCCGTAGCTCGCTACGATACCTTCATTCGGACAAAATCTCCCACAAACGGGACTCACAGCTTGCGAAAAGCCTTTTTCAGACACGCTCTGGCGTTACGTATTACCGCCTATTGTCACATATCATTGCTTATGCGAGGGATTACAGATTCCCTTGCGGTTGTAGACAAGATGGAGATACATGGCATCCTGTGCGCGGAGCGGATCGCGGCGGGCAATCGCATCGGCAATTTCACGATGGCTTTCTATGGTTTCCTTGCGAAGAATTCCGCCGGTTGTCTCCACAAACAGAGGAATGGAACTGTTGATCACAGGGATCAGTCTTGGGACAACAACGTTTTTGCTGCTTAACGCGATAGCGGTGTGAAAATCGATATCTTTTTGCGTGTGATCTTCATGATTTTTTAAGAGTGTTTCTACCTCATCGCAGAGTGCGGTGATTTTTTTTATGTCTTTTTCATCTGCGCGCGTGGCGGCCATGGCAGCGATGGAAGGTTCGAGCAGAAAACGGACCTCCAGAAGATCCTGAACCAGCTTCTGCTTATTGTCAATGAAAATAAATCCAAGGGGATCTTCTACCATACCCGGAGACGCGGCGATATACGTTCCGGATCCCTGGCGGACGGTGACAATGTTTCGGGATGCCAGAAGCTTCATGGCTTCCCGGAGAGAGCTTCTTCCCACATCCAGGCGCTGTGAGAGGATGGTTTCGTTCGGAAGTTTGTCTCCCGGTTTTAAGTTTTCCTCTAAAATAAGTGCGATGATGTCATCTGATATTTTTTGCGGAAGACTTTTTTCTTCCTGTGATAAAGTCGTCATATGATTTGCTCCGTTTCTTAGATGTTTCATTCTTACTTCTTATCATAGTATCTTTACGATTTGAAGTCAAAATGTCAAAATACACAAAACTAAAATGAATTTTTAGAAAAAATTCCAATATTGTTTTTTTGATAAGATGATTATATGATAAATACATCAGATGAATTTGAAGCCGAATAACAAAAAATATTCGTGTAACACAAGAAAACAGTAGAAAATACTGATATGCGATGTGAAAAACATCAGATGAATTAGGGGGAAACAGAAGAATGGAAGGAACAACGTTTGCGGCGGATCCAATGCGCCTGATGATTGCAGCAGCCGGAATCTGCGAGATGTAAAACATCTGGTACAGGCTGCATCAGGCTGCCAGAAGGAGGTAGATCTGATTTGCGGAAGATATATCGTTGATGCGAAATCTATGCTGGGAGTATTCAGCCTGCCGACGTTTCACTGTGTGGAGCTTGGTGCGGAAGAGGAAGAAGAGCAGAAACTGACAGAAATTCTGGAAAGTTTTGATCTGCTTCGAAAATGATAAAAAGTACAGGAGGAAAAAATGATGCAGTTAAAAAGTCAGGAAATGAGAAAACTTGCGCCGGAGCTGGATCCGCTGCGCATCGGAACCGGATGGACGAAAGAAGATCTGGGAAAGGTTCAGGTCATAGTGGAAAGCACGTATGGCGACAGTCATCCGGGCAGCGGTCATCTGAATATTCTGGAGGAAGAGGTACGGAAAGGAATTGCCGAGGAAGGTGGATTTGGCGCGCGCTATCACTGCACCGATATCTGTGACGGTGAGAGCCAGGGAACAGACGGAATCAACTACAGTCTTGCCAGCCGTGAAATGATTGCAAATATGATCGAGATTCATGCAAATGCAACTCCGTTTGATGCCGGTGTCTATCTCTCCAGCTGCGATAAGGGTGTACCGGGAAATCTGATCGGACTTGCCAGAGTCAATATTCCGTCCGTGTTTGTTCCGGGTGGAACCATGAATGCAGGTCCGGAAATGCTGACCCTGGAGCAGCTCGGAATGTACAGTGCAAAGTTTGAGCGCGGTGAGATTGATGAAGAAAAGCTTGACTGGGCGAAATGCAATGCCTGCCCGAGCTGCGGCGCATGTTCCTTTATCGGAACTGCTTCTACGATGCAGATCATGGCGGAGGCACTTGGCCTTGCGCTGCCGGGAACAGCACTGATGCCGGCAACCAGCCCGGATCTCCTTGCGTTTGCAAGAGAGGCAGGAAGACAGGCGGTAAGACTGGCAAAGATGGAACATATGCGTCCTTCGGATATTGTGACGATGGAAAGCTTTGAAAATGCAATTCTTGTCCATGCGGCGATTTCAGGAAGTACCAACTGCCTGCTTCATCTTCCGGCCATTGCACATGAATTTGGCATTGAGATTACCGGAGATACCTTTGACAGACTGCACAGAAATGCCAGATATCTTCTGGATGTACGCCCGGCAGGACGCTGGCCGGCAGAGTGCTTCTACTATGCAGGCGGTGTACCGGCCATCATGGAAGAGATCAAGGAGCACCTCCATCTGGATGTGATGACTGTTACAGGAAAGACGTTAGGGGAAAATCTGGAAGAACTGAAGCAGAACGGATTCTATGAGAAATGTGAAAAATGGCTTCAGGAATTCAACAGACGGTATCAGGTAAACCTCACAAAAGAGGATATTATCCGTCCATATGATAAGGCAATCGGAACCGATGGAAGTATTGCCGTTCTCCGTGGAAATCTTGCACCGGAAGGAGCCGTGATCAAACATACGGCATGCCCGAAGGAAATGTTTCAAGCTGTGCTCCGTGCAAGACCGTTCGACAGCGAAGAAGAATGCCTGGATGCTGTCCTGAAGCATAAGGTTCAGAAGGGAGACGCCGTTTTCATCCGCTACGAGGGACCAAAAGGAAGCGGAATGCCGGAGATGTTCTACACATCAGAGGCAATCAGCAGTGATAAAGAGCTTGGAAAGAGTATTGCGCTGATTACAGACGGTCGTTTTTCCGGCGCATCTACCGGCCCGGTTATCGGTCATTGCAGTCCGGAGGCAGTTGACGGCGGTCCGATCGCACTTGTAGAAGAAGGCGATCTGATTGAAATTGATGTTATGGAAAGAAAACTGAATATCATCGGAGTTGCAGGAGAGCGTAAGTCGATGGAGGAAATCGACCAGATTCTTGCCGAAAGACGGAAAAACTGGAAGCCGGTAGAGGCAAAATACAAAAAAGGTGTGCTGAGACTTTTCAGCCAGCATGCAGCAAGTCCGATGAAGGGAGCTTACCTGGAGTATTGATGATGAAACAGAAATTTATTACACTCGGCGAGATCATGCTGCGCCTGACACCGCCGGATTACGAAAAAATCAGGACAGCAACCGTATTTGAAGCGAGATATGGGGGAAGCGAAGCCAATGTGGCTCTTTCCCTGGCAAATCTCGGGGTGGATGCTTCGTTCTTTACGGTGGTTCCGGACAACAGTCTGGGAAAAAGCGCCGTTCGTATGATGAGAAGCAACGATGTGAACTGTGACAGCATTGTCTACTCCACCGAAGAAGAAACACCAACGCACCGTCTCGGAACGTACTATCTGGAAACCGGTTACGGAATCCGTCCGAGTAAGGTTGTTTATGACAGAAAACACAGTGCTTTTTCCGAATATGATTTTGATAAAACAGACATAAAGAAGCTTCTTGAGGGCTACACGTGGCTGCATCTGAGCGGGATAACACCGACACTCGGCGAAAAATGCCGGAGCTTAATTCTTGCCTGTCTGAAAGAAGCAAAAGAGCAGGGAATGACCGTAAGCTTTGACGGAAATTTCAGAAGTACCCTGTGGAGCTGGGAAGAGGCAAGAGATTTCTGTACGCTGTGCCTTCCTTATGTGGATGTCCTGTTTGGAATCGAGCCGTATCATCTCTGGAAAGAGGAAGAGAATCACGAAGCGGGCGATGTAAAGGACGGGGTACCGTTCCAGCCGGATTATGAGGAGCAGGAAAAGGTATTTTTAGCCTTTACGGAAAGATATCCGAATATCCGATGCATCGCAAGACATGTCCGTTTTGCACACAGCTGCAGCGAAAACAGTCTTATGGCCTATCTGTGGCTGAACGGGAAAACGTACGAAAGTAAACGGCTCACCTTCCAGATTCTTGACCGTGTCGGCGGCGGCGATGCATTTGTAAGCGGCATTATTTATGCCCTGATGAACGATTACTCTCCGGAAGACACCGTAAACTTTGGTGTTGCGGCAAGTGCTGTGAAACATACGATTCACGGCGACGGCAATATTACAGACGATGTATCACTGATCCGTCATATCATGGAAATGAATTTTGACATCAAAAGATAAGGCAGAAGTACCGGAGTGTGTTTGGAAATGGTTTTTCCGACACGCTCCGGGAAAAGAAAGAGAGGAAAATTGAAATGAAAGCAATGGCTGAGCGTTTTCAGAAACTCGGAGTTGTTCCGGTAGTTGTACTGGAAAATGAAAAAGATGCCGTACCACTGGCCGAAGCGCTGGTACAGGGCGGCCTTCCGTGCGCCGAGGTTACATTCCGTACAGAAGCTGCAGCAAAGAGCATTCAGCTGATGGCAGAGGCCTATCCGGATATGCTGGTCGGAGCAGGAACGGTTCTGACAACAGAACAGGTAGACCTTGCCGTACAGTCCGGTGCAAAATTTATCGTAAGCCCGGGCTTTGATCCGGAGGTTGTGGATTACTGCCTGAAAAAAGAGATTCCGGTATTTCCGGGATGCATTACCCCTTCCGAAGTTGCGCAGGCGGTAAAAAGAGGACTTGAAGTGGTAAAATTCTTCCCTGCGGAACCGGCAGGAGGACTTCCGATGATCAAAGCGATGGCTGCACCTTATACGGGAATACGGTTTATGCCGACCGGAGGAATCAATGCCGCAAATCTGGAAGAATATCTTTCCTGTGATAAAATCCTCTGCTGCGGAGGAAGCTGGATGGTTAAAGGCGACCTGGTGAAGGCCGGTGCATTTGACAAAATAAGAGAACTGACAGCAGAAGCAAGAAAGCTTGCTGACTCCATCCGGAAATAGTAAAAAGCGAGACACACACTCCATATATACACACACACATGAAAAAGGGAATGTGAAAAAACTTGATTGAGTTTTTTCACATCCTCTTTTTTGCCGGGTGACGAATTTCCGCACGATGAGTTTTTATACCCGAACGGGATGATTTCAAACTAAATGACAAGGAATTATACCCGTTCGGAACGAGACCTTTTTTGCAGTAAAATTACAGCGCCAGGATCGTAGCCACCAGCTTTTTGCACTGTGTCAGCAGGGAAGACGGAATCGCATACTCGTCGAGCGAATGTGCGCCGGCACCCTGGATGCCGAGACTGCAGAGAGCCGGGATTCCGATGCGGGTGACAAAGGAAGTGTCGGAGCATCCGCTCTGCTGGATGCCGTGTGGAATTGGTTCGCCAAGCATGCTACAGCTTTCCTGGTAGAGGGAGAGCAGATGGTCGGCGCCGTCGACCATTTCCATGGCAGGATAGTAGCCGTTCTGTTCCATTGTGCAGCTTGTTCCGGGAACGGTGACATTTTCACAGAGGTTTTTCAGAAAAGCGATCGCTTCTTCATACTGTGCATTTGCCGCATAGCGGATGCCGACAGAAAATTCGCAGGAATCTGGGATGACATTGGCGCCGGTTCCACCCAAAATGCGGCCGCAGTTGAAGGAAAGATGGCCAAAAACCGAGCGGCTTTCAATCTCCGTGATCATATGTGCTGCCTGTAGAATGGCACTTGCGCCCTTCTGCGGCTCTTTCCCGGCATGAGCAGCTTTTCCTTTTACCTTAACGCGGATGATTGCGCCGCCGTTTCTTCTGGTCGTCACTTCACCATTGGTGTAACCAGATTCCAGATTAAAAGCCGCTTCACAGCCGCTGGCATACTGTTCAACAAGCTTTCCGGCTTCGCCGTGGGAGAAGGCATGAGCGACCTCTTCATCTCCGGTGAGCACCAGCTTAATCTGGCGGTCTTCATAGCCGATGGCATTCAGAGCGCGGAGCGCAAACAGCGCAATCACATCGCCGCCTTTCATATCATAAACGCCGGGACCGTATACGCGGTCATCCTTCACAAGAAATGGTTCTGCGCCAAAGGTTCCGACGGCATGAACCGTATCCATGTGCCCAAGCAGAAGAATCGGCTTCTTTTCCTGCGGATGCGTCCACGCAGCAAGTGTCGGGCCGGCCTTTTCAAAATGATGAATCTGCCGTTCCATGCCGAGTGCATCGCAGTAGGTATCAAGATGCGCCGCAATCCGCTCATTCGCTTCACGGTCGGCGGAAGGTGTTTCGATGGAAACAAGGTTTTTCAGCAGTTCTATCATGCTGTGTTCATTTTTTTCAAGATAAGCAAAAGCCTGTTCTGTTCTGGTATCCATAACAATTCTCCGTTTCGTATCGTATGTACTCGCAGAAAGATTGCGAGAGTATATGTGTTTTATAAAGTGATTTTCATGATCCGTGCCGGGCGTCCCCTGCCGTTGCTGATTTTTCCGATCGTTGTCACACAGTGTTCCTGCTCGAGCCGCAGAATCAGTCGGTTGGCGCTTCGCTCCGTGATTCCCATTTCTTCGGCGAGCTTTGCGGAGGTGATTTCCTGGTTGTATTTTTGCAGAATCTCTTTCAGTTTTTCGTACGTACTGCTGCTGATGCGAAGCCTGTGCAGAAAATACGCCGTGTGATCGATCGGATCCGCCGCTTTAATCTCAGTAAACTGATGCTCATCCTCCGCAATATAGTTCGCGCCGGAGCGGTCTGCAATGGAGTGGTTGAGCGCCATCGCAGCACGGGACTTGGCTTCCATGGGGGAATCTCCGTAGCCAATGCCGATCCAAAGCCGGTTGTGTGGTGTCTGCTGTCCGTAAAACAGGATTTTCTGATATTCCCCGTTCTGGATAAATTCCCGCATCAGAACCGGACGGGAGGACATGATATAAAAAATAGAAGCACCCTCGGAAAATGCGGCGGCTCCCATGCGGTGGGCTGCAGAGTAAATGAGCTCGCGCATTTCGTTCTGATAATGAATTTTTTCCCATTCGCGAAGGGAAAGATTGGTTTCCTGATCAAAGGAATAATCAAAATAGATTTGCACAGAAGCATTCTGACCGCGGTTTTGCCGTGCGGTATTTTCCAGAAACTGGATATGATAAACCTGTTCCAGAATCACATCCTCGGAAACAGAAATGCGGATACAGGGGATGTTCTCCGCCGACAGCATCTCATACGTTTTTTCCATGTTGGTAAAGCAGACTTTTGCTCCATTGTGATAATAATTATAGCGGTGAAAGTCTGTAAGTGCATTCTGAAAATCATCCTGATCCGGCGAAGAACCATGCGCAACGAGGACACGGCCATTGGAAATACCGATTTCTTCCAGCGTTTTATACACAAGCGATTCTTCATACATATCAATACTGATCACATCCGGAACGCAGGAATAACGGACAGCGGATTCAGCCAGCGCTTTTAAGACTGAGGTCTGATTGTGAGGCAGAAAAGTCCAGGGAACGGTCGGCTCCAGCCGTTTTAAGGCATAGTGGTAGTTGGTCGGACCGGTAAAAATAATACCGGACACTTTTTCCTTCTGAAATTGTTCAGCAGCTTCCAGACCATATCGATAATCATTGGAACGTTCGTAGACTACGTCGAGATCCGGCATGCGCTTTTCCAGCGTTTTCTGAATCCTGTCACAGATGTGATCAGAACCTGTTACTCCGATTTTCATAATTAAAGTTCCTTTCCGGGAATTAAAGACAGAAAAATAAATTATGGCATAATTTTACACCTATTAAGGACGAAAGGCAAATGATATGATGGAAAAGAATTTTACGGAATGTTACACACCGAAACAGCAAGTGTTCCGGTGCTGAGTGAACAGTAACTATTTTTTTCAGGAATGGAGAGAAAAAGGTATGAAAAATCAACGCATGCTGGAAGAACTGCTGGAGCTGATGCGAATTGACGTGTCGAGCGGTCAGGAAACGGAACTTGCGGATTGCCTGGTGAAGAAGCTGGAACAAATGGGATTTTCGATCACGCGGGATGAGGCCGGTGCAACGTTCGGCGGTGTGTGCGGCAATATTCTGGCGGTACGGGAAGGGGAACGAGAGGGTGTCGCCTGTTTCTGTTCCCATATGGACCGTGTGCCGGGCGGTATTGGGATCCGGCCGGTGGAGGACAACGGAATTCTTCGCTCTTCGGGTGACACAATTCTGGCGGCAGACGATTTGTCCGGTGTTGCAGCTATTTTAGAGGGTGTGCGGCAGGCAATCGAATCCGGAAAAGAACTTCCGAAGCTGGAAATCCTTTTTACGGTTGGTGAGGAAGCCGGCCTGTACGGTGCGAAAGCGTTTGATGTAAGCCTGCTGATGGCGAAAACGATGTATGTACTCGATTCCCCGGGCCGCATTGGACGAATCGTAAACGGTGCGCCGGGACGTGCACTTCTGGAGGCACAGATTTTCGGCAAGGCAGCTCATGCGGGAAATGAGCCGGAGAAAGGCATTGACGCGGCAAAAATCATGGCGGAAATGCTGGCAACGATGGAGACGGGAAGGCTTGATGAGAACACGACATCCAACTTTTCCCACCTCTGGTCGAAAACGTGCGAGGCAATGAATGTGGTCTGTGATCACGCCATTCTGCGCGGAGAAATGCGGAGCAGATCGGGAGAAAAGCTGGATCGTTACGAAGCGTATTTTCAGACTCACTGCCGAAAAATCGCGGAGAAACGCGGCGCGCGTGTGGAATTTACAAGAGAAAATACCTTCCTGCCGTTTTTTGTTCCGGAGGACTCTGAGATGATTCAGATTGTGACGGAATCCCTGAAAGAGATGGGAATCGAACCGCAGATTAACAGCGGTGGCGGCGGTATGGATGGAAATATTTTCAATCAGAAGGGAATTACCTGTGTCGGTATTGCAACGGGTTATTTCAAGAATCATTCGACCGAAGAATATCTGCACCTCGATGATTTCTACCGGGCCGGAGAGCTGGTAGCGCGGATCATTGAAAAAGAATAAGGGAGAGAGAAAAAATGGCTGAGATTTTAACAAACAACGCAATGTTTTCCAGCTTCATGATCGTTCTGATCGTGTTTGCACTGGGTGATATTGTAGGAAAACTGACAAAGGGAAAGCTGTCCGGAATGATGGTTGTCATGCTTTTATTTCTGGTAGGCTTTCTGACAAAACTGTTCCCGGCGGACATCATTGACCAGGGAGGCCTTACGGCATTATCAAAGCTTGCTATCGCAATGGTACTGTTTAACATGGGAACGACCCTGAATGTAAAACAGCTGGTCGAGGAGTGGAGAACCGTACTGATGGCAGCGCTCTGTATGCTGGCATCCTGCATTGTAATGCTTCTTGTTACTCCGATCATCGGATTTGATACCGTGCTGGTCGGAATGCCGGTCATCAACGGTGCGGCAATGGCAACCTCTCTGATGGCAAGCGCCGCAGCGGAAAAGGGCCTGGCAACGGCTGCAGCACTCTGTGCCGTGATTTATTCCGTACAGAAATTTGTCGGTGCGCCGATTGCATCTGCCATGGGGATCCGTTATGGAAAGAAGCTGCTGAAGGCATACCGCGAGAACCCGGCGCAGTTCAAAAAACAGGAAGCCGGAAACGGTGGCTCCGTAAAAGTTTCTTTTGCAGACAAACACAAAGAATGGTATTCTGCCAATGTCATGATGGCACTTGTGGCAGCAGGCTCCTGGATCGCCCATATCCTTGGCGATCTGACGCCGATCAATTACAGCATCTGGGCGCTGCTTCTTGGAGTTGCGTGTGCCGCTTCTGGCCTCGTTCCGACCAAACCACTGCAGAAGTCGAATTCCTATGGTCTGATGATGGTTGCTGTCTTCGGTTCCATTATCCCATCCCTGGCTAAGGTTTCTTTAAGTGATCTTGGCACCATGGCATTCCAGACGATCGTTCTGTTTATCGCAGCTTTGATTGGTGTTGCACTGGTCGGATGGGTGCTTCCGACCTGGAAGCTTGTAGGCGACAGGGATCTGGCGATTGGAATCGGTGTGGAACAGTTCCTTGGTTTCCCAAGTAATGTTGTCATCTGCCGCGAGGTCGGCGATGCAGTCGGCGAGACCCCGGAAGAGAAAGCATTTATTGAGGATACGCTGAATGTGCCGTATGTTGTAGGAGGAATTACCGTTATCACGGTTCTTTCAACGATGCTGGCAGGATTTGTCATGAATATGCTGTAAAGAATTAACCGAATCAAGCAGCGAAGCGGATTGCGAATATCCGCTTGACAGATACAGGAAAACAAACAGGACCTTGCGTCAGGGGAAAAACCTCTGTCCAGGGTCGTTTTGTGTTTTAAAAGAAAAATATCCCCCCACCCGGCTTGTGCAGGAGCTGAATATCCAATATAATGAACAAACAGTGTGTTCATCAGGGGTGCAGCACTTGAAGGGTACGAAATAAAACAAGCGGTCAGTCCGGAAAACAAGCCGGTCTGAAAATGGGAGGAAAACATGAAGAAGAAAGTATTATCTCTGCTGGTGATGGTGTCTCTTGCGGCATCCTTGGCAGCGTGTGGGCAGGAGAATGGGAAAAATAGTACGGCTTCGTCGGAAGCAGGTGCGAAAACAGAGACGAAATCCGATGCGAAAACAGATACCGATCAGACAGAGGAGGAAGAAACAACGCTGGTTTACGGTTCTGCCGATTATACCAGAATCAATCCGGCGATGGACGAGCACGGCGAAATCAATGTACTGCTGTTTAGCGGACTGACAGCACACGATGCGGATGACAGCATTGTTCCGGGACTGGCAGAAAAATGGGAGTACGACGAAGAAACCTGCACGTATACCTTTCATATCCGGGACGGCATCCAGTGGCACGATGGAGAAAAATTTACAGCAGACGATGTAAAATTCACCATCGAAGCAATCATGGATCCGGAAAACGGATCAGAGAATGCACCGAACTATGAAGATGTGGAAGAGATTACCGTGATCGATGATCAAACGGTAGCGTTCCGGCTTTCCGAGCCAAACGTGGCTTTCCTGGAGTATATGACGATGGCAATCCTGCCAAAACACCTGCTGGAAGGCGAAAATATGCAGGAATCGGATTTCTTCCGTGCACCGGTCGGAACAGGTCCGTACAAACTGGAGAGCTGGGATGAAGGACAGTCGATTGTTCTGACAAAAAATGAAAATTATTATCTTGGGGCACCAAAGATTGACAAGGTTATTTTCAAAATTGTACCGGATGACAATGCGCAGGCAATGCAGCTGGAATCCGGCGAATTGGATCTGGCGCTGCTTGACCCGAAAAATGCGCAGAATTTCAAAGAAAAAGACGGTTTTACCTGCTACGATATGACAACAGCAGATTACCGCGGAATCTTATTTAACTTTGCGAATGATTACTGGACGAAAAACAGAGACATCATTCCGGCGGTATGCTATTCTATTGACCGTCAGGCGATCATTGATTCCGTGCTTCTTGGCGAGGGAATGCCGGCATACAGTCCTCTGCAGCGAAACATTTATAATAATGAAAATATAGAACATTATGATTACAATCCGGAAAAAGCGCAGGAGATTCTGGAAGCAGCCGGATGCACAAAAAACAGCGACGGTATCTATGAGCGTGACGGAGAAGAAATCGGCTTTGTGATCAGCGTAATGTCTGGCGAGCAGGATCGTATTGATATTGCCCAGGCGGCAGCACAGCAGCTCCGGGAAGCCGGAATCAACTGTACCGTAGAAATTCCGGCACAGATGGACTGGGGCGGACAGATGGCATGCCTGATCGGATGGGGAAGCCCGTTTGACGCAGACGACCATACCTACAAGGTTTTTGGTACCGACAAAGGAGCGAATTATTCAAGCTATTCCAACGAAAAAGTAGATGAATACCTGTCACTTGCCCGTCAGAGCGATGACCCGGAGGTGCGGAAGGAATACTACGGAAAATTCCAGGAAGAGCTGGCAGAAGATCCGGCCTATGCATTCATCTGCTATATCGATGCAAATTATGTAGCGGACTCCGGCATTCAGGGAATTTCCGAGGACACGGTACTTGGCCATCACGGCGTTGGTATTTTCTGGAATATTCAGGACTGGACAATGACAGAATAAAAAAGAAAAAGCAGACGGAGGGGGTATGTTTACCCCCTTTTTGTCCGTACAGGAGAAAAACAGAATGGAAGAACGATTAAAGGTGGAGCATCTTTCGGTCAGCTTTTTTACCGATGAGGGGGAAGTGCAGGCAGTTCGGGATGTCAGCTTTTCCTTACAGGCGGGCGAGGTGCTTGCTGTGGTTGGCGAGTCAGGCTGTGGAAAAAGTGTGCTTTGTAAAAGTATTATGAAGCTGTTGCCGGAGAATGCGAAGATCAAAAACGGAAAAATCCTGGTCAATGGCGAAGATCTTGCGGGATGCGGGGAGCGCAGAATGCGGGAGCTGCGGGGAAAGCTGTTCTCGATGGTGTTTCAGAACCCGATGACTTCCTTAAACCCGACGATGACTATCGGGGCGCAGATTGCAGAGGCAGTGCGGGTACATCAAAAAGGCATGGGAAAAGAAGCGGTGGAACAAAGAGTGACAGAACTGATGCAGCTGGTGGGAATTGAGCAGGCAAAGGAGCGGAAAAAAGCATATCCGCACCATTTTTCCGGCGGAATGCGGCAACGGATCGTACTGGCGATCGCACTGGCGGGAAATCCGGAAATTCTGTTTGCAGATGAACCGACAACGGCGCTGGATGTGACGATTCAGGCACAAATCCTGGATCTGTTGCGGGAAATCCAGAGAAAGCTCGGAACGGCAACGGTTTTTGTCACACATGACCTCGGCGTCGTTGCACGGATTGCAGACCGGGTAGCGGTTATGTATGCAGGAAAAATTGTAGAGATCGGAACGGTGGATGAGATTTTTTATGATCCCCGCCATCCGTATACGTGGGGGCTTCTCCGTTCGATCCCGTCTTTTTCGAGGGGAAAGGAAAGCCTGCCGGTCATACCGGGAATGCCGCCGTCTCTTCTACATCCCCCCAAGGGAGATGCTTTTGCCGGCCGCAACGACTATGCGCTGAACATTGATTTTGAGGAGGAGCCGCCGATGTTCCGGATCACAGACAGCCATTATGCGGCAACGTGGCTGCTGGATGAGAGAGCACCGAAGGTTGTTCCGCCGATAGGAGGAAGCGGAAATGGAAGATGAAATTTTACTGGATGTGCGTCATCTGACGCATATTTTTCCGTTGTCCAGAAAAACAGCGGTAAAGGTGGTCGATGATGTATCGTTTCAGATTCGAAAAGGAGAAATTTTTGGCCTTGTAGGAGAATCCGGTTCCGGAAAATCCACAGTGGCACGCTGCGTAATGAATATTTACCAGCCGTATGCCGGCCATATTTATTATAAAAATGTGGATACCTGTGACAGAGGGCAGTTTCGAAAAAACAAAAAAATGCTGCAGAGAACACGCCAGATGATTTTTCAGGATTCCGGCTCCAGTCTGAACCAGAGAAGGAAGGTCTGTGATATCGTGGAAGAGCCGATGCGGGTGCAGAAAATCCGGCCACTGCGTGGAAGCTATCGGGAGGAAGCAGAATTTCAGATGAAGTATGTAGGGCTGGATCCGGAATATCTGAAAAAGTATCCGGGTGAATTATCGGGCGGACAGCGGCAGCGTGTTGCGATTGCACGGGCTCTGACAATGGAGCCGGAGCTTCTGGTAGCAGATGAGCCGATTGCATCGCTGGACGCGTCGATCCAGGCGCAGATTGTGAATCTGTTCCGTCATTTGCAGAAGGAGCACGGCTTTTCGATCCTGTTCATTGCACACGATCTGGATATGGTGGAATTTCTGTGTGACAGAGTGGGTGTGATGTATCATGGAAAGCTGGTGGAAACCGGTCCGGCAGGAGCCGTGTTTCAAAATCCGCTGCATCCGTATACAAAAGCGCTGATCGCAGCCATTCCGATTCCGGATCCGCGAAGGGAACGGGCGAGAGCCGTTCCGGATTTTGCAAATATGGAATTCTCCAGAAAAGGAACCTTGCAGGAAGTGGAAAAAGACCATTTTGTGCTGACAGAAGGAGGCGATGTGACATGAAAAGCCGAAACAGAGCACTTTATTATGGAAAAAAGGCAGCGGCATTTCTGGCAAGTGTCCTGCTGCTGTCGGTACTGGTATTTTACATTTCAAGGCTTGCACCGGGAGACCCTCTGGTATCGTATTATGGGGACCGTGTAGAAAAAATGACGCCGGAAGAAAGAGCATGGGCGGAAGAAAAGCTGGGGCTTAGAGATCCGATTTCCGTACAGTATATCCGCTGGGCAAACAATGCGCTGCATGGAGATTTCGGGATTTCGTATAAATATAAAATGGATGTAACACGCGTCATTAAGGGACGGATTGGAAATACGCTGGTGCTTGGCGGGATCGGATTCCTTCTGATTTTTGTTCTCGCGCTGCTTCTTGGAAGTCTCTGTGCCTGGAAGGAAGATACCTGGCCGGACCGTATCATCTGTAAGGTCGGAACCGTCACGGGATGCATACCGGAATTCTGGCTGTCGCTGCTTCTGATTCTTGTTTTCTCCATGCAGCTCAAATGGCTGCCGAGCTCCGGTGCGTACTCCGTTGGAAAACAGGCGGATTTTCCGGATCGTGTCTGTCATCTGGTACTGCCGATGATCGTTGTCGTGTTGAGTCATTTGTGGTACTATGCGTATATGATCCGCAATAAAATCCTGGATGAAGTGCGGGAAGAGTATGTGCTTCTGGCAAGAGCAAAGGGTCTGAAACGGAAAACGGTCATGTGCCGTCACTGTCTGCGAAATACGATTCCATCGTATCTTGGCATTATGGCGATTTCTGTTCCCCATGTGCTGGGGGGAACCTATATTGTAGAAACGGTTTTCTCCTATCCCGGCATTGGAACGCTGGCATATGAAAGTGCAAGATACAAAGATTACAATCTTCTGATGCTGCTGTGTCTGATATCCGGAATTGTTGTCATTTTGTGCAATATAGTGGCACAGATCATCAACGAAAGAATTGATCCGCGGATGCAGGAGAAAGAAGTAGCAGAAACATCGGAGGTGATGATGCTGTGACAGAAAAAGAACAATTATTTCAGTTTGCAGGAGAAAGATCAGCGGAAAAACCGGAGGCGGAAAAAAAGAAAAAATGGTATCAGGGCCGGCCGGTGGCAGCAGGGCTTTTTCTGGGACTTCTCATGCTTGGCTGCCTTTTCTGCGAGCTGATCATGACAAAGGATCCTTCGTATATGGATCTGAAGAACTGTTCTGTTATGCCGTGCCGGGAATTTCTGTTTGGAACAGATACGATGGGAAGAGATATTTTTTCCATGATCTGGTACGGAGGCAGAATATCGCTGGCGATCGGGCTGCTTTCTACATTGATTTCCACCGTGATTGCGATTCTGTTCGGCGCAGTCAGCGGATGTGCCCCGGCATGGCTGGACTCTCTTCTGATGCGGCTGACAGAGATATTTTTGTCGGTTCCGAATCTTCTTCTCGTTATTTTCCTTCTGGCTGTCGCGGGGAAATCCAATGTAGTCACCATTTCCGCCGTGATTGGGATGACGAGCTGGACGAGCATCGCAAAGGTTGTGCGGACGGAAGTACGGCAGATCCGGAACAGCGAATACGTGATTGCGTCCCGCTGTATGGGAGGTAGCTTTTTCTATATTTTATGGCACCATCTGGCGCCGAACTTTTTTTCTTCGATTATGTTTATGGTAGTCATGAATATTCGAAGCGCGATTGCGGCAGAATCCACGCTGAGCTTTATGGGAATCGGTCTTCCGCTGGAAGTGATTTCCTGGGGAAGTATGCTGTCACTTTCCGAAAAAGCGCTGATGACAAAGGCATGGTGGATCATTCTGATCCCGGGTATCTTTCTGATTGTGACACTGCTTTGCTTTACCGAAATCGGAAATTACCTGCGGAAACAGGCAAACAGAAAACAGAGAAACCTGTAATTGTATTCGAAAGAAACGGACGGAACTGCCAGAAAAGCTGCAAGTTCCGGATTGTGGAAAAGGTTTCTCAAACATGCTACAGAGTATACTGGGAATAAAAAGGAGGGTTTTACCATGAAATTTGTAACATTTAATATTCGCTGTGATTTCGGACAGGATGGAGCCAACAATTTTATCTACCGCAGACCGCTGATTCTGGAAAAAATCCGACAGGAAAAGCCGGATATCATCGGTTTTCAGGAGGTCCTGCCGCATGTGGCTGCCTGGCTGAAGGAAAATCTGACGGAATATTACATTGTCGGCTGCGGAAGAGAAAAGGATCTGACCGGCGAGGCAATGATCATTGCCTATCGGAAAGACCGTTTTCAGAGTGTGAGCCTGGAAACCTTCTGGCTGTCACCGACACCGTACGTGCCGGGATCCCGTTATCCGGTACAGAGCATGTGCCCGCGCACTGCGACGGATGTGGTATTTGAGGATATGGAGACCGGAAAAGTGTTCCGCGTCATCAACACCCATCTGGATCACGAGTGCTCCGAGGCGAGAAAGCTTGGCCTGGAACAGATTCTTGCACATCTGGAAGCTGAGAAAGCATTTGCCGATGTGCCGGTGATTTTTAACGGCGACTTCAATGCCGAACCGGACAGCGAAGAGATGAAACCGCTGAGGGAAACTGCAGGTCTTGTGAATGCGACGGAAGGAATCGGCATTACCTTCCACAACTATCATCGCGATGATCCGAACGATCCGCAGTGCTTGATTGACTACATCATTCTCAAAGGGGACTGGAAACTGAAAAAGGTGGAAAAATGGACGGAGCAGAAGGACGGTGTGTGCCTTTCTGATCATTATCCGATCTGTGCGGAACTTATTTAAAATATGGATGCAAGAGGCGGCCGCCGGGAGAAAAAATCTTCTGGCGGCGTTTTTTTACGATAGTTATAGGAAAAACTTATAACAAGTCAAAGAAAAAAGGGAATATACAAACGCCGCATTTTCTGTTATGATAGGTTACGTTACAAAACCTATCAGATTAGTATAGAAAGAAAAATTACGAAATAACAGGAGATTATTCATATGGCAAGAGGAATTGACACAAAATGTATCCATTTAGAAGAGGACGAGGGACAGTGTAGCCACTACGGTACACTCAGCTACCCGATTTATCAGACCGCAACGTATGCGCATCCGGGCGTAGGACAGAGCACCGGATTTGATTACAGCAGACTGCAGAACCCGACCAGAGAGCATCTGGAAAAAATGGTGGCTGTGCTGGAAAACGGAATTGACGCATTTGCATTAAGCTCCGGCATGGCAGCGATCTCTCTTCTGATGGAGCTGTTCCGCCCGGGGGACCACATCATTGCGGACTCCGATTTGTACGGCGGCAGCATTCGTCTGTTCCACCACGTGAATGAGAAAAACGGCGTTGAATTTTCCGGTATTGACTGCTGTCGTGATGACGTGGAAAGCTATGTGAAAGAAAATACAAAAGCCATCTACATCGAGACCCCGACGAACCCGATGATGAACGTAACCGATATCAGAAAGATGGCAGATATCGCAAAACGCCACAACCTGATTCTGATTGTGGACAACACCTTTATGTCCCCGTATTTTCAGAATCCGCTCGATCTCGGTGCGGACGTTGTGATTCACAGCGGCACGAAATACCTGAGTGGTCACAACGATACACTGGCAGGCTTTATCGTGACGAACCGCGAAGATATTCAGGAAAAACTGCGTTTCCTGATCAAGACAACAGGTGCAGGCCTTGCTCCGTTTGACTGCTGGCTGGTACTGCGCGGCATGAAGACGCTTGGCATCCGCATGGAACGCTCCCAGGAGAATGCAAAACAGATTGCCGCATGGCTGCAGCAACAGAAAGCAGTCACAAGAGTGATTTATCCGGGACTGCCGGATCACCCGGGCTATGAGATTATGAAAAAACAGGCAAGAGGCTTCGGTGCCATGCTGACAATCCAGCTCGAGAGCAAAGAGTTTGCCCTTGCCATTCTGGAAAAGGTAAGAATGATCCGTTTCGCAGAGAGCCTCGGCGGCGTGGAGACACTCGTTACGTATCCGACGACGCAGACACATGCCGATGTGCCGAAGGAAATCCGTGAGCGGAACGGAATTACGGAGAGCACCCTTCGTTTTTCCGTCGGAATTGAAAATATCGAGGACCTGATCGGCGAGCTTACGAAGGTCTTTGCAGAAATCGAGGAAGAGAAAAATGGCGGAAAGAAATCTTGATTTTGACAGAATCATCAACCGAAAAAATACAGACTGTTTAAAATATGACTTTGCAGTAAAACGCGGCATGCCATCCGATGTGCTGCCGCTGTGGGTGGCGGACATGGACTTTGAGACATCCTCCTACATCGAGGATGCGCTGGTAGAGCGTGCGAAAATGGGCATTTACGGCTACAGCGATGCGCAGACTCCGTATTTTGAGGCCGTTGCGGGATGGATGAAACGTCATCACAACTGGCAGCCGAAAGAAGAATGGCTGATCAAAACGCCAGGCGTTGTATTTGCACTTGCGATGGCAGTCAAGGCTTACACCGCGCCCGGGGATGCCGTGCTGATCCAGTCACCGGTTTACTATCCATTTTCGGAAGTCATTGCGGATAACGGCAGAAGAGTTGTCAGCAGCACGCTGGTGCTCGGCGATGATAACCGCTATCACATGGATGTGGCGGATTTCGAGGAGAAGCTGAAAGCTGAAAACGTAAAGCTCTTTTTCCTCTGCAATCCGCACAATCCGGTCGGAAGAGTCTGGACGAAAGATGAGCTGACGGCGATCGGCGATCTCTGCGTGCAGTACGGCGTGACCGTTGTAAGTGATGAGATCCATGGAGATTTCATTTTTAAGGGCGAGCATCAGGTGTTTGCTGCGATCAAAAAAGAGTACGAGGACATCACGATCACCTGCACCGCGCCGAGTAAGACATTCAATCTGGCAAGTATGATGATGTCAAACATCTTTATCGCCAACCCGGAACTCCGTGCGAAATTCCGGAAACAGCTCGATGCAGCCGGAACGAGCCAGCTTGGTGTGATGGGTCTGGTGGCATGCGAGACGGCATATAATAAGGGCGAGGAGTGGTATGAGGCAATGCTTTCCTATGTGAAGGCAAATGCAGAATTTACAAGGCAGTATGTGGAGGAGCAGATTCCGGGCGTGAAGATGATCGACCTGGAGGGAACATATCTCGTATGGCTCGATTTCCGCGAGACGGGGCTTTCTGTCGACGAACTGGAAGACCTGATCATCAACAAGGCGAAGCTGTGGCTCGACAGCGGCAAGATCTTCGGAGACTGCGGTCGCGGCTTCCAGCGGATCAACATCGCCTGCCCGCGCGCAACCCTGACCGAGGCACTGGAGCGGATTCGGGATGCGATGAAAAGCAGATAAAGCCACACCGATGAGATGCGTAGCATTTTGGAAGTTGGCTCTGAACAGTGACGAAAACATGTTGAAAAGGCGTAGCTTACGGAACATCTTTTTGGGAGATATGATTTTTTTTGTGTCTCCGGTAGAGAAAGAAGAAAGCTGCGCCTCCGCATATCAAAACGAGTACTTTCACCGGAATCTGATATACCGGATACACAGAGGTATAAATGCAATGATATTCTGGCGAAGAAACTTCGCTTTCCTCAGCAGGGCTCGGGCTCCAGGAAAAAGATGCCAGAATTCGAAAATATTTTTTATCAGAAGAAAACTGGCTATAAGGAAGATAAAAATCTGGGTTTCCAGGCGTTGTGATTTTCCGTTCCAGCGTCCAGGGTTCTTCCGTGCTGTTCCGAGTCCACAATTCTGCTTTTTCTAATTCAAAAAGATACATCAGTGGATCTGTCTCCAGACGGATAAAGTCTTCTTTCGCAGTTCTTACCTGGGTTATATTTTGAAAATCGAAAACTGTCTGATATAACAAAGAACGATCTGATTTTTCCTGATAGGTGAGTACATTTGCGGCATACAGATCTTGGAAACTTTTTGTCTTTTCAGATCGTTTAAAAAAATAGAAATCGATAGGTTTGGAAGAAGTTTTTCGATACTCGTTTTCTAAACTGGATTCTATTGGCGAAGCATTTTCTGGTACGTTTTCTTTTAAAAAAGAGCACAATACCGTATCGTCATTTTCGAATGCAGTGTCTGCTTTGACTGGAACAGAAAAACAGAATAACAGGGTGAAAAATAAAAATTTGATTTTTTTCATAATGAGTTACCTCTTATTTATGGCTTTATTCAGTTGATGCCGGATTTAAAAGTTTTTTTGAATGGTTGTTCTGTACTTTTTGTTACTGCAATTCCTAAAACATTCATAATCTGCCCGTTTTTCTACGAGTAATGGCGACTTGCTCATGATTTTACTTAAATTACTTGAAAATACCTTAAACACAATTTGCCTATCAGAGAAATTTGTGCTTCTGGATAGGCAAATTGTTACTTTGAAAGAGTAATTAGAAATTAAATGTACTTGTATGTGGTGAATGAAAGTTTAATAACTTAGGTTCATTGTTTTATATGCAGTATAGGCTGTTCCTGATGGAGAGTAGCTAATTCCACCACCGTTGTAGGAAAAAGAGATACTGTAGCCGGTTTTCTGGGGATTATATAAGTATCCCATTACAATTCTTTTATCACTGCTATTACCTGCAGTAGCGTGACAGTATGTAACACCTTTAAGCTTCATGGCATAGTCGGGTGTTCCTAGTTGACTCCCTGAAAATTCAGCACCAGATAATTGCTGATTATTTGCAGTAAGAGTTCCACCGACTTTCCAATCGTTCATAGTATTATCTTTGTACCATAATTTTCCACCATATTCATACGGTCTCATAGCAGCGCCTAATTGAAAAGAAAAACTGTCTTTTCCGCGAGGTTGTTTATTTAGAAGTAAACTCGTATGTTGGATAGATATAAATGGTTGATGCATTTTTAAAAGCTGATGCAGTAAAGGAAATACCGGTTAAAGTTTCGCTACTGAGTATCGATATTTGATTTTCGATATTTGAATTAATATATTCAAAATGTTTACCTCCACTTTTTAAGTCATCCACAATGAACTGCATGACGTCATCATCCAGCTTTTCTATTTCCTTTTGTGGCATTCCGGTTTTTAATAGATATGCTTTGTTAGATAGAACAACATTATTATCTGCCTTTACATTGCAAATTACCATATTTAAGGACAGAATACAACAAATAAAAAATGCAAGACATGTTTTTAATTTTTTCATGATGAGTGGTCTCCTTTCATAAGTATTGTTGGATGGTTTTAGTTTTTTATTTATCCTTAGATTAGTGCACTATCTGAAAAGTAAATTCGTTCGTTAATATGGATGATAAAATAGAAAATTAATAAAAATGCTTGTAATTATTATATAAATATATGAAAAATAAATCAATAGTCAAAAAACATATAAATATATGAATTTGTAAAAAACAACGATTTTGTAAAAAGAATGTAATTTTAGAGAGATATATACGTATAAAAAAATAAAACGTGATTTTAATTTGCAGTGATATGGATTCTATGATATAGTGTGGTAAAGTGATGCTGTGAAAAAAAACAAAACCCCGTCGGCAAACAAGGCGGGCAGCGCAAGAAAGGGGATCATAACAATGTATATTACATGTCTGGATGTAGAAGGAGTACTGGTACCGGAAATCTGGATCGCGTTTGCGGAGGCAAGCGGAATCCCGGAACTTAAAAAAACGACACGCGACGAACCGGATTACGATAAACTGATGAGATGGAGACTTGGAATCTTAAAAGAGCACGGCCTGGGACTGAAAGAGATTCAGGCTACGATTGAGAAGATCGATCCACTGCCGGGCGCAAGAGAGTTCCTCGACGAGCTGCGCACCTTCTCCCAGGTGATCCTGATCAGCGACACCTTCACGGAGTTTGCCGCACCGCTGATGAAAAAACTCGGCTATCCGACCCTGTTCTGCAACTCCCTGGAAGTCGCAGACGACGGAGAGATCACCGGCTTTAAGATGAGAGTCGAGCAGTCGAAGCTCACCACGGTCAAAGCACTGCAGTCTATCGGATTCGAAACGATCGCAAGCGGCGATTCCTATAATGACCTCGGCATGATTCAGGCAAGTAAGGCAGGCTTCCTGTTCCGCTCGACCGATAAAATCAAAGCCGACTATCCGCAGATTCCGGCGTATGAGACGTATGAGGAGCTGCTTGGAGCAATCAAAAAGGCAATGGAGAAATAAGTATAAATACGTTTATAAAAAATGCAGAGAACCGAAAAAACAGGTTCTCTGCATTTTTTAATTATTTTTTTGATTCCGCAGACCGCTGCTCGCTGAGCTTGATGCATTCCTGAATCCACTGCAGCGCAGCTTCTTCCCGGTACACCGCGCCGCGCAGGACGAGATAATCCGAAAACGCGCGGTCATCCGCAGGCGGGATTTCATCAAATTTTTTCTGGTTTTCCAGCAGATGTTCCAGATGCTTCTGATGCTGGGAAAGCTGGTCGGCAAGAAATCGCTGCTGGAAATCCGGTGAGGCGCCGTCGAGGAAGAAGAGCCGCAAACGGGATTCATCCTTGGATGCCGTCTGGATCGGGCAGAGCGTTTCCTCCCATTCCAAAAAATCGCGCCGTCCCTCATCGGTAATCGTATAGACCTTTTTTTCCAGCACATTTCCCGTGATTTCCACCCGATATTGGATCAGTCCCTCGGCGTTCAGTGATTTCAGTTCTGGATAAATCTGGCTGTGCTTTGCATTCCAGAATTCAAATAAGGTTGTCTCAAATTCTTTCGACAGTTCATAGCCTGTCATGTCATTTCGGTTCAAAAGTCCGAGAATCGCATATTTCAAAGTTCCCATTCGCAAGAAATTCCTTTATCCAAATAATTTTTCAAAACCGTTTTGCTTTTGTGTTTTTGAGTATAGCACAGCTTCGCCGGAAAATCCACAGAAAAAATAAGTAAAATAAAACATGTAAGAGTTGACATGTTTTGCGGTTGGTGATAAGATAACAAAGGATCACAATTAGGAAGAAAGGATTTGAACTGCACCTATGACAAACAACAAAAAAGACCTTGTGAAACGTTACCTGATTTTCCTTGCGGGATTGTTTGTAAACTCCCTCGGGGTTGCACTCATCACCAAAGCAAATCTCGGAACATCTCCGATCTCATCAATCCCTTACGTATTAAGTCTTAACTTTGCATTATCTCTCGGCAACTTTACAATTATTTTCAGCATCCTGCTGATCGTTCTCCAGATTGCGATTCTCGGAAAGAATTTCAAACCGGAATCCCTTCTTCAGATCCCGGTGTCCATCGCCTTTGGATTTTTCATTGATTTCAGTATGGTCCTGTTACATGCACTGAATCCGCAGATGTATGCGGCAAAAGTCGCTTACCTTCTGATCGGATGTCTGATCCTCGGCGTCGGTGTCTACATGGAAGTGCTCGCCGATGTTGTCATGCTGCCGGGCGAGTCCTTTGTCCGCGCGGTTGTTGCCAGATGGGAAACCGAGTTCGGTGCAACGAAAATCGCGTTCGACGTTTCCATGGCAGTCATTGCCGCTGCCGCTTCGTTTTTCCTGGCGCGTGAGCTGAACGGTGTCCGCGAGGGAACCATCGTAGCAGCCCTTCTGGTCGGTTTCATCGCCAGAACCATTGGCAAAAAACTGCATTTCCTTCCGGGGATGCTGTTTGAATAAAAAGAAAATGGGGTATTTTACAGATTCAAAAAAGAGGAGGAAGCAAAAATGAAGTACGATTACCCACACCTTTGCAGCCCGATTACCATTGCAGGAAAGACCTTCCCGCACCGCATGTTCTCCGCGCCGATGGGCGGAACTGATATCACGAATGACGGATGTATCGGACCGAAGTCTGCTGCATTCTATGAGCTTCGTGCCAAAGGCGGAGCCGCAGCCGTGACGGTGAGCGAGTGCATGGTGCACCCGGCGACCGACGGTTCCCATGCGTATCATCTGGATACCGCAGTTTTAAATTCCCTGGCATCCGCAACGTATGCGGCTGACGCAATTTCCCGCCACGGCGCAGTACCGAGCCTGGAGCTGTCCCATTCCGGTATGTATGCAGGAACTTACATGACCGATAAAACGAGACAGCACGAGATGTGCCAGTGGGGCCCGTCCGACACGACACGCCCGGACGGCGTACCGGTCCGAGCACTGTCAAAAGAGCAGATCGACGAGATCGTACAGGCTTATGGAACCGCAGCAGGCCTTGCCAAACGCGCCGGTTTCGAGATGATTATGATCCACGGCGGCCACGGCTGGCTGATCAACCAGTTCCTTTCCCCGTACTTCAACCACAGAACCGATGAGTACGGCGGAAGCCTCGAAAACCGCTGCCGCTTTGCCTGTCAGGTGCTCGATGCGGTCCGCGCAGCCGTCGGCCCGATGTTCCCGATTGAGTTCCGCTTCAGCGGTTCCGAGCTGTTTGAGGGCGGCTACGATCTGGAAGAGGGTGTCCGCATCGCGCAGACACTCGAATCCCGCATCGACCTGCTTCACGTTTCCGCCGGAACGTATCAGAGAGGCTTCGGCGACACCCATCCGTCCATGTTCAAAGATCACGGATGCAACGTTTATCTCGCAGCCGAGATCAAAAAACACGTTTCCATTCCGGTCGCAACGATCGGCGGTCTGAACGATCCGGCGCAGATGGAAGAGATCATCGCATCCGGCAAAGCCGATGTCGTTTACATGGCGAGAGCCCTTCTCGCAGATCCGTTCCTGCCGCGCAAAGTCATGGCAAACCGCTCGGAGGACATCGTGCACTGTCTGAGATGCTTCACCTGTATGGCAGAGCGCGCAGCAACCGGCACGAGAAGATGCACCGTCAATCCGCTGATCGGAAGAGAGATGGAAGGCGATGAAGTGCAGCCATCTCCGGTGAAGAAAAAAGTCCTCGTCGCAGGCGGCGGCCCTGGCGGCCTGTATGCGGCATGGACCGCAGCCAGAAGAGGCCACAGCGTTGTGCTCTGCGAAAAAGAAGCGTCCCTTGGCGGCATCTTAAAGAGCGAAATCGCTCTGCCGTTCAAACGGGAAATGTTCGCGCTGACCGAGACTTACGAACGTTTCGCAAGAAATGCAGGCGTGGAAATCCGTCTCAACACTGAGGTAACACCGGAGTACGTCGAAAAAGAAGCCCCGGATGCCCTCATCATTGCCGCCGGCTCCCGCCCGCTTGTTCCGCCGATCAAAGGCATGGATGGAGAGCAGGTCGTTGTTGTCAATGAGCTGTACCGCAATCTCGACAAGATTTCCGACAAAGTCGTTGTCATGGGCGGCGGCCTCGCCGGATGCGAGTGCGCAATCTCTCTTGGCATGGAAGGCAAAGAAGTCCAGCTCGTCGAAATGCGCGACACCCTCGCCCCGGATGCAAACGTCCGCCACCGCCCGCTGCTCTTAAAAGAAATCGAAAAACAGGTCAAAGCCGTCCACACCGGTTACCGCGCCGAGGAGATCACCCCGGAAGGCGTATGGTGTATCGACGCAAATGGGGAACGTCACCTCGTAGAAGGAACTACCGTCATCTGCGCCCTCGGCCAGAGAGCAAGAACCGACGTCGTAGAAGCGCTCCGCAGCACTGCACCGTTCGTCCGCGTGATTGGAGACGCAAGACGCGTATCCACCATCACCAATGCTGTATATCAGGGATATCATGCGGCGCTGGATATCTAATTGGAAATAAAAAATTTGAGAAAATGCTGTACCATGAAATACAGAATTCATGGTGCAGCATTTTTTGCAGGATAAAGTCTACCCATCGGAGTTCTTTCCGTGTATAATGAATACAGGAAAGATCACAATGTGAACAGGAGGACGCCATGGGAAGATTTTTAAATCCGGGAAATGAAACATTTTCGGAAGTCATTCATTCGGAAATCTATGTAGATAAAACGCAGCTTCTGGAATACACCAATAAAGTAATCAGTACGACATCAAAATTTATCTGCAGCAGCCGTCCCAGACGTTTTGGAAAGTCGATTACAGCGGAGATGCTGTCAGCATATTACAGTAAGGGCTGTGATTCCAGAGAACTGTTTGCAGATTATGCGATTTGCAAGGCAGCGTCCTTTGAAAAACATCTGAATCAGTACGATGTCATTCATTTTGATGTGCAGTGGTGCATGATGGATGCCGGGAATGCGGATCAGGTTGTGGAATATATCAATAACGGGATTCTGCAGGAACTGAAGGAAAAATACGGAGAACTGATTCCGGATACGGTAAAAACTGCTTATGGTGCAATGTCTTATATCAAGGCCGCCAGCGGCAATAAATTTGTTGTCATCATCGATGAATGGGATGTATTGATCCGTGATGAAGCACAGAACCATAAAGTACAGGAAGAATATATTGATTTCTTAAGAGGCATGTTCAAAGGATCGGAACCGTCAAAGTATATTGCACTGGCGTATCTCACAGGAATTCTTCCGATCAAAAAATTAAAGACACAGTCCGCCCTCAACAATTTCGAAGAATTCACCATGCTGGATGCAGGAAGAATGGCGCCGTATGTTGGCTTCACAGAAGAGGAAGTGCATGATTTATGCGACCGGTACGGACAGAACTATGAACAGGTAAAATCATGGTATGATGGATATTCTCTGGAAGGGTATCAGGTATATAATCCAAAAGCTGTTGTCAGTCTGATGCTAAATGGAAAATATAAAAGCTACTGGTCCAATACCGGCAGTTATGAAGCGATTGTACCGCTGATCAACATGGACTTTGATGGACTGCGGGCAGCTATCATAGAAATGATGTCGGGGGCCGCCGTGGATGTGGATGTGACATCTTTCCAGAACGATACCGTAAGCTTCGCCAACCGGGATGATGTACTGACATATCTGATCCACCTCGGTTATCTGGCTTACGATCAGGACAGGGAGCAGGTTTTTATTCCAAATGAGGAGATCAGACATGAACTGAACAATGCAGTGAAACGAAATCAGTGGAATGAAATGATTACTTTTCAGAAGAAATCTGCAGATCTGCTGGAAGCAACTCTGGATATGGATGAAAAAGCAGTGGCGGATGGGATAGAGCAGATTCATCAGGAGTATAGCTCGGTAATTCAGTACAATGATGAAAACTCCCTGAGCAGCGTGCTTACGATAGCATATTTAAGCTCCATGCAGTATTATTTCAAACCCGTAAGGGAGCTGCCGACCGGGCGCGGGTTTGCAGATTTTGTTTATCTTCCGAAACCAGAATACAGAACAGGCTATCCGGCGCTGCTGGTAGAACTTAAGTGGAACAAAGGCGCAAACACCGCCATTGAACAGATTCAGGACAAAAAATATCCGGATTCTATTCTGGAATATACAGGAGATATTCTTCTTGTCGGGATCAACTATAATAAAAAGACGAAAGAACATGAGTGCAGAATTGAAAAGATAAAAAAATAGAAAACAGAATGCAGAGAAGAAAAACGCCATACCATGGACAACGGAATTCATGGTATGGCGTTTTTTATAAAATTTATAAAAAATCAGCAGAAAATGCTTGACCGGTAGTAACTCCCGAGTGATAAGCTGAAGCTACAAAGACAGGAAAACAAAACATCAAACAAGGAGGATATGATTATGAACTTTACATTAAGCAATCAGGTACAGATCCCGGCAGTGGGAATCGGAACTTTTATGATGACACCAGATCAGGCAGAGCAGGCGGTTGTGGACGCATTAGCCTGCGGATACCGTATGATCGACACCGCGCAGGCTTACATGAATGAGCGCGCGGTCGGACGCGGAATCAAAAGATCCGGCGTGGCAAGAGAGGACATTTTCATCTCCACCAAGATCTGGGCAAGCCAGTATCTGACAGAAGGAACGGTAGAAAAGAGCCTGGAACTGCTCGGAACCGATTACATCGATCTGATGTTTATCCATCAGCCGGCAGGCGATTTCATGGCAGGATACCGCAAGCTGGAAAAGGCATATAAAGAGGGCAAAATCAAAGCCATCGGAATCTCCAATTTCCAGGGCGAAAAATTGAAAAAGCTGCTGGATGAGTGCGAGATCAAACCGCATGTGATCCAGATGGAAGCACATCCGTATTACCGCGACGAAGAAACCATCGCAGCACTTGCACCGTGCGGCTGCCGCGTGATGGCATGGTATCCGTTAGGACATGGTGATCATGCACTGCTTGAAGAGCCGGTTGTCAAAGTGCTTGCCGAAAAATATGGAAAGAGCACCGCACAGGTCATCTTAAGATGGCACACCCAGGTTGGAAACATCGTCATCCCGGGATCTACCAATCCGGAGCACATCAAGGCAAACCTCGATATTTTCGATTTCGAACTGACCGATGAAGAGATGAAACAAATGGCAGGCCTGAACAAAAATGTGCGCTACTATTATCCGGATGAGGAGAAGCTGGCAGCATACGCGAATATGAAGATTGATCTGGACAGCCAGAAATAAGAAAGCGATACGGAGAAAGGATGGAAAACATGGAAGAAGCAAAAGGAAAAGTGCTTTTACTGAACGGAAGCCCAAACGGAAACGGCTGCACTGCGACCGCGCTGAAAATTGTGGCAGAGTCGCTGGAACAGGAAGGAATGGAAACGGAGATCATCCATGTAGGTCATAAACCGATCCGCGGCTGCATCGGATGCCGGAAGTGCAAGACAACAGGAAAATGCGTCTTTGACGATCTGGTCAACGAGGTGGCGCCGAAGCTGCAGGCGTGCGACGGCATCGTCCTTGGTTCCCCTGTTTACTATGCATCCGCAAATGGAACCATGATTTCCTTCCTCGACCGTCTCTTTTATTCCACACCGGGCTCCCGCGCGATGCAGGTCGGAGCCGCCGTGGTTTCTGCAAGACGCGCCGGAACAACCGCAACGTTTGATGAACTGAACAAATACTTCACCATCAACAACATGCCGGTCGCATCGAGCCAGTATTGGAACATGGTACACGGCTATACGCCGGAGGATGTCTATAAAGACGAAGAGGGATGTCAGATCATGCGGACGCTCGGCAGAAACATGGCGTTTCTGATCAAATGCATCCG
Source organism: Fusicatenibacter sp. (assembly GCF_050872605.1). Classification (GTDB taxonomy): domain Bacteria; phylum Bacillota; class Clostridia; order Lachnospirales; family Lachnospiraceae; genus Fusicatenibacter. Next base: position 52,038 of record NZ_JBNMHD010000008.1, read on the forward strand.
CGACGGCAAAGAAAAATACGGCCTGCCGAAGATGGAAGAGCATGTGTTTACTGCATTTATTCGATAAGAAAGGGGAAACAAAAAATGGAATATAAAGTATTGACAAATAGTGTGAAAATGCCGATGGAGGGTTTTGGAGTTTTTCAGGTAAGAGATAAAGAAGAGTGTAAAGAATCTGTGTTAAATGCCATCCGGGCGGGCTATCGTCTGATCGACACAGCGGCTTCCTACACGAATGAAGATGCCGTTGGGGAAGCTGTCCGTGAGGCGATTGCAGAAGGAATCTGCACCCGCGAAGAACTGTTCATCACATCCAAGATGTGGGTGCAGGATATGCAGAATTACGAAATGGCAAAGAAAGCCATCGACCATTCGATTGAGACGCTGGGCGTGGAATATCTTGATCTTTATCTGCTGCACCAGGCAATGAAAGATTATTTCAGCGCATGGCGTGCCATGGAGGATGCATACAAAGAAGGAAAGTTAAGAGCCATCGGTGTTTCCAACTTTTATCCGCATGTGCTGACCAACTTCTGCGAAACGGTGGCGATCCGTCCGATGGTCAATCAGATTGAAATGCATCCGTACTTCGCACAGGAGCCTGCGTTAAAAGTCATGGAAGAGTACCAGATCGTGCCGGAGGCATGGGCACCGCTCGGCGGAGGCCGTCATAACCCGTTTGACAACGAGATGGTAAAAGAAATCGCAGCCGCACACGGAAAGACCGTAGGACAGGTTGTTCTGCGCTGGAATGTACAGCGCGGCGTTGTGGTCATTCCGAAATCGGTTCACAAAGCGAGAATCGAAGAGAATTTCCAGATCTGGGATTTTACGCTGAACGAAGAGGAGATGCAGAAAATCAGTTCACTGGATCTTGGCTATCAGGGAACTGCGGTCAAGCATTTTGATCCGGAATTTGTTAAAATGTGCAATACCAGAAAGATCCACGAATAAAACAGAGCAAAGCACAGGGGGTTGTGCGGGAAAGGAGTTTAGTCAGATGAACAATTTTATTTTTCAGAACAAAACAAAAGTCTATTTTGGAAAAAACAGTGTAAAAGAATATCTTGGCAATGTGCTGGATCAGTACGGTGAGGTTGTCATGCTGGCGTATGGCGGCGGTTCGATCAAGCGCAACGGGGTCTATGATGATGTCATGGGAATTTTGAATCAGAAGAAAAAACGTGTGGTCGAGTTCTCCGGAATCATGTCAAATCCGACGTACGCAAAAGTACAGGAAGGTGCCGCACTTGCGCGGGAAAATCATGTGGACCTGATCCTTGCCGTAGGCGGCGGTTCTGTTTCCGACTGCTGTAAGATCGTTTCTGCACAGGCGATGCTGGATGAGGACATCTGGGAGATGCAGACCGTGAAACATACGTATCCGTCGAAGTTTATTCCGCTGGCAGCCATCGTTACCGTCTTTGGAACCGGTTCTGAGATGAACAACGGAGCGGTAATTACCAACGAAGAAAAGAAAATCAAAGGTGCTCTTTTGGGTGCGCAGGCAGATGTTGCCTTCCTGGACCCGGAATACTCGATGTCAGTGCCATTCCAGCAGGTCATTTCCGGTGCGTTTGATACCTTAAGTCATGCGATGGAAACATATTTCGGAAAACCGGAGGAAAACAACCTGTCCGATGATATCAACGAGGCGGTGATGCGCAGCGTCATCCGCAATATCCGTGTGCTGTTGAAAGATGAGAACAATTACGAAGCCAGAAGCGAGCTGGCATGGGCGTCTGCGATGGCAGAAAACAGCATTCTGAAAATCGGCAAAGTGACCGACTTCCAGGCCCATATGATAGAGCATCAGCTCGGCGCTTACACCAACTGCAATCATGGAGCAGGCCTTGCAGTCATTCATCCGGTGCTATACCGCCACATCTACAAATCAGGAGCAGCGCGCTTTGCCCGCTTTGCACAGAATGTGTGGGGAGTTGAGGCAAAGGCAAACGAGGAGAAAACAGCACTGGCAGGCATCGATGCGCTGGCTGCTTTCATCAAGGAGATTGGCCTTCCGACCACGTTCGCAGAGCTTGGCATTCCGGAAGACACTGATCTTCGTGTCGTAGCAGATTCCACCGTTGTGACGGCAGGATGCTGCAAAAAACTGACACACGATGAGATTTATGACATTCTGAAAGAGTGCAGATAGTGAATGAAATAGAAAGGAAGAAGCGATTATGAGTATCTTATTTATCAATGGAAGTCCCAACAAAAACGGAAACACAGCAGCACTTACCGCAGAGCTGCTGAAGGGAAACACATATGAAACACTGAATTTGACCGACTACACCATCGGCAGCTACGGCCAGGAGCTTCCGGGCGACGGGTTGGACGAGGTGATTGCAGCGATGGAAAAAGCAGACACGATCGTTGTCGGATCTCCGGTTTACTGGCATAACATCTGCGGCAGTGTCCGCAATGTACTCGACCGCTTCTATGGCCGCGTGGAAAACGGCGCGCTGAAAGGCCGAAAACTGTATTTCGTATTCCAGGGCGCAGCACCGGAAAAATGGATGCTGGAGGCCGGTGACTACACCATGCAGCGCTTTGCAGGACTGTACGGCATGATATACGGCGGTATGGTGACAGGAAGAAAAGAAGCAGCAGAGAAGAACAAAGAAATCTAAAATTAAAAGCGAATGGGATGGCACAGCCATCAGAAAGGCAGGCAGATATGGCAAAGAAACAGACGGCAGGAAGAGACAGACTGGGCGACCTGGCCCCGAAATTCGCAGAACTGAATGACGACGTTCTGTTCGGCGAGGTATGGTCCCGCGAAGAACAGCTCAGCGCAAGAGACCGAAGCATGATCACCATCGCAGCACTTTTCTCCGCAGGCTTATATCCGCAGTTAAAATCCCATCTGAAACTTGGAAAAGAGCATGGAATCACCAAAGAAGAAGCAGTCGAAATTGTAACCCAGCTCGCCTTCTACTGCGGCTGGCCAAAAGCCTGGAGCACATTCCCGATCATTGCGGAAGTGTATGACGAAGAATAAACAAAAATAAATTTTCCTGATTCAAATCCCCGATCCGGCATTTTAGGTGGACTGGGGGATTTTGACAAAATGGGTGGAAAGTCTGAATTTAAAATAGAATTATAATCCATTTCGAATAAATGGTTTATGATATAGCAGTTTAAAAATAATTTTAAACAGGTCATTCTTCCATACATTCCTCAAATTCCTTGCATAATTTCGAATTATATGGTATATAGAGATATGAATTGCGGTGGTCGTCTTCGGACAACACCTTGAAAGAGCCTGATGCGTCGGGCTCTTTTTATTATGGGTTTTGGCCGATTTGCTTATTGAGGTGACCACATTGAGATCTGCCCTTAGAGTGCAATACAGAGACAAGTTATCCGTTTGTGGAGGAACTAGAGAACAATAAAATAATAATGACATTTATGGTGCTGGAGCAGGAACTTTTTGCAGAATTTTCAACAAGCGTTATTGTAAAAATAGCAGGTGGTTATTATAATAAAGTTAAAAGAAAAGAGGTGAAGGATTCGTGAATGATAAAGGATTAGAAAATCTGGAAATGGCGAAAAAACGCGATCATAAAATTATGATCACAGAAGAAGCAATTAAGAAAGTGCCATATGTTCGATATCGTGAAATTCCAGAAGAAGAATATGAGATTATACACCGGCTGGTACAACAAGTGCTGAAGATTTCAAAAGAGGAGAATGATTCAAATGAGGTGGCGATCACATACAGCTTTGATCCCGAAAAAACTCTTGCAAATGAGGATGTGGTAGGAATTCAGTTTGGAGATGAACATTCGGTGAATCCTTTGGCAGATGCATTGACGTACCATCTGATTATGTCATCAAGGGAATGCATGGTGGTGTCCATGCATAATCATCCGTCGCTATCCCTGATATCTGCAACAGACATCCGCTTTTTTCTACAGTATGGAAGTATTCGATTACTGGTGGTGGTAACAAATCTTGGAAGTATTTCTTATATGGTAAAAGGTAAAAATTTTGATTATGTGAAAGGCGTAAAATTACTAAATGAGACAATTCGAAGATATAATGAGGCATCGGAATTAAAGGGGTATCAGGATGCAACAAAATTTTTTATCAGCAACTGTTACCAGGCCGGGATTATATACGAGGACAGATAGGAGGGCTGCTTTATGTTCTTTGGTCAGGCAATGTTAGGAGAAACACCTGAGTTATTTAAGGAAACGGAAGAATGGACAAAATCAGAAATGAAAAGAATTGAAAAAAATGAAAAAGCCAGAAAACAGGTTATGGAAAGCATTCGACCGTTGCTTGAAAAAAAGAAAGAAAAATTGATTTTAGGGCAGGAATAAAAGCCAGAAACAGGAAAAGCCAGAAACGTTGCACATCCTTCGTTTCTGGCCTTTTTTCTGGTAGAAACCGTTTTATCTATGTAACACCTGCACCGATATGTTTATCCCGGCGCTTCTGTCAGTCGGACTTGCATCCGTAAAAACAAAATTTGTCATCGGTGTACTGTCCCTGATCCGGCATTTTGGGTGCAGAACCGGGGATTTTCACGTAAAAACGCAGGTAAAGGATTCGTAGATTGACAAAACAGCTCATTTTCCCCTATTCTGAAACTGTAAAAACGCTCCGCCGGGAAAGCAGGATGAGGCAGAGCGGGAACAGCAGGAGGAAGGGACGAGACGTGGATGCGAAACAGTTCGGGCAGTTTATTGCCGGGATACGAAAAGAGAAAAAGATGACGCAGGCGGAGCTTGCGGAACAGATTCATGTGACGGATAAAGCAATCAGCCGGTGGGAGCGGGGGCTTGGGTTTCCCGATATCCAGACGTTGGAGCCGCTGGCACAGGCACTTGGGATTTCCGTGCTGGAGCTGATGCGTTCCGAACGGCAGGAACAGGAAAAAGAAGAGCCAGCACCGGAAATCCAGTACACCCAGAAGGAGGTGGCCGAGATGCTGCAGAACGCAGGTGATATTTCCAGGCAGCAGAAAAAACAGGACCGGAACGCAAACGTGATCGCCGGATTTCTGGTGATCGGTGTGGCGGCGGCCGCGTGGGCGGCAAAGATCGTAAACCTCGGCGGCGGCCTTGTACTCGGCGGTCTGGTGGCAGCGGTATTTGTCTCACTGTGGTACTTTTTCCAGAATATGGATGATGAAGAAAGCCGCAAAATCTACGGAGCAGCTTCCATTTTGTCCATCGGCATTCTGGCATCACTCATCAATTTTGTCTGGGGAGATCAGCTGGCGGAATTTATTCCCGGCGGCCTGGAACGAAAAGAACAGATCTTCTGGACGCTGTGGTATCTGTTTATTCTGGCAATGATGATGATCGGAACCATCCGATGCATCCGCCGGCAGAGACAGAAAAAAGAAAAGAAATACAAAACCATTCTCTTTGCAGCGATTATGGCGGCAATCATGTTCGCAGCCCTCTGGCAGTACCAGAACACCATGCAGAACCAGCGCAAAAACACAGGAATCTGGAGCGGCGCACAGCAGTACGCCGAGGCGCTCCTGAAAAAAGACAAAAATCTCGAAAACGACTGGCTGATCGGCGACGAATCCTGGCGGGAAGGAAACAAAAACACCTTCCAGATCCGCCTCACCTACTACGCCGATGCCGATGACGCAGAAGAAGGCCGCGAGAGTGAATACCAGTACACGATTCATTTCGATGACATCGACGGCTACCTCATCAAATCAGAAGGCGTACCGGAGAAAGAGATTGTTTTTCCTGAAAATCAATGAGAAACAGGATGCCATTCCTGCCCATCCTGCAAAATAGAGGAGCAGTAAAAAACGGCGGTACAGCGTAATTTGTTTACGCGGCACCGCCGTTTGTCTTAGCACGATTGCTATGAAAAACAAGCTGTCTTAAGGCAGATTTCTCCAGATTTTATTTTTTATATTTCGCCAGCACCCTGTGCAGTTCCCTTGCATCGACCGGTTTGGTCAGATAGGCGTTCATGCCGCTGGCGAGCGTTTTCTCACGGTCCTCGTCGAAAGCATTGGCAGTCATGGCAATAATCGGGATGGTTTTTGCATCCTCCCGCGGGAGAGCACGGATGGTTTTTGCAGCGGTCATACCGTCCATCACCGGCATCATAATGTCCATAAGGATGGCATCAAAAGTGCCGGGCTCGGAGGAACGGAAAAGCTCGACAGCGATCTGTCCATTGACAGCAGTGGCTGTTTCCACACCATCATCCGCAAGCATATACTGTGCGATTTCGAGATTCAGATCATTGTCCTCGACAACAAGCACCCGCATGCCGCTGATATCGTCCAGCGTTTCCGGTTCTGCGGGGTGAGATACTTCAGGAGCCGGGTCCAGATCGAAAGTGAGCTGAACCGTAAAAGTTGTGCCGACGCCTGGTTCACTTTCAACGGAAATCGAACCGTTCATAATTTCAACCAGATGATGGACAATCGACATGCCAAGTCCCGTACCCTGATAAACGGTGCGGACGCTGTCGTTTTCCTGCATGAACGGTTGAAACAGATCGTTCTGTACAAACTCCGGACTCATACCGATTCCCGTGTCGCTGACCTGGAAAATAAATTCTGCCTGTGTTTCCGAACAGGAAATCTCCTTTGCAGAAACATCGATGCGCCCGCCCTCTTTATTGTATTTTTTCGCATTGCTGATCAGATTCAGCAGAATCCGGCGCAGATGCAGCGGGCTTCCGAGCAGATACCGGTGTGTAACCTCAGAAGAAAGTGAAAACACAGTGTGCTTTGGATTTGCCAGGTCATCCGCAAGCGACTGGACACTGGTAAGTTCTGTTTCCAGATCAAATGGCTGATGCTCCAGATGCACGGTCCCGTGTTCCAGCTCACTCATATCCAGCACATCATTTAAAAGTGAGAGCAGATGAGCGGAAGCACCGTCGATTTTCTGAAGACACGTATCAATAACGGCCGGGTCTGTTTCATTTTTCCGGATCCGGTCCGCCATCCCCATAATACCGTTGATCGGTGTGCGGATGTCGTGGCTCATATGCGACAGAAATTCACTCTTCGCCCGGTTGGCCCGTGTCGCCTCTTCGTTTGAAGCCTTGAGCTGCTTCTGGTAGGAAAGCAGAGACTGAATGTATTCTGCCTGCCGCCGGTCCATGATCTCGCCCGAGATGCAGATCAGATAGGCAACAGCGAGTCCAAGGAAAAACGTGACATAGAAAAGCTGATTGTGCTGCAGAACATACGAAAAGGAGCGGTCTTTTGTAAAATTGGCCAGCCATTTCGTTTTCAGATGCCCGATTGTGCCGTCCATGGACATTTCCTGAAGAACCGTATTCAGCTTTTCTTTTAATTCCGGCCGGGAATCATCGACGGCCATCGCAGGGAAGCTGTTTGCGATTGCCACACCCTTCTTCAGATTAAAATCATTGCGGTCAATAATTTTGGCAGCAACAGCAGCATGGCAGATCCCGTAATCCACATCCCCGTTTTCCACGGCCTCAAGAATTTCCGTATTCGTATAATATTCGACGTATTCGCACTGGAGATCGTACGTTGTTTCAATCACGGAACGTGCCATCAGTGCAACCCGTTTTCCAGCAAGGCCGGCGGCACTGTTGAGCGTTTTCTTTCCATAGACACAGAGCTGATCCGAGCACATTGGAATCGTGCGGAGCGTTCCTTCCATATTAGAAAAAATTTCAAGTCCAAGCAGTACGTCTGCGTCACCGTTTTCGAGCATTTCCCGGCACTTGAGCCACTCGCCGGTTTTAAATTCCAGACGCATGCCCAGGCGGTTGGCGGCTTCCGTAATAATCTCAATATAAAGGCCGGACAGGTCCCCTTTTTTATTATAGTAAGAGTTCGGACAGAAATCGTAATCGGTGGCAATGCGCAGAACGGGGGCGTTGGGGCTGGTGGTCATCGGCTGTGTATCCAGAACTGGTTCTGACGAAAATGCGCCCATCTGTACAGCAGTAAAAAGAGAAGGCGCAAGAATTCCGATTATCGTGATAAAAACCAGAAGAGCAAGATAAACCTTATGCATGGATTTCTTCCTGTTTTCCAGAGCTTTCATGTGATTGTTTTGATCCTTTCTGAAAAAGTTTCGTTCTTTTTTTAGAATACCAATATGCATTAAAATAAGCAATCATTTTTTAAGAAAATATAAGAGTGTAATAGTTATATTGGAAGTACTTTTCTGCGCAGAAAAACAACGGATATGTTACATCCGGTTGGAAATGCTGTAAAAGAATAAAATAGATGTCTTGACTTTGAAGTTTTAGATGAAAAACCCTCCCATTTGTGATATGCTTTTGGCAGGACAATGATTCGAAGACATGTCCGCAGAACAAAAACAAATGGGAGGTTTTTACAAATGACAGAACAGGAAAGAATGAAACAGGGGTATCTTTGGGAAGATGATGAGGAGAACATGGCGCTGCAGGCAAAATGCAAAGGTCTTGTCAGAAAGTTCAACGAGATGCCGACAGAAGCGATGGCAGAGCGGGAAGCACTGCTGCATGATATTTTTGGAGAAGTGGGAGAGCATGTATGGCTGAATTCTCCGCTGACGGTTTCGGTCGGCAAGTATGTCAGCATCGGTTCCGGTACGTATGCGAATATGAACCTGACGCTGATCGATGACTGGAAAATTACGATCGGAAAAAATGTTCTGATCGGACCGAATGTGACACTGTGTACCACAGGTCATTCGATTCATCCGGAACACCGCATGGACGGCATGTATTCCTTCCCGATTACCATTGGTGACAATGTATGGATCGGCGGAAATGTTATGGTACTGCCAGGCGTTACAATCGGAGAAAACTCCGTGATTGGTGCCGGTTCCGTAGTAACCAAAGATATTCCGGCAAATGTAGTTGCGTTTGGTGCTCCGTGCAAGGTTTACCGGGAGATTTCGGAACACGATGCAGAATATTATTTCGGTGACAGAAGATTCGACGAGCAGCCGCCGAGAGAGTAAATTTAGGTATTGTACAGTTCACCGCGCCATTCGCAAAACCGCGCTTTTCAGCGCTTTCCGCTGCTGCGCAGCTCCTTTTTGCTCATTTCGTGGCGCTCCCTTCGTGTGTTCCAGAAAACAGATTTTCATGCGAGCATGAAATCTGTTCTCTGGAACACACGTGTGAACTGGGATAAAAAAATAGAAATAGTAATTTTTACTATTTTCTCTTGATTTCTTTTTCGTTTTGGGATAAGATAAGAACATAAGATTCGGAGTGGGTTCCGGAAAGCAAAAACGAGATGGAAAGGATATGGATTTTTATGAAGATTACAGAAGATATTATCTACGCAGGAGTCAATGATCATCAGGTAGACCTGTTTGAAGGTCAGTACAAAGTGCCGAACGGCATGGCCTATAATTCTTACGTGATTCTCGATGAGAAAACAGCAGTTATGGATACCGTAGATGCAAATTTCAAGGATGAATGGCTGGCAAATGTTGCGAAAGCACTGGACGGCAGAAAACCGGATTATCTGATTGTACAGCACATGGAGCCGGATCACTCTGCGAATGTCGAAAACTTCGTAAAACAGTATCCGGAAGCAACCGTCGTTGCCAATACAAAAACATTCACCATGATGAAAAACTTCTTCCCGGATATGGACCTTGCCGGAAAGAAACTGGAAGTCAAAGACGGTGATTCCCTCACCCTTGGAAAACATGTCCTGACCTTCGTTTTCGCTCCGATGGTACATTGGCCGGAAGTTATGGTAACGTACGACAGCACCGATAAAGTTCTGTTTGCCGCAGACGGCTTCGGAAAATTCGGCGCACTCGACCGCGAGGAGCCGTGGGATGATGAGGCCCGCCGCTACTTCATCGGCATCGTTGGAAAATACGGTCCGCAGGTACAGAAGCTCCTGAAAGTGGCCGGAACACTGGACATCCAGAAAATCTGCTCGCTGCACGGCCCGGTTCTGACCGAAAATCTTGGCCACTACATCGAGAAATATGATATCTGGTCATCTTACCGCCCGGAGGAAGAGGGCGTTGTCGTTGCCTACACATCCGTTTACGGCAATACGAAAAAAGCGGCAGAGCTGCTCGCTGACAAGCTGAAAGAAAAAGGCTGCCCGAACGTCGTTGTTTACGATCTGGCAAGAGACGATATGTCCGCCGCCGTAGCCGATGCGTTCCGCTACAGCAAGCTGGTTCTCGCAACCCTGACCTACAACGCCGGCATCTATCCGTTCATGCAGGATTTCATTAACCGTTTGACCGAGCGCAGCTTCCAGAACCGCACGATCGGCCTGATCGAAAACGGAAGCTGGGCACCGACCGCAGCGAAAGTGATGAAAGGTATGTTCGAGAAGAGCAAAAATATCACCTGGACAGAGAACAACGTAAAAGTGATGTCCGCTGTGAAAGAAGAGAACGTAAAAGAGATCGAGGCACTGGCTGAAGAGCTCTGCAAATAAGAAGAACAAGAAGAGAAAAGTGCTCCGCCGGACTTTGCAAAAAGGCAAAGACGGCGGAGTCTTTTTATGGCAAAATGCACGCTGAACAAGACAGTAAATTGTATTTTAATCAAATAATATTCTGAAAATAATAAAATATAAAATAAATTAAAAGAAAGTATTGACAAAACATGGAAGATGAGTTAATATAAGATCAACAAAAGAAAAGAGAACAAAAACAAAAAAAGAAACATCAAAACGAAATCTAAGAAAGTAAGAGGTACGGTCCAATGGCATAGTTAATCTGAACATCAAAAAAATCTCTGAAGAGTTTACATACAGAACCTAAAGGAGATGATTCCAATGAAAGGCAGAGGCCCATAGGGAAAAAATAAAAACAAAAAAATCCAGGAGGTACGGTCCAAAAGGAACATAACGAAATACCCCGAAATCAATGAAAGCAGCAGGTGTATAAAATGAAATTACTGGAAATTCATTAAAAGCCCGGTCGAGAAGAAAAAGAATCGATCGGGCTTAATTTATGTCTGCAAAAAATAGATTACAAATAAAAAAATGCGCGTCCCATTCATCATGAAAAAAATGAGAATGCGGCGCGCAAGATGAAAAATTATTTTCTTTTTATGGAACTGCAGATTTTATCCCACAGTACACATACCACAAATGCAGTCAGAATACCCAAAACTGCCCCAAAAAGTACATCAGTCGGATAATGTACAAAGAAGTACATTCTGCTGAATCCGACGAGTGCTGCAAATACGAACACCCCGATGCCGGCTTTTCTGTAGTAATGATAAATCGCCATTGCACTTGAAAAAGCCAGATAGGTGTGAACGGACGGGCAGGAAAAACTGCTCGGCTTTTTTACGATCATTGAAACGGTCTCATCTACGGCACATGGACGCGGTCTTGCGATCAGATCCTTCAGCCAGACATTACCGATCAGATACGAAGCCACATAGGACAAAAGCACTGCGGCACCGCATTTTCTTGTTTTGGGAATGAGAAGCAGCACCAGTCCGATGACAATCCAGAGCTGACCGATACTTCCTACAAAATTGTTAAAAACTCCAATCATGATCTGGTCCAGAACCGGGTGATGCAAGGATTGGATTGCATGTAAAATACTTAATTCCATGATTTAATGTTATCCCCCTGTCTTTTTTGATTTTATTTTACGACGGGCACAGGAACATTGCAAGATAAATGTAACATCATGTCAACTATGCATATCCTGTGTGGTTTTTGACTTTATAGGAAACTTCGTTGAATTTTCCTATAAAGTCAAAAAGCCCTCCGGGCAGGATCGCACTGCGGCGGAGAGGAATTATGTCGCTAAAGCGACCCGCCGCAGGCGGAGAATCCTGCAAAGCAGGATTCTTTCTTGTCCAATGCGTCGTAAAACCCCTTGCTTCAGCTATGGGGATATAAGACGCATCCATCGAATTTACGCAAGTAATTGAAGATGAACAAAATAACAATTGGATTAATCAATAAAATGTGATATCATACACATATGAACACAACATATAAATCAAGAATCAAATTCAGAATCTACCCGAACAGAGAACAGAAAAACTTCATCCACCAGACACTGGGATGCCATCATCATCCGCAGGGCGTAAATGATGTTGAGCCATATCAGATGCTGCCCAATGCTGCACGGTATGAGAAGCTGCAGCAGAGTGCCGGATGAAAAAAGAATCTAGGAGGAAATGACGATGGAAGACGAGAAAAAAAGAAAAGAAATGAGTGAGGAAGAACTGGATCAGGTTTCCGGCGGTAAAGTGATACCGGGGTTCTGGGATTTCGAAGATGATATCAATGTGGTCCGGAGAGATTCCAAAGGAAACTTTGAAACTAAGAAGAAAAAGGAGGAATTTTAAAATGGAAACATCAAAGATTTTGAAATATTTAGGAGCTGTCATTATTATAATTCTGCTTGTGGTTGATCTTGTCGGAAAGGAAATTCCGCTTCCGCTCCTGGTAATTGGATTATGCATCGGTGCAGCGCTTTCGATTGCAGGTCTTTCTCTTGAGCGGCGTAACAAAAAATAAATTATTGCGGAGGAATGCAGGATGAGTGAAGAAAAAAACAGAACGGAACTGTCGGACAACGAACTGGATGAGGTTACAGGCGGCGCAAAAGCAAAATATTATTATGTACAAAAGGGAGATGAGCTGAGAGAAATCGCAAAGAAGTATAGTACTACGGTTAATCAGCTTTGCCTCTGGAATGGTATTTCAAATCCTAATTTTATTAAAACTGGAGATAGACTTCGTGTCGGCTGAGTGCGATAGGTGCCCAAACGGAGGAATACCGGCCCCTGCTTTACAGGAAACTGTACGGCGGGGGCCTTGCACATAGAAAGATACAAAATTTGAACAAGAAAAATTGTGATGCAGGGTTCTGCCCCGTATGACAGAAAGTGGTGCTGGTTATGAAAGAAAGACTATATCGTGAAAAGAGCCTGAACAAGATCAAGTCACCGGACCATCTCAGCGAGTATATCAAGGTAGTCAATCCCGGGATCTGGCTGCTGATGACAAGTGTCCTGGTTCTGCTTGTGGGTCTGTGCTGCTGGGGCATTCTGGGAAACATTCAGACGGTTGTCAATACAAAGGTTCAGGTTAGTGACGGGGAAGCTGTCTGCACACTTACCGGGGAGGAAGGCGCAAAGATAAAACCTGGCATGCCGGTTTTGGTGGAAGGCGCAGAAGGAACTGTAAAAGAGGTCCGCAGCCAGAGTGACGGCTGTGTGTGTGTACTGGAATTGGAGCATCCTGTTTCAGATGGATTTTACGATGCCCAGATTACGGTGGAGTCCATCCATCCAATTTCTTTTTTACTGAACTGAGGTAACATATGAAAACAAAACAGATTCATCCCATGAAAAAAGGAATTGCAAAGGTGCCGGTGATCATGCAGCTGGAGGCACTGGAGTGTGGTGCCGCCTGTCTTGCCATGATTCTGGCTTATTATGGAAAATGGCTGCCTCTGGAACAGCTCCGTACCGACTGCGGCGTCTCACGAAATGGTTCCAATGCAAAAAATATTCTGAGAGCAGCCCGGTTTCATGGCCTTGAAGCAAAGGGCTATCGGTGCGAAGCGGAAACCCTGCGGGAAGATGGAAGCTTTCCCTGCATCATCCATTGGGAATTTAACCATTTTGTGGTGCTGTGCGGTATCCGCGGAGATAAGGTGTATCTCAACGACCCGGGCAGAGGCAGCACAGTGGTAGACTGGAAAACCTTTGACGAGTCCTTTACCGGCATCTGCCTTCAGATGGAGCCCGGAGAGAATTTCGTTCCCGGCGGAAAGCCAAAGAGTGTGCTGGACTTTGCAAAAAAACGTCTGACGGGCAGCCGCGCCGCCATTATTTTTGCCATGATGACAGCCATTATTTCCGCTATGATGAACGCGATCCATCCGGTGTTCTCCAGGGTGTTTCTGGACCGGCTGCTGACCCATCAGAATCCTGAGTGGGTCCGGCCGTTCCTGTTTCTTTTTGCAGGCTTTGGCCTGATCCAGCTTATTATGACGGCTCTTCGGGAAATCTACGATCTGCGGATCCAGGGCAAAATGGCAGCGGTGGGCAACGCTTCCTATATCTGGAAGGTGCTGCGGCTGCCCATGTCTTTCTTCTCCCAGCGGATGGCGGGGGATATTCAGATGCGGCAGGGATCCAATGCCTCTATAGCCAATACGCTGATCTCCGTCCTGACACCGCTTGCCCTGAACGCTGTGATGATGGTGTTTTATCTGGTGCTCATGATCCGTTACAGCTGGATTCTGACGCTGGTGGGCCTTTTCAGCCTGGCTGTCAATGCGCTGGTATCCAATTACATCTCCCAAAAGCGGATCAACCTGACCAGGGTAGCGATGAACGATTACGCCAAGCTCCAGTCCTTTACAACGGCAGGCATTTCGCTGGTGGAATCCATCAAGGCCAGCGGTGCGGAAAACGGCTTTTTTGCCAAATGGGCGGGCTATCAGGCGAATGCCAATACCGATGATATCAATTTTCTGAAGATGAATATGCACCTTGAAATTCTGACGCAGATCGTATCCTCCCTTGCAGACAATGCTGTACTGCTTCTTGGTGTGTGGCTTACCATGCAGGGACAGTTTACTGTGGGTATGATCATGGCTTTCCAGGGCTTTTTGAGCTCCTTCATGTCACCGGCCTCCAGCTTTATTACCGCAGGACAGACCCTGCAGGAGATGCGGACCCAGATGGAGCGCGTTGAGGATGTCATGGAGTATCCAGTTCCGGATATTTTCGCACCGGAGGAAGACGCAGAGGAATACAGCAAGCTTTCCGGTAAAATTGAAGTAAAAAACCTGGAATTTGGCTATGCGCCTCTTGACGGACCGCTGATCCGGGACTTCAATCTGACTCTGGAACCGGGTAAAAGCGTTGCCATTGTGGGGCAGTCAGGCTGTGGAAAGTCCACGATGTCCAAGCTTCTATCCGGGCTCTATCAGCCCTGGAAAGGAGAAATTCTCTTTGACGGAAAGCCCATGTCCCAAATTCAGAAAAATGTATTCTACAGCAGTGTGGCGGTCGTAGATCAGGATGTGATTCTCTTCGAGGACACCATCGAAAACAATATCAAAATGTGGGACAGCAGCATTGAAGATTTCGAGATGATCCTGGCTGCAAGAGATGCCCAGCTCCACGATGACATTATGGCCCGTCCAAAGGGCTATAAGCAGCGGATTTTAGAGGGCGGCCGGGACTTTTCCGGCGGCCAGCGGCAGCGGATGGAAATTGCCCGTGTACTGGCTCAGGATCCGACCGTGGTGATTCTGGACGAGGCAACAAGTGCCCTGGATTCCAAAACGGAGTACAATGTGGTACGGTCGATCCGGGACCGCGGCATTGCCTGTGTGGTCATTGCCCACCGGCTGTCCACCATCCGGTCGTGTGATGAAATTATCGTGATGGATCACGGCGCCATCGCCGCCAGAGGAACCCATGAAGAACTGATGCACACAAGCCCTCTTTACCAGGAGCTTGTGTGCAGTGAATGAGAGGAGACCTGCATATGAGTTGGTTTGATGATCAGCTGCGCAGCCGGCAGAATGCTGACAATACCAGCCTGGAAGATTCCATCGACGGCATTGCCCGGGCAGTGATGGGAAAAAAGCTGCTTGCAGCTCTGGACAAAACAGAACAGGCAAAATCCGCAGCAGAGGAAATTCTCAAGTATTATCATCTGCATTCCACAGAGCTCCCCGAAAATGAGAAGCTGAAAACGCTGGAAGAGCAGCTGGAATATTATCTCCGGCCCCACGGCGTACTGTACCGCCGCGTGGAGCTGGAAAAAGACTGGTACCGCAATGCCTGCGGTCCCATGGTCGGGCGGCTTCAAAAGGACGGAACGCCTGTTGTTCTGCTGCCTGGCAGCTTTGGGGGCTACAGCTACCGGAACCCGGAAACAAAGAAAAAAGTTCATCTGAACCGCAGGACGGAAGCATTGCTGAAGAGGGGGGCGCTGTGTTTCTATAAGCCTCTGCCGCAGAAAGCACTGAAGATCCCGGATCTGCTGCTTTTTGCGCTGGGTCAGTGCACCACCTGGGATATCCTTTTATATGTAGGCTCCATTGCCATTGCTGCCCTGCTTGGACTGATATCCCCAAAGCTGACAGGACTTCTCTTCGGAACTGTGCTGGAAAGCGGAAGTGCCCGGGTACTGATT
Source organism: Fusicatenibacter sp. (assembly GCF_050872605.1). Classification (GTDB taxonomy): domain Bacteria; phylum Bacillota; class Clostridia; order Lachnospirales; family Lachnospiraceae; genus Fusicatenibacter. The sequence continues at coordinate 68,140 of NZ_JBNMHD010000008.1, forward strand.
GGAATGGCAGGTTTTATGATCTGCTACTCCATTTCCCAGACGCTTTATGGCGTGTTCCAGAGTCTTGTGAGCAGCAGAATTACCACAAAACAGAGCATGGGTGTCCAGGCAGCGGTAATGAACCGGCTGATGAGCCTGCCGGTAACGTTTTTCCGAGAGTACTCCTCTGGCGAAATGCAGCAGCGGGCAAGTTACGTCCAGTCCTTATGTTCCACTTTACTTGGGTCTGTGGGAACCACCTGCCTTACGTCCGTCTTTTCTCTGGTGAATCTTGGACAGGTGTTCCGTTATGCGCCGGCCCTGGTCGTGCCTTCCCTGTGCATTACCACGGCAACGGTTGCTTTCAGCCTTATTTCCACCTTTGCCCGGATGCGCCTTGGCCGGGAAATGATGGAGGATTCTGCGCGCCTTAGCGGCATGACACTGGCCATGATCAACGGCATTCAGAAAATCAAGCTGGCAGGCGCGGAAAAACGGTTCTTCGCCCGCTGGGCAAGGGGCTACGCAAAGGAGGCGTCCCTGGAGTACAATCCACCCGCTTTTCTGAAGATGAACGGTACCATCGGCATGGCCATTTCCACGGTGGGAACTTTGATTTTGTATCGGGCTGCCATTTCCTCCGGCATTGGAGTCGCGGACTACTACGCTTTTAATGCCGCCTACGGCAATATCTCCAGTGCCTTTGTGGCAGTGGCAGGAATTGTCACGGCCCTTGCCAATATCGGGCCGACACTGGACATGGCAAAGCCTATTATGGAGGCGGTTCCCGAGGCGGCAGACGACAAGGAGATCGTAACCGATCTGCGGGGCGGCATTACCCTGAACAACGTGTATTTCCGTTACAGCGAGGAGATGCCGTGGGTACTTGAGGATCTTTCCCTTAGGGTAAAGCCAGGTGAATATCTGGCGGTCGTTGGTTCCACTGGCTGCGGCAAGAGTACGCTTCTGCGGCTGCTGCTTGGTTTTGAAACGCCGCAGAAAGGCTATATCCACTATGACCAGAAGGACATTACCCGGGTGGATCTTCCGTCTCTCCGCCGGAAAATCGGTACGGTTATGCAGGACGGCCAGCTTCTGTGGGGCGATATTTTTTCCAATATCTCTGTTACGAAACCATCCATGACGCTGGATGAAGCCTGGGAGGCAGCGGAAATGGCAGCTATCGCCGACGACATCCGGGCCATGCCGATGGGAATGCACACGATCATTTCCGGCGGGCAGGGCGGTATCTCCGGCGGACAGCGCCAGCGTCTGCTGATTGCCCGTGCGCTGGCTGGAAAACCGCGGATTCTCTTTTTTGATGAAGCAACTTCTGCGCTGGACAACATTACCCAGAAGCAGGTATCCGATGCTGTCGATCAGCTGAAATGCACAAGGATTGTCATTGCGCACCGGCTGTCCACCATCCGCAACTGTGACCGGATTGTGGTGCTGGATCAGGGCAGAATCGCGGAAGAGGGAACGTATGAGACTTTGATAGAGAAAAATGGTCTCTTCGCGGAGCTGGTAAAACGTCAGCGGCTGGATGTGGAACTGGATGAAAAAAGGCCGTAAATAAAGAAGAAAAAGGAAGAGTAGGGAACTGCCGATGATTACAATATTAAAAATGACAGCAGCAACACTGCTTCCAGTGGGGCTGTCTGCTGCGGTGTACGGTTTCGAACAGAAAACTGCCTTTGGAAAATGGAACTGGTGGGTTCGGCAATTGCTCATCGGACTTCTTTATGGCGGGGCGGCGGTGCTGGCAACAGAATATGGCATCCCCGTTGCAGGAGCGGTCTTAAATGTCCGCAATGCAGCCCCCTTAACAGCAGGGCTTCTTTTTGGAGCGCCTGCCGGACTGCTTTCCGGCACGATCGGCGGTGTTTACCGGGCTTTCGCTTATCTGGGAGGTATGGGAGATTTCAGCCGGACGGCCTGCGCCCTTGGCTGTTTTCTTGCAGGCGTTTTCGGAGCGATCTGCCGCAGATTTATGTTTGACAACAAAAAAGCGTCATGGTTTTACGGACTTGCCATCGGCATCACGACGGAAGTAACGCATATGCTGCTGGTATTCATCACCAATATGGATGATATTGCAAGGGCGTTTCTTGTCATAAAATCCTGTGCTCTGCCCATGATTCTGTGCAACGGCATCTCGGTGATGCTCTCTCTTCTTGTCGTAATGCGTATGGGAAGGGAAGCCATACGCAGGCCGCGGCAGAACCGGCAGATTTCCCAGGTCTTTCAGTTTCTGCTGCTAATTTGTGTTCTTGCGGCGTTTGCCGTTACCAGCCTTTTTACCAATGCGCTGCAGACAAGACTGGCGTATTCTGATACGGACCAGCTGCTGAAACTGAATCTGGAGGACGTCAAGCAGGAAATCAAAGAAGCATCGGACAGCCGTCTGCTTCAGATCACACAGCGTATCGCTGGAAAAGTGGACCAGAACACGACACGGGAGGAGCTGGAGGAGCTGCGTCTGGACAATGATGTGGCGGAGATCAATGTGGTGGACAAAAGCGGCATCATCCGGCAAAGCACAGATTCCGCATTTGAAAACTACGATATGGCTTCCGGGAAACAGTCCGCAGAATTTCTGTGCCTGCTTCACGGAGAAACGACGTATGTCCAGAGTTATCAGAAAGTCTCTGCCAGAGAGAACCTTTACCGGAAATATGCAGGTATTATCTTGGCAGATGGCGGCTTTGTCCAGGTAGGCTATGATTCGGAACAATTCCAGAGTGAATTAAAAAAGAATATTGAAGCGGCAGTCAAAAACCGGCATATCGGGAAAGAAGGGCGGCTGATTGTCTGTGACGAAGCACTGAAAATTCTGGCGGATAATGGCGAAAATGCCGGAGAGGCCATCGTAGTCAATACCCCGTCGCCGGATGAAAAACCAGAGGCAGGAACCCGGTTTACCGCCAGGATCGGAGAAACAAAATCCTATTGCATGTTCGACACCACCGAGGGCTTTTTCCTGGTGGCATCTCTTCCGGTGAGCGAGGCCATGTTTTCCCGGAATATTGCCATCTGTATCCTCATGTTTATGGAAGTGATTGTGTTTGCGGCACTTTTTGCCCATATCTACTTTTTGATCAAGAAGCTGATCGTGGATAACATTCATAAGATCAACCATTCTCTGGGGCAGATTACAAGCGGAAATCTGGATGTTCACGTCAGTGTCCGGGAAAATGAGGAGTTTGCTTCCCTTTCGGATGATATCAATGCGACCGTGGATACGCTGAAGCATTACATTGATGAGGCGGAGAGCCGCATCGACCGCGAACTGGAATTTGCCCGGCAGATCCAGCGTTCCTCCCTGCCATCGGTGTTTCCTCCCTATCCGGATCGAACCGATTTTTCGATCTACGCCTCCATGGAAGCGGCCCGAGAGGTGGGCGGCGATTTCTACGATTTCTTCCTGACAGATCCTGCCCACCTGGCCTTTCTGGTGGCAGATGTGTCCGGCAAAGGCATTCCCGGTGCCATGTTTATGATGCGGGCCAAGACCCTGATCCGCAGTCTGACAGAAAGCGGTCTTAGCCTGGAGGAAATCTTTAACGCGGCGAATAAAAAGCTGTGCGAAAACAACGAGGCCGAGATGTTTGTTACCGCCTGGATGGGCCGGCTTGATCTGGAAAGCGGTCTGCTGGAGTACGTGAATGCGGGACACAATCCGCCGCTGATCCGGCATGGGGATGGCGGGACGGAATATCTGCGGACAAAGCCAAACTTCATTCTGGCGGGTATGGATATGACCCGGTACAGGAAGCATGAGCTTTCCCTCGCTCCCGGTGATGTCCTGTTTCTCTATACCGACGGCGTAACTGAGGCAGCGGACCATGAGGATGTCCTTTTTGGAGAAGAGAGGCTGTGTGCTGCTCTTTCCCAGGCAGGAAAATTCCCTGAGGAGATCTGCCGGGCGGTCCACAGTGATGTGGCAGTCTTCGTAAACGGTGCGGAGCAGTCCGACGATATCACGATGCTGTGTGTCCGGTGGAATGAAAAAGAGAAAACGGCAGATTTTTCTGCCCGGCCGGAGAAAGATACCATCGAAAAAGCTTCCGCCTTTCTGGAAGAGACTCTGGAAAAATGGGAGGTGCCGATGAAGCTTTCCAACCGCGCCCAGATTGCCGTAGACGAAGTTTATTCCAATATCGTTTATTACAGCGGAGCTGATCTGGCGCGGATCAGCGTCTCTTTCAACGGGGACACGCTGGAACTTCTTTTTGAGGATGATGGAAAGCCATACAATCCTCTGGAAGCCAAGGAGCCGGATGTGACAATTCCACTGGAGAACCGGGAGGCCGGAGGGCTGGGGATTTTCATGGTAAAGAAGCTGGCCTTTGAAATGACATACCGGTATGAAAACACGAAGAATCAGCTGACAGTTCTATTTACAAAATAAGGAGAGATATATTATGAGTCTGCAAATGGAAAAAGAAAACGACAATACGCTGGCACTTGTTGGACGGCTGGACACGGTGACCGCCCCAGAGCTGGAAAAGACACTCGCTGATCTGCTGCCAAAGATCGATCATCTGGTGCTGGATCTGACCAGCCTGGAGTATATTTCCTCCGCCGGACTGCGGGTCATCCTGAAAACTTACAAGGCACTCGCTTCGAAGGGCGGTCTGAAGCTCACAGGAGTAAAGGAGTCTGTTCAGGAGGTCTTTGACATTACCGGATTTTCAGATTTTCTGGTGATTGAATAAAGGTTGTGCACATTCTGTGCAAATTCGTGTGGTAACATTTTTTTATCAAAAGCAAGGATCCGGAATGGGTCCGGTGATATACCAGAACTTTACATAAGGAGGAAACACGATGGATGAAGAAATGAAAATGCATGGACAGAAGGTGTCGATTGAGGATGAAGATCTGGAACAGGTTTCCGGCGGCAGCGACGTGGACAGCCTGAAAGGGTATACGGTAATCCGCACCGATTCGAAAGGGAATGCTACGCACTGGTGGTCAAAATATAGCATAAACAAAGAATGTAAGGATGGTTTCCATTTTGTCTGCCCGCATTGCGGAAGACTTCTTCATCAGGGTTTTCTGGGGCGTCTGTATTGCGATCCCTGTGACGAAGGCTGGTTCGTTGGAAGCCTTCCAGATGGCTGCAGACACGGTGGTATTTATCCAGGCTGTTGAAAACTGATTGAGATACAGCGATCCTTAAAAATAACGCAGAACAATCGCAGCCGCACCCGGAAGAAACGGGAGCGGCTGCGATTCTTTTTTAGATGTCTGGTTTTGGAAAGGCAAGTATGGTAGAATAAAAACAGAAAAAGAAAAGGAGTACAAAGTTATGTATTACGTACCAGACGGAACCAAAACATGTGGCTACTATGAATGTAAAAAATGCGGCAACCGCTTTTTATCCCTGCAGACCATGGAAAAAATTCCATGTCCAGACTGTGAGGCGGAAGTGGATTATGAGATCGGGCCTGGAGAGTCTTTGGAGGATGTGCTGGACACCGCAGTCCTGCTGCAGAAGATTGAGGGCGAAGAGGAAGTGGAGAAGATGGATTCACTTTTAAGCCTTGCGATCACTGGCGGAGATTTTGACTGGATCTAATTTCAGCGGTCGTTCTGAATTTTTACAGAATTTGCCGGAAATTTTTCCGCGATTTTAAAAGAGAACGAAAAGATTTCGGATGATAGTAAGAAAAATGTTCAGAAACAGACAAAAAATCAACTGTGGAATTGTGTAAATTTGACAGAAATGATGCAAAAGACAGGAAATCGTCAAAAAATTTGAGGATTGACAAAAAAGAGAATTTTTATTAGAATGTGCCTATGTTGAAAAACAACAGAGCAATGGAACAAGAATAAAGACGACGCAACGGAGCGGTTCTGAAAAAGAATCTCTCCGTTTTTTTATGGTTTGTTTCCCTTTCTCCCAGGTTTAAAATTTCTCCCATAAGATACTCTCAGGAAACCTAAAAATGCCCTGGCTGTTTTTCAAGATAAACTCCATATAAGAAACGGATTCGCAAAGGCGCGGTACGAAGGAAAAAACTTCGGGCCGCGCTTTCTCGATCCCAAACAGAAACAGTTCGCAACGGGGCGGTCTGGAAGAGAAAACTTCCAGGTCGCCTTTTCTGATATTAGAAACCTTACAGACAAATCAAAAGAAAGAACCAGAAAGGAGGGAGTCCAATGGAAAACACAAACGTCTTATTCGACCGAAAGCGTCTCGTCCAGCTGATTGTCCCACTGATTGTGGAGCAGGTGCTGGCCGTCACCGTCGGCATGGCGGATATGGTGATGGTCTCCGGGGCAGGCGAAACGGCCGTCTCGGGAATCTCGCTTGTCAATACGATCTGCGTTCTGCTGATCGTGGTCTTCACTTCCATGGCGAGCGGCGGTTCCGTCGTCGGAGCACAGTTCCTCGGAAGCGGGGATCAGAAAACAGCGTGCCACGCAGCCGAGCAGCTCGTAATGATCTGCGGACTGATCGCACTTGCCATCTGCGGCCTCTCCTTTTTCGGAAACCGCTGGATCCTCCGCCTGGTGTACGGATCGGTGGAAGAGCAGGTCATGACCTACGCAGTCGAATACTTCTTCATCACCTCGCTTTCCTTCCCGTTCCTCGGCATCTACAACGCGGGAGCGGCGCTTTTCCGGGTCATGGGAAATTCAAAGATTTCGATGATCACCTCCTTTGTGATGAACGGATTGAATATCATTGGAAACGCCATTTTGATTTACGGATTCGACATGGGAGTCGCAGGAGTTGCCCTTTCTACTCTGGTTTCCAGAGCCTTTGCAAGCATCGTAATTCTGGTGCTTCTGCATCGGGAAAAATACGAGATCCACTGCACGAAATGGTTCCTGGTCGGCTGGGACAGCGAGATGCTGAAAAAGATCTTTTCGATCGGTGTTCCGCAGGCAATGGAAAACAGCATGTTCCAGATTGGAAAGCTGCTGACCCAGAGTATGATTGCCGGATTTGGAACCGCCTCGATTGCAGCCAATGCGTGTGCGATGACCGTCGAACAGCTCGCATTCATGCCGGGATCGGCAATGGGGCTTGCGATGACAACCGTCGTCGGACAGTGCGTCGGAGCCGGAGACTATAAGCAGGCAAGAAGCTATACGAAAAAGCTGATCACCGGAGCTTACGTATTTCTGTGGGCATTGAATATTATTCTTCTTGCAGCAGCGCCGCTGTTTGCCGGAGCGTACAATCTCTCAGACAGTGCTTATCAGATGGCCATCACCGTCATCCGTTACCACAGCATCTGCTGTATGCTGATCTGGCCATTGGCCTTTACCCTTCCGAACACAATGCGTTCCGCAGGCGATGCAAAATTCACGATGAATGTCAGCATCCTTTCGATGTGGTTCGTGCGGATCGCACTGGCTTACCTCATCGGCGTTCACTTCCAGGTCGGACTCCTCGGTGTCTGGATTGCACAGACACTGGACTGGGTGGTCCGCGCAGGATTCTACATCGTCCGGTATCTTGGACATAAATGGGAAAACAAATCCGTTGTAAGACAGCAGGAAAAAGGAGGCGCAGCGTATGAGTGAGGGAACATGTAAAGTAGTCGTTTTTCAGGGAGACCCGGGAACCATCGATCTGACGTATGAGGAGATGGAAGCCGAGTGGACCAAAATGCTGCAGGCGGTGCCGGAGATTGAAAGTTTCCGCATCATCCGCCAGGAAAAGAGATGGTACACCTTTGAAGACTACAGCAGACAGATCGGTGATGCCGATGCCGCCCTTGGAATCTGGGTTCACAAAGAGGTCATCAACGAAAAGCTCTTTACGGAGCATCCGAATTTAAAATATATCGCAACACTCGGCCATGGATTTGAAGCCTTTGATGTGGAGATGACAAGACGGCACGGCGTGACGATCACCAATACGATTTACGGGGATGTCACCATTGCCCAGTACGCGATGGCACTGCTCATGAACATCTGCCACAACGTCACCGTGCAGAGTGATTACACTAAAACAGGCTACTGGAAAGCAAAAGAAACCGATCCGCAGGCAGCCTACAACAAACTGTTCGTCCCGCAGATCGAGCTTTACCAGAAAACGATGGGAATCATCGGACTGGGCGCCATCGGCCTCTGGACCGCAAGAATGGCAAAAGGCTTCGGCATGAAGGTCATCGCAAACAGCCGTCATAAAAAGACGGGACCGCAGTACGACGGCATTGAGCAGGTCAGCATAGAAGAGATTTTCGAGCGGTCGGATGTGATCTCGATCCATTGTCCGCATACGAAAGAAACAGAAAAGCTGCTGAACCGCGAAGCCTTCGCTAAAATGAAAGACGGTGTGATTATCATCAACACCGCAAGGGGAATCATCATTGATGAGGATGCCCTTCTGGAGGCGCTGGAATCACGAAAGGTTTACATGGCAGGCCTCGATGTGGTAGCAAACGAGCCGCCGCAGTACCAGATTCCGTTGATGCAGTCGCCGTACACTTTTATTACCTCGCACATCGCTTGGCAGCCAAAGGCAGCAAGACTTAGGGCGGTAGACCTGGCGGTGAAAAACCTCCGGTCCTATCTGGAAGGAATGCCGGCCAGTGTCATCAATTAATTTAGTTAGACAACCTGATTCCAACAGGTTTCTATAAAAGCAGCAGAGAAAGGGAGGGAAAGATATGAAAAAACTGGAAATTGTAATTCGTCCCGAGAGCCTCGAAAGCCTGGAGACACTTCTTGAAGAGCAGAAGGCAAACGGTATGATGATCACCAACATCCTTGGATACGGCAACCAGAAAGGATATCGACAGATGTACCGCGGAGCAGAAATCGTGGCGAAGATGCTTCCGAAGATCAAAGTCGAAACTGTCGTGGAGGATGACAAGGTGGCGAAGATTGTAGATTTCATCGTCAAGAACCTGGCAACCGGAAGCTATGGAGACGGAAAAATTTTCGTGTACGACGTCGAGGATGCGGTACGTATCCGGACCGGCGAGCGCGGAGAGCAGGCTCTTTAAAGTTTTTGAGGAAGAGATGAGGAGGAACTTATTATGGAAAACACACAGGTATTACTGAACATTGTATGGACCATGGTCGGAGCCTTTCTGGTGTACTTTATGCAGGCCGGATTTGCCATGGTAGAGACAGGCTTCACAAGAGCGAAAAACTCCGGAAACATTCTGATGAAGAACATGATGGACTTCGTGCTTGGATCGCTTTTCTTCTTTATTGTAGGATTTGCGCTGATGTTTGGCGGCAGCAACGCATTCGTCGGTACTTCCGGTTTCTTTAACCCGAAAGCACTGGCCGATGCAGACGGCATGTTCAACGGACTGCCGATCGGAGTCTTCATGATTTTCCAGACCGTCTTCTGTGCAACATCCGCAACCATCGTATCCGGAGCCATGGCAGAGAGAACAAAATTTATCTCCTACCTGATTTACTCTGCAGCCATCAGCATTTTCATTTACCCGATCACCGGACACTGGATCTGGGGCGGCGGCTGGTTAAGCCAGATCGGCTTCCATGATTTCGCCGGATCCACCGCAGTTCATATGGTCGGCGGCCTGTGTGCTCTTGCCGGTGCAAAAATGGTCGGCCCTCGAATTGGAAAATATACAAAAGAAGGAAAACCGGTCGCTATCCCGGGACACAACCTTCCGCTTGGCGCACTTGGCGTCTTCATCCTCTGGTTCTGCTGGTTCGGATTTAACTGCGGATCTACCACAGCCGCAACCTATAACCTCGGCGACATCGCCATGACAACCAACCTTGCAGCCGCAGCCGCAACTCTCGTTACCCTGATTGTTACCTGGGTACGATATGGAAAACCAGATATCAGTATGACGATGAACGGTGCACTTGCCGGACTCGTAGCCATCACCGCAAGCTGTGATGTTGTAAACGATTACGAAGCCATCTTCATCGGAGCCGTCGCAGGTGTGGTTGTAGTCTTCGCAGTTGAGTTCTTTGATAAAGTCGTAAAAATCGATGACCCGGTCGGCGCCATCAGCGTACACGGTGTCTGCGGAGCACTTGGAACATTATTCACTGGTATTTTTGGTGAGGGATGCAATTTTATCACTCAGCTGATCGGCTTTGTAGCAGTTGCAGCTTACACCCTGGTTCTTGCTTTCCTCCTGTTCTTTATCCTGAAAAAGACCATCGGTCTTCGTGTCACAGAGAAAGAAGAGGTTGACGGACTGGATATGCATGAGCATGGATGCAGCGCTTACGCAAACTTCCATTTCCACAATGACAAATAAGGTGGTGCAGAATATGAAAAAACTGACTGTCATTGTCAGACCCGCAAACCGCGAGGACGTCATCGACATTATGGAATCGTGTGCCGTATACGGCGCGATGGAAACAGACATCACAGGATACGGAAACCAGAAAGGCTACCGTGTGATGTACCGCGGAACCATGAGCGGTCCGAATGTGCTGATGAAATGCAAATTTGAGACGGTGGGCGACGACAAGACCATAGAAGTGCTGAAAGGCTTTCTGGAAAAGAAGCTGTGCACCGGAAACATCGGAGACGGAAAGATTTTCGTCGAGAAAGTAGCCGATGTCATCCGAATCCGTACCGGACAGCACGGTGAGGAAGCATTATAGACACGATACAAAAACAGAACAAAGATCAAAACATTGCGAAGGGGCAGCCAGAACAAATCGTTCGGCTGCCCCTTCTGGTATAGATAGAACAAGCCGGAACGGGAGGAATGCTGCATGGTAAGATACATCATAAAACGTTTACTGATCGGAGTGGTGACGATCTGGGCACTGATCACCATTACCTTTTTTCTGATCCGGATTATGCCGGGCAGCCCGTTCGAGGCGGACAACCTTTCCCAGAGCGCAATTGAACAGCTCGAAACCACCTACGGACTGAATGAGCCGATGTGGAAACAGTACATCCTGTACATGGAAAATCTGATGCACGGCGATCTCGGTGTTTCCTATAAAAAGAATGTTTCCGTCAACACCCTCATCGCAAGAGGATTTCCGTACACCTTGAGCATCGGACTTCTCTCCATCGCGGTATCCGCCTTCATCGGTATTCTGATGGGTATCTGGATGGCGACGAGCAGGCGGCTGGCAGTCAGAAATACGCTGCTTGGAATTGCGACGCTGGGGGTCAGTATCCCGGGATTCGTCACAGCGATCCTGCTGATGATGGTCTTCGGTGTCTGGTGGCCGGTACTCCCGATCGTCGGTCTTGGTTCCCCGGCAAACTACATTCTTCCGGTGGCAGCGCAGTCGTTCGGACAGATCGCCTCGATCGCCAGGCTGACGAAGAGTACGTATTCCGAAGCAATCCAGATGGACTACGTGACGATGGCAAGGGCAAAGGGCCTCAGCAACATGTACATCACCGTCCGCCATGTCCTCAAAAATGCACTGATCCCGGTTGTCACTTATTTCGGACCGGCCATCGCATTTTTGATCACCGGAAGCTTCGTTGTAGAATCCATTTTTTCCATCCCGGGTATCGGACGTGAATTTACGAATGCCATCACCAACCGTGATTACACCGTCGTACTTGGCTTCAGCGTTTTCATCGGCGTGATCATCACCGTCGCCAATCTGGCGGTTGATATCATCTGTTCCCTCATTGACCCGAGAATCAAACTGACAAACTAGGAGGTGACTGTTATGGACTGGTTTTCACCGATTGATCCATCCAAAAAGAACAGCGAATTTATCGCCGTAGAGAGCAAGAGCTTCTGGAAGGCGGCGTGGGGAAGATTTCAGAAAAATCCAATGGCAGTTCTTGGACTTGTTGTCATCATCCTTCTGGCGGTTGTCTCCATTTTCGGACCGATGATCAGCCCTTACGCATACGATGCGCAGGACGCAGCTAATCAGTACGCGGGCTTTTCGGCACAGCATATTTTCGGAACCGACAAATTCGGACGCGATGTTTTCACAAGGCTCTGCTACGGCGGCCGCATCAGTCTGGCGATCGGATTTGGAGCAGCCGTCATCAACACCATCCTCGGAGTTGTGATCGGTGGATTGTGCGGCTACATTGGTGGAAAATTCGATAACTTTGTGATGCGTATTGTGGATATCATCTACGCGATGCCGTCGATGATCTACGTCATCCTGATTATGATGGTCTTCGGATCGAATGTGCGGAGCATTCTGATCGGTATCTGCATTCCGGGCTGGATCGGCATGGCACGTCAGGTGCGGGGCCAGCTGATCGCCTTAAAAGAGCAGGAGTTCTCGATGGCAGCACTCGTCATCGGCGCAAGCGATGCGAGAATCCTGTTCCGCCACCTTCTGATCAATGCGATCGGACCGATCATCGTTCAGGTTACCTTCCTTGTTCCGAACGCGATCTTTACCGAAGCCTTCTTAAGCTTCATCGGAATCGGCATTTCCGCTCCGATGGCCAGCTGGGGCTCCATGGCACAGGATGCCAGACAGGTGCTGACGATGCATCCGGGACAGCTCCTGTTGCCGACCATCTGTATCTGTATTACCATTTTCTCCCTGAACTTCCTGGGCGAGGGAATCGGCGATGCCTTTAATCCAAAGAAAACCAGGGGGTGAAGCGTATGAGTTTACTGGAAATCAGCCATCTCACAACGAAATTTGCAACACAGCAGGGAACGGTCAGCGCCGTGCGTGATGTTTCCTACCATCTGGAAGAAGGCGAGGTGCTCGGAATCGTCGGAGAATCCGGTTCCGGAAAAAGCGTCGGCATGCTGACGCTGATGGGACTTCTGGCATCGAACGGCCGGGTGGAGGAAGGCGAGATCACCTTTGACGGAGAAAACATTTCCCCGCCGCACACCAGCGACCGGAAGGCAAAACGGGAATACGAGAAGAAAATGCAGCAGATCCGCGGAAACCGTATCGGCATGATCTTCCAGGACCCGATGACGTTTCTGAACCCGATTTTAAAGATCGGCGTCCAGATGACCGAAGGAATCCGCAAGCATCAGAAATGTTCGAAACAGGAAGCCGAGGCGAAAGCGATTGAACTGATGCGCCAGGTCGGCATTCCAAGTCCGGAAAAGCGGCTCGACCAGTATCCGTTTGAATTTTCCGGCGGCATGCGGCAGAGAATCATCATCGCGACCGCGCTGGCGTGTGATCCGAAACTGATCATCGCGGATGAGCCGACGACTGCACTCGATGTAACGGTACAGGCGCAGATCCTCGAGCTTTTGAAAAAGCTGACGAAGGAAAAAGGAACCTCGGTCATCATGATTACCCATGACCTCGGCGTTGTCGCTTCGATGTGCGACCGGATCGCCATTATGTATGCGGGACAGATCGTGGAAGAGGGAACGGTCGATGAGATTTTCTACGAACCGCATCATCCGTATACGAAAGGTCTTTTGAACAGCATCAACAACTCGGCAAAGGACAACGACGAACCGCTCGTCCCGATCCCGGGCACACCGCCGGATCTCTTAAAACTGCCGAAGGGCTGCGCATTTATGAGCCGCTGTCCGTACACGATGAAGATCTGCGAGGTACAGGCCTCACCGGTGACGACGTACAGCGAAACCCACTGCTGCCGGTGCTGGCTGGAATGCATGGATGAGAAATATATCAAAGTTTCCGGGGAGGAGGCGGCTGCCAATGAGTGAAAACGTACTGGAAGTAAAGAACCTGTGTAAATACTTTGATGTCAACCGAGGAATGAAAGGATCGCAGAAGGTTATCGCCGTGGACGGGATTTCCTTTGAGGTCAAAAAAGGAGAGACGTTCGGTCTCGTCGGCGAATCCGGCTGCGGAAAAAGTACCCTGGGCCGCACGATTTTACGGATCTACGAGCCGACGAAAGGCGAAATCGTTTTCGAAGGACAGGATATCTCGAAGCTCTCCCGGAAAAAGATGCTTCCTTACCGGCAGAAGCTGCAGATGATTTTCCAGGATCCATACGCATCCTTAAATCCCCGTTTTACCGTCGGCGAGATCATCGAGGAGCCGATGGTGATTCATCACATGTATGATGAGAAGAAACGGAAAGAGCGCGTGCAGGAGCTGCTGGAAACGGTTGGCTTGAAGCCGGACCACATCCGAAGGTATCCGCATGAATTTTCCGGAGGCCAGCGACAGCGGATCGGAATCGCAAGAACGCTGGCACTCGAACCCGACTTTATCGTCTGCGACGAGCCGATCTCGGCGCTCGACGTTTCGATCCAGGCACAGGTCATCAACCTGCTGGAGGATATTCAGAAAAAGGAAGGAATCAGTTATCTTTTTATCGCACACGATCTTGGCATGGTAAAACATATCAGCCACCGGATCGGTGTCATGTATCTGGGCCACATGGTGGAGGTCGGCGAATCCAATGCGGTTTACCGTCATCCGCTTCATCCATATTCGAAGGCACTGCTCTCCGCAGAGCCGATCCCGGACCCGAAAACCGCCAGAAGCAGAAAGCGAATCCTGCTGGAGGGCGAAATTCCAAGTCCGATCCATCCGCCGAAAGGATGCCCGTTCCATACGAGGTGTCCGTACGCAATGGAAGAATGCAGCCAGGCCCGCCCGGCGACGTATGAAGTCGAGGACAGGAAAGTGGCTTGCTTCTTATATTCCCCGAGGTATCTGAGACAGAGGGAAGGTTTGGCAATCGAACCGTTGCTTCAGGGCAGAGCATAGCAACAGCAGAGGAGGAGAACATTATGAGAAAATTGTGGAAAAAAGCAGCGTCACTGGCGACCGCCGTTCTTCTGGCAGGATCCCTTGCCGGATGCGGAAGCACAGGCGGAGGAAGCAGCAGCTCTTCCGGAGGAGGAAAAAGCAGCAGTTCCGATATGATTGTGACAACGATGTATACTGAATCGGGATCGCTCGACAGCGCCGGTGAGAGCGCCCTCTGGTGGTGGTCCTACGACGATGTGTGTATGGCCCCGATCATGGAAATGAAAGAGGACGGCTCCTGGGATTACATTCTGGCAGAGAGCGTTGACGTCAACGACGATATGACACAGTACACCGTCCATCTCCGCAGCGATGCAAAATGGAGCAACGGCGATGATGTGACAAGCGCAGACTTTAAAAACACGATTGTCCGTGCACTCGACCCGAACTGCAAGAGCGGTTATTCTTCGATGCTCTATCCGATCGAGGGAGCCGAGGAGATGTACAACGGCACCGGTGATGAGAGCGGTCTTGGCGTGGATGTAAGCGATGACAAAACCATCGTGTTTACTTTAAAAGAGCCTTGTGCTTACTTTGAACAGCTCTTTGTTCTTCCGGTTTACATGCCGACCCACCACGAACTCCAGACCGAGACCAACGGCGACTGGGCGATGGGAAATGATATGGACGCGCTGGTCAGCTGCGGACCGTACTATCTGGCAGAGTATGTACCGAACCAGTATTGTGTATACAAGAAAAATGAAAACTACGTTCAGGCAGACCGGATCAAAACCGACACCATCAAAAAAATGGTAATGGACGATACACAGTCCATCATTAATGCATATAAATCCGGCGAGCTGAACTTTATCTCCGCAGACTATACCGTTATGGATGAGTACAAAGACAGCGACGAGCTGATTACTTCCCCGGCCATGACAAGCTATTATGTATTATTTAATGTAAGTGAAGCTCCATTTGATGACGTCCGTGTCCGCCAGGCATTCTCTATGGCAGTCAACCGTGACGAAGTAGCTTCTGCGTGTGGCTCCTCCTATGAGGCAACGGATTTCTTCGTGGCAAAACATATGAAATCTTCCGCAAGCGGCAAAGACTGGGCGGATGAGGCAGACGGAGATCCGATCGGTTTTGATCCGGACAAAGCAAAAGAGCTTCTCGCAGAAGCAGGTTACCCGGACGGTGAAGGCTTCCCGGCAGTCACATACAAATACCCGAGCCTCCAGCTCGACAGTGATATGGCACAGGCGCTGCAGGCACAGTGGAAAACAAACCTTGGCATTGAAGTAGAATTACAGGCAGAAGAGCAGCAGGTACAGGTAGCCGAGCGAAGATCCGGTGATTTCCAGATCGCCCGCATGAGATGGACCGCAGACTTTACCGACCCGTTCACCTTCCTTTCCATGTACCGTTCCAACGACAGCTACAACGACAACAAAACCAACTGCCCGGAGTACGATGAACTGATGACTGAGTCCAACCAGGAAAGCGATCCGACCGCCAGATTCGATCTGCTGCATCAGGCAGAGAACGTACTGCTGAACGATTACTGCTTCGGCGTACCGGTTCTGAACTCTTCCAATATTTATCTGGTCAATACCAACATCACAAACTTTGAAATTGATCCGTCCAGAAATATGATCCGTACCAAATATCTGGTATTAGGAGACAGCTCTTCCGAATCCTGAAACACCGCCACAACAGGCCCGGAGCTTTGAAACGCCCCGGGCCGCCGCAGAAAGGAGCACAAACCATGAACTATGAAGCCCTGATGAAGAAACAACTGTTACACATGCCCGCATACCGGCTTCCGCCGCAGATCAGCGATATGATGAAACAATACGGTGTCGATCACATCGAAAAAATGGCGGCGAATGAGAATGTGTTTGGTGTCTCCGATCATGTGAAAGAAGTCGTTGCCGAAGAGATGCAGAATATCTGCCGTTACCCCGGAGACCGGAACCAGGAGCTGTTTGAACAGATCGGAAAGAAATACGGCATCCCGTCAGACTGTGTGCAGATCAATGTAGGTGCTACGGGTGTCTTAAATGGAATCGCCGATACGTTTCTGGGCGTGGGTGATGAGATTGTCATGAGCTCCATCCCCTACATGCAGTACCCGATGATGGCACTCCGGAACGGAGCCAAAAGCGTGATGGTTCCGGTCAAAGAAGGACTGCACCAGGATCTTGAAGGCATGCTGGATGCCATCACCGAAAAGACGAAAATCGTCATCGTCTGCAATCCGGGAAATCCGACCGGCGTGGCAGAAACGTCGGCCGAGATGGAAGCCTTTATCCGAAAAGTGCCGGAGAATGTGCTCGTTGTCATCGATGAAGCGTATCTCGATTTTGCAGCGACACCGGGATGCACCGAATCCATGATGAAGCTGATCCCGGAAAAAGAGAACCTGATCGTCACAAAGACCTTTTCGAAAATCTATGCGATGGCCGGTATGCGTCTTGGATTTGCAGCAGCGTGTCCGGAACTTCTGGCAGCACTTGGAAGAGGCGGCACCGTGCCGGGAGCCTGCCGCCTGGCGATTGTGGCAGCGATTGCGGCACTCGAGGATGAAGAGCATACCAGAAAATCGTACGAATTCAATTCCGCCGGAAGAGCATACCTGATGACGGAACTCCGCCGAATCGGATGTGAAGTGTATGATTCCGATACCAACTTCGTTTATTTCAAAACAGGCTACAGCGTGACCGAACTCTACGACCTGCTGATGCAGAACGGCATCATGATCCGAAACTTCGATCTGAACCGTGTCAGCGTCGGCCGCCCGGAGGACAATGAGAAATTTATCTCGATCGTGGAAGCATTTATGAAAGAGAAAGCAGAGAAGAAGGTTTCCTGAGGACGGGAACACGTTTGAGAAACTTTAAGAGAAGAAGCCGCGAAAACAGGAGGGAATGGATATGGAAGTAAATAAAATCATCAGTCATGCATTACAGAGTATGCCGCCGAGCAAACGGCAGAAAGCATTTGCCAAGGATACCTCAAAACTGATCCATATGGGATTGAATGAAAACAATTACGGCATGTCGCCGAAGGCAGCGGCGGCGCTGGAGGACTCCATATCGGGAAGCCATTTTTACCCTGATTTCGCGGCAGCACTGCTGAAAACGAAAGTGGCGGAGCTGTATGGACTGCAGGCAGAAAACGTACTGACCGGAGCCGGATCGAGTGCGATGATCGATATGATCGGCCTGACGTTTCTGGATGAAGGAGATGAAGTGCTGTTCTCCGTCCCGACCTACGGCGCATTCGCTGATATGGCGTATCTGAACGGCGGCGTGCCGGTTTCCGTACCGGTGACGGAAGAGCAGAAATTCGATCTCCCGGCAATGAAAGAAAAGATCGGTGAGAAAACAAAAATCGTGGTCATCTGCAACCCGAACAATCCGACCGGAACGTACGTACCGATCCAGGAACTGGAAGCATTTGCGGATGAGCTGCCGGACGACGTCCTGCTGGTGATGGACGAGGCGTACATGGAATTTGCCACCGAACCGGACTGCTGCAGCATGATTCCCTACATGAAAGCCCACCCGGAAAAACCGATTTTGGTGCTCCGTACTTTCTCGAAATACTATGCGATGGCCGGCCTTCGTGTCGGTTATGCGTTAGGATCCGAAGAGCTGATCGGTATCATGCGGAAATGTTCTGCTTCCTGGAACCTGAACGTCTGCGCACAGAAAGCGGCTGTGGCAGGTCTGGCAGACCAGGAATATTATCAGGAGCAGAAAGCAAAGGTCGTAGAGGGAAGAGAATATCTCGAAAAAGAGATGGCGGCACTCGGCTGCAAAGTCTATCCGTCCCAGTCGAACTTCATCTACTTTGACACCGGAAAAGATCCGGCATGGATCCAGGAGCAGCTGATGGACAAGGGCATCCGCATCGGCGCCTTCGAGATGAGCCGTGTCAGCGTGGGAACGATGGAGGAGTGTAAATTGTATATCAAAGCATTAAAGGAAATTCTGGAAGCGGCAGAGTAAAAAGGTTTTACGGTAAACGTTAAAAGATAGAATGAAAGAGAAAAAGACCGGATGAGAAGTGAAAAATCCGGTCTTTTTCTGCTGGTATGAGAACAGAAAAAGCGGATCAGCAGGTTGCATATTTCAGGTAAAAAAGGTATACTTATAAGTAATGAAAAGAGAAATATGTTAGCGGCAGCTAATAAGAAAAAAACAGAGAAAAAACATGGTTTTTGCAAATTAGTGCTTGCCATTCCATGAAAATTGGAATATTATATGTGCAAACGCCTATAGATGAAAAAAGATGTATCACATCCTGAAAGGGGAAAGAAAATATGCTTTTTAAAACATACCAGAAGATCACGACGTTATTTAAAGAACATCATGGATATATGAGCTTCGCAGACCTCAGAGATCATCAGGTGACCGTACTGCAGCTGGCAGAAATGGAAGAGGAAGGAAGTCTGGAACGATTTGCACGCGGCTGGTACTGGTGCAAGGACTGTGGTTATGAAAAACCGGAAGACTATCAATATATCGAAATTGCGAAAGTAAACCCACGCGCAGTCATCTGCATGGACAGTGCCGCATGGCTTGCCGGAATGCTGAAAGAAGAGCCGGCTACGATTGCAGTTGCAACAGCACGGACAGACCGGAAAAAAATGGATCTGGAAAATTTTGAAATCAGACGTTTTTATTTCCAGAATGCCGACGTCCCGGGCGAAATCTGTGAGAAAAAGACAGAGTTTGGTTCCTACAAATATTATTCTCCGAAGAGAACCTTCTGCGACTGTCTGCGCATGAACAACAAGATGCCGGAGGAAGTAAAAGAAGAAATCCTCACCTGGTGCCGGAAACAGAAATATTCCAAAGAAGAGATTCTGGAATACGCGAACAAGCTCCGTGCGGTAAAAAATATCGAGGAAGAGTATCAGAAATAAAATTTCACAGGAATAGATAAGGGAAACTCCCGACGGAAGATCTTATACGAGAAATTCTGCCGGGAGTTTCTGCGTGTATATCGGATGGTTACGCATACACGATTTCCCCGTATGTTCCCCCGTGCCATTCGCAAAAATCGCATAAAATGAGAAGCAAAGCGCAATACTTGACTAGCCGAACGGGAAGCGCGGCGATACAATTGTATATTCCGTTGCAAATGAACCACTTGCACGGACTTTGTGAGCCAGCCTCACGGAGGATGTGAACCACCCTCACGGAGACTGAGCCAAGATACTATTTTGTTAACCACCAGGCTTTTACCTGTTGATTATATAACAAC
>NZ_JBNMHD010000009.1:0-73004 GCF_050872605.1 Fusicatenibacter sp.
AATTATACAATAAAAGGTGTCCTTTTTGGTTGTTTATCCAGAAAAAACAGTGATTTTTCTTTCAATAAGGGAATTCCCCATTCTGCTGGATGCGCTCTCGGCAAAACGGGGATATTATTTTCTAAAAGCGAAATCTCTGTCTTCCGATATTATCACAAACTGCGCAAAAACAGGAGGCAGAATCTGCCTCCTGTAGCTTTTTAACACTATGATATTCTTTATGCCAGCGGTTTTCCAGTCAGCATCTCGTATGCCTGAAGGTATTTCTCAATGGTCTTGTCCACGATTTCCTGCGGCAGGGTCCAGTCGTGGTTTCCGTCGTTGGCTTTGAGCCAGTCGCGGGCGAACTGTTTGTCGAAGGACGGCTGGCCATGGCCTGGCTCGTAGCCGTCGGCCGGCCAGAAGCGGGAGCTGTCCGGAGTCAGCATCTCATCGCCGATGACGATGTTTCCGTTTTCATCGAGACCAAACTCAAATTTGGTGTCTGCGATGATGATACCTTTGCTTAATGCGTAATCGGCGCATTTTTTATACAGAGCGATGGTGTAGTCGCGGAGCTTTTTGGCATATTCTTCTCCTTTTCCCGGAAAGTATTTTTCCAGGTGCGCGATGCTCTGCTCATAAGAGATATTTTCGTCATGATCCCCGATTTCAGCCTTGGTGGACGGGGTGTAGATTGGCTCAGGGAGCTTGTCGGACTCTTTTAATCCTTCCGGGAGCTCGATGCCGCATACTTTTCCGGTCTTCTGATAGCTTGCCCAGCCGCTTCCGGTGATATATCCGCGGACGATGCACTCCAGCGGAAGCATCTCCAGTTTACGGCACATCATGCTGTTTCCGTCAAATTTTTCCTGCTGGAAGAATTCCGGCATGTCTTTTACGTCTACAGAGATCATGTGATTCGGAAGGATGTCCTCGGTCAGGTCAAACCAGAATTTGGACATCTGCGTCAGAACGGTACCCTTTTTTGTTACTACATTGTTCAGAATAACATCGAAGCAGCTGATGCGGTCGGTTGCTACCATGATCAGGCTGTCGCCGTTATCATAAATCTCGCGTACCTTACCCTCTTTGATTGGCTTTAATTCTTTCATCATGAATACCTCTTCTTTTCGTATTGGATTGTGAGCGGAATCTCATCGAGGACGGTGAAATTCCTTTGACACTTTTACCCTACACCACTCCTTATAAATTGTCAAGCATTTATTACCGTGACTACTAAATAAAATTCGTCAAAAAGCGGGCGGTTCCCCACCTTTTTATGGAAAAGCCGCCCGTTGTATCTGTTTTTATACAATTTTTATGCGAAATGGAACCGGAAGGTATAGCTGTATCTTCCCTTGCATACACGGTACTCCGGATGAATGTTCTTCGTCCAGCCGGTATCTCCGCCAAGGCCTGCGTGAGCCGCATCCAGCATCAGCCAGGTGCCTGTCGTCTCTTTCGGAAGTTCCTCCTCATATGCAGCTTTCCGATATTCTTCCATAGAATACGGCAGGGCACTGAAATGGAAGTCATCGCCGCCTACCACCTGAACGGTATGGGTTCCGTCAGAAAGAACAGCAAATCTTGTGTCCTCATGACCGCCGCACTCACACGGTACCACGAACGGAACGTGCTGTTCTGCCACAGTCGAAGTGTAAAGACCCGTCAGTGCTGCATCTTTTCGGTCAGCATACGTCTCCCACGGTCCTTTTCCGTACCAGGTCAGCTTATCGAATGCTGCCGGAAGGCGGAAGGACTGGCCGACTCTTGCGATTGTCTCAAGACCGCTGTTGTTTACCACCTCATTTTTCAGCTCCATGCCTTCACTGCCGATGCGGTACAGGGTATGAACGGTAAAGAGTACGGCGTTGTCCGGCTCTGCTGCATAAGAAGACTGTACTTCGAGTAGAACCTGATTTCCTGCACTGACAGCAGATATGGTCTGTACTTCTTTTTTCAGGCGGTCCAGACCCTCTGCACGCCAGATATCATCGTAATCGCTCTCATGGGTTCCCTCATCAATACCGGTTGCCGCGCGGTAGAACTCGTCTTTTCCGCCGGTCATAAAGGAAACACCCTTTGCCTGATACTCGGTGAATTCTCCAGTCTTTTTATCAAAGACAATTTTAGTCTCCTCGCCGGTGATGACAACCTGATTCTCGTCTTCTGCCATGGTCAGCGGTTTCTCTGCTATCGCTTTTTCCTCTGCAAGATAAACACCTGTGGTAACCGGAATCTGACGGCGGTATACGTCTGTTCCAGCCGGTGCATAGAACGTATCGCTGGCAAGTTCAATGTAATAATTTACATACGCCTCACCGTGCAGCTCCTCCGGAAGCTCCGGCATCGGAAGCGGCTCTGTCGTTCCTGCGGCGGTGTGGAATGCAGGATAGGTGCCTTCCGCGATCTTTTCGCCGTTCTGTACGATCTCATAGCGCACCTGCAGATGGGAGAGATCGAGGGTATGATAGCGGTTTGCCAGCACCCATGCCGTCTCACCGGTATATGGATTGCGTACCTGCTCGATCGTAACCGGAGACTGGCCGTTTCTTACCTCATATGCGCCCGGTTTATAGGAAAGATCTGCAAAGACAACGCCGTTCAGACACATATCCGGAACCGGATCGGTCACATCCTCGCCGAACGCTCCGCCGTAGCCGTATTTGATGCTTCCGTCCTCTTTGTGGATGGCAATCGCTTTGTCTGCAAAATCCCAGATAAAACCGCCCTGGAAACGTGGGTATTTGTTGACGTAGTCCCAGAATTCCTTGAAGTTTCCGTTGCTGTTGCTCTTTGCATACGCGTACTCGCACATGATGAACGGACGGAGATCGGAATCATCTGCCATCACATCCTCGAGCCAGCTCATGGTCGGATACATCGGGCAGATGACATCGGAAATGTTTCCTTTCGGGTTGCCGGACTCATACTGAACGTATCTTGTCTTGTCGTACTCGCGGATCCAGCCGTGCATGGCAGCGTGGTTTGCGCCTGCACCGGACTCATTGCCAAGAGACCACAGAACGATCGACGGATGGTTCTTGTCGCGCAGTACCATGCGGGTTGCTCTCTCCAGATAAGCGGCTGTCCACTCTGCAGATGCACTGAGCTGTCCGCCGTAGCCGTGTGTCTCAAGGTTTGTCTCATCGACAAGATAGATACCGAGTTCATCGCACAGATCGTACCATTTCACGGAATTTGGATAATGACTGGTACGAACGGCATTGAAATTCAGTCGTTTCATCACAGCGATCTCTTTGCGCATCTGCTCCTCGGAAACGGTACGTCCCGTCTCTGCGCAGAAATCATGACGGTCGACACCTCGGATCACAAGGCGCTTGCCGTTCAGCGTCAGAATACCGCGGCTGTTGATCTCCACCTGACGGAAACCGACTTTACAGCTCTCGATGTCAACGGTTTCGTTCTCTTTGTTCTGCAGTTCAACAACCAGAGTGTAAAGATTCGGAGTCTCTGCAGTCCACAGTGCCGGGTTCTCTACCGGAGCAGTTACAGTTGCAATGAACTTCGGCATCAGATAAAAGCCGCACTCCGCGAACGGTTTGGAAACCATCTCGGTTACTTTGTTCTGCTCCGCATCGTACAGTGTCACTTTTGCATGGTATTCGCCGTACAGCGGTTTGGAATTATCCGGCCAGATCGTAACGGAAAGGGTGGCTTTTGTGTAATCCGGATGGGTAAACAGCGTCTCTGCCTTGTAGTCCAGCATGTGCTGCATCGGTTTCGATACGAGGCGGACATCGCGGTAGATACCGGACAGATGCCAGTAATCCTGATCCTCGAGATACGTACCGTCACAATAGCGCATGACCTGTACCGCGAGGGTATTTGTTCCTTCTTTCACATACTCTGTGATATCGAACTCCGCGTTTACCTTGCTGTCCTGGGAATAGCCGACCTGTTTTCCGTTGACCCAGAGATAGAAGCAGGACTCGACACCTGCAAAATCGATGAGAAGCTGTCTGCCGATATAGTCTGCCGGAACTTCAAATGTTCTGAAATAACAGCCCGTCAGGTTTTTCTCCGGTACGTACGGTGCATTCAGCTCATAGTTACCTTCGGTAATTTCAATTTCAAATGCTTCACCGTTTTCGCCGCGTTTGAAGGGATACAGCATATTGGTGTAAACCGGTTTTCCATAGCCCTGCAGCTCCCAGTTGGACGGCACCGGAATCGTATCCCAATCTGCGTGATCAAACGTTTCCTCATAAAATGCTTCTGCATCATCCGGGCACGGATACATTTTGAATTTCCAGTCTCCGTTCAGGTCTGCTACAAAACGGGATGCATTCCGGTCTCCGGCGAGCGCCTGCTCTATGGTCTCATACGCGCCGTATGGTGTATGCATCGGATAACGGTTTTTCTGTGTTACATGCTGATTTTCCCAGTCTCTTGTCTGTTTCATGTTCTTGAAACCCTCCTTACGTTCGCTTTCGCATCTTCCGACTGCCTATCTTCTTTTATCCAGATTGGTGTTCCTTTTTTGCTTTCCTGTGATATAATACATCTGTGGATTTCCAGAAGATTTATGCAGTTACCTTATGATTTAGTATAAAACACTGCACGTGGATGAGAAATAGTTGATCTGGTGTTTCTTTTATCCAAAATGGGAAAGTAAAGGAGAAGGCGTATGATACCGGAATATCTGCTTGCAAAAATCAAAAAGAGCGATGTCATCTATCGCTGTATTGGAAATGAAATGAAAAACGGGATTCTGGCATGCGGTTTTATGCGGAAAGAAACGGCGGACCGCTCCCAGTACCATTTTTCGAATGAATATTACAGCTGTTTTGTGCTGCTGCGCGGGAACGGAGAATATATTGCCGAGGACGGCACCTCCTATCCGCTGCAGACGGGAAGTCTGGTCCAGCGTCTGCCAGGCGTGCCGCATTCCACACGCGTTGATCCAGACGGGAAATGGCTGGAATTTTTTATCTCGATTGGGAAGCCGTTTTTTGAATCGTTCTGCTCGCTTTCTGTGCTAAACCGCGAGCCGGTGTTAAAAACGGAGCTGCTTCCCGGTGATCTCGAGCGGTATCAGAAACTTCTGCAGTCGCTGAAGGCCACACCGGACAGTCTGCTTCCTTTACAGATTCCGGAGCTGCAGACGGAGATTCTCCGGATGTACGGTTACCATGCGCACCGGGTAAACCTGCAGCGTGACCCGATCGAGGCCGCCTGCGATGCACTCTCCCAGAATCTTGACGGGGAGATTTCTCTTGAGGAACTCGCTCAGTCACTTCAGATCGGTTATGAGACGTTTCGAAAAATATTTAAAAAACAGACCGGCGTCTCTCCTGCACGGTACCGCACCGGGAAGAAAATGGAGCAGGCCCGTATTCTTCTCGAGGGCGGCGTACCGATGAAGGAAATTGCCGGTCTGGTAGGATATGGCGATGTCTATGCATTCAGCAAACAGTTCTCCCGTTTTTTCGGATTCCCGCCTGGAAAGTACCGTTCGCGTTTTCAGTCGGATACGGCTGATTTAGAACAGTTTTAAAATATCATCTACCGTTTTGCGTTTTGGCTTATCCGGGTTGATCGCGCGGTAGCCGACAGCGATGACAGCACCGAGGAGTTCCGTTTCCGGAATGGAAAGCGCTTCGCGGATGGCTTTCTCATTGCGGATACCCATGATCAGGGTGTCGAGGCCGAGTTCTCTTGCGCGCAGGATGAAGTTTTCATCGTGAAGACCAAGATCATAGTAGCCCCAGCCATTTCCAACCTCATTGTCCGGGGTTCCGTCCTGCATAAAGCCGGAACGGTCTTTGACGAAGGTCGTCACTACGAGAACGGCTCCTTTGGAGCTTTTCTGATTGAATTCCGGCAGACATTTTGCGGAAAATTCTTCGACTTTCTCCGGTGTTACAAGGGCATAGTACCGTGTTGTCTGTGAGTTTTTCCAGGACGGAGCCTGAATGGCTGCCTGTACGATCTCCTGGATCTGCTCTGCGGTTACGTGTTTCTCCGGATCAAATGCGCGGATGCTTCTTCTTTCTTCCAGCAGTTTTGTAAATTCCATGATGTATGTCCTCCTTTTTCTTATAAGGCCTCGTAATCTTCCCGTGAAAAACGGTGGTACGTCAGGCCGAATTCATTTTCTTCGACACAGTAACAGTATTCATCTACAGACGGGTCTGCAAAAGAAAATACATGGCCCATCTCATGCTCCTCGGATGCGTTTTCTTCCACGGTAGTATGCATTTTCTCTGCATAGGAAGAAAAGCAGTCCCGAACCTGCTCCATTGTGTTTCCAGGCATTGTGATCACCTGCAGAAGGTTCTGTAAGAGCTCCGGGACAGGAATCTCGCGTTCAATATAGGAACAGCCTTCCTCCGGGATTTCCACGCAGTAACGGTCTTTGATTGCTGATATTGCAAGAGCGCCAAGACGTGGCTGTACTTCCTTGCAGAATGCCGCAAGTGCGCTGTCCAGATCTTCTGTTTCGTTTAAAGAGAGGGAACGGCGCAGGGATTCCGCCGGGTAGTAGAGCTTCATCGTACCGCCCTCATAGCCGATCTTCACCTGCCATTCCCGAATCGTATCAGTAATATGTTTTTCCAACAGTTCTGCTGTCATATTTTTTTCAGTCACCTCCATTATGCTGCATATGCGAAAAGCACAGTATTATCATCGCACGAATCGTCCTCTGTTTCAAGAAAAAATTTCTGTTTTTATCCAGAGAAACCCACAGACCCCTTCAATCCAGATTTTCTGGCGGAGGGGTCTGTGGATTCTTATGATCAGAAGAATTTCTCAGTCATTTCATTCTGGATTACTCTTCATCTTCGTTTTTCTTTCTGCCGCGGAGTTTAAGTCCAAGTCCGCCGGCGCCAAGAGATGCAACGGCCATGCTTACCCATCCCCAGATGTTGGTTACATCACCAGTCTTTGCATTATCACTCTTCTTGGAAGTAGATGTATTGGATACATTGCTGCTTGCAAGCGGAGTCGAAGTTGCTTTCGGCGTGCTGGCCGGGGTCTTGGTCGGCTGTGCCGCAGGTGTTGTAGTCGGAGCAGTCGTCGGCGTTGTAGTCGGCGTTGTTGTAGGCGTGGTGGTTGGAGTAACAGTTGGAATCTCAGTTGGTGTTACGGTCGGAGTTTCCGTTGGGGTAACAGTCGGAGTCTCGGTAGGTGTTACAGTTGGGGTTTCCGTCGGGGTAACAGTCGGAGTCTCAGTCGGTGTTACGGTTGGGGTTTCTGTAGGAGCCGGGGTTGGCGTATCTGTTGCTGCTTTTACAAGTGCTTCAATAGCTGCATTCAGATGCT
Organism: Fusicatenibacter sp.; assembly: GCF_050872605.1. Classification (GTDB taxonomy): domain Bacteria; phylum Bacillota; class Clostridia; order Lachnospirales; family Lachnospiraceae; genus Fusicatenibacter. The sequence goes on from NZ_JBNMHD010000009.1 coordinate 7,273, forward strand.
CGGCTGCCTCATCGACCGCTGCCTGCGTATGTTTTGCTTCCAGTTCTTCTTTCGCTTCGGAAAGCTCGGTCTGCATGCTTGCCCAGGATTCTGCGGTGTAATCAGCCTCATTCAGTGCCTCTGCTTTTGCAATCGCTGCTTCCAGAGCTTCCGTACTCTGTACCGGATCATCTTTTACAATGTTCTCATTGGTTGCCTGGAATTTGTAGGTTACATCTGCATAACCAAGTGCATGCATGGTGATCGTCCAGTATCCGGTTCCGTCAGTTCCTTCCGGAAGCTGGCAGCGTACCGAATCGGTCAGTCCGAGCTGGATTCCCATAGATTTGTGCATCCAGTTATCTGCGGCAAATTTCGTTCCGAAGGTGCGGAGTGCATTGGTATAGGTATCATCATTTCCATAGTAGGTCCAGGTTACACTCTGCATATTAGCGCCAAGGTCACCATAATCCTTATTCAGGTCTACACGAAGGAACTCGCCGAAGGAACCGTTTGCTTCCTGAACGGTCAGGCCAGCATCTTCTGCTGATGGAGCTGTCTTCAGTGCCTGATCTTTGATTCCGGATTCACTTCCAACTGTTCTTGCAGAGAAGGAGAAGCTTCCATCTTCGTTTTTCACTGCCGTTTTCAGTCCGTTGGTGTTCTCTGTTACATTAGCAACAAGGCCGGTGTAGCCGCTCAGTTTACCCTCGGAGAAACCGCCATTCAAAATTCCGCCGTTTTCTACAACTGCATATTTCTGGCAGAATGCTTCATAATCATCCTCAGCTACTTTAACTGGAACGTATTTCAATCCGTATACTTCATAATGATCGATATCTTTTGCATCATAGGTTACTGTCTGGCCGTTTGTCAGAACTACCGTTGTTCTGTCCGTGTAGTAAGCTACTTTGTACTGGGTGCCGTCTTTCATAAAGATAGTAGCATTGCACTGATAGCTTCCTCTGTGGAGACCATGGTTTGTAGTTGCACGGGTTACGGTATCAAATGCACCTTTATCATACTCGCCTTTCGCATCTACTTCTTTAGATTCCTCCGTACTTCCTGCCTCATATACGCCCTCATTTGCCCAGTACTCACTCCAGGAAAGACCTGCATATACGTATTTGTAAGTAATCTCTTTCTTTACAAGTGCTTCAATGGCTGCATTCAGATGCTGTGCTGCTTCATCCACTGCTGCCTGGGTATGTTTTGCTTCCAGCTCTTCTTTTGCCTCAGCCAGCTCGACCTGCATATTTGCCCAGCTCTCTGCGGTGTAATCAGCCTCATTCAGTGCCTCTGCTTTTGCGATAGCTGCTTCCAGAGCTTCTGTACTCTGTACCGGATCCTCTTTTACAATGTTCTCATCGGTTGCCTGGAATTTGTAAGTTACATCTGCATAACCAAGTGCATGCATGGTGATCGTCCAGTATCCGGTTCCGTCAGTTCCTTCCGGGAGCTGGCAGCGTACCGAATCGATCAGACCCAGCTGAATTCCCATGGATTTGTGCATCCAGTTATCTGCGGCGAATTTCGTTCCGAAGGTGCGGAGTGCATTCGTATAAGTTGCATCATTTCCATAGTAGGTCCAGGTTACACTCTGCATATTAGCACCAAGGTCACCATAGTCCTTATTCAGGTCTACACGAAGGAATTCACCAAAGGAACCATTTGCTTCCTGTACCGTCAGGCCTGCATCTTCTGCGGATGGAGCAGTCTTCAGAGCCTGATCTTTGATTCCGGATTCGCTTCCAGTTGTTCTTGCAGAAAAAGAGAAACTTCCGTCTGCATTCTTTGTTGCAGTTTTCAGTCCATTCGTATTCTCTGTTACATCTGCAACAAGACCAGTATATCCGCTCAGTTTGCCCTCAGAGAATCCACCATTTAAAGTTCCGCCATTTTCTACCACAGCATATTTCTGGCAGAATGCTTCATAATCTTCGGATGCTACTTTGACGGGAACATATTTCAGTCCATATACTTCATAATGATCAATATCAGCTGCATTATAAGTTACAGTCTCACCATTCGTCAGAACTACCGTTGTTCTATCGGTGTAATAAGAAACCTGATACTGCGTACCGTCTTTCATAAAGATGGTGGCATTGCACTGATAGCTTCCTCTGTGAAGTCCGTGGTTCGTCGTTGCACGCGTTACAGTATCGAAAGCGCCTTTATCATACTCGCCTTTGGCATCAACAACGCTGGAGCTTGTGGTATCTCCGGCCTGATATACGCCTTCTGCTGCCCAGTACTCTGACCAGGAAAGGCCTGCATACACATATTTGTATTCATCCTCTGCAGGTGTTGTGGTAGGCGTTGCCGTTGGGGCTGCTGTAGGAGCAGCTGTAGGAGTCGCCGTTGGGATCGACGCTTTCACAAGCGCTTTTACTGCCGTGTTCAATGCGTCTGCTGCGGTATCAACAGCCGTCTGAGACTCTTTTGCAGAAAGAGCCGCCTTTGCTGCGGTAAGTGCGGTCTGAACAGCTTTCCAGGAATCTGCGGTATAATCAGTCTCTTTTAATGCTTCAGCAGATGCGATTGCTTTTTCAAGAACTGCAGTATCTACGACAGCTGGAGTTGGAGTTGTCGTTTTGGCTGCTGCAAGAGCTGCTGTTTTTACTGCTGTAGAGGTTCTGGTTGCACCGGATACGGTATCCCAGCTTTCGATATTCGCAACAGTTGCATCTTTTCCCTGTAACTGTGCAATAATACCATTAGCTTTTTTGGTGCCGTTTAAGGCTTTGTTAAAATATGATCCATTTTCAGTTGCAACGTAGCCGCTTCCAGGTGTAACGGAAACATCTGTAAATTTTCCGTCTGCAACGGTCAGTTTAACGTTGACGTCATATTCATTCCATTCATTTTCAGCGTCATCGTCTTCTTCCGTTCTCGTAACATGAGCGGTAGACTCATAAGTGCCATCTGCCAGCACGCCGCTTGTGGAATCTGCCAGTACAGTTCCCGGGAGCAGGCTCATGGTCATGGAAGCTGCCATAACGGCGGCTAATGATTTTTTCTGAAGTTCCTTTCTTTTGATCATAACTTCCTCCTTTTTCCTTTTCCACAGTTTTGCAGGAAAAACAGGGGCAAAACTGTTGTTTATTATTATATTAGCTTTTGCTAATTAATAATTGTTTTAACTAACTGTAAATTATATTACTAATCCTAGATCGTTTTGTCTAACTCGCAAGTGGTTATTTTTTCTCAAAAAAGACACAGATTCTCCTTATTGAGTTTTTTTCACTATTTACTTATCTGATTTTTTGAAGTTTGCGGAATGATTTTTGTTTCCACACAGAAACATTTCTGAAGATATGCAGTGTTTACCGCGAAGAACTCTTCCGTCCTTCGCGTTTTACTGCCGAAAGAATGCGGTCCGAAAGGATTCCGATCAGCATTCCGGTGATGACACCGGCCACGAGAAGGGCCGGCAGATAATAGAACAGTTTGCGGTTCTGCACCACGAAAGCCGCCACGCAGATCTGGGCAACATTGTGTGTCACGCCGCCTGCAATGCTTACGCCGGTGATACTAAATCCTTTGATGTGTTTCAGCAGAAGCATCACCAGAAAGCTCAAAAGTCCGCCGGCAAGGCTGTAGAGGATGGACATTCCGTTTCCAAACAGATAGCCCATCAGAAGAATGCGGGCAACGGAAATCATCAGGACTTCCCCTGCCGGAAGGAAAAAGAGGCCGACAACGACAACCAGATTGGCAACGCCAAGTTTGATGCCGGGAACGCCGAGGTTGATCGGGATTAGTACCTCCACGTAACTGAAAATCATGGCAAGTGCCATCAGCATGGCGCATAAGGCAATTTTTCTGCTTGCAGTGCGGCTGTCTCTCATAAGTTCCAATTCCTTTCTTTTGCTGGTGCGTTTATTTCACAATGACATCCGGCGCATCGTCTGTGTCGTCTGATATCGAGCCATCGCTTTCTACCTCCGCCACCAGCTTATGCGGCAGGCACACGATCGTCTCATTCACCCGGGAAATCGTACCCTGTCTTTTGCAGTAGCCGTCCGGGCAGTCGGCCTCTTCCATGTGGGCACTTCCATTTTTAATCACGAGGACATTCGTTCCGTGATCTGTCTGAATTCTCACGGTCTGATCCTCTGCGAGCAGATACGTTCCGTAAACCTCGCCGTCCACCGTGACTTTCATGGTATTTCCATTTTCCGTTTTCGGCAGCCGAAGCGCCAGGGCAAGGATTCCGGCCAGGAGCAAAACGGCGCCTGCCAGAATCAGATCTTTTTTCTTCATACAATTTTCCTTATTCTGAAATTAGATGCCAGCCCATAACAGCAGTGTCAGCAGGAATACCGCACGGAACAGGGTAAACAGGATTTCATTTCCATGAAGTTCCTTTACTCCGCAGCAGATATTGCCTTTCGGACACGTATCAATACATTTCTGACACTGGAAACAGTCGCCGGAAATTTCCATGGAACTGTCGGACGGCAGCTCCACCGCAGACGGACACTGTCTCGTACAGGCGCTGCAGCCGCGGATACAGTTTTCACGTTTCCGGTGCAGGGTGAAAAACGGCAGGATCGGGAGCAGAGAAAAGACAGCTCCCATCGGGCACAGGAAACGGCAGAAAAAGCGTTCCTCAAAAAACATGCCGACCAGGATCAGCAGCAGGAGTACAATTCCCGGAACATAAGAGGAAAGCCGGAAATTTCCTGCATGCAGCATGGAAAAGACATCCCACGGACTCGTTCCTCTGGCTTTCTGATAAACTCCTGCAAAGCAGCAAAGTGCAATCAGAAGCAGAATGCCGTATTTGAACAGTGCCAGTTTTTTTGCTGTTTCCGGTTTGATGCGTCTGGGCTTCTTTTTACGTTTCTTACAGATTATACCATAAATTGCGTGCATTGCATCCCCCAGACTTCCAAAAGCGCATGCAAAACCGCAGAAAAATCTGCCAAAAACAATCGTAAATGCACAGACAAGGAGCAGAGCCGACACAAACGCGGTCATTTCGATTTTCTCGCCCTGTCCCAGCTGCGTAAAAATGTATTTGACTCCGTTAAATGCAGCAGTGAATACCGACGGAAGAAACAGGAAATATAAAAGCTGGATTCCGGCGCGCAGGCAGGAAACGATCTGCTTTCTCTTCTTTGCCGGCAATTTGGATAAGTCTAAATTTTTCATGTTATTTCTCCGCCTTTTCTATTGCTTCCTGCGCCGCATTTTTGATGCCGGTGGAGCTGAAGGTTGCTCCGCTTATCGTATCAACATCGGCGGACTGTGCCTCAAGAATCTTTGGAATGATCGCCTCCGCGTTTGACAGATACGCACTGTCCTCGCCGTCGGCGGATGTGATGGCAAGATCGGTAATCTGGCCGCCCTCTACAGTTACTTCAACTGCAATGGTGCCGCCGAAGCCGTCAGCCTCACCGTCATACGTGCCGTCCACGTACTGCCCTTCTGCTTCTGCTGCTTCATCCGCGCCCGTATCCGCCGTGTTGGATGCAGCTGCGGCGGCCTGCAGGTTTTCCTTCTGCAGCTGGGTCGTCTCAAGCTCTGCCGAAAGCCGTGCGATCTGATCCTCTTTGTCTCTTTTGTCGAGCACCGTGTTGTAGCCGATCAGAACAGCGGCAATGACAGCGATATTCAAAAAACGAACAATCAATTGTCTCATCTGTTTTCCCCTTTATTGCGTTACTTTCGCAGCGTCCAGCGCATTCCGGCATGCCTCAAGAATGGCTTTTGAGGAGCAGGTTGCGCGGGAAACGGTATCAATGTTCTCAAGCGTTCCTGTTTCCAGAATCTGAGCGGAAACGCCTTTGATTTTGGAGGTTCCCTCGGATGCGCGGCGGATGTAGGAGGCATTCTGACTATCTCCGTACCCGGTGATGTTGCTTAATGCTACGATTTTATCGTTTTCAATCGTTACCGTTACGGAAAGCTGATAAGCAGTAAAATCTTCATCTTCATCCGGTTCGCAGACGGCAATCGCTGTGTATTCGCCGTCCTGATAGATCTTTTGTTCCGGAGTTTCCGTCGGCGTTGGGGTTGGCGTCTCAGTTGGCTCCGGGGTTTCGGTCGGGGTTGGAGTTTCCGTCGGTGTCGGAGTTACCGTTGGCGTCGGGGTTGGATTTTTCTTTTCTTCAGTTACGCGTTCTGCCTCTTTTAAAGCTTCCTCGATTGCCGCAAGAATTCCCCTGGAGCTGTAGGTTGCGCCGGAAACAGTGTCAACTTCCAGTGTCTGGTTTTTCACAACGTCCTTTGCCGTCTGTTTTGCGCGTTTTAAGAATGCTTCGTCATCTTCACTCTCGGTCACGAGAATGGCCTTGATCGTCTCATCCTGAATGACAACTGCCGTTGTAATGTCTCCCAGATAGCCCTCACCGGTTCCGTAGTAAATGCCTTCCTCGTATGGGAATTTTCCTTCCGGAACCGCTGTGGTTCCGCCGCTGTTCGTTCCGTTATCCGGAACGGTTTCGCCGTTTGTTGCTTTCTTCGCATTTTCCAGTGCCTGTTTTACTGCGTTCTGGATGCCGCGGGAGCTGTAGGTTGCGCCGGATACGAGATCCACATCGGTTTTCTGTCCGTCTACGATGCGGTCCGCTACGACTTTGGCACGGTTGAAGAATGTCTCGTCATCTTCGTTTTCCAGAATCAGTACCGCTTTGATCGTCTGATCCTGCAGGGCTACCGCCACTTTGATGTCTCCCTGAAAACCGGCGGCTGTGCCGTAATAAATGCCGTCCTTATACGGGAAACTTCCCTTGGATGCGGATGAGTTGTTGCTCTGACTGTTTCCATTGCCGTTGTTCTGGCTGCTGTTTCCATTGTTTGTATTATTCTGGCTGCTTCCATTTGTGCCGGAAGATCCATTCACCGCCGCCTGGCTTAACGCGCTGCGTACGGCTTCGATAATACCGCGGGAGCTGTACGTTGCACCTGAAACGGTATCCACATTGGTGCTCTGTGTCGAGATAATCGTGGAAATCAGGGAAGAAGCGCTGGAAAGATAGCTCGGTGTATCACTGTTTTCCACAATATTAATCGAGGTGATTTTTCCGCCGCTGACAACAACACAGACTTTCATCGTACCGCCAAAGCCCGTTCCGCTTCCGTAATACGTTCCGTCCCGGTATGCGGCCGGTTCTTCGATTTTCGATACGGTAACACTTCCGCCGGAAGATGCAGCGCCTATCGCACCAGATGCAGATGCCGGTTCTGAGGTATCTGTCTGACCGGTCAGTGCATTTTTTACGGCCGCCAGGATTCCTTTAGAACTGAAGGTTGCACCGGATACCGTGTCCACATCCACACTTTGGGATGCGATGATGCGGTCAATGACACCCTTGGCACGGTTCAGGAAGGCTGCGTCCTCACCCGGAGCACTGACAATCGAGATAGACTGAATGGTTTTGTCCTTTAATACCACAGATACGGTAATTGTTCCGCCAAAACCAATTCCGCTTCCCTCATACGTTCCGTCTGCCAGTTCAAAACTGCCGGAGCCGACTGCCGCAGCAGTTTCTGCTTCGGTATCAGTTGTCTTCTTTTTCGTATCCTCTTTCTTTTTATTGTCGTCTTTCTTTTCCGCTGTATCGGTATCCCGTCCCGGCTCCGGTGTCACCAGTGCCTCCGGCTGCTCTACGGCATAAACCGGTGCAGTATATCCATTCAGCGAAATGCCCGCGCAGGCCGCTACAATAACCGCTGCAAGAGCCGGTGCAAATGCTGTCAGTTTTTTCCATTTTCCCATGGTTATGTATCACCGTCTTTCCTGATAATGTTTGTCTCATGATCGGATGTGAAATCATCGGCGATTCCTTCGGTTACGTACAGAACGCCGTTCTCATCCTCCAGAATGGTGTCGAATTCATCGCTGTGCGCACGCCAGTATTCGGCCGCCTTATCCTTTCCCATGATGAAAAGAGAAGTCGAAAGGCCATCCGCCAGTGTTCCGTCCGCGCTTACGATCGTCACAGATACCAGACCGTTATTCGCCGGATGACCAGTTGCCGGATCAATGATGTGATGGTATCTCACACCGTCCTGTTCGAAATACCGCTCATATCCACCCGAAGTGATGACTGCCCGGTCAGCTGTTGAGAGAATGCCGAGATAATCGTCCTCTGCTTCCGGACTCTGCACGGCAACACGCCATTTGCTGCCATCCGTTTTCGTGCCGACAACCTGAACGTTTCCTCCGAGGTTGATGAGCCCGCTCGTCACACCGCATTCCCGGTAAATATCCGCGATTCTGCCGGACGTATAACCCTTTGCAATTCCGCCGAAGTCGATTTTCATGCCGCTCTTTGCGAAGCTGATGGATGAATTTTCTTTGTCGTAGACAATATTATTGGCATCGGTCAGTGGAAGGAGACTTTCGATCGTCTCATCCGAAGGAACGGTATAATTTCCAGTCGTAAAGCCCCAGGCATCCATGATCGGGTAAATTGCGATGTCGAAAACACCGTTTGTGCTGTCATACAGATCCAGGGAGCGTTCCAACAGATAGGTGGTATCCTCCGATAAGGTTCCGCCGCCGTTCGCATTGATCTGCGCGACCTCACTCGTTTCCTCTCCAGTCGACAGGAGCGCATCCAGCCGCTCAATCTCCTGCTGTGCCTGATCTACCGCCTTCTCTGCGTTTGGACCGTAGGCAGTTACCGTCATGTACGTATCCATCGCAAAAATATCACGGCTGCTCGACGCATCGGCGGCATCGGAAGAAGATGTGGATGACGCGGATTCCTGCGTGGAATTCTCTTCCGAAGCGTCAGAACTGCTCGAAGACTCCGAAACAGACACCGGCTGTGTCTGACTTTCACTGCTCTCCGGCTGCGCTGCTGTCCCCGTACCGGAACATCCGCCGACCGTCATCACCATGGCAAGACAAAATGCTGCAACAATTTTCTTTTTCATAAATAAAACTCCATTTTTTCTTATGTTAGGAAACTCTAACTTTGGTATTATAACATTAACTTGTAACTTACGCTATGAATTACTTGATAAAAGTTTTTCAATTAGTGTTCTGCATCTGATAAATTTTCTCATTTTATATACTCTAAATCAAGTGGATTTTACTGGAATTCAAGCACCGATATACAAAAAGCCCCCACAGCCGCATTGCTGCGGCCGCGGGGGCTTTAGAAATAACATTTTCAGAAATTACATATGATCATGGCAGGTACGTGCAATTACGTCCATCTGCTGCTCTTTTGTCAGGTCGATGAATTTAACTGCATAACCGGATACACGGATCGTGAAGTTTGCGTACTCCGGTTTCTCCGGGTGCTCCATTGCATCGATCAGTTTTTCGGTTCCGAATACGTTTACGTTCAGGTGATGTGCACCCTGCTCGAAGTATCCGTCCAGAACGTGTACCAGGTTCTCGGTACGCTCTTCGTCGTTGTGGCCGAGTGCGCCCGGGTTGATGGTCTGGGTGTTGGAGATTCCGTCCAGAGCGTCCTCATACGGCAGTTTTGCTACAGAGTTCAGGGAAGCAAGAAGTCCGCTCTTCTCTGCGCCGTAAGACGGGTTAGCTCCTGGAGACAGAGGCTCGCCGGCTTTTCTGCCATCCGGCAGAGAACCAGTTGCTTTACCATATACAACGTTGGAAGTAATGGTAAGGATAGAGGTAGTCGGCTCGGAATCACGATAGGTATGGCAGTATTTCAGTTTGTCCATGAAGGTACGAAGCAGCCATACAGCGATCTCGTCTGCTCTGTCATCGTCGTTACCGTATCTCGGGAAGTCACCGGTTGTCTCGAAATCAACAGCCATTCCTTCTTCGTCACGGATAACTTTAACTTTAGCGTATTTGATTGCGCTTAAGGAGTCTACTACGTGAGAGAATCCTGCGATACCGGTTGCGAAAGTACGTCTTACATCGGTGTCGATCAGAGCCATCTCTGCTGCTTCATAGTAGTATTTGTCATGCATGTAATGGATCATGTTCAGAGTTCCAACGTACAGATGAGCCAGCCAGTCCATCATAACGTCGTATTTCTTCATAACCTCATCATAGTCCAGATACTCGCTGGTGATCGGCTGATATTCCGGAGCAACCTGCTGTTTTGTCTTCTCGTCTTTACCGCCGTTGATTGCGTACAGAAGGCATTTTGCAAGGTTTGCACGAGCGCCGAAGAACTGGATCTCTTTACCGGTCTCGGTAGCGGATACACAGCAGCAGATGGAGTAATCATCGCCCCATACCGGACGCATTACATCATCGTTCTCATACTGGATAGAGCTTGTCTGTACAGAAATATGAGCTGCATATTTCTTGAAAGCTTCCGGAAGGTGCTCAGAGTACAGAACAGTAAGGTTCGGCTCTGGGGACGGTCCCATGTTTTCCAGTGTATGCAGGAAACGGAAATCGTTCTTTGTAACGATAGAACGTCCGTCGATTCCCATACCGGCAACTTCCAGCGTAGCCCATACCGGGTCACCGGAGAACAGCTGATTGTAAGACGGAATTCTTGCGAATTTAACCATACGGCATTTCATTACCAGATGGTCGATCAGCTCCTGAGCCTCTTTCTCGGTCAGGATTCCTTTTTCGATATCTCTTTCAATGTAGATGTCAAGGAAAGTAGATACACGGCCAACGCTCATTGCAGCACCGTTCTGGGTCTTGATTGCTGCAAGATATCCGAAATACAGCCACTGAACAGCCTCTTTTGCGTTCTTAGCCGGCTGGGAAATGTCATAGCCATAAGACTGTGCCATAACTTTCATTTCCTGAAGTGCTTTTACCTGGTCTGCGATTTCTTCTCTTAACTGGAAGTCACCACGACGCATTCCCTGACGGTTGGTTGCAGCGAAATCTGCTTTTTTGCGCTCGATCAGGTAATCAATACCGTACAGAGCAACACGACGATAGTCGCCTACGATACGGCCACGGCCATAGGTATCCGGCAGACCGGTCAGGATTTTATTATGACGGGCTTTCATCATCTCTGGTGTGTAGATGTCGAATACACCCTGGTTATGTGTTTTGTGATATTTAGTGAAAATTTCATGAAGCTTCTCGCTTGGTTTGTAGCCGTAAGTCTCGCAGGACTGCTCAGCCATTTTAATTCCACCATACGGCATAAATGCACGTTTCAGCGGTTTGTCTGTCTGAAGACCAACTACCTGCTCCAGATCTTTCATGCTGTCATCGATATATGCTGCGCCGTAAGCTGTGATTCCGCTTACAACTTCTGTCTCCATATCCAGAACGCCGCCTTTTGCACGCTCTTCTTTCTGGAGTTCCTGTAATTTGCCCCACAGACGGTCTGTAGCCTCTGTCGGTCCTTCCAGGAATTTTTCATCTCCATCATATGGAGTATAGTTGTTCTGAATAAAGTCACGTACGTCAACGCCTTCTTTCCAGAGTCTTCCGGAAAAGCCGTCCCACTGTTCAAATTCTCTCATTTGATTTGTTCCTTTCTGGTGTTATTTTGTTTCGTCACGCTCCGGCATCTTCTTTGCACCGGGCATGAACACCTCCGCATGCATAATATAACAAATCTCTGCTTTCCGCGCAAGATATGCACTTGAAAAAATACAAGGAAAAACCACAAAATCTTGTATTTTTATAAGAACAAAATCTACATGTGGCGCTTTCTTTTCAGGCTCCGTATCCTATCTCGTAGATCTGTTTTGTAAAGTCACAAATGACATACGTTCCATCGGAAAATTCACTTTTCTGAATGCTTCCGTCAGCCGCAAGGCACGTATGGCGTACCAGCTCCAGAAATGCCGTTTTTTCATGGAGTTCTGTCACAACGCGGCACCGTTTCGCCATCTCTTCCAGGCTGATTTTTTCTCCGTCAAACGCTCCGTCCGTATTCGGGTAGGCACCGTCCCGTACCAGATACGGCGCGCCGCCGGCGAGGAGGGCGTACAGCATATAATCTTCGTCTTTTGTCACACGGTCCATCATCCACGGCTCGATTATGCAGTCATGATACACAAGATTAAAGAGCGGCACCGGGATTCCTTTTTTCGGTGTCTCTGCCGGGCGCAGCATAAAGTCATACGGTGCATAATGGCAGAACACCAGATATGGAACGGCCCAGTCGCTGACCTCCTCGGAGCTTGAGAGAATCCCCTGTGAGATCAGCCAGGAGAAGCAGTTTCCGCGGTACGTATAGCAGTCTCTTCTCGTCATCACATGCTCCGGATTTGCGCACTCGTCGCCCTCGTTGCACGTAAACACATCGAGGTATGCACCGTCAAGCCGGATTCCGTTTTTCTTCAGTTCGGCAAAATTCCGTTTCACATAGAACGGTGCCTGCGTTGCACAGAGATAGCTCTGCGGTCCGCCCGCCCAGTAACTGTGTCCCGGTATCGTTCCGTCCGGAAGGCGGCAGGCATAATTTTCATCGTAGCTCGGTGCTGCGTGGTAATAATCGCGGTACTGATCGTGAATCCCGAATTGATAGCCGAAATCATGCATTGTATCGACAAGCGATTTCATGCCTTCCCATCCGCCGGCCGCTTGGCATGCCGGTGTGTAGTCCGGATGCTGGTTGTCATACCCCGGTTCTGCCCAGCCGTCCAGATGAAGATAGACTTTCTCTACGCCGAGATCATGAATTTCGCGGATCTGCTGCTCGCGCACGGAAAACGGCACTACGCGGTTATTTTTCTCCGGGTTCTGCGGATCGAAAAAGCCGGACTCCGGCTGCACAACCGTCTTGATTCCCGTATGAACAAAACACGTTCCCACAAGATCGTGAATGGACGGATTCTGTACTGCCTTTTCTTTCAAAGTGCGCAGATGGCCCTGTTCCCGTACATACTGGCGGTACGTTTTGCAGAGGTCGTTATAATCGCAGTCATTTAAAAACGTATAACGGAATACGCGGCGGTAATTCATTGTTCCAAGGCTCGGCTCCAGCCATGCCCCCACGCTGGTATACGGGCCGCCTGCCGGGTGCTCTGCCTGATAACCGGCGTTCCACGGTGTTGTACAGATCGCTGTATAGCCGCATCTTTCCTTCACCTGGCCGAACCACGGCATATAGCCGCCGGAGGTCTCAAATCTGCCGTCAAACGAAAGCTTTCCAAGTTCCGTATTCCAGGTATTCGGAATCAGAAGTCCCTGTCCCTCGGTAAGGAGTGTATACCAGTCATCACGCCCGTTTGTAAACTCCATTGCCGTCGGCCACAGCACCTTTACCGGATGCAGTCCCTCCTCGCAGAGCGGAATCCACTCCATCCAGAGTGTTTCATCCACAGCTTCGATCCAGATAATCGTCTCGAAGGCATACGGTGTTCCCGCAAATCCCGCATAACGGCTCCGGATGCCGCATCCGACACCGAAGGAATAGACCTCATGGGAAATCTCCTCTGCATCCAGAAAACGGTATGTTCCCTCTGCAAAAATCAGTTCAGGTGTCTTTTTCGGATCCGTATTCCAGACAACGCTGTCTTTTTCGATCCTAAGTCCCAGCGTCTCTTCATCGAGCATCACAGCAAGCGATCCGCTTTCTGTTTTTTTCATCGTGTGATATCCCCCTTTTTCTTTATCATATGCGTTCCAAACGCCAGAAAGGCGCAGAGAACCCGTCCGCCTTTCTCTGCACGGTTCCGGATTTTCTGCGCCTTTTTCCACCTAACTATCATTTCGCAAACATGATTTTTCTGTTTTTCGTAAAAATCGTTATCCTCTGTTTTAAGCAATATTTGCTTGTTTCAGACGATTAGTAGTCTAAATAAAATCTGAATTTTATTTAGATTTTGTTGCTATGAAGTGTGAAAGCACTATTATTGTTGTCTTATTCTCGTTCAGCCCTTATACTATATATACAGCCTACCGCCATAGGTGAGTATTTAGAAAGGAGCTTTGAAAATATGGATAAGTTTGTCAAAATTCTTGCAAAAGATGAACCTTATATTACTCCGGATTGTCCTAATTGTAATAATGCGTTAAAAATTAAGACAGAAGATTTTTTCGGTGCTAACGACAACTATGAAACAATTTGCCCCCACTGCAAGGGGAAAGTCACATTTTCCGGCATAAAGAAACAGCTTGACCAGTTAAAGAGACAGTTTGAAAGTCTCGGAATAACATGGTAGTTATTGGTCACAAGGGATTGTTCCCCACCTGAATGAAAATTTCACATCTTCTAAAGTAGGGTTTTTCTTTATTTTTACGAGATTTTTTAGGTATTCATTTAATTCTTTTTTGTTTTTTAGGTAGATTTTAGCTTTTCTCATTTTGCCTCCATTAAAAAAGCGTATCACCGGTTTTGCCAGTAATACGCTTCGTTTTGTTGGTTGGTTTGCTACAGAATAATTGTTTTTACAAATTATAGAAAAATGCTAGTTACTTCTGTACACTAACTTACATAATCTCTTCTTTTTCTACGACTTTACCGTCTCTCCAGATTCTCTCCAAATCGTAGAACAGGCGGTTCTCCTCATCAAAGATGTGGATGACAACATCGCCGTAGTCCATCAGAATCCAGTTTGCAGTCTGATAGCCTTCGATCTGTTTTGGATGTACGCCGGCTTTTCCGAGTACCTCCTCTACGTTGTCTGCCATCGCCTGTACCTGGTTGCGGTTGCTTCCGCTGGCGATCATGAAATAATCTGCCAGAGTAGAAACATGGGTAATGTCCAGAATGCGGACATCCATTGCTTTTTTATCTTCCAGTGCTTCCAGTGCAAGTTTTGCAGTCTGTTTTGCTTCGCTCATTTATGCTTCCTCCTTTGCCGTCCGTTCCCGGTGCAGTGCCTCATAGAACTGATATGCCTGCTCCGTCATCGGGTCCATCGTCTTCGGGTTTTCCGACAGATACGCCATACTGTCTTTTAAAATTTCATACATGCATTCGTCGATATCGGTGAATGCCAGCTTCCGAAGGCGGGTAAGGTGCGGTGCCTTGTTTCGTGCCGGCTCGATATAATCTGCGATATAGATGATCTTCTCCAGCAATGTCATATCTTCTTTTCCTGTCGTATGCCAGGTGATGGCACTTAAGATCTCCGAATCTTCCACCTTATACTTGTCCTTCGCCAGAAATGCACCGAGCTTGGCATGGATCAAAAACGGATTGTTCCGCTCAAACTCAGTGATTTCAATCTTGTTTTTCTCACACATGGTGATTTTTTTCTTATTCGGAATGCATTTTGCACAGTCGTGAAGCAGTCCCGCGACACGGGCTTTTTCGAGATCCTCGCCCCATACCATCGCCATGGATGCTGCGGTAAACATCACACCGAGCGTGTGATGATAGCGGTCTTCATCGACTTCCTTCTGGAGTTTTTTGTCCAGTTTCCATAAATCGTACTGTTCCATCCTGCTCTTCCTCTAATCCTGATAGATTTTCTGCTCCTGAATGTAGGAAATCACAGAATCCGGCAGATAGTATTTCACGGATTTTCCTTCCCGGATCCATTCCCGAAGTTCGTGGGAAGAAACATCCAGATTCGGTGTGTCGAGTTTCAGAAAGGTACCGTGAAGTTTTTCTGCATTTCGTTCCATACAGGCCAGAAGCTCTTCCTTTTTTGCCCGATCCCTGGTCGCCACAAGGATCTTTGCCGCGGCGCAGATCCGCTCTGGATTTTTCCACTCATCAAAATAGAACAGGGAATCCGCTCCAATGATAAAGTAAAACTCCGTGCCCGGGTTCTCTTCGCGCATCGCCTCAAGCGTCCGATAGCTGTAGGTATAGCCCTCATCTTCCATCTCTTTGGTGCAGAGCACAAAATGAGGATTGGATGCGATGGCACGGCGCACCATCTCGACACGCTGTGCATCCTTTGCCCGTCCCGCCCGGTTCCTCTTATGTGGCGGATTTCCGGCCGGAAGGAACCAGACTTCATCGAGCCCGAACTGCTCGTACGCCGCCTCGCCAAGGATCAGATGACCGATATGAATGGGATCGAATGTGCCTCCCATAATGCCAACTTTTCTGTTTGTCTTTTCCATACGTTTTCCTCAAAAAGCGCCGGAACTGCAGCGGTATGCTCCGGTCCCGGCGCTTCTTTCCTGCGGATTATTTCGGAAGCTGAATTTTCTTTTTCTCTTTTTTGCCCTCTTTGTACAGCACGATCTTTTTGCCGATCACCTGTACGACCTGGGAATTGGTGCGTTCTGCCAGAACTTCTGCGATCTCTCTTGGATCATCGAGGCAGTTCTGCAGTACATTGATTTTAATCAGCTCTCTCGCCTCAAGTGCCTCTGCAACGGCAGCGGTATGCTCCGGTGTGATGCTGCTTTTTCCTACCTGCAGAATCGGTTCCATGGTCATGGCAAGGCCTTTCAGGTATGCTCTCTGCTTGCTGGTCATACGTCTCCTCCTTCGTTTTTATTCGTTCGTTTTATTTATAATAATCAAATTCAAATCCATACATCTTGACGGTATCGCCTTCCTGGATGCCGGCCTGCTCGAGTTCGTCTAAGATGCCGGTATCTTTTAAGAACCGCTGGAAGAAAGCAAAACCTTTCTCGGAATCCAGATTGGTGTAGCCGAGCATCTTCTCGATCTTCGGTCCCTCGATGATGAAGCGGTGCTCGTCCTCCGGGTCCTGCACGACGGTGTACGGCAGGTTCTCAGCAAGAAGCATATCCTCCGGGAAGAATTCCTGCTCGAAGACCATACGCTCTTTCGGAAGCTCATCGAGTTTTTTCTGTACGGCATATAAAAGCTCTTTTAAGCCTTTTCCGCTGACGGCAGAAATCGGATAAACCGGGATGCCTTTCGGCTCGAACTCTTTTTTCAGACGTTCCACAGGATCCTCTTCGCCCTCTTCTACATAGATCGCATCGGTCTTATTGGCCGCGATGATCTGCGGGCGTTTTGCGATCTCCGGGTTATAGGCTTCGAGCTCTTTGTTGATCTTGTTGATATCATCCACCGGATCTCTTCCCTCGGTCGATGCAACGTCTACTACATGGATCATCACGCGGGTTCTCTCGATGTGGCGCAGGAATTCATGGCCGAGGCCGACTCCTTCCGATGCACCCTCGATCAGTCCCGGGATATCTGCGATAACAAATCCGCTGCAGCCCTCAAGGTCTACGACACCGAGGTTCGGGGAAAGCGTGGTAAAGTGATAATTTGCAATTTTCGGTTCTGCATTTGTCACGCGGGAAAGCAGGGTCGATTTTCCAACGTTCGGGAAGCCGACGAGTCCGACGTCCGCGATGACTTTCAGTTCCATTCTCACTTCCAGCTCCTGTGCCGGCTGGCCTGGCTGGGCGTATTTCGGAACCTGCATGGTAGCGGTTGCGTAATGCATATTTCCGTTTCCGCCTTTTCCGCCTTTTAATACAACCTGACGGCGGTTTTCACCGGACATATCTGCGATGACTTTTCCGCTCGCAGCGTCCATAATGACGGTTCCTTCCGGTACTTTCAGGACAATATCTGCGCCGTTTCCGCCATGGCATCTGCGTTTTCCGCCCGGCTCGCCGTCGGTAGCAGAAAACTTTCTTCTGTGGCGGTAATCAACCAGTGTATTCAGTCCTTCGTCAACTTCAAAAATAACGTCTCCGCCTTTGCCGCCATCGCCGCCGTCCGGCCCGCCGTTCGGTACAAAAAGCTCTCTGCGGAAACTGACATGTCCGTCTCCGCCCTTACCGGAGCGGATCAGAATTTTTGCTCTGTCTGCAAACATGGTATTCTCCTGTCTTAATCTAATCTACGCAGCTATTCAGAACCCCATTTCGAATCCGGCTCTGAATAGTTAACAAAAACGGCTTCAAACCTCTTAAGATTTGAAGCCGCACCTTTGTCTTACTCTTCTGTTGCTACCGGATATACGGAAACCTGTTTTTTGTCACGTCCTTTTCTTTCGAAAGCTACGCGTCCGTCAACCATAGCGAATAAGGTATCGTCTTTTCCGATTCCTACGTTCACGCCTGGATGAATCTTGGTTCCACGCTGTCTGTAAAGAATGTTTCCAGCCTTTACAACCTGTCCGTCAGCTCTTTTTGCTCCTAATCTCTTGGACTCGGAATCTCTACCGTTCTTGGTAGAACCAACTCCTTTTTTATGAGCGAAAATCTGAAGGTTCATATTTAACATGGTATTACACCTCCTTGAATGCGATCTCTAAGTATTGTGCTCCATAATCGCGGCGGATACTTTCGAGGCCCAGCAAAAGTGATTTTACAAGAAGTGCGGTACTTTCAGAATACCCATTCGGGAATGAAAAATACACGTATCCATCTCCAGCCTCACTTATAATCAGATCCTCTGTCAATGTTTCCACGGAATTTACGGTGTTTACAACCAGTGCGGAGACAGCAGCACAGATAATATCCTGCCCTTCCTCTGCATAGCCTGCATGACCGTTTGACTCCACGGAGATGTACTCGCCGTCACACTCTGTTACGGTTATACAAATCATAAGACTTAAGCGTTGATTTTTTCAATCTTCACTTCAGTGTACTGCTGTCTGTGACCGTTTTTCTTATGATAACCAGTTTTTCTCTTGTACTTGTAAACGATAACTTTTTTGCCTTTACCGTTTCCAACTACAGATGCGGTTACGGATGCATTTTTAACGTCCTCGCCAACTTTCAGTCCGTCATTGCTTACTGCAAGTACCTGATCAAAAGTTACGGTTTCTCCAGCTTCAACGCCAAGTTTCTCTACTCGGATAACATCGCCTTCAGCTACCTTGTACTGTTTACCACCTGTTGCAATAATTGCGTACATATGGCACCTCCCTATCAATTACTCGCCAGATTCGGTGGTCTTTCGACTCTTTTACCTCTCTGTGCGGCATACTTCTACAATATATCATCACATCTGCTGTTTGTCAATAGTATTTTTCAGGAAATTGCAGATTTTTTTTCGCATGCAATTGCCAGTGCGCCAGGTCCGATGTGGCAGGCAACGCTTAAGGACAGCGGATGCGCATCGACTTCAAAATCCGGGAAGGCTTCTTTTACTTCGGCAATCCATCCATCGATTACTTCTTTGTCGTTTGCGGTATAGGCAATGTGAAGTCCCATGATGCCGGCTGCACGCTCTTTTGCGAAGCGTTTGTCCATATCTTTTTTCATAGCCTTGATCATGGCTTTCTTTGCCTGTTTCACACCGCGCGCTTTTTCAAACGCGTCAAGCTTCTCTCCCTGGATCGTCAGCACCGGTTTGATATTTAAAACGGTTCCGATCATGGCTGCTGCCGGCGTAATGCGGCCGCCTTTTTTCAGGTATTTTAACGTATCTACCATAATATAGATACTTGCATCCAGCGCATCCTCTTCCAGAATTGCTTTGATGTCTTTTGCTGCCACGCCGCGGTTTGCCATTTTCTTTGCATCCAGAACGGACTGCTGCTGCGTAACGGAGATTCTCTGGTTGTTGACAACCTGCACTTTTCCTTCGTAGTCCTCGGACAGCACGGTCGCTGTATCACAGGAGGCGGAAAGGCCGCTTGACATCGGAATATAAACAATGTCATCGTACTCTTCGAGAATTTTGTTCCAGAAATCCATCAGATCTCCCGGAGACGGCTGAGATGTGGAAACAGCCGCATCCTCTGCCAGAATCTCGTAAAACTGTTCCTGTGTCAGGTCGATATCCTCAAACTGGATTTTTCCGCGCATGAAGAAAGGCATCGGAAGGACAAAAACGCCCAGCTCTTTCGCCTGACTCTGTGTAATACCGCTGTTGCTGTCGGTAGCAATAGCTGTTCTTGCCATAGTTCTTATTCCTGCTGTTTTTTGTTTTCCGAAAAAACAGCTTTTCCTTTCTGTAATATCGTGTAACACTTAATTTTCTGTTATTCTATCACAAACCGTACCTGTTTTCTACCCGGCTGGGACATTTCTGCAAAATTGCCCAAACTGCTTTTGATGCTTTTTACATCATACCAATACCAAGGAAAAACAGTCCGCCAAGGATCAGCAGAATGGTCGGAATTACGATTTTTGCAATGGTCTTTTTTCTTCTCTCCTTCGGGAAAAATCCTTCGCTTTTTGTCTGCTGGTACGTCAGAAGACGGCTTCCCATATAAAGGCCGATCGGCATCAGCGCTGCTTCGATCAGATACATGCCGATGTACGTTTCCGTTGCGTATCCGCTGCCTGCTGCTGCGTTCCCCTGCGAGAACATATAGAGGAAGCTTGCCGCAATGCTCGCCACAATCGTCGATGCATTGTGGACGAAATGGAACAGCGAGCTGTAAAACATGTTGTCGGTCTTCATCCGCACATACGAGAGAACGATTCCCATCATCATCATGGGAAGAAAACGGACGATGCTCATGTGAAAAGCGCCGAAATAAACGCCCATCAGAAGCAGCATCACCCATTTCTTTTTGATTCCGCGCAGGCTGTACTGCAGAAGACCGCGGTGCAGTGCTTCTTCACAGATGGCCGGTGTCAGCGCAACGACAAGCAGCTCGCCGAAATAGGAAAGGCCCGCCATACTGCTGTCCATGGATTCCGAGAGGCTTGCGTATTCCTGCGGGAAAATCCATTCCATCAGAAGGAAAAGGGCAAGCACACCGCGGTACGTCACATACCACATCAGAATGGTTCCGAGGATTCCGGCTCCATCCGGCTTTTTTAATGGGAACACTTCTTTTAACGGAATATGAAGTGCCCGTACAACGAGAATGGATCCGATCAGGAATACGATGATCTCGTCCAGCGCATTTCCATACATGCCGCCGGCAAGAACCAGCGGGATTCCGGCGAGATTAAAAAGAACCATCAGAAAGGCAAACACCAGCAGGCCCTGCCATGGTTTCAGTATCTTTGCTTTTTCCGCCGGATGCGGCCGTTTTGCCGGCATCTGGTTTCGAAAGGGTTCGTAAAGATATGGGGTATCATTTTCATTGAGGTGAATCGGTTTCTTTTGTGGTTCCATATTCATCCCTCCTTTGTAAGGTTACTGTCATTTCATCTGTTCTGACAGCGGCCGGCGGATTTTCTTTCTCGTCAGTTCCACGAGATGAAGCGCCGTCATATCGACAACTTTGGTCTGGACGGGATCTTCCCGCACAAGACCCTGCAGGAAGCCGAGAAGGCGCTCTTCCTGCTCTTTTTCCGGCATGTTGATAAAGTCAATCAGGATCAGACCGGAAATCCCGCGCAGGCGGATCTGGCGGGCGATTTCGCGGGCTGCCTCCTGGTTTACGCTGTACAGAAACGTATTTTTCCGTCCGCCGAGCTGCTTTCCGCTGTTCACATCGATCGCGGTCAGCGCCTCGGTCGGTTCGATTACGAGAAATCCGCCGGAAGGCAGTTCCACACGTTTGTCGAGTGCCTGTTTTACGTGATATTCGAGATTTTCTTTCTTTGCCAGCGTGGTAAGCTTATCCTCATACCAAGTCAAGCGGCAGTCACGGAAATCATGACGATCCAGATATTCTCTGCAGAGCTCATACATTTCTCTGTCATCTGTCACAAGTTCTGAAACTGACGGTGCATACCGTTTGACAAGTTCCGGCACGGCATCCGACGCCCGATACAGGCAGGAGTACAGGCTCCGCATCGTTCCATACTGGACAATCCGCGCGAGTTTTTCGGACAGCTCGAGATATTCCTGCCGGATCTCTTCTTCCGAAGCATCAGCGGATGCGGTGCGGAAGATCACGCCAAACGGAAGGCTTCCGCCGGAAAGCTCTGGAAACATCCGGCTTCCCAGTTCTTTTAACCGTTTTTTCTGCTCCGGCAGAAGGCGTCCCGAGCATGAGATTTCCGGCTTTCCATAATAGAGCGCCAGGGCACTTCCCGAAAGAGAAAGTTCTGCTGTCGCCGACGGAAGCTTCGTTTTCTGCGCTTCCCGCTGGATCTGCACGACAATTTCATCTCCGACATGCAGTTCCGTTCCCGGTGCTTTTTTCAGAAGATACCCTTCTTTTACACGGGACAGATCAAGAAAACAGCTCTGCTGCTCCGCAAACGAGACAAATGCCCCGCGGATCCCGGGCGCCAGTTTTTCCACCCGGCCGACATAGATATTGCCAAGCAGCGTTTCCTTCTCCCTGCAGAGGGCCGTCAGTTCGACCGGTCTTTCTCCTTCCACCAGCGTGTGTACCAGGTAATCTTTTCCCTCCCACGGCAGATGGGCAATGACAACTCGTTTACTCAACTTCTTCTCCTAATGCTTCCAGCGGAACCAGCTTTCGCTCTTCTTCCGTTCCGATGTCTGCGTAAACTTCCTCGCGCAGAATCGTGTATGCAAACGGCGGCAGTTCAACCCCGCACCATTTGCAGAACGCTTCCATCACGAGCTCCGGTTTCAGGTTCGAAACACTTCCGGTGGAGAGCTGCATCCAGACACCACTTTTCTTTGCTTTCATATCGTAAATCCATGGGCGGATATCGGTCAGCTTTTCGCTTCGTTTTGTCTTTCGCATGATCTCAATCTGCGGAAGTGCAAAAAACACCGGTACTTTCGTTTCCAGATCAATCTCCGGCATTTTTCCCTCGCGGAACTGCACGAGATAATCGGCTCCTGCTACGAGAGACATTGCCTTGCTTGCTTTTCCATCCGGCACATGGCGGGCGGAAAGCACTTCCATTCCCTCAACCATCGTCGCATTCAGACGTTTTACAATCTCGTCGGTTTTCATATCTTCCGCGAGCACCATATCGAAATATTCACCGGTGCTGCTGATGCCGACACCGAGCGGAGAAGCAAACGACAGCAGCATGTGCGGGCTGAAGCCCTCGGAATAAGCGATCGGAAGTTCTGCACGGCGGATTGCTTTCTGGAAGTAACGCATCACATCCAGATGACCCACAAATTTCATCACACCTGTTTTGGCAAACTTAATTCTGATTTTCATAGCAGACACCTCCTCCGAATGATTTTGCTCCGCAGCCGGAACACTGCATCTTACAGTTCGGGGTAACGGTTTCTTTCTGTGCCCGCTCCCATTCGCGGATCAGGAATTTTTTCGTCACGCCGATATCAAGGAAATCCCACGGAAGGATCTCATCGGTGCTGCGCTTACGGCAGGCATAGAACGAAACGTCAATGCCGGTCTCTGCAAACGCTTCTTCCCAGGCATCTTTCCGGAAATACTCGGACCAGGCATCGAAAATAGCACCTTTTCTGTACGCTTTTTCAATAACTTCGGCACATTTCCGGTCACCGCGTGCAAGGAATCCCTCCAGAAGGGAAATATCTGCCTCATGATAAATGTAACGGATGCTCTTCTGATTCAGCTGTGCGCGGACCTCTGCCTTTACAATCGCCGCTTTGTCAAGAAACTCCCTCTCCGTGTTCATCGGTGCCCACTGGAACGGAGTGAACGGCTTCGGAATAAAGAACGAGGAGCTTGCCGTAATCTGGCATTTTCCGTTTCTCTGGTCTTTCGGAATCTCATAGTAACGCTCTGCGATCTTTTCCGCCAGATGTGCAATTCCTTTGATATCATCCTCGGTCTCGGTCGGAAGGCCCAGCATGAAATACAGTTTTACTTTATTCCAGCCGCCCTCAAACGCTTTTCCGGCTCCTTCGAGAATAACCTCCTCAGTCAGACCCTTGTTGATGACATTCCGCATCCGCTGGCTTCCAGCCTCCGGTGCGAAGGTCAGGCTGCTCTTTTTGATGTCCTGTACTTCGCTCATGACATCGAGGGAGAATGCGTCGATACGGAGTGACGGGAGGGAAATATTAACACCTTTCTCCGGACAGCTGTCGATCAGATAGTTGACGAGTTCCGGAAGATGGCTGTAGTCACTGGAACTTAACGAGCTTAAAGAAATCTCATCATGTCCGGTGTTCCGCAGCATATGCGCGGCAAGCTCTTTTAATTTCTCAACATCACGCTCTCTTGTCGGACGGTACACCATGCCCGCCTGACAGAAACGGCATCCGCGGATGCATCCTCTCTGGATCTCCAGAACGACACGGTCCTGTGTTGCCTTGATAAACGGCACGACTGGTTTTTCCGGATAGGTTGCCTGTGTCATATCCATAACAAGCTGTTTTTTGATTTTTTCCGGCGCTTCCGGAATGGCCGGTGTAAACGCTGCAACGGTTCCGTTCTCGTGGTACGTTACTTCATAGAACTGCGGTACGTAAATGCCCGGGATCTGACATGCCTTTTTCAGAAAATCCAGACGGGTTCCGCCGTTCTTTTTATTTTCCAGATACGTGTCGAAAAGCTGGTCGTACACAACCTCACCTTCTCCGATATAAAACAGATCGAAGAACGGAGCAATCGGCTCCGGGTTGTACGTGCACGGGCCGCCGCCGATGACGATCGGATCCTCATCGGTACGATCCACCGCATGCAGCGGGATTCCGGCAAGGTCGAGCGCCTGCAGAACGTTCGTATAACACATCTCATACTGCAGGGTGATAAACAGAAAATCCTCGTTTTTCACCGGCTCCTGGGATTCCAGTCCGAAAAGCGGAATGTTCTGTTCGCGCATCACGCGGTCCAGATCCGGCCACGGGGAGTAAACGCGCTCGCACCACATATCCTCGCGTTTGTTGAACATATCGTACAGGATCTGGATGCCAAGGTGGGACATACCGATCTCATACACATCCGGGAACAGGAATGCGCCGCGCAGGGCTACTTTCTCTTTGTCTTTTACGACACTGTTGAATTCATTTCCAATGTATCGCGCAGGCTGCTCAATCTGGAGCAGCACTTCTTCTGGCAATGCTAATTTTCTCATGCAATTCTCTCACTTGTTCTTATTTTTTATTTGTCCAGATACGCCGCAAGTAGTTCCAGCGTATTCTTCACACCGTCCACATGGCTTCTCTCATATCCATGGGATGCGTACACACCTGCGCCGATCAGGGCGTGGCGTGCGTCTGCACCGCCGCGGAGAGTTGCCTCCACGTCAGAGCCATAGTGCGGGTAAACATCGGCTGCATAGTCGATTCCGTTTGCTTTTGCTGCTGCAATCAGCTCACCGGTAAAATCGTAGCTGTAAGGGCCGCCGCTGTCTTTGACGCAGATGGATACCTGGTGTTCCTTACACTCCAGTCCGTCGCCGACACAGCCCATATCAACAGAAAGAATATCTGTCACGCCCTCCGGAACGGAAGCAGATCCGCCGTGGCCGACTTCTTCGTACACGGTGATGTGCTGGTAAACCGGACGGGACGGTGTGACATTTTCTTCTTTTAAATACTTTGCATAGCCGAGCAGGATTGCAACGCTCAGTTTATCATCGAGAAAACGGCTCTTGATGTAGCCCTTCTCGGTGATGCGGGTTCTCGTCTCAAAGCAGACGATATCGCCGGTCTCGATGCCGAGCGCTTTTGTCTCTTCTTTCGAAAACACCATTTCGTCCAGAACCACTTCCATATTGTCGTACGTGCGGTCCTGCTGGTCGTAGGAACCATTCACATGAATCGACGGGTTATTCATCTGGAAGCAGCCCTCGTACCGTTTTCCGTCTCTTGTGATGACAACGCAGTTCTCGGCCTCCGCATTGTTCGGATTCATACCGCCAAGCGCGGTGAGGCGAAGACGACCGTTTGCTTTCACTTCCGCTACCATGCCGCCGAGCGTATCCGTATGTGTCTCCACAAGGACACCGCCGTTTCCTTCACAGCCTTTGGCAAGCTGCACCAGAAGGCCGCCCTTTGTGGTGATCACCGGCGCATAGCCCATCGCTTCGTACTCTGCTTTCAGCCATGCAACGGCATCCTTCGTGTAGCCGGTCGGGCTGTCGATGGAGAGCAGTTTTTTCAGTTTCTCTGTTATAAAATCAACATAAACCTTTGTATTTTTCATGTTTCTTCCTCCAGTTTTTGTTTCTGTTTTTTGTTTTTATCCAAACAGAAACCGCAGATTTTTCTCTTTTTGAAAAAAGACCTTGCCTTTTATCATACCACAGAAATGAATGGGATACAACCTTTGGAAAATGCAAAAAAGGAAACCCGAAGGATTTTTGCTCCTCTGGATTTCCCTTTTGCATTTTCTGCTGTTATCTGTTTTTGTTAAAATTAATCAGGCATCCTGCTTTTACGATCTTCTTTTCATTTTCTGTCATATCGGCAATGTATAAGGACAGTTCTTTTGGATGGCTGCCAAGTACATAGGCTTTGATTTCCTTCATATCACCATCCAGCGCGCTTCGAATGCCCGGGACGAAAATGTAGTCTCCTACTTCAAATTCCGGTTCGTCTTTCATCTGGAACGGAATCATACCCCAGTTCATGACGTTGGAGCGGTAACGTTTTGTCGCGTATTCCTTCGTGATATTGGCAAGGCCGCCGATGACTCTCTGACAGCTTGCTGCCTGCTCTCTGGCAGAACCGTCTCCCGGCTTTACCGCATAGATCATGCTTCCGATTTCCGTCTCCTGCGGCTGAATTTCTTCCTGCCCCGGAAGCTGCCGGATCTGTTCAAAAATTTCTTTTAACTGCGGCTCTTCCTCCAGCACATTTTTTCCTGCGGTTCTCGCCTTTTCCAGACGGTCTACTTCTTTGGAGCGGCCCACATATTTCGGATCTCGCCGCGACAGGGTAAACTCGGCCAGTCCGAGCGGATTGGAACGGTAGGATGACGTTTCGCCGGATGGAATCAGTTCATCGGTCGTCGTAACCGGATCGAGAATCTTCGAGCAGACCTTCAGCAGAATGTTATCGGTTAAAGGACTCATCGCCGGCCAGTCTTTGATGTTCGGGCCGTAAACGAGCGCTTTCTCTGCATCTCCTTTTCCGTAACCGTAATAAACTCTCTTATCATATACCGACGAATCGAAGCTGTACTCCGGTACATCGCCCCAGCAGTCCATGGTTTCCGCAGAAGTCAGGATTCCTCCGTTTGCAGCGGTTGCTGCGATCGAACGGGCGTCCATCAGGGCAACGGCAGACATCTGTCCATTTCCCGGCTTGCTTCCCTCGCGGTTCGGGAAGTTTCTGGTCGTATGGCGGATGCTCAGGCCATCGTTGCACGGTGTATCTCCGGCGCCAAAGCATGGTCCGCAGAACGCCGTACGGATAATTGCTCCCGCTTCCATAAGGTCTGTGATATAACCCTGTCGTGTCAGGTTGATAAAGACAGGCTGAGAGGATGGATAGACTGCCAGGCTGAAGGTGTCGTTTCCGATATCTTTTCCTTTCAGCGCGTGGGCCGCTTCCACAACGTTCGTATAGTTGCCGCCCGCACAGCCTGCAATGACCGCCTGCTGTACCTGCAGTCCTTTTTCCGTCACTTTGTCCACCAGATGAAGTGCTGCTTTTCCCTGGGAAATCTTCTGTGCTTCTTTTTCCACATCCGCAAGAATGTCTTTGAGATTTGCATTCAGTTCATCAATCTCATAGGTATTGCTTGGATGGAACGGAAGTGCGATCATTGGTTTTACGGTACTTAAATCCACAGAAACAACACCGTCATAATATGCCACATCAGCCGGATTCAGCTCTTTGTAATCATCTCCTCTTCCGTGCAGATTCAGGAAGTTTCTCGTATCCTCGTCCGTTCTCCAAATGGAAGAAAGGCAGGTCGTTTCTGTTGTCATTACGTCGATTCCGTTTCGGAAATCCGTTGTCATGGACGATACTCCAGGTCCTACAAACTCCATGACTTTGTTTTTGACGTATCCGTTTTTGAACACAGCACCGATGATGGCAAGTGCAATATCCTGCGGTCCCACCCAGGGATTCGGCTTTCCGTCAAGATAAATTGCGATAACCTGTGGACATGCGACATCGTACGTGTCACAGAGAAGCTGTTTTACCAGCTCACCGCCGCCCTCACCGATCGCCATTGTTCCCATTGCGCCGTACCGGGTATGGGAATCCGATCCGAGAATCATCTTTCCGCATCCGGCGTACATTTCTCTCATAAACTGATGAATGACTGCGATGTGCGGCGGAACATAGATGCCGCCGTATTTCTTCGCTGCGGAAAGGCCAAATACATGGTCATCTTCGTTGATCGTTCCGCCGACGGCACACAGCGAGTTATGGCAGTTGGTCAGCACATACGGAATTGGAAATTTTTCCATTCCGGACGCTTTTGCCGTCTGAATGATACCTACAAACGTGATATCGTGAGACGTCATTGCATCAAATTTCAGCTTGAGATTCTGCATATTTCCGGAGGTATTATGTGCCTCCATGATGCCATAGGCAATGGTTCCCTTTCTCGCTTCTTCTTTTGTGACCTTCTTTCCCGTCATAGCTTCCACTTTCGCTGCTTCTGCTTCCGGCACAAGCGTGGTTCCGTTTACCAGGTATGCGCCTGTATCATATAACTTTACCATGGCGTTCTCTCCTTTATCTTTATTTATGCCTGTTCTACATAATCATCGATCATTTCAAACAGTTCTTTTTCTTTGTTTTTCGCCTCATTTTTCTGTTCGCGGCTTCTTTTGTCCTGCTCCTTTTTATATAGATTCATCACGCAGGCTCCAAAAATCGTCTGATAACTGATACTCTGCTTCATACGCTTCTCCTTTTCCTCTGCGGTATTTTTAGGTGACTGAGGCTGCAGACCCGGGGCTGTGTGTGTTTTAGCCGTTCCGGGTCTGCTCTATCATGGCAACAAATCAATGTGTGACTGGCTGTTTTGGTTTGATCTGGCGCACAACATCCATAATGGTGCCGTCGCGCGCCTCGATAATGCCGACTACGCGGTCTTCAAATTTTACCGGATCCGGTTCTCCGACGATTCCGTATGCGATATCCCGCAGTTCTTCTATGGTTTTCAGCGGCACAGTATCCGCTTTTTTCAGTGCTTCCAGCAGATCCGGTCTGGCCGGATTGACTGCCACGCCGTAATCGGTGACCACTACATCCACAGATTCCCCCGGTGTGGTAACCGTTGTGACGTCGGTGCAGATCGCCGGGATTCTTCCCTGCAGAAGAGGGCAGATGACGATGGTGCATTTTGCTCCCTGCGCCGCATCCGGATGGCCGCCCTGTGCACCGGTAATCATGCCGTCGGATCCTACAACAACGTTGCAGTTAAAGTGTACATCCACTTCCAGCGCTGCCAGTACGACGTAATCCAGCTTGTTGACAAACGCACCCTTGTTGAACGGGTTGGCATACGCGCCTGCGCTGATGCGGAAATGGTTCGGGCGGACGATATTATTGACAGCATCCAGGTCAAACGCCTGGGTATCCATCAGGCATCCGATCTGTCCTGCTTCCAGCATGTCTACCATCGGCTTTGTCATGCCGCCGACCGCAAATCCCATCTTAATTCCGCGCTCTTTCATGATTTTTCCGAGGGAGATCGCCGATGCAATTGAAGCACCGCCGACGCCGGTCTGGTAGGAAAATCCCTCTTTGAAATACGGAGTGTTGACAACAACCTGCGTGCAGTATTCTGCCATCATGATTTTTCGGACATCCGTTGTCGGTTTCGCTGCGCCCGTTGCAATTTTCTCCGGCAGGCCGATCTGATCGACCACGCAGACATAATCCACTTTTGTGCCTGCCACATGCGCCGGATAATTCGGGAACGGCACCAGGCAGTCCGTAACGGCAACGACTTTGTTCGCATGATTTCCATCTACGAAAGAGTACGAAAGCACGCCGCAGTTGCTTTTTCCGCCGACGGCACGGCAGTTTCCGTAATCATCGCACGTCGGTGCTCCGATAAAGGAGATATCAATTGTCGTTTCTCCGGTCTGAATTGCACGGACACGGCCGCCGTGGGAACGCATGATGGCAAGGCCTTTTAATTTTCCGGTTGAAATGGCTTCTCCGATTTTACCGCGCACACCGGAAGACTGAATGCCGGTAATCGTACCGTCCTCAATCATCGGAACGAGCGCATCGTGCGCTTTTCCAAGAGAGGACGCACAGATCGTAACATCTTTGATGCCCATTTTCTGAACCTCTTTCATGACCATATTGACCACGAGGTCGCCTTCTCGGAAATGATGATGGAAACCTAAGGTCATCCCGTCATGGGCACCGCATTTGACCAGTGCCTCGTGAATAGAGCTTACCATTTTGCTGGTGTTATGATCCATCACAACCTTTACGATCGGTCCCTGTTTGTGAAATTCCATTCCCTCTTTATAGTTATTTCCCTGGAATACTTCTTTTCCCGTCTGCTCCAGAATTTCTTCCGGGATATCTCTTCCAACTGCATTTATCATCTTATAAGTCCCCCTTGTATACGCCGGACGCTTTTGCCAGTTCAATCACGCGTTTTGCTCCGTCATAAAATGCGATGTCGATCATTTTGCCGTCCACGGTAAATACGCCGATACCCATGGCTTTCTTTTCGTCAATCTCTTTTACAACCTTTTCCGAGAAAATGATTTCCTTTTCCGTCGGGGTATAAACATTATGTACTACGGAAATCTGCCGCGGGTTGATGATGGATTTTCCGTCAAAGCCCATCATCTTGATCATGCGCACCTCTTTTTCAAACGCTTCCATGTCATCCAGATTGGTAAACACGGTATCAAAGCACTGTACCTTCGCTGCTCTTGCCGCGATGATCATCAGCTGTCTGGCTCCTGCAAATTCCACGCCGGTTCCGGAAATCGTCGTCTGAAGGTCTTTCGAATAATCTCCGCCGCTTAAGGCGATGCCGAACAGCCGCTCAGAGGACTGACAGATTTCCAGCGCATTCATAATGCCCATGGCCGATTCCAGCGCCGCCATAATCAGGGTTCTTCCTTCCGGAATTCCAAATTCTGCTTCTGCTTTTCTGATCTCTTCTTCTACCATTCTGACATCTTTTGCGCTTTCGGTTTTTGGGATCCGGATAGAATCTGCACCGCCTGCCACACTGGCACGGATATCTTCTTTCCAGTATTCGGAATCAAGTCCGTTGATCCGCACAACGCGCTCCACACCGTGGTAGTCAATTTCCTGCAGTGCATGATACAGAGAATATCTCGCTGCATCTTTTTCCTTTTCTGCTACGGCATCTTCCAGATCCAGCATAATGGAATCCGGTTTGTAGATATACGGGTCTTTGATGAGTCCCGGTTTCTGACAGTTCAGAAACATCATGGTTCTTCTTAATCTCTTTTTGTTCGGATTCATGATCGAATGACACCTCCCCATGGTAAATCAGATGTTTTTTCATTGGAACGGTATACAGCACATTCCACACGCGCTTTTAGGGTACAGTCCAGTGCGCCTTTGTCCACGATATGGACTCTTGCATCACTTACTTCCAGGCGTTCCAACGTTTCCAGTACAACCTCCGTAATTTTTCTTCCGTACTGCTGGATCACGCTGCTGTCCAGTTCCAGTGTTATGCCGCCTTCTTCATTCGGCTCTATCGTGACCATGGCATCACTGGATTCCAGGGTTCCTGCTACTGCCGGTTTTTCAATCTTCACTTTTTTTACCTCCTGTATGTCCTGTCTGTTTTTATCTTGTCTCTATTGTAAGCCCTCAAGGCTCCCACGTATAATTACTTAAAAGAATGATGTCATATAAAGAATTTATATACTCCTGTCATCGCCATCACCGCCAGCACGGCCAGGTTGATAAACGATACCGCAAACAGCTCCAGAAACATCTTGTTCTGCGGAAAGCGTTCCTCGGAATCTTTCTGCTGCGCCACACCCGCCATAATCAGGGCACCTGTTGTAGAGATCGGCGTATAGCCTGCAATCGTTCCGCCGATGACAACCATGGCAACCAGATAAACACCGTCTGCTCCGATTCCGCTTGCAAGACCGCCGCAGATCGGAACGAGCGTCGGAAATACAACGCCGAGGCCGGAGCTGAAAAAGGACATGATGCCGGCCAGAAGCGCAATCACCGGTGCTGCACTCTTTTCGCCCATAACTTTTTCCAGTGCAGAGACCAGAAGATCGACACCGCCGGATAACGAAATTACATTCATCAGAATTCCTACACCGAGCACCATGATAATAACATTCCACGGAACACCGGCAATCGCCTTCTTTTCCTTTCCGCATCCGAGAATACAGAGCACCGAGCCGATCAGGAATCCGGTCAGGCCTACATTCCAGGATAATACCAGTACACCGAAGGCCAGAAGCAGAAGACCTGCAATTGACGCCATCTGCTGCCAGGTAAACTTCGGAAGCACTTCTTTCTCATCGGTCTGCATCGGTTTTTCCACTTTCCAGCCGCGGTAGTAAATGTAAACCAGTGCTGCACAGATCAGTGTTGTGACAATCGTACAGATCATAATCGGCACCGTATTGCCGTTCAGGTTCTGCTCCTCCATCAGGCCCCGTACAACGGCTGCTTCCGGTGTCAGCGGACTCATTCGTCCGGCCATGGCTCCCATGTCTCCGATGATTGCCGTCATAATCGGGTTAATTCCTGCGGAAATCGAGATCGGAATGGCGATCACCGGGATGATGGCAAGGCACGGAATCGAACCAGGGCCAACGGCGCTCAGCACCATGCCGATCAGGAACATAACGAACGGAATCATCCGCGCCGGCACTTTGTTTACGATCTTTTTCGCCAGCAGCTCCAGCGTTCCGTTTCCATTGATAATGGCAAAGAGATACGTCACACCTACCATCTGTACAAACAGGGATGTACTGAATCCGGAAACAACGTCTTTCGTTGAAAGTGTATCCGGGAACAGCAGCGTCAGAATCATGGCAAAGCCAATGCTTAAAATTCCGACATTCACATTGCGGACAAAACCGATCACGATGGCCGCCAGCAGAAGGACCAGAGAAATTACAGCTAAGTTCATATTCCGGTCCTCCTATGCAAATACGATGCAGACCGGGCTGCCTGTCGGGATGATGTTCAGGGTCGGAAACAGCTGGCCCGTCGCGGAATCAAATTCAAATTCTACAATGGTATCGCTGTCCTCATTTGCCACAAAGCAGCGGCCGTTCGGTGCAAAGCAGAAGAAACGCGGTGTTTTTCCAAGGCAGGAATAAAAGCCGGTATTCTTCAGATATCCCGTCACCGGATCAATGCGGTATACGGCAATACTGTCGGTGTAGCGGTTGGATACAAGCACATAGCGTCCGCTCGGGTCCACACAGACCTCACTGGCATCGGAATAGCTGGTGATGGTTTCCGGCACGGTGGACAGCTCCTGCATGGCTTCCATTGCACCTGTCTTCTCATCGAACTGGAAATAGAGCACCTTGTTTCCTTTTTCTTCGCACATATAGACCCAGCGGTTGTTTGGATGCACTGCCGCGTGTCTCGGTTCGTCCCAGGTTCTCGCAAAGAACTGCGCCGTCTGGGTAAATGTTCCTGTCTCATGGCTGTACCGCAGTGCCCGCATCTGGCCGTATCCGTTGATCCGTCCCTGTGCACAGGCGAACAGATAATTTTTCCTCTGATCCCAGAGACACTGATGAATCGTAGAAACCTTTCCCTCTTCTTTTCCTTCATAGGTGTAGGTCGCAGCCACATCACCGAGGGAACCGTCCTCTTTTCTCTCGATCGTGTATAAAGTGCCGCCCTGCAGCGTTGCCACGATCACATGCTTATTTTCTTTGTCTATCGTAATGTCGACCGGATTTTTTCCTCCGATGTCGATGGTATTCAGATGCTTCAGAGTATGATCCGCAAGGATCTGATAGCTGCTCACTTTCGTAAAATCTCCGTGTACGGAATAGAGAAATTTCTTTTCCTGATCCATCGTCTGGTACGACGGGTTCGGCTCGGTTTCCAGACACTGCACCAGCTTCCAGACACCGGTCTGATCGTTGATTTCATAGACACATAAGCCTTTTCCTCTTGCGTTTCTTTCTTTTGTTGTTCTGCATCCTACGTATGCGTAACTCATTTTTATGACCTCCTTTTTGCAGTTTGCACGTTCGCTGTTACTGCTTTCTGTTAAGAAAATCATATAAGATCCGCATGTCAAACGGAAATTCACAAAAAGACTATGCCGGGTATTCCACATCGGAATACCCGGCATAGCAGGAAGCCTTTTTTCTTGTTACATTTTTTCTCTCAGTTTTGTTCTGTTACCTGATTGACCTGATAATACTGTTCTACAAAGCTGACGAATTCCATGATGGCAGGGCTTAAAAAGCACCGGTCTGACATCATCATCCACACTTTTCTGCTCACAATATCACCATGGCGGTCATACACCGGAAGCTTCTGCAGCTTCTCTTCGTTGATCTTCCATTTGGAGCCGAACACAAAAGTAACACCGATTCCGCTCTCTACCATCTCGATGGCAATGTCGGCATGCGTTACCGTATACGTATCCCTTGGAATCTCCCCGAAATGGCTCTGCCACCACTGATTGACCATCAGCTTTACCAGCGGATTGTAATACGATTCGATCAGTGTATATTTCTCGATGTCTTCGAACCGTACCCCTTTTTGTGTCACCATATACATTTCTTCATCCAGCAGACAGACTTTCTCCCCGATATAAGGATAGTCACCGCAGATGATTCCAATATCAATGCTTCCGCTGGTGAGTTGCTGAATGATGTTGTCACTCGTATTCGATACCGTCCGGATCTGAAGGTGATTATACTGCTCCAGATACTGCATCAGCATCTGCGGCATATGAATCCGGGCAAAAGAATTTGGGACACCGATTTTCAGGATATCTTTTTTGACGGTTCCGTTAAAGTGCTGTTCGATCTCCTTCAGAAAATCAATCATGATATTTGCCTTTTTTACCAGGTAAATTCCATCCTCTGTAAATTCCACGCCCTGGCTGCTGCGCCTTACGACTTCAATATTCCACTCTTCTTCGATGGCACGGACCCGCTTGGTCAGTGCGGACTGCGTCATATACAATGCTTCTGCCGCCTTGGTCATGCTCTTCTTTTCATATAAAACAACCAGAATTTTCCAGTCAATTTCCTTCATGTTTTTCTTTGTTCTTTTCTGAAATCTCTTTTTCTACATAGGTTACAAATTCTTCCAGATGCGGGGAGAGGCGTTTGTTTTTCGAATACAGAAACCAGGTGTTTCTCGTCACCGGTCTGCCGTCCAGCGTTTCCAGCGGTGTCAGGCAGAGATGATGCTCATTTTCGAAATGGGCCGGCAGAAAACAGATCGTATAGCCCACGCCTCTTGCGATCAGCTGCCACGCCACGTCAACGTATCCTACCACCATGCCGGACGGAAATTCGTTTTCAAATCGTTCCTCCCACCATGCATGGAGCAGTTCCATTGTGCGGTCATTCGTCTTGTAGCCCAGATACTGCATCGACGGCAGTTCTTCGAAAGTAACCGGCTCTTTTGTCACAAGATACGCGGCATCTTTTCCGATCAGCCGCCGGTTCACAACGCCCTCATAATCTCCGCGGATAAAGCCCACATCAATGGATTCATCCAGCATCTTGCGGAACAGCACGTTGCTCTGTTCGTTTATGATGCTGAAATTGATATTCGGATGGTCCCTGCGGTAAGCAAGAAGAAGATCCGAAAGGGAATATTTACTGAAGGTATAGGAAGATCCGATCACAATCTCTCCTTTCGATTTTTCCTTCATCCCTTTCAGTTCTTCTCTTGTCTTTTTCAGGAATTTCAGATATTCCTCCGCTTTTTCTGCCAGAAAGTCTCCTTCCCTCGTAAACTCCAGTCCTTTGGGGGTGCGGTTTACAATCTGTATCTGAAATTCCTCTTCCATATGCTGAATCCTTTTTGTCAGAGATGGCTGCGTCATATACAGCAGATTTGCCACCTTTGTCATATTTGGATTTTTATGCAGTTCATATAAAATTTCCCAGTCCGAATCCTTCATCTTTCGATCTCCTTTTGAAATCACGCATTTTCTCCTGTCATTTTACCACAAAACAGGCACCGGGTCAAAAAATGTCTGATTTTCAGCGAGATCTTTTTTTATTTATGCATTTTTCAGGTTTCGGATGGTATCCAGAAGATAATCGGTAAATTCAGCCGCACTTGCATCCTCCGGGAATGTCGTCACGACGAGTTTTTTCTCGGTTACGGTGCAGATTTCCAGTGCCTCATCCAGAAGACGGCTGCGGTCTCCATAACCGATATGCACCAGCATCTGTCCGATGGCACGGATCAGACTGCATGGGTTGGCATACGCGCCTCTGTTGTGGGAAATCAGATACGGTGCGGTGCCGTGGATCGCCTCAAACAGGGCATACCGGTTTCCGATATTGGAGGAGCAGGCATTTCCAAGGCCGCCTGCGTGCTCTGCCGCAACATCGGTCACGATATCGCCGTAGAGGTTCGGAAGCACAACGACTTCAATTCCCTGGTTAAAGCTTTCATCGAGCATCTTCGCACACATAGCATCCACCAGGCGCTCCTGAATTTCGATTTCCGGATACTCTTCTCCGACTTTACGGACTGCCTTGATAAAATTACCGTCTGCCAGTTTTACGATATTGGCTTTCGTCACAATCGTCACATTTTTCTTTCCGTTCTTTCTGGCAAACTCGAACGCTGCTCTTGCGATGCGTTCGCTTCCCTGTTTCGTCTGAACCTTAAAGTCTACGGCAAGATCCTCATCTACCTGAATGCCTTTGTCGCCCCAGATATACTCGCCCTCGATGTTTTCCCTAAAGAACGTCCAGTCAATGTTTTTGTCCGGAATCTTAATCGGCCGTACCGCCGCGAAAAGTTCCAGCTCTCTTCGAAGCAGACTGTTGGCGCTGACCAGGTTCGGCAGGCCTTCTCCGGCTCTCGGCGTTACCATCGGGCCTTTCACCAGCACATCACATGCTTTGATTTCCGGAATGATATCCGACGGCAGGCTTTCCATCTTTGCCACACGGTTTTCAATCGTCATGCCCTCGATCGTTCTTACCTCGATTTTTCCGCTTTTGATTTCATCACCGGCAAGCTCATTTAAAACGCGGAGTGCCTGCTCCATCAGAATCGGTCCTACGCCGTCGCCCGGCAGAATGCCAACGATGATTTTTTCTTTCTTCTTGAAATCGGTCAGCTCCTGTGACTCCTTCATCCGTTCAATTCGTTTCGATTCCTGCTCAATCAGGGCCCCAAATTTTTCCTGCGCCTGTTTCACATGTTCCTGTGTGATTCCGCTCATAGATGTTACCTCCGTTTTCCTAGTTTTCTAACTGTTTCTTTAAATAGCGGAGCTGTCCGCCGCTTAATACTACATCGATTTCATTGTCGGTCAGATCGAGATTAACCTCAAACACCGTCTCTTTCGTTACGTTTTTCACCTGTACTTTTCTGGTCGGGATCTGATCGAGAAGCTGTGTGATTTCCAGCTCATCTCCCTGGTCGATCTTGTCATAATCTGCCGGATCTGCAAACAGCATCGGAATGATTCCATGGTTGACCAGATTTCCTTTGTGAATGCGGGCAATACTCTTGGCAATGACGCATTTCACGCCAAGATACATCGGATTGATGGCCGCATGCTCTCTCGAGGAGCCCTGTCCGTAATTCTCGCCGCCCACGATAATGCTTTTGCCGAGCTCTTTTGCTCTTGCCGCAAAATCCGGTGCATATCTGTGGTAGCAGTACTGCGACATCAGCGGGATATTGGAGCGCATGCTGGAAAATTCTGCGCTGGCCGGTGTGATATCGTCGGTGGAAATATTGTCTCCGCCTTTCAGGCTGACCGGCACTTTCAGATACTGCTCCGGCACATCCGGTACCGGGAGAAATTTGATATTTGGTCCGCGGACGATTTCGACTTCCTTTGCTTCTTCCTCCGGAAGCGGCGGGATAATCATATTGTCGTTGATATCGTATTCGTCCGGCTCTTTGATTTCGGCCAGTTTTGCCACATCGCTGCTAAGGATATCTTCTGCGGTTGCAAAGGTTCCCATGATGGCTGTTGCTGCTGCACTCTCCGGGCTGACCAGATAGATTTTGGCATTCGGGTTGCCGGCTCTTCCCTTGAAGTTACGATTGGAGGTACGCACGGCCACACCCTCCGTCGCCGGGGTCTGTCCGATCGCACAGCACGGTCCGCAGGCAATTTCCAGGAAGCGCACACCGGCATCGATCATCATATCAACATAACCGTCGCGGAGCAGTGCTTTATACGTCTGTCTGGAATTGACGGCACATGTACAGCTCACATTATCGTTGACTTTTCTTCCCTGGAAGACCAGTGCGGCTTTTGCCACATCTGCATAACTTGTATTCGTACAGCTTCCGATGAAGACCTGCTGCACCGGAAGTTTTTCCACTTCCCGCATCGGTTTTACATTATCCGGCTGATGCGGACATGCCACCAGCGGCTCCAGTTCACTTAAGTTGATCTGGATCTCTTCGTCATACTCGGCATCTTTGTCCGGAAGAAGTTCGACGTATGCATCCTCTCTTCCCTGCGCTTTCATGAATTTATGTACCTGCTCATCCGCCGGGAAAATTGAAGTGGTAGCTCCCATCTCCGCACCCATATTGGTGATGGTCGCACGCTCCGGCACTTCCAGTGTTGCCGCACCCGGTCCCACGTACTCGTATACATTTCCAAGACCGCCTTTGATCGTAACCTTCCGCAGCATTTCGAGAATGACTTCTTTGGCATTCACACCCGGCTGCAGTTTTCCGGTCAGATTGACTTTAATCACACGCGGCATCTTCAGTCGCATCGGAACACCTGTCATCGCCGTTGCAACATCCATTCCGCCTACACCGATGCAGAGCATGCCGATCGAGCCGCCGTGCGGGGTGTGGCTGTCGCCTCCCATACTGATTTTCCCAGGCGCTCCAAATCGTGCCACATGAACGGTATGACAGATTCCATTTCCCGGTCTGGATACGTAGACGCCGAATTTTTTTGCCGCAGATGTCAGATAAATATGGTCGTCCGGTGTTTTGTGGTCGACATAGAGCAGATTGTGATCCAGATAGCTGACGCTGCATTCCGTGCGGACACGATCAAGGCCGATGGCTTCAAAGGCAAGATACGTCATAACTGCATTAATGTCATGGGTCAGTGTCTGATCCACTTTGATAAAAACTTCTTCCCCCGGAACCAGGCTTCCGGATACATAGTGTGATTCAATAATTTTTCTGGTTAATGATTTTCCCAAGATGTTTCCTCCTTTTTGCTTCTTTCCGATTCTTGTTGCTGTCTTTAGTATAGCGGATACTTCTTTCGAAATGAAATTGTATAAAGTCATGTGCTTATTCCGAAATGGAATCCCCTTTTTCTTTGCTTTCCATATAGCGGCTCATGCCCTCCGCCGCAATTTTGGCACCCGCTACCGCATGAACCACAGTTTTGGAACCATGGACGACATCACCGGCTGCAAACACGCCTTCTTTTGTTGTCATTCCATTTTCATCCACAAGGAGAAGTCCCTGCTCGGAAGCCTCGAGTCCTACAGTTGTACGAACCAGCTTTCTTCGCGGCCCCTGGCTGATGGAAATGATCGTCGAATCTGCCTCGACCTGCTCTTCTTCCTCTTCGAAGCCAATGATTTTGTTGTTTTCATCGAGAATCGAATTGACAAAAACAGGACCCTTCTCTGTGATCCGCCGGATCTCTTTTCCAAATACGAACTCCGCCCCGTCAAGCTGTGCATACGCCACTTCATTGGAGCTTGCCGCAATTCTCGTTCCTCTCGCGTATAAGGTCACCTGGCGGGCACCGTTTCGAAGCGCCGTTCTTGCCACGTCCATCGCTGCATTTCCCATGCCGATGATGGCTACCTTTTCTCCGAGATGGTACGCTTTCGGGCTTGCCAGATAATCAAT
This sequence comes from Fusicatenibacter sp., assembly GCF_050872605.1. Classification (GTDB taxonomy): domain Bacteria; phylum Bacillota; class Clostridia; order Lachnospirales; family Lachnospiraceae; genus Fusicatenibacter. The sequence continues at coordinate 46,695 of NZ_JBNMHD010000009.1, forward strand.
TCCAAAATGAACATTTCCCAGACACTCTCCTTCAATCCCGAGATTTCTGGCCTTCCATACACCGGTTCCCACAAAAATGGCGGCGTATCCGTCCCGGAGCAGATCATCAATCTTCAGGACAGCTCCTATCGTCGTATTCGGCCTGATCTGGATGCCAAGCTGCCGCATCTGTTTTTCATACCGTTCCAGAATCTGCTTGGACAGCCGGAATTCCGGTATTCCATACTGCGTGATGCCGCCGATTTTGTCCTTCCACTCAAAAACCGTCACCGGATATCCTTTTTTCGCCAGGGTAATGGCCACCGTCATGCCTGCCGGGCCGGCTCCGATCACAGCCGCTTTCTGTGTCTTTTTTTCTGCTGCCTTCACCTGCATCCGGTCCAGATACGTATCTGAGAGATACGTTTCAATGCTGGAAAAATGAACCGGCGTTCCTTTTCTGCCCAGCACGCAGTTTCCCGCACACTGTTTTTCGTGATTACAGACAATCGAACAGATCACGGACATCGGATTGTTTTCAAACAGTATTTCTCCGGCTTCCAGTACCTTGTTTTCCTTGAACAGCTGGATGACCTTCGGGATCGGCGTATGAACCGGACATCCCTGCTGGCACATCGGTTTTTTACAATTTAAGCATCTGTTTGCTTCGTCAATAATATGCAGTCCCATATTTTTTTCTCCCTTCCGCCTGCTTTTTCTTGCTCTCATCATAGCCCGAAACAGAATTCTTTGGAAAATTCTGTTTTTCTATATACGGATTCCGAAAGGGAATTGCCCGATCTCTTCCCATTTTCCTTCTTTTCCGGTATGATTGCAGTAGACAAAATCCCATACGGCATGGTATGTTTGAAGAAGGAGGAATTCAATATGACCTATCCGGCATCCGAAAAAAAATCTGGAAAAGAAGTTACTTTAGCCCAAATGCTGGAGGCAAGAGAACGGCGTGCGTTTCACCAGAAAGAGCTCCTTTCCAAGTTCCGCAGACCTCTCCTTAGTTTCACCATGAATATTGCAGGACCGGTCAAGAACTCAGAGCTGATCCGCAGAGGCTTTGCGAAAGGTTTGTCTGATCTCCGGCAGCAGCTCACACGCCAGAAAGCCGGGATTCTTTTTGAGGAAGTTTTTTCGGATATCACGGGAAATGAAGCCTTTCTCGTTGTCGATATCGACGGAAAAGAATTAAAGGAACTCTCCTGCGAGCTGGAGGATCAGAATGACCTAGGACGGCTTTACGATATGGATGTGCTGGTACCCTCTTCGGATGTGCCTTTTTTTTCAAGAAAGCTGGACCGCACCGAGATTGGAAAACCGCACCGCGTCTGTCTGATCTGCGGTGCTCCGGCAAAAGAGTGTGCTTCCCGCCGTCTTCACAGCGTGGAAGAACTGCAGGCAAAAACAGAATCCATTCTGAAAAATGCTCTGCTGGAACAGGATGCAGTCCTTATCGCCGGTCTTGCCGTGCGTTCTCTTCTCTATGAAGTGAGTGTCACGCCAAAGCCCGGCCTTGTCGACCGTGCCAACAACGGAAGCCACAGAGATATGAATTTTTATTCGTTTCTGAACAGCGCCTCTGCCCTATGGCCCTACTTTCACGAATGTGTACGGCTCGGACAGGAATACACCGGCTGTGCGCCGGAACTTCTTCCCGACCTTTTTACCCGGCTGCGTCTTCCAGGTAAACTGGCGGAAAACGAGATGCTGTACGCCACGGGCGGTGTCAATACCCACAAAGGAGCGATTTTCAGCATGGGCATTCTCTGCGCCGCACTCGGTGCTGCCCTGCCTTCCCAGCGGAAACAGCCGGAAGAGATTTTAAAGCTCTGCTCGCTTCTGACAAACGGCATTACAACGTATGATTACGCCGGTCTCACAAAAGAGAACGCCAGAACTGCCGGGCAGCGGTTTTACGTCATGTATGGAATTACGGGAATCCGCGGGGAAATGGAAAACGGACTCCCTGTTGTTTCCCGGTACGGTCTTCCGCTTCTCGAGCAGCTGCTTTCTGAGGGAAAAAGCGAAGATGAGGCAGGTGCTGCCGTTCTGCTCACGATTATGGCGCATATGACAGACACCAATCTGATCGCCAGAAGTAATCTGAAAACGCAAAAGACCGTTTCCGCTCAGGTGCAGAACGTAATCGAAGCAGATAACTGCCCGGGAACCGCCCTGCTCGATGAAATGAATGAACAGTTTATGGAACAAAATCTGTCTCCCGGCGGAAGTGCGGATCTGCTTGCCGTATGCTGGATGCTTCACTTTGTTAAAGAGGAGCCTCTGCTTCACTGATGCTGCTGCTTTTGAAAGGAACTTTTTATGTGTGACACCTGCACCATTTCCCATATTTCCCCTGCAGATACGCGCCGTCTCGCCGAGATTGATGCACTGCTTCTGCAGGAGGGGATTCAAAGAGACAAAAATCTCGATGTGATCTGCGCTGTTTTTAACGAGCAGAACCGGATCATCGCCACCGGAAGCTGTTTTTTTAATACACTGCGCTGCTTTGCCGTTTCGAAAGAGTACAAAGGAGAAGGATTTTTCGCAAAGCTTCTGTCTCATCTGATTGAACTTCAGTTCCAGAAAGGGTATACCCATCTGTTTCTCTACACGAAACCGGAAACTGCGCCGCTGTTTGCCAGCCTCGGATTTTCTGAAATTGCCCGTGTGCCGGATACGCTTGCTTTCATGGAAAACAGACGCAGCGGATTTTCCGATTATCTGAAAAAACTTATGGAAACCAAAACGGACGGAAAGCAAAGCGCTATTGTGATGAACGCAAACCCGTTCACGCTGGGACACCAGTATCTGATCGAAACCGCAGCTTCTCGGTGTGATACACTGCATCTTTTTCTGATCAGCGAAGATGTCTCCCTTGTTCCGTTTTCCATCCGCAAACGGCTGGTCAAAGAAGGATGCGCCCATCTTTCGAATGTCGTTCTTCATGGCAGCGGTCCCTACATCATCAGCAATGCGACGTTTCCAAGCTATTTTCTGAAAGAAGAAACAGCGGTGATCCGCGGCCATGCACTGCTGGATCTTGCTGTCTTTGAAAAAATTGCTTCTGCTCTGCAGATTACCGAGCGGTATGTCGGCGAGGAACCCTTCAGCCTGGTAACCGGGCTTTACAACGAGATCATGGCAAACGAACTGCCAAAAGCAGGCATTGCCTGTCATATCATTCCGCGCAGAAAAACAGACGGCCGCACCATCAGTGCTTCTGCCGTCCGTTCCTGTTTAAAAAACGGCGATTTTGCTCTTCTTCGAACCCTGGTTCCGAATTCTGTTTACCGGTATTTTACATCCCCGGAAGCAGAACCCGTACTTTGGAAGATTCAGCACGCCGAATCTGTTATTCACTATTAAGGAGTATACAAATGGACACAAAAACTCAGGCATCGCAGCCTGCATTACAAACGTTAAAAGAATATGCTGTCATTACCGCAGCTGTTCTGATCATGGACATTGGAATTTATGTTTTTAAATTCCCCAACAATTTTTCTTTCGGCGGTGTATCCGGTATGGCCGTTGTCATCTGCCGGTTTCTTCCGTTCACTGCCTCACAGATCAACCTTTTTATCAACCTGCTGCTTCTGCTGGTTGGTTTTGCTGTGCTGGGTCGGAACTTCGGCGTCAAGACAGCCTACGTGACCGTGCTTTCCTCGGTTCTTCTGAACATTTTTGAAAAGCTGTTTCCGATGGCACATCCGCTTACCGATGAGATCATGCTGGAGCTCTGCTTTGCCATTATTCTTCCGGCACTGGCGGCAGCACTGCTGTTTTTTGAGAATGCCTCCGGCGGCGGCACGGACATCATCGCCATGATTATCAAAAAATACTCTACGATGAATATCTCCACTGCCCTGCTGGTGACCGACCTCATTGTTGTCATCCTTGCATTCCTGATTTTCGATACCTTAACCGGACTTTGTTCGGTTCTCGGTCTGATGGCGAAAACACTGCTGATTGACAAAACGATTGAGCGGATGAAGCTGAATAAATTTTTTACGATTATCTCCAACAATCCGCAGCCGATCTGCGATTTCATCACAAAGGATCTCAATCACAGCGCAACCCTTTACGACGCCGTCGGCGCTTACTCCTACCAGCAGCGGACGGTCATTCTCACGGTTGTGGATGTCAAGCAGGCCGTCTATCTTCAGCGTTTTATTCATGATACCGAGCCGACCGCGTTTATTGCAATTACAAAGAGCAGTGAAATTATCGGAAAAGGCTTCATGAGTTATATCTGATCGATTTAAACCATATTTTTCACAAAAAAATCCGAAGGTTTTTGACACCTTCGGATTTCTTTGTATATGTTTATTCTGTTTATTTCTCTTCTGCTTCTTCGGTATCTTCTGCCGGCGCTTCCGCATTGTGGGAAGCCATCAGGCTTACGACGATGGATTCCGGATTGGTCTTTATGGTAATATCCGGGTCAGCGGCCAGGGACAGATCTTTGACACGGATAACATCACCGATCTTCATTTCTCCGACATCGACCATTACCTGATCGACCAGGGATGCCGGATATGCCATGTAGGCAACCTCGTTCAGATCCTCCTGCAGAACGCCTTCTGCGATCTTTTCATGGTTTACAAGGACAATTTCCGCAACGGAATGAACTTTCTCGTTGCTGACCAGTGCCTGGAACTCGATCGAATCAATCTGTCCGGCTACCGGGTTATAATCAACATTTTTGATCAGAACATCGTATGCGGTTCCGTCGACATCCAGCATAATCTGGCTGCCTTTGTGGTCTGTCTTCAGCAGTTTCTCGACATCTCTTTTTACCATCTTAACTGGAATGGATTCTTTCATCTCTCTGCCGAATACATTGCCGACAACGTATCCTTCTCTTCTGAGTCTTTTTGCTTTTACATCCAAACTTCTCTTTTCAGCTTTTAAAGTATTCATTTACCTTTTCCTCCAAAAATCTGATTCTTAGCAGGCTTCTTATCTTGTGAAGGGTGTTAAGTTTGCTTTGCCTTGTGGCTATGAATAAGTTTCTTGGAACAGGATGTTTGGGAACATGCAAGGAAGCTTTTGTTTCTTGTTGATTCCCTTTCTTTGTTCTAGCTGTAATATAATACTGCAAACAGGATTTGTCAACCCATCTTTTTTGATTTCACAATTTCTTCACATTTGCAGTTTTCAGCACGCCTCTTTATACTCCATCAGCTTCTGACGCGCTGTGCGGTTCAGACTGCGCGGTACGGCAATCTCAATCGTTGCATAATGGTCGCCGTGTACGTTCGCATCTTTCATGGATACCATACCTTTGCCTCGTAGACGGATCTTGCTGCCGGACTGGGTTCCCTCTTTGATCTTGCAGACAACATCTCCGTACAGCGTCGAGACACGCGCTTCACCGCCAAAGACTGCCGTTGTGTATGGAATCTGAATCGTCGTATAGATATCCATTCCACGCCGTTCAAAGCCTTTCTTTTCTTCTACATTGACCCTTAACAGCAGATCGCCGCGACGTCCGTTTGATCCTGCATGGCCTTTGCCGCGCAGGCGGATGCTTTTTCCACTCTCGATACCGGCCGGGATTTTAACCAGCAGCGTATTGGTCGTTCCGTCCGGATTCCGCAGGGTAATCTGTTTTTCACAGCCCGATGCCGCTTCCTCCAGGCGGATCGAAACCTCAGCGTGCAGATCCAGATCCTCAGCTGTACCACGACCGGAAAATGCATCCTCAAACGGATGTCGGCTGTTCCCGGACCGTGTATACCGCTCGCTTCCGAATCCGCGGCTTTTACCATGAAACATCTGATCAAAGAAATCGCCGAACATGTCATCTGCGTTTCCTTCAAAATGAAATTCGTGATAGCCACCGTTGTTTCCACTTCCGCCGAACGGGTTTCCATATGCACTGCCGTACGGATTTCCGCCGCCCTGCTGGCTGTACGCGCCGGCTCCCTGGTCGAACGCCGCGAATCCGAACTGATCGTATATTTTCTTCTTTTCCGGATCGCTTAAGACAGAATACGCTTCTGTCACTTCCTTAAATTTCTTTTCCGCATCCGGGTTTCCCGCATTCGTATCGGGATGATATTTTTTCGCCAGTTTCCGGTATGCACGCTTGATTTCTTTTTCATCTGCATTCCGGCTGACGCCTAATACTTCATAATAATCTCTCTTTGTTTCCATCATCAGGCACCTCCAGTCAAGCCTTTTCCTGATTTCCCAGGTGAACAATTCCTGGCTCTTTTTATCTGTTCTATTCGTACTATAACACGCATTTTTCGCACTGTCAATTCTTTTCACGGAAGATTCAAAATTCCTATACGAATTGAAAAAACTGCCGTGCACTGTTACAATAAGAGATATCCAATTCTCACGATTTTTTATGGAGGTACTTGATTGATGCATTCCATTTTCTGGTTCCGCATCCGGCAGTGGGTGTTGAGCCACGTTCTTCATCTGACAGAGCATAAGAAACAGACACTCCTTGCAGCACCGGATGCCGTTCTGCAGCTCCCCGCGTTATTCCGGAAACGCCGGATCTCCCGGATTCTCCTGGTGACTACCCCAGGCTTTATCCGCCGCGGAACACTGACGTCTCTGCTGGATGGCTGTAAAAAAGAAAACATTTCCGTCACCATTTTCTCCGAAATCGCCCCGGATCCGCAGATCGAGAGCGTGGAACAGGGTTTCCGTCTTTATCAGCAGATTCAGGCGCAGGCTATCCTCGCCATCGGCGGCGGATCCGTTCTCGATGCAGCAAAGCTGATCGGTGCCCGCGTCTGCTGTCCGAAAAAGACGGTTCCTGCGATGCGGGGCCTCCTGAAAGTCCGTCGGAAACTTCCACAGCTGTTTGCCGTGCCGACGACAGCCGGAACCGGTTCAGAGGCAACGGCGGCAGCTGTCATCACAGACTGTATCGACGGGAAACCATACAAATACGCCGTCAATGACCTCTGTCTGATCCCGGATACGGCAGTTCTCGATCCGCAGCTTACGATCAGCCTCCCGTCCTCTATGACCGCAGATACCGGTATGGATGCCCTGACCCATGCCATGGAAGCTTTTCTTAACCTCTTCGCTTCCCGCAGCGTGCAGAACGCATCCATTGAGGCTGTCTGTGAAATCTTCCATGCCCTGCCCGAAGTCTGGCGAGACGGCACCCATCTTGCCGCACGGCAGGAAATGCTTCATGCATCGTATCTGGCCGGTTTCGCTTTTACCAACAACTTTGTCGGCTACGTCCATGCCATTGCCCACGCCGTCGGCGCACTGTACCACATTCCGCACGGAAGAGCCAACGCGGTTCTGCTGCCTGCTGTTCTGCGCGAATACGGTTCCTGCATTACGCCTAAACTTGCCGTTCTCGCCGATGCGCTTTCTCTCGGCGGAGATACCGTTTCTGAAAAGGCTGAGCGGATGATTGCAGCTATCGAGGCTATGCGCGATTCGTTTGACATTCCATCCACTCTGCCGCACCTTTCGCCGAATGATTACACAGAAATAGCACGCCGTGCTTTAAAAGAAGCAAATCCCACCTACCCTGTTCCGCAGATCTGGGATTCTGAAAAAATCTTTTCTGTGCTCCGCCGTGTACAATCCTAAAGCCGCTGTTTTCTCGAATTAAATTTGACAGAACGCAAAAAACATGGTAATTTATTAGAGATATCGCATAGAGGAGTGAATAAAATGAATAAAAGAACCATGAAAAAAATGGCCAAAGCGAAACAGCAGGCTGCAGAAGCTGCAAAAACAGCGGAAACCGTTGTAAAGACAGCGGCACCGGCAAAAGAAGTAAAACCAACGACTGAAAAAACCTTACATACAGAAGCAGCCGAAGGAAAAGCAGAAGCTGCAAAAGAGCCGAAAAAAGCAATCAAAAAAGAAACCGTTAAAAAAACAGTAAAAAAGGAGACCACGGAAACCATGGCAGAAGCAACCAAAACCCCACGCAAAATGACAAAAGTATCTGATACCGTTCTTGAGATCTTCGAGACAAAAGTATCCATGAAAGACCTCGAAGCAGTCATCAAAAAAGAAGTAAAAGCAAACGGATTAAAAGGCGAGATCAAAATCTACCTGAACGCAGAGCAGAGAGCCGCTTACTACACCGTAGACGGACAGGGATCTGACGATTTCAAAGTAGATCTGACCACTCTTGCTGAATAATTTTTCTGTCAGCTGATCTATCAGAACAGACCAAAAGCGGCATGTCCGAAACAAAGTCTTCCGGATTTTGTTTCGGGCATGTTTTTTGCTGTCTGTTCCCAAAACTAAAAAACGACAAGGTATTTTTCTATGAAAACTGTAAACCATCTCGGAACCGACCCGATCGGAAAGCTGGTTCCCCGTATTGCTTTTCCGAGCATGCTGGCACAGTTCGTGAGTGTTCTGTACAGCATTGTAGACCGTATGTACATCGGCCATATTGTCTCTGTCGGTGATCTGGCGCTCGCGGGTGTCGGCGTCTGCGGTCCCATTCTCACCATGATCGGCGCGTTCTCCTCCCTCATCGGGGTCGGCGGCGCACCGCTGCTCGGCATCCGGCTCGGAGAGAAAAATAAAAAAGAAGCATCCCGCATCCTGGCCAATGCGTTTCTGATGCTTGTTTCCCTGTCCCTCGTTCTGACAGCCGCGGCGCTTTTTTTAACCCGCCCGATGCTGATGGCATTCGGAGCCAGCACCGTTACGTATCCTTACGCCAGAGCCTATTTTATGATCTACGTTTCCGGCTCTTTGTTTGCACTTTTATCGACCGGCCTGAACCAGTTTGTGATCTGCCAGGGCTTTGCCAGTGAGGGAATGAAATCTGTTCTGCTAGGTGCCGTCCTGAATCTGCTGCTGGACCCTGTGTTTATCTTCGTTCTGCATCTCGGCGTGCGCGGCGCGGCAATTGCAACCGTGCTCTCCCAGATCGCAAGCTGTCTGTATGTGCTGCATATTCTGTTCGGAAAGACGATTCCGATCCGCATCACCTTCGGCGGGTATTCATTTGCGATCATGAAACGCATTCTGACAGTCGGTTTTACTCCGTTTCTAATCATTGCCATCGACAATGTGATGATCATTGCGATGAACGCCGTCCTGCAGCGATATGCACCCGCCGGACAGGGAGACAGCTTCATCACCTGTGCAACGATCGTTCAGAGCTTTATGCTGATTATTACGATGCCGCTCGGCGGAATCAGCGGCGGAACGCAGTCAATCCTCGCATACAATTATGGAGCTGGAAATTCCAGGCGTATTCTCGAGGCACAGAAAACCATCATCGCACTCTGTGCCGGATTTACGACCTTGATGTTCCTCGTCTCCAATGCCGCCGGAACGCTGTTTGCGCAGCTTTTTACTTTCGATCCGCAGATCGTCTCGATGGTGGTCCGCGCGATCCATATTTCGACACTCTCAGTCATTCCGCTCGGCATTCAGTACGAGATTGTAGACGGCTTTACTGCAATGGGCTGCGTGCGCTATTCGTTTGCACTCTCCTTCTTCCGGAAATTCGTCTACTTTACCGCTCTGTTTCTTCTGCCGCGGTTCTTTGCACTGGAAAACATCTTCTACGTGGAACCTATTTCCGACCTGATCGGGCCGGTTGTCTCAATGATCGTTTACTGGACTTCGATTCAGAAGATTCTGAAACAGCGGGAAGAGGCGGTACGGCTGATGCACACAAAAAAAGCATAAAAAATCTCATATCAAAAAAGCTGTTCTTTTCCGCGGAGTTTTCAAAACTCTCACCAGAAAAGAACAGCTTTTTCTGCTTCTGTTAAAATGTCTTCGGCATCGGAACGGTTTCCTGTACTTTCAGACCGTATTTTGCTGCCAACTGCAGTGCCTTCTGTTCCGTCTCCGGATTCCAGACGGCTTTCGGCGTATGGGCATCACAGCCGAAAACGGCGGTGTTTCCTTCTTCGCCGGCGATCTTCCAGAACTTCTCGTTCGGATACCATCTTTCTTCCATCAGACCAAGGAAATTGATCTCCAGCGGAATGTTTCTCTTTTTCACCTCACGGCAGAGTCTCCGGTATTCCCGGTCGAACACTGCTTCGTCGCCGTTGAATAAAAAGAGATCCGGGTGTGCCAGATACAGGTATTTTCCGGTATCGATGCCTGCCAGGCACTGGTCCACATACTGTTTCAGGTAGCTTCCGTCTGTTGTTCCATGGCCGCTGTAGAGAATCTTTTCGATCTCATTTCCCAGGCTATGCTGGCCAAGCACAAAGTACTCAAACGGATAGTCCGACAAAAAATCAATCAGCTGATCCCAGAATCTCGGGAAATACTCTGTTTCGAGTCCGAGATGGATTTCAATATCCTTGTCATACTCTTTTTTCAATGCCAGCACGGTGTCTACATAGCCTTCCACCTGATCGAGCCGCATCCGCATGCCGGAATCGTAGCCGTCCGGGAACGGATAAGGCGAATGGTCGGAAAAACCGAGAATTTTAAGGCCGCCCTCAATCGCGCGCTCCACATACTCCCGCTCCGTTCCGTCCGCATGGCGGCACCGCCATGTATGGGTATGGTAATTTGCAATCATGATCTGTAACCTTCTTTATTTTGTATCTTATTCTGCTGCTTCTTTGGAGATATCCGTTCCAAAATATTTTTCCGAAAGCTCTGTCAGAGTTCCGTCTTCTGCGAGCTCGCCAAGTGCTTTGTTGACTGCTTCGAGCAGTGTCTTGGTCTCATCACCTTTTTTCATCGGAATGCCGACTTTGGTGGATTCCGGATCGAGGCATGCAATTTTGATCTCTGCATCCGGGTGTGCTTTCATATAATCGTAATACGTTACCTCTGCGTTCAGAGTTGCATCGATACGGCCGCTTAAGAGAAGCTCGAAAGTCTGCTCCAGATCGTCAACACCGGTAACAGTTGCGCCGTATTTCTCGGCAACTTCTGCATACGTACTGGAAATGGTGTTTGCAGTGCTCTTTCCGTCGAGATCCTCCATGGACTGGATTTCATCGTTAGCAGAGTTTACGATAACAGCGGTGCGGTTGTATGCATACGGATCGGAAAAGCTGTATTTCTCAGCGCGCTCCTCCGTAATATCTACGCCGTTTACCATGATATCATACCGGCCGGAATCGATTCCTGCAAGAAGGCCGTCCCACTCACCCTCTACAAAGGTTGCTTTCACGCCGAGTTTTTCTGCGATCTGCTGTGCCACTTCTACGTCGTATCCAACCAGGTTGTCGTCCTCATCGTGATATGTCCACGGTGCCCAGGTTCCTTCCATTGCTACAACGATCTCACCCTTGCTCTGGATCTGCTCTAAAAGATCCCCAGACGCACTTGCGGAAGATGCTGCTGCAGAGGAAGAATCACTGCTGTTATCTGCTGTGCCGTTTCCGCATCCGGTCAGTAAAAAGGATGATGTCAGGATACCTGCCAGAAATACTGCTGCCATTTTCTTTTTCATAATATTCGCCACTCCTTTTTTGTTTTGTTCTGGAAGAAGCTGCCTTTGCTTCTTCTGTTTTCTTTATTGCAAACTGTCCGGATTCCGTGCTCCGGGCAGGATTTGCCGCTTTGCGGGATACCTTACTCGTAATGCTGTTCAATATTCTGCAAAAATGTTCTCGTCCGCTCTTCCCGCGGATTTGCAAAAAATTCCTTCGACGGACCTTCCTCAACGACAACGCCGTTTTCCATAAAGACAACTTTGTTCGAAACGTTTCTTGCAAAGCCCATCTCATGCGTGACAACGAGCATCGTCATTCCCTCTTTGGCAAGCTGGCGCATAACACCAAGCACCTCGCCGGTCAGCTCCGGGTCGAGTGCTGAGGTCGGCTCATCAAAATAGATAATTTCCGGATCGGTTGCCAGTGCACGGGCGATTGCCACCCTCTGCTGCTGTCCGCCGGAAAGCTGATGCGGATAGTAGTCCGCACGGTCCAGCATGCCTACTTTTTCAAGCGCTGCACGCGCTTTTTCCTCCGCCCTGGTTTTTGGCATTTTTCTGCCGATGATCAGGCCCTCGGTTACGTTATGAAGGGCTGTTTTATTCAGGAACAGGTTATAGTTCTGAAATACAAATGCGGTTTTCTGACGGATCGCCGCGATGTCTTTTTTGCTGATGTTGTGAAACGGATATTCTTTCCCGTCAAAAATCAGGCTGCCGCCGTCCGCATGCTCCAGAAAGTTGACACAGCGCAGCATCGTCGTTTTTCCCGAACCGCTCGGACCGAGGATTGCAACAACATCGCCCTGGTTTACTTTTAAATCTACACCTTTTAATACTTCCAGGCTGCCGAACGCTTTCTCTAATCCTTTAATTTCCAGCATGGCTTATTCCCCTTTTTTCTGATATGTACTCAGTTTCTTCTCTCCGATTCCCTGCAGCTTCGTGAGCACGGTGGAGAACAGCAGGTAGATCAGTCCTACTTCAATATACAGTGCCAGCGGCTCATGGGTGCGCGCTACAATTCGCTGCGTTACCATAAACATCTCCGTCACGGTGATATTTGCGGCAAGGGAAGTATCCTTTACCATGGCGATCAGAGAGTTGGAAAGCGGTGGGAACGCGGTGCGCATTGCCTGCGGAAGAATGATTCTCCGCATGATCTGCAGATACGACATGCCGACGCAGTAACCGGCTTCGAGCTGGCCTGCCGGAACGGCTTCCAGGGCCGCACGCATCGTCTCGGCACTGTAGGCGCCCTCATTCAGGGAAAAGACGAGAACTGCCGCCGGAAACGGATCGATCAGAATACCGGCGCGCGGAAGTCCGTAAAACACAACAAAAAGCTGGACCAGAAGCGGGGTTCCGCGGAAAATCCAGATATAGAAACGTGCAATCTGACGAAGGCCTTTGATGTTTGCAAACTGTACCATAGCCATTGCCGTCGCAATTACAAGTGCAATGGAAAACGAGATTACAGTAAGCGGAATCGTCACCTTAAGGCCCGGCAGAAAGATTTTCCAGAAAGAATCCAGAAGAATATTCCATAATCTTTCGCTCATTTCGATATATCCCCCTTATTTTACATTTTCGAAAATTGCTATGGATAGGATAACACTTCAAGTCCGCTTCAAGTCAAGTGTTTTTTCATATACCCCTCCCCCGCATGCAAGAATCCCCGGGAAACACGTTTTTCAACGGCCCCGGGGACTCTTATTTATGGTTGGTTTTAAGAGGAAGGATCTTGTCTTTTTTATGGTATTATGTTATTTACTGCTTAGTCCTGTGTCACATTAAATGCTCTTGCACCAGGGTATACAGCGGCCGTTCCAAGTTCTTCTTCGATTCGGAGAAGCTGGTTGTATTTTGCAACACGCTCGGTACGGCTCGGTGCACCGGTCTTGATCTGGCAGGTGTTCAGGGCAACAGCCAGGTCTGCGATGGTGGTATCCTCGGTCTCACCGGAACGGTGGGAGGAAATTGCGGTGTAGCCTGCTTTGTGAGCCATCTTGATTGCCTCAAGGGTCTCAGATACAGAACCGATCTGGTTCAGTTTGATCAGGATGGAATTTCCGCAGCCAAGGGAGATACCTTTTGCCAGACGCTCAGTATTGGTTACAAACAGGTCGTCACCGACAAGCTGTACTTTTCCGCCAAGCTCTGCGGTCAGTTCTTTCCAGCCTTCCCAGTCTTCTTCATCCAGAGCATCCTCGATGGAGATGATCGGGTATTTCTCTACCAGTGCTTTCCAGTGAGCGATCAGCTCTTTGGAAGTAAATACAGTGCCGGCTTTCGGCAGTTTGTATTCACCCTTGGTACCTGTCTTCCACTCGGAGGAAGCAGCATCCATCGCGATCTTGAAGTCTCTGCCTGGCTCATAGCCTGCTTTTTTCACTGCCTCAAGAATGGTCTCGATGGCTTCTTCATCGGATTTCAGAGCCGGTGCAAAACCGCCTTCATCTCCAACCGATGTTGCCAGTCCGCGCTCTTTTAAGATGGCAGCCAGTGCATGGAAGACCTCAGCGCACCATCTTAAGCACTCTTTGAAAGAAGATGCTCCAACCGGCATGATCATGAACTCCTGTACATCCAGGCCGGAAGAAAGTGCGTGGCATCCGCCGTTGATGATGTTCATCATCGGAACCGGCAGACGATTTCCGGAAACGCCGCCGAAGAAGCGGTACAGCGGAATCTCAAGTGCGTTTGCTGCTGCTCTTGCGCAGGCAATGGATACAGCCAGAATGGCATTTGCACCCAGGCGGGATTTATCTTTTGTTCCGTCCGCATCGATCATAGCTTTATCTACGGCGTAGGTATCGGATGCATCCATACCTTTTAAGGTATCGTTGATGACGGTGTTGATGTTTTCTACTGCTTTCTGCACACCTTTTCCAAGGTATCTTGCTTTATCTCCATCTCGTAATTCCAGTGCCTCAAACTCACCGGTAGATGCGCCGCTTGGTGCCATGCCGCGTCCTACAACGCCTCCTGCAAGAACAACCTCAGCTTCTACGGTTGGATTTCCTCTGGAATCCAGAATTTCTCTTCCTTTTACTTCCTCAATTTTCAGGCTCTTCACTTTTCGTGTGCTCCTTTCTCGTTTGTTTCTGGAGTTTCCCGCCTGCGAAGTGTCCAGGATCCGCAGACGGGAGATAACAATGATTGATTCGCTTTGGTTAGCCTTTACTAACTATGATTCATTATAACTAATTTTTTAAAAATTGCAAGTGGGTAAAGTGATACTTTTTCTCAGAAATGCAAAATGTTTTTCTGTTCTTATTTTTCCTGTTTCAATGCCTCTTCCAGCGTATGCCATCCAAGCACTGCACATTTCACTCTTGCCGGCATGTGGGAGATATCTTTCAGTGCACCAGCCTCCTCGAGTTCGTCAATCTCCTCGTCGGATGCTTCTCCTTTGATCATGCGCAGAAACAGATTTCCCAGGCGCAGTGCCTCGTCCTTCGTCTTTCCGATGATCATGCCGAACATAATGTCCGCCGATGCCTGCGAAATCGCACAGCCGTCGCCCACGAACGCACCGTCCGTGATCACATCGCCGTCGACTTTTAATTTCAGCCAGATATCATCGCCGCAGCTTGGGTTGACGCCCTCGAGTACGATGTCCGCATCCGGCAGATCATGCTTGAATTCCGGACGCAGATTGTGCTCCGTCAAAATTTCGTTATAAAATCCTCTACTCTCCATAGCCCATTCTCCTTCTGATTGTGGATACACTTTCGATCAGTGCATCAATCTCTTCCGGTGTATTATAAAACATCATGCTGGCTCTTGTCGAACTTCGGACGCCAAGATATTCCAGAAGCGGCTGTGCACAGTGGTGGCCTGCCCGCACATCGATGCCGTCAGAAGAAAGAATTTCGCTCACATCGTGCGGATGCACGCCGTCAATCGTAAACGAAACGATGCCCGTGTGGTTGGCCGGATCTTTGGAACCGAGGATATGAACGTACGGCAGCGCGCCGAGTCCTTCCATAGCACGTTGCGTCAGTTCCAGCTCTTTTTTCTGGATATAATCAAATCCTTTTTCCTGCAGATACCGGATCGCTGCGGCCAGCCCCACCGCACCGGCTGCATTTACCGTTCCCGCCTCAAATTTCTGCGGAACCGGTGCAAAAACGGCTCCGTCGCGGTGAACGGAATCGATCATCTCGCCTCCGGTTAAAAACGGCGGCATTTTTTCCAGCAGTTCCCGTTTTCCATACAGACAGCCGATTCCCATCGGGCCCATCAGCTTATGGCCGGAAAAGGCGAGAAAATCTGCATCCAGCGCCTGTACGTCGACCGGCATATGCGGAACGCTCTGGGCGCCGTCCACAACGACAACGGCTCCCACGCGGTGCGCCATCTCCGTGATTTTCCGGATCGGATTCACGCAGCCGAGCACATTCGATACCTGAGCAACAGCCACAAGACGTGTTCTCTCATTAATGCCCTTTTGGAGCTCCTCATCGGTCAGTTCGCCCTCACTGGTACATTCCAGATAATGGAGCTTCGCCCCAGTCATACGCGACACCATCTGCCACGGAAGCAGATTGCTGTGATGCTCCATGATTGTTACAGCGATCTCGTCGCCTTCCTTTAAAAAGTTCAGGCCATAGCTGTATGCCACAAGGTTCAGGCTCTCCGTCGTATTCCGGGTGAAAATAACCTCCTCCGGCTCTTCTGCATGGATAAACTCCTGCACCGTTTTCCGCGCTTCCTGATAGCTCTCTGTCGCCTCGAGGCTTAATGGATAGAAGCCGCGCAGAGGATTCGCATTTTTCTGTTCGTAAAATTCCTGCACTGCCGCAAGGACACACGATGGGCGCTGGGCCGTCGCTGCGTTGTCCAGATAGATCGTGTCCATTTGCTGCAGAAGCGGAAAATCTTTTCTGTTGTTATCTGTTGTCACGGTCAAGCACCTCCGCAAGCTGTGTTTTTACCTTCTGCTCGATGGCTGCATCACCGATCTTCTGGATTTTTGCCTCCAGTTTTGCCCACGCCATCGTATTCTCCGCCTGCGTGCGGTCCATGCCGCGCGCTCCGAAGTAAAACAGCGTCTCTTCATCGAGTTCTCCAATTGCCGCGCCGTGGCTTCCCTGTACGTTTTCCTCTGCACAGAGGATCACAGGAATCGTCTTGTTGACTACATCATCGCCGAGCAGCAATACCTGTTCTGTCTCTGCTCCGACGGAATCTGCCGATCCGCGCACAAATTCAATCGTACCGCGGAAGATCTTTTCCGCCGCATCCATCAGCGTTCCGTCTGCCTGGATCGTGCTCTCTGTCACTTTTCCGAAGTGGCGCACATTCAGGTTCACGTCAAATTTCTGCTGATTCTGCAGAAGATAACCGATTTCCGTCTGCAGCGATGCGTGATCCTTCTGCAGCTCGGTCCAGATGCCGTCATACACATCGCCTCTTCCGACAATGACCTGTAAAAGATCCAGTGCACCATTTTTCTCGCAGATGCATCCGACATCATTTAAAAGCTCCTGTCCCTCACCGCGCATCATCACCTGCACGAGCCGGATGCGGCTGTCTTTTTTCGCATAAAGTTCTGTCCGCACCGCGAGCTGTCCCGCTGCCTGTGCCGGTTCAAATACCTCGAAAACGGTAAGGGAAGCTCCCTCTTCTGCCGCCGCGCGGATCTTTCCGGATGAAACCGTCTCTTTTCCCTGTCCGATGGAAAGCGTGACCTGTTTCGTCTTCCCCTCCTTTGCAGAGACACTCCAGTTTTTCGTCTGCTCCGGTGCAAAAAGAATATCCGTCTCTTTTCCTGCCCCGGTATTTACAGTTTCCGGAAAATCCGTTATCTCATCATCCGCAGACGGCTCTTCCGCGCAGATTTCGCACGGCGCACCCGCCGCCCATTTTACTTTTGTATCATTTAATCCCAGCCAGTACCATGTTTTCGATGGAAGCTGGTTGATTTTCATGCTGTTCTGTTCTTCCATGTGTCTGGCCTCCTTATCCAATGCTGCCCTTCATCTCGAGGCGGATCAGATTGTTCATCTCCACCGCGTACTCCAGCGGCAGTTCTTTTGAAACATCATCCGCGAATCCGCTGACGATGCACGCTCTCGCATCCTCTTCCGTCATGCCGCGCGACATCAGATAAAAGACTGCTTCATCGCTGATGCTTCCGATCTGTGCTTCATGGCCGATGTTCGCATCTTTTGTACGGATATCCATCGCCGGAATCGTGTCCGACCGGGAGATATCATCGAGCATCAGAGACTGGCAGGAAACGGCTGATTTCGTGTTCTTTGCCGCTTTTGTTGCAGAGACTGACGAACGGAAGGTGCTGATGCCGCCGTCCTTCGAGATCGATTTCGTGTTAATATAGGAACTCGTATCCGGCGCGCTGTGGACAACCTTCGCTCCGGTATCGAGATTCTGGCCTTTACCGGCGAACGTGATGCCGGTAAATTCCATCTTTGCGCCTCTTCCTTTCAGCACGCTCATCGGGTACAGATAGGAAACGTGGGAGCCGAATGAACCGGAAACCCACTCGATCTTTCCGCCCTCCTCGACCTGCGCGCGCTTCGTGTTCAGGTTGTACATATTCTTTGACCAGTTTTCAATCGTAGAATAACGGAGTCTTGCATTCTTTCCGACAAACAGCTCCACACATCCGGCATGGAGGTTGGCCACATTGTATTTCGGTGCGGAACAGCCCTCGATAAAGTGAAGGTCCGCATCCTCATCGACAATAATCAGCGTATGCTCGAACTGGCCTGCGCCCGGCGCATTCAGGCGGAAATACGACTGCAGCGGGATTTCCACGGAAACCCCCTTCGGCACATAGACAAACGAACCGCCGGACCAGACGGCTCCGTGCAGTGCGGCAAATTTGTGGTCGGTCGGTTTCACCAGTTTCATAAAGTGTTTCCGCACCATATCCGCGTACTCACCATGCAGCGCACTCTCCATATCGGTATAGACAACACCCTGAGCCGCAACTTCCGCGCGGACGTTGTGATAGACCAGCTCCGAATCATACTGTGCGCCCACACCGGCGAGCGATTTCCGCTCTGCCTGCGGGATGCCGAGCCGTTCAAACGTATTTTTGATATCATCCGGCACATCGGACCATTTTGCTTTCATTTTGGTATTCGGGCGAACATATGTGACAATGTCGTCCATGTTCAGCCCCTCAATCGACGGACCCCATTCCGGAATCGGCATCTGGTTGTAGATCTGTAAAGAACGCAGACGGAACAGCTGCATCCAGGCGGGGTCTTTCTTCTCATCCGAAATTTTCTGTACAATTTCCGGCGTCAGGCCGGCTTTTACTTTATAGGCATCCTTTTCATCGTCTTTGAAATCATAGATGCTTCGGTCAATATCCTCTACATAGCTTTTTTCTCTCACAGCGTTTTCATCCTTTCTGTACCTTCGGTTTTACGCCAGTGACTTTTCGTATTTTCCAAATCCGTCCCGGTTGATCTCCTCTACAAGAGATGCATCGCCGGTTTTGACGATTTCACCTTCCACCATGATGTGGGTCTGATCCACCATCAGCGATTCCAGAATCTTCGTGCTGTGCGTGATGATCAGAAGACTTCCTCCGCATTTTCTGCGGTATGCCTCAATTCCGGCAGAAACGGTGCGGACCGCATCGACATCCAGGCCGGAGTCGGTCTCATCGAGAATGGCAAGGGACGGCTCGAGCATCAGAAGCTGCAGGATCTCGGCTTTCTTCTTCTCACCGCCGGAAAATCCGACATTCAGATCACGGTCTGCATACGACGGATCCATCTGCAGAACTTCCATTGCTTTTTCCAGTTCTTTCCGGAACTCAAACAGACTCATCCGTTTGCCGGTCTTTAATTCTACAGCACTGCGGATAAAAGAGCTTAAGGTTACGCCAGGCACCTCAAGCGGATTTTGAAATGAGAGAAACAGTCCCATTTTGGCACGTTCATTGACCGGCTCTTCGGTAATGTTCTTTCCGTGAAACCAGATTTCACCTCGCGTCACGTTATATTTCGGATTGCCGAGCAGCGTATTGCCAAGCGTCGACTTTCCGGTACCATTCGGTCCAAGCAGTACATGTGTCTCCCCTTTTCCAATCGTAAGATTGACGCCGTGCAGGATTTCTTTTTCTTCCACATTTACCGTTAAATCTTTCACTGTTAAAAGATTTTTTCCCATATTGATATCCTCCTTATTTTACTTTGAGGTTAAAATCTCTATTTTCGTCTCCGATTGTAGACCTTTTTTCCGAGTATTTCAATCGGATTTATATATTTGAAAAATTTTATCAAAAACGCGCCTGTCGCCGGAAATTTTTTCCGTACAACAGGCGCGTTTTTCAGAAGCATCGCTTCAGCCGATTCCGCCAAGTGCGATTCCAAGAATCAGAACCAACACACAGATTGGCACGTAGATATATTTGCAGATCGGATAATAAAGATCTGTGAATTTGTTGTTTCTTCCCTTGTCTACCTGGGACTGCACATATTTTTTACCGCAGATCCAGAAGAACATGACTCCGGCAAGACCGGCACCGAGCGGGCAGATATAAATGGAAAGTACATCCATCCACTGGGATACGATCCCCTGAATCAGAATGGATACCACCACACCGATGATTCCGATTACACCGCAGGATGCGACTCTTCCGAGATGAAATTTTTCCTGTACCGTTGCAATCGGTGCTTCGTACAGGTTAATCAGAGAGGTAAGGCCGGCAAAAAAGACAGCGACAAAGAAAACGATTGCGATCAGCGCACCACCCGGCATAGACTTCATCAGATTCGGAAGGAAAATGAACAGAAGTCCTGGGCCTCCTGTGTTTAACTGTGCTCCCGTAGTTGCCATCGCCGGGATAATAACCAGCGCAGCAAGCATAGCCGCGAGCGTATCAAAAAATGCTACTCTTCCGGCGGCGGCCGGAATATTTTCTCCATCTGACAAATAGGAACCATAGATCAGTGTTCCGTTTCCGGCTACAGACAGGGAAAAGAATGCCTGACCAAGCGCAAAAATCCAGGTATTCGGATCTGCAAGTGCTTTTGGTTCCACACGGAAAATATAACGGTATCCATCCGCTGCACCGGGCTGAAAGGCAACATAGATACCAAGTGCAACAAACAGGAGAAAGAAAACAGGCATCAGCACCTTATTGATCTTCTCAATTCCCTTACCAACACCAAATGCCAGAATGACCATCGCAACCACAAGAGCTACAATCTGCCAGAAATTGTTTCCAAACGCAGATGCCATGGATTCAAACGCTCCGGCAAAATCCTCTACGCTCACAGCTGACAGTGTCTTTCCGGTAAAGGTTCCGATCATGTACCTGAAAATCCACCCCATGACAACCGTATAACCGATCGCCATTGCCAGAGAACCCAGCACCGGAATCAGACCCAGCGCCTCTCCGGCTTTTCGTTTTCCTTTCGTTTCACATGCAAAACCGAACGCATCAACCGGACCGGATCTTGTGGCACGGCCAAAACTCATCTCTCCGCTCACACCGGTAAAGCCGATCAGTGCAACGAACAGAAAATACGGAATCAGAAAGGAACCTCCTCCGTACAAGGAAACCCGGGTAGGGAACATCCAGATGTTGCCCATTCCCACTGCAGAGCCGATGCAGGCCAGGATAAATCCCCACCGACTGTTAAATGACTCTCTCTTTTTCATACTGCTCTCCCTTTTTCTTACTTTTTCTGAAGATATCATGGCCAAAGTACCTTTTGACTCCAACATCTTCTGAATATTTTAGCATAAGCTATTGGGAAAAGCTATAGCATTTCTCATCTTCCTGCAACTTCACTTTATATTTTATGTTTTTTTCCGCCTTGCTGCCATTCCCGCGGAGAACAGCCGCAGTGGCGTTTGAAATAGCGGCTGAAATGAGACAGATTGGAAAAACCGCAGATTTCCGCGGTCTGTCCGATGGAAAGTGCCTGATTTGTCAAAAGATTTTTCGCTTTGTCGAGCCGTACTTCAATCAGATCGCTGTGCGGGGTGCTGCTGAAAAACTGTTTGTAATAAGAATAAAACTGGCTTTTTTCCATATTAGCCATCTGGCAAAGCTTTTCTGTCGTCCAGCCTTTCTCATAATGGCTCAACATCTTAAGGCGCAGCTCCTGGAATTCCTGATACAGTCCGGCCGGCTCCTCTGCCGTTTTCTGGTACAGCCGCATACCGCGCGATGCCGTGATCATCATCTGACGAACCAGTGCTTCCTCGTATTCCACTGCGTATGGATCTTTCACAATGTATTCCCTCTGCAAAAGGCGAATCAGCTCATCAATTGCTTCCGTGTTCTGTGGATAAAAAACGGTATTCTGCGGAATTCCATACGTTTCACCCAGATTCTCACCGCACCAGAAATGGACATAGCTGTTGCGAAACTTCTGAACAGCCTGATAATGCTGCTCGTGATCCGGCGTGTAAAAAAGACAGGCATTTTCCTGTGCAATGAAAATCGCAGTTCTGTCATACACCTTCATCGGCGTTTTAAACAGCAGAAACAGATAGTCCCCGCTACCCTCCGGCCGATATATTGTCTCATAATCGGCGTTGGATCTATTATATTCACAAATATGAACTGAAAATTCCATTCTTCTCGTTTCCCCTTTTCTTTTCTTCTCCCCATTTTACTGCAAAACCGGAAAAAAAGTCAAATTTGCCGGACAAAAATCTCTGGTTTTTTTCTATCTTCCTGCTAAAATTGAAACTATCCAAAGCGAAAGCGAAACAGTGGAATAAAATCACGGACACGCCGGTGATCCTTTGTTTTTCTGGATCGTGTCTGAAAACGAACATTTCTTTTAACAGGAGGATTTTTAAGTATGAAAAAAGCAGAGATTATCATTGACAAATATTTTCTCACCGGAAAAGTTGACAAACGAATCTTCGGTTCCTTTATCGAACATCTGGGACGCGCTGTTTATGAGGGCATTTATCAGGAAGGAAGCACCCTCTCCGATGAACAGGGTTTCCGAAAGGATACTCTGGATCTCGTCAAAGAGCTTCAGGTGCCAATTGTCCGCTATCCGGGCGGAAACTTTGTCTCGGGCTATCACTGGGAAGACAGCGTAGGTCCGAAAGACAAACGGCCTGCAAAACCGGATCTTGCCTGGGGCGTGATCGAGACAAATGAGTTTGGTCTGAATGAGTTTGCGGACTGGTCAAAAAAAGCCGGCAGTGATATTATGATGGCCGTTAACCTCGGAACCCGCGGACCGGAGGATGCCAAAAATGTGCTGGAGTACTGCAACTTCAAGGGTGGCACCTACTACAGCGATCTGAGAAAATCTCATGGTTACCAGGATCCGCACAACATCAGGCTCTGGTGTCTCGGCAACGAGATGGACGGACCGTGGCAGATGGGACACAAGACCGCTTCCGAGTACGGACGTATTGCGGCAGAAACTTCCCGTCTGATGAAATTCATGGATCCGACAATTGAGACCGTTGCCTGCGGAAGCTCCAATCTTACGATGCCAACCTTTGGTTCCTGGGAGTATACGGTTCTGGACGAATGCTATGATGAGGTGGATTACCTCTCTTTACACCAGTATTACGGAAATTATGCAAATGATACGGTTGATTTTCTGGCAAGCTCCAAGGGTATGGATGATTTCATCTCCGGTGTAGTTGCAATCTGTGATGCAGTCAAAGCAAAAAAACACGGCAAAAAACAGATTAATCTCTCCTTCGATGAGTGGAACGTATGGTATCACAGCAACGAGCAGGATCAGAAACTGGAAAAATGGGTACGTGCACCTCATCAGCTTGAGGATGTTTACAACTTTGAGGATGCACTTCTCGTCGGAAGCATGCTGATCACACTCCTGCGCCACGCAGACCGTGTCAAAATTGCCTGCCTTGCACAGCTTGTCAACGTGATTGCTCCGATCATGACATCGGATACCGGCGCATGGCGTCAGACCATCTTCTATCCATACATGCATGCCAGCGTATACGGCCGCGGAACCGTCTTAAATACACAGGTTCTGACTCCGGTTTACGAGAGCAAGACATACGGCGAGGCTCCGTATCTTGATTCTGTCTGCATCTGGGACGAGGAAAACGATGCGCTGACCATCTTTGCAGTTAATAAGAGTCTTGATGAAGATATGGAAGTCTCCTGCGATCTGCGTCAGTTCGAAGGATATCATCTGGCGGAGCACATTGTGCTGACAAACGATGATCTGAAAGCAGTCAACACAGAAGCCAATCCAAACCATGTTGTTCCGACCCTTTCGACTGCTACAAGACTGGAAAGCGGAAAAATGCATACCGTTCTTGGAAAACACAGCTGGAATGTAATTCGTCTTATGAAGTAAGTTAAAAAGAACTGCGACAGGATTCCCATAGTGGGATCTCCTGCCGCAGTTCTTTTTCGCTTTTTTTTCCGACAAAACCCATCCGCTTCCTTTTTTGTTCTGGCGGACAGTTCTTTTTCCTGCAGATCGGTACAATATACCGTTTTAATCGTTTCAATTTTTTTGAATCTTTTTATCTCTGTGCCTGTGCAGCGGTTCTTGCATGGAACATGCGGAAGACGCCGGTCTGCTCGATTAACTTCGTCAGGCTGTAGAAAATGATGGAATCGATCGGCCACATAATCAGGTTCTTTAGAGCACGAGCCGGAAGAAGTACCATGATTCCTTTTCCGTATAACATGCTGATCCAAAGAGTATTCAATAATACGTTAACAATCAGCATAACAATAAACTTGGCCAAAAGCACACGTTTGATGGTCAGCTTTTTACGATAGAAGAAGCATCCGTACAGGAAGGATGCCAGCATCGCATTAAACGTGAATCCAAAAAAGAACGGGCCGTTTGGTTTCAGGAAATATTTCACGACATCGAGAATACCGGAAAAAAGACATCCTGTTACCGGTCCGAACAGGTAATCCACGAGGCGGTTCGGAATTCCGGAGAATCCGATACGAACGTACGGTCCGATATCAATCGACGCTACCTGATTCAGGATCATAGCCAGTGCAGCAAACATAGCACAGGCGGCAAGGGTGGGGACTGCTTTCAGCTCTTTTGCTGACTGCAGAAACATGTTTTTTGTTTCTTTTGTTGTTTCATTTGTGTTTTTTTGCATAAAAAAATTACCTCCTTTACAGATATCTGACTACAATAGGAGATAATCTCTTGTCTCTATCTTCTGTTGCAGCGAGATGCAATTCATATACCGCAAGATTTTCTCTTTTCGTCTCCCTGGCTACTCTCTATCCCGGGAGCACTTTACGCATATGAACTTACTCTGCAGTTGTTTTTGTCCTGCTTATTATATAGTAAAATCCCCTTGGTTTCAAGAGGATTTTACATTTTTTTCCAGGAATTTTGCAGAAAAAATGACACATATTCTTTTACGGTCTTTCCGGCGAAAGAACGGAGACAAAAACAAACTTTCTATCCAGCAGTTTTCCCATCAGCGCAATGCCTTTTCCCATCGTAAAAGCGGCTGCCACCGTTCCGATTCCAAGGCCTTCGATTCTTCCAAGTCCGAAGAAGGTGAGCAATGCTGTTACCGTAAGGCAGGTTACGTCAAAGCCGATTTTAATTCTGGAATACGGCACTTTCGTGATATCAGATACTTCACGCGGGAACAGATCCGTCGGGACAATCGGGAGCTTGCAACGGTTTGAAAGCGCAATACCGAAACAGAGGATCAGATAGCTCAGCACAAAATACAGCACACGCAGCGGCAGATTTACCGGAAGACGTGTAATCCAGAGCTCGTGAAGATCCATCAGTTCTCCAAACACAAAGCCGACCACAAAACTGAACAGGTAAGTGGGAACGAATTTTTTCCGCATAAGCATCAGCGTACAGACGAGCAGTCCCTGGAAAATATACGTCCACGTTCCAAGCGTAAGCCGCGGCATCACCTTCTGGAATGCATACGGAACACTCGAAATCGCCGAAATCCCGGACCCGGAATGCAGCATCAAAAGAACGCCGAGACTGTTCAGGACGACAACCATCAAAAGTGCCAGTTCTCCGCGCATGACTGTTTTTTCTGTTTTGTTTTTCATAATAACTTTTCCTCGATTTCTATGTATTTCTTATATGGTCAGATGGCTTTGTGACGGGCGCAAAGACAGGGAGCGCATTTTCTTGCTGTAAATGCACTCCCCTTCCATCGGATTGTCAAAGGGCACCTCCTCTGATCCTAAAAAGGGCAAACTTGTTGGTTCTGCCGTTGGATAGGACAATAGAATATTTAAATGATATTTCAGTGCAAACTTTTCCGACTGTAAGGTTGACTCTATGTTGTGGAGGGGCTGATGGCGAATGAATTGGACTTACTAGAAAGCAGATGAAATCCCAGTTTCATTGCCAAATTTCAAAACTTCCAATCTCAAAAACCCAGTATTTAAGCCTTTTTATCTGTGCATAATTTGTTATTAACGTAAAAAAGACCTCATAACCACATTTTTCATGGTTACAAGGTCTTCATTTTGCTATTTTCGATTACTCCGGCTTGTGTCTGGCTGATGATCCGGAAAGGGGGCGGTCTGTGATCGGGTAGAGAGTAGCTACAGGATCAGTGACTTTGCCCTTTTGGGGATCAACGGGGTTGCCCTTTAACATAGAGAAAACCTTGTATGGGGATATTATACACAATCCATCCACACAATTCAACCCAAAATTCGAATACCCGTTCTTTAATCAAAAAGTGTAAAAAATAGGTGCCTACTCTTTTCAAAGTAAACACCCATAATCTATTTTAACCCGCTGCTCTCATATCCCATCGCTCAATGGCTTCATAGAGACAAGCTGGTAACTTTTTCATACCATTTTCCCGATTGTTCCAATAACTGATAAAGTATCTCCAGATTAAAGACTTCAGCTCGGATACCGTCAGTTTTTCACTGTCGCATCGGTCATACAATAGTTCCGTCTTCAGACGAGCCCACATGCTTTCACAACGGGCATTGTCAT
>NZ_JBNMHD010000010.1:0-70312 GCF_050872605.1 Fusicatenibacter sp.
ATGAACGCTACCTGTGGCCGGAAATGTGCCGCGTTATTACCGAGCTGCGGCCCCGTTGGGTGCTTGGGGAAAATGTTGCTGGCTTCATCAATATGGGGCTCGACAAAACGATCTTTGACTTGGCAAAAGCGGGATACGCTGTTCTCCCATTCGTATTTCCGGCTTGCGGCGTCGGCGCATGGCATGAGCGCCAGCGAACTTTTATCGTCGCGGCTGATGTTTCCCACGCCCCTTGCCTCCGACAAGAACACCTGCAGGGACGCGGCCAACCTGGATGTGTACCTCTCCGACAACGGAATATTCCGAAAGGTGAACAAAAACGGCGCGATCTGGAGCCTGAGCCTGTCGGCGGCGGTGTTCTATCTGACCCCGGCAGCGTCGGAGGGCTACCGTTCCACGCTGAAACCGGCGGCGTTTCGGAACAGCGCCCCGTCTGCCAACCTGTCGGCGCAGGTGATCCGGCAGGAGCAGCCGGTATCCGAAACGGCGGCGCTGAATCCGGATTGGGTGGAATGGCTCATGGGCTTCCCCCGGAAATGGACGGACGTATCCTCTGGGCCGCCGAGCCGGAAGGAGTCCCCCGTATCACCGAAAATACCGCAGACCGCGCTCTCCGGCTGAAAACCCTGGGCAACGCGGTCTGCCCGCCCCAGGCATATCCCATTTTCAAATATATCTCCATGATCGAGACGGGCAAGTGCGCCAGCATTTGCCCCTACGGAAAGGCAGGTGGTGAAGCATGAAGGAATGGAAAGCCGCTGAAAAGGAAACACAGAAAATGACCCGTGACGGGGCTATTTCCGTCAACATGGTCACAGGCGAGGCAAGTCGGGTATCTGACCGTTCGCCGGAGCAGGACTATTCTCCCTCCGGTGATTCCGCGGCGTTTGTTCACAGCACGGCGGAGCGGCTGGATGACCGGCGTATCCACAAAAGCGAAAAGAAAAAGCGCCGGAAACGGCGCAGAAATTACCGGGAGGGTACGGCGGCCAACGACCGCCCATCCTCCCGTTTGCAGTTTACAGACGAGGAACGCGCCGCGCCGGAGCTGCAAAAGGTGATCCGCAAATCCGACAAGGCGGCGGATAAGCTGGACGCGGCAAGAGCCGCCGTCCCCCAAAAACAGCCCTCTTTCCATCAGCCGGTGAATCCGCTGGCGCGGCCGTTACAGGAGATTGGCCACGCCGCCCATGCGAAGGTGCATGAGGTGGAACAGGAAAATGTCGGCGTGGAGGCGGGGCACTTGACAGAGCGCGGCATGGAAAAGGCTGTCCGCTACGGAAACCGCAAGCTCCACAACTGGCAGGCGGACCGCAAGCTGAAACCCTGGCGGGAGGTATCCTACGCGGAGCAGGCGGCGGTCCAGGCCAACGCGGAGGCGCTGTATCAAAAGACTTTGCGGGAGAATCCCCAGCTTGCGGCCAGCAATCCCATCTCCCGGATGTGGCAGAAAAAGAAGCTGCAAAAGCAGTATGCCGCTGCGTACCGGGCGGCGCATAGTGCCGGGGATGCGGCGGCAGCGGCGCAGGCAGCATCAAAGGGCGCGAAGAAAAGCGCGGACGCGGCGAAGAAAGCCGGAGAGTTTGTTTCCAAGCACAAAAAGGCGTTTCTGATCATGGGTGGGATCGGTCTGCTGCTGGTCATGCTGCTGGGGCTGCTGCAATCCTGTTCCTCTATCTTCGGCGGAGGCGTGTCCAACATCGTTGCATCCTCTTATCTCTCCGTGGATCAAGACCTGCTGGCGGCAGAGGCCGCCTACTGCGCGATGGAGGATGAATTGCGGGAGTATCTGGACACCTATGAGCAGACCCACAACTATGACGAGTACCATTTTGATCTGGACGAGATCAAGCACGATCCCTATGTGCTGCTGTCCATTCTGTCGGCGCTCCATGAGGGCCAGTTCACCATTGACCAGGTACAGGACGATCTTCAAATGCTGTTCGACAAGCAGTATATCCTTACCGAGACGGTCACCACGGAAACCCGATATCGCACGGAAACGAGAACGGACAGCGAAGGCAACGAGTATGATGTGGAGGTTCCGTACACGTATTACATCTGCACCGTGGAGCTTGAAAACTTCGATCTGAGCCATGTCCCTGTTTACATCCTGGATCAAGAAACGCTTTCCATGTACGCCGTGTATATGTCCACGCTGGGGAACCGCTCCGACCTGTTCCCGTCCTCCGGGTATGTGGACAAGTACATCACGAACCCGCCGGAGGACTATGAAATCCCTGCGGAATACCTGTCTGATGAACGCTTTGCGGCGCTTATCTCGGAGGCGGAAAAATACCTGGGATATCCCTACGTCTGGGGCGGCAGCAGTCCGTCCACCTCCTTTGATTGCAGCGGCTTTGTCAGCTATGTTCTGACCAACAGCGGTCTATGCAATACCGGGCGGCTGGGCGCGCAGGGCCTCTACAACATTTCCACACGGGTATCCGATCCTCAGCCGGGCGACCTGGTATTTTTCGTTGGGACCTATGATACTGCGGGCATCTCCCATGTCGGCTTTTATGTGGGGCTGGATGAAGCGGGCAACCCCATGTTTCTGCATTGCGGCGACCCGATCCAGTACACGAGGCTCAATACGAGCTACTGGCAGCAGCACTTTTACGCCTACGGCAGACCGCCGTATGATTGATGGAGGCAGCGCCGATGCTTGAATTGATGCCGATATCGCTTGCCGCTGCGAACGGCTTTGTCGCAGAGCACCACCGCCATCATAAGCCGGTCCGAGGTCACAAGTTTTCGCTGGGCTGCATGGTGGATGGACAGCTTGTGGGCGTCGCCATTGTCGGCCGGCCGGTCAGCCGATACCTGGACGACGGGCTGACCCTGGAGGTCAACCGTCTTTGCACAAATGGCACGAAGAACGCCTGCAGCTTTCTCTATGGAGCAGCGGCACGGGCCGCAAAGGTCATGGGCTACCGGAAGATCATCACCTATATTCTGGACACGGAGAGCGGGACCAGCCTCCGGGCCTCCGGCTGGCAATGCGCGGGACTGGCTGGCGGACGGAAATGGACCGGAACGCGCCGCCCGGCCGAACCGCTGTACCCGGCACAAATGAAGTACCGATATGAAAAGGCTTTGAAATGAGGTGAGTATATCAATATTGTTTCCTATGGCGGCGGTGCGAATAGCACCGCCCTTCTTGTTGGGCTGTACCAGCACCGTATCCCTGTTGACCTGATCCTGTTTGCGGATACGGGCGGCGAGCATCCCCATACCTACGCCTATCTGGATACTATGGCTCGCTGGCTGAAGGATCACGGTATGCCGGAGATCACACGGGTCTATAAGACCACAAAGGACGGCAGGCGGCTGACGTTGGAAGATGAATGTCTGAAAAGCGGCACGCTGCCCTCTATCGCCTACGGTTTCAAGCGGTGTTCTCTGAAACACAAGATCGGGCCGCAGGAAAAGTTCTGCAACAACTATCCTCCGTGCCGTGAGGTCTGGGCCAGCGGGAAAAAGGTGGTCAAGTTCATCGGCTATGACGCTGGCGAACACTATCGCAGCGATAAGGTCCTTCTGCGTGATCGGGCAGACCCGAAGTACAGCAAATGGTATCCCTTGATGGAGTGGAGCTGGGACCGGGAGGCGTGTATCCGGGCAATCGAGGCGGCGGGCCTGCCGCAGCCGGGAAAGTCCTCCTGCTTTTTCTGCCCCAGTATGCGGGCGGAGGAGATCATCGACCTGCGGGAGCATTACCCGGATTTGTTCCGGCGTGCGCTGGCATTGGAGGATAACGCAAGGGCCAATCTGAAAACCGTTCAGGGGCTTGGACGTAGCTATTCATGGAGAGAACGATTTGGAAAGGAGTTTATTTGACTATGGCAACTACTGAGAAGATCCGTCGTGACATTGAGAAGGTCCGGGAGAAGATCACGGAGCAGCAGAAGCGCCTTCGTGCGCTGGAGGCGCAGCTTGCGGAGGAAGAAAATCTGGAAATTGTCCGCATGGTGAAGGCTGTCCACATGGACAACAAGGAACTGACCGCCTTTCTGCGTGCCTACGCCAGCGGCATGATCTCCCTGCCGGAAGGGATGATGGAAATGGAGGTCGCCGCTGATCCCGACACGATGGAGGGCACCGATGATGAAGAATAAGCACATGATCCGCACGTTTGCGGTGCTGCTGGCCGTTATGCTCTGCATGACGGCCTTTTCCACGGTCGCTTTTGCAAGCGACGGGGATGCAGCCCCTGCCTCCGAAGCACAGACGGAACCGACTGACAGCGCGGATATTACTGGGGACGATCTCTCCAAACTGATCTCCGCACTGTTCGGCTCTATGCCGGGCGGCACGGAGAAATCCGGCAAGACCGGCACCGTCACCACGAATGGAGGCAAGCTGAATGTCCGCACGGGTGCCGGGCTGGATAACTACGCCTTTACGCAGCTTCCGAACGGGACGGTGGTGGAGGTCGTGGGCACGGACGGCGACTGGTACATGGTTCGGCTACCGGAGAAGATCGGCTATGTCTACTCCGGCTATATGACGTTCAGCGACACGGGCGGCGAAAATGACAGCAACTTTTCCCTCTCCATTGATCCGGATAAATTGAGCGAGCTGTTTGAGCAGCTTATGGGCAGCAGCGAAAATGCTGCCCTGACGCCAGACGGAAACCTGTCGCTGATCGACGATATCGGCAGCAGCACCCGGAGCGGCAAGCAGTTTATCACGGTAGAGACGAGAAATGGCAATGTGTTCTATCTCATTATCGACCGTGACGACGAGGGCGAGGAAACTGTGCATTTTCTGAACCAGGTGGATGAAGCTGACCTTTTGACGCTCATGGGCGACGATGTGCCCGCGGCGGAAACGCCTGCCGCCTGCAACTGCAAGGAAAAGTGTGTGGCTGGTGCGGTAAATACGAATTGTCCTGTCTGCAAGAACAATCTCTCCGAGTGCAGCGGCAAGGAGGCTGTAACGGAGCCGGAGCCTGAACCGGAGCAGCCGGAGAAAAAGAGCAGCGGCGGTCTGCTGGTCATCGTCCTGCTGCTGGCGCTGGCAGGCGGCGGAGCCTTTGCCTATGTGAAATTCATCAAGCCGAAGCAGAGTGTGAAGGTCAGCGCCGATCCCGACGATTACGATTTTGAGGATGAAGAAACGGTCAATGAGGACGAGCAGGAGGATACGGAATGAAACTGATTATCGCAGAAAAACCGAGTGTGGCAAAATCTATCGCGTCGGCCCTGGGTGCTTCATCCAGGGCCGATGGCTTTTATGAGGGCAGCGGCCTTCTTGTGTCCTGGTGTGTAGGCCACCTGGTATCCCCGATGGATGCTGGCAGCTATGACGAGCGTTTCAAGAAATGGCGCTATGACGATCTTCCCATTCTGCCGGAGCCGTTCCGCTATGTGCTGGCACCGGGCAAGGAGGATGCTTTTGAAAATCTCCGTGCCCTGATGGACCGCCCCGATGTGGATACCATTGTCAATGCCTGTGACGCCGGGCGTGAAGGTGAGCTGATCTTCCGTTTGGTGTATGAAATGGCTGGTTGCCGCAAGCCGGTCCTCCGTCTCTGGATTTCCTCAATGGAGGACAGCGCCATCCGGGAGGGCTTTTCTGATCTGCGCCCCAACGCCGATTATGAAGCCCTGTATCAATCCGCCCTCTGCCGTCAGAAAGCGGACTGGCTGGTGGGGATCAATGCCACGCGCCTTTTCTCCGTCCTCTATCACCGCACCCTGAATGTTGGCCGCGTTCAGACGCCCACGCTGGCAATGCTGGCGGAGCGTGACGCAAAGATCACGCTGTTCCACAAGGAAAAATATCATCTGCTGCGCCTGACGCTGGACGGAGCCGAAGCGGTGTCGGAGAAATTCACCGATCTGGCGGAGGCGGAACAGGCAGCGGCCATGTGCAAGGGCGCTGTCGTTACCTGCACTTCCGTCACAAGGGAGCAGAAGAAGGAACAGCCGCCGAAGCTCCATGATCTCACCGCCTTGCAGCGCGAGGCAAACCGCCTGTTCGGATACACGGCGAAGCAGACCCTTGACTACGCCCAGAGCCTCTACGAAAAGAAACTGCTGACCTATCCCCGCACGGACAGCCGGTATCTGACCTCCGATATGGCAGAAACGGCCTCCTGCGTGATCCACCTGGCGGCGAAGCTGCCGCCTTTTGATAGCTGCTCCAACTTCTTCCCGCTGTTGGAGACCATGATCTCCAACAAGGATGTATCCGACCACCACGCTATTATTCCCACGATGGAGGTTGAGAAAGCGGATATCAAGGCTCTGCCCCTGGGCGAGCGCAATTTGTTTCTCTTAGTTTGCTGCAAACTGCTGTGTGCATCGGCAGAGCCGTATGTGTATGAAGCGGTCACGGCAACCTTCGACTGCGGCGGCCATTCCTTCACCGCAAAAGGCAAGAGTATCCTCTCCGAAGGCTGGCGGGAGATCGACCGTATTTTCCGTGCCTTCCTAAAAGAAAAGCCTGCGGATGGGGACGGCGGCATGCTCCCGGATTTCACAGAAGGACAGACTTTTGACGGCGCGGAGGTTTCCGTTACCGAGCATTTCACCCAGCCTCCAAAGCCCTACACCGAAGATACCCTCCTGTCCGCTATGGAAAATGCGGGCAAGGACGATATCCCCGACGAGGTAAGCACGGGGTTCCCCGCGCAAGCCCAGCGAAGCGGGTTGCGTGGGGAGAAGGAGGAGCAACGGAACGGAGCGGATGCCCGGCAAACGGCGGGCGCAGCGGAGTGCAGTTTGCCCCGACGCGGACTTGGCACGCCTGCGACCAGGGCGGCTATCATCGAAAAGCTGGTGGCTGCCGGATTTGTGGAGCGCAAGGGCAAAAGCCTGATCCCCACGAAAGCCGGTATCAACCTTGTCACGGTCCTGCCGGAGCCGCTGACCTCTCCCATGCTGACAGCGGAATGGGAACAGAATTTGACGGAGATTGCAAAGGGCGGCGCTGACCCGGATACCTTCATGGACGGTATCCGCACGATGGTTCGGGAGATCGTTTCTACCTATTCCTGTATTTCTGAGGACGGTAAAAAGCTGTTTTCCCCGGAGAAGGAAGTGATCGGCACCTGCCCCCGCTGCGGCCAGCCGGTTTACGAGGGAAAGAAAAACTTTGCGTGTTCGGATCGGTCCTGTGGTTTTGTCCTCTGGAAAAATGACCGTTTCTGGACGAGCCGCAAGAAGGAGCTGACAAAGAAGATGGCAGCGGACCTTCTGAAAAAGGGCCGTACAAATGTCAAGGGAATGTGGTCCGAAAAGAAGCAGGCCACCTATGACGCCGCGGTGATCCTGGATGATACGGGCGGCAAGTACATCAATTTCAAGCTGGAATTTCCGAAAAGAAAGGTTGGTGCTGATGGCAGAAAATAAGACTTTGGAACATTTACCCGAAGTGAGGGCGGCGGTGGCTGCCCTCTCCCCGGAGGACCGGGAGTTGCTGGCGGCGGTGCAGGCATCGCCTTTCAAGCTGACAACGCCGGAGCAGTTTAAGGAGTTCGCGGCCAACATCGACTATTTCGTGTTTGAGCCCAACATCCACGATTTGAACGATCTGGGCTGGCGGTATCTGGCGCAGCACATGGATATGCTGCTGCCCCCAGAACTTCTGAAAGCGATCGACCCTGTTCCTTTTGGCAAGTACGCCATGCAGGAGGAACAGGGTCATTTTACGGAACACGGATACCTTTCCCTCTCCGGCGACGAGTGGAACCATGAACGCCCTGCGGAGCCGGAGAAAAAGCCATCCATCCGGGAACGGCTGGAACAGGGCAAGAAGGAATGTGCGGAAAAAAACAAGGCGCAACCCCATAAAGAAAAGTCTGCGCCGGAACTGTAAGGAGGTGCTGATATGCCATATTACGATCACGACAAGGATTATCCCTTTGCCGCCTTTATTACCAATCTTGGAAAGTACAACGAGGGCGAGCTTGTGGGCGAGTGGGTAAAGTTTCCCACCACCGCCGAGGAAATGAAGGAAGTGTTCAAGCGTATCGGGATCGGCCAGAAGGATGACTTCGGTCAGCCCTACGAGGAATGGTTCATCACGGACTATGATTGCTATGTGGATGGCCTTTACAGCAAGCTGGGCGAATACGAAAATCTGGACGAGCTGAATTATCTGGCGTCGAAGCTGGATGAAATGAGTGAAAGCGAATACGCGCAGTTTCAGGCCGGTATGGAAATGGGCGACCATTGCGGCAGCCTGCAGGAGATCATCAACCTCACCGAGAATCTGGATTGCTATGAGGTTTATCCCGATATCCACGACTATGATGATCTGGGCCGCTACTATATTGAGGAACTGGACGTCATGCAGGTGCCGGAGCACCTGCAGAACTACATAGACTATGAGGCCTACGGCCGGGATGTGGCGATAGATGAAAATGGTACCTTCACGGATCAGGGCTATGTGCGTGATACGGGCGACAGCTTCCATGAGTATTATGACGGTGAGCGCGGCAGTATCCCGGAGGAATACCGGGTGATGGCCTTCCAGGATGATCTTCCCGAAGAAGAAAAATCCGAGTGGGCTATGGATATTGCCTTTGACATGGACGAGTTTTTCCGTCAGAACGATCCGCAGTATGCGGCGGAGCACCCGGAGGCACACGCCGCAAAGGAAGAACTTTACGAAAGCCTGATGGCTGGGTGCATTTCCGCTCTGGATGAAAAGCTGGCGGCGCTGGGCCAGACGCAGGAGGACTATCTTCCTTCGGAGATTGAAAAATTCAAGGATGCCACGGGCTATGAGGAGTTTCTTGACTTCGATCCTGCGGAGATCAAGGCAGCTTTGGAGGACCCAACTAAATCTCGTGTGGATGAAATGCTGGCCGCTGCGGAAAGAGCGGAACGGGAGTATGCGGCGGCGGCAGCCGCCTATGTGCAGACCCCGGCGGATATCGTGGCACAGGTGCGGGCCGTTCAGGATCAGGCTGAGGAAAACAGCTTTTCCATTTATCAGCTCAAAGGCGGTAACGAAACGCTGGACTATCGTTTCGAGCCGCTGGACAGTATCCACCGCAACGGTCTTTCCGTAAAGCCGGAAAATTATGAGCTGGTCTATGAAGCGCCGCTGACGGCGAAGGACGATCTGGAAAGCATTTATACCCGGTTCAATGTGGATCGTCCGGCAGACTTCACCGGGCACTCTCTGTCCGTATCAGATATCGTGGTGCTGCATCAGGACGGGAAGGATACCGCCCATTACTGCGATAGGGTGGGCTTTACCGAGGTGCCGGAGTTTTTGCAGGAACGGCAGCCGGAGCTTACCCCGGATGATCTGGAAACCGGCGAGCGCATCC
Source organism: Fusicatenibacter sp. (assembly GCF_050872605.1). GTDB lineage: Bacteria > Bacillota > Clostridia > Lachnospirales > Lachnospiraceae > Fusicatenibacter. Next base: position 9,296 of record NZ_JBNMHD010000010.1, read on the forward strand.
GGACGCCCAGGGGCAGCTTTTATGTGACCGCCATGAGCCGGGAGCAGATGGAGGCAGCCGGTTACGGCATCCACCATATTTCAGATGATGGAAAATATCTTATTATGGGAAACGGCACACGGGCCTTTGCCGTGGCAGCGGAGCAGCCGGAAAAGGACAATCCCCTCCGCACGGCGGAAATGACGCTGGAGGATGACTACGGTATGATCGACGGCGTGATCAACAACGGCAGACGCGGCGAGGAATTGGAAAAAGCCCAGGAGTACGCAGAACGGGCAACGCCGGAGAAGCCTTCCATTCGTGAGCGGCTGGCGGACGCAAAGCGGGAATGTGCCGAACATAAGTCCCCGGAGGGCAAGAAGCCCGGCCGTGATGTGCCGGGCCATGACTGCCTATGAGCCGAAGCAAGAAATGGCGGCTGGAATGGGCGTTCTTCCTGGGCGAGAACGGCAGGCGGCAATATAACCACACCTGCAGGAAATGTGCCCACGGCTGCAAGCAGAGTTTCCGGGTAGGCCTGATAGCTTGTCCACATTACAGCGCCAAACGGTCTAAAATCTGTGAGGATAAGGGTGCGAAAACCGCAGAATAATTCCCTGTATCCGCATTTTCAAAGGGAGTCCTTATGATTTCCCATGTGTCGGACTGCTTGCTGGCACATGAAGAAAAAGGCTTGATTTCAGACACTTTCAGGCACACAAAATGGGAGTACAGCTTTTCGGTTCGTCCGATCGGCTGTACTCCCGCTTTTTATTTTTTATAAAAACAACGTTTTCTTCTCGCCCGCCATGAGACATTTTATCTCTCAGACAAATTGACTTGTAAATAAAATATAGCTCACAGGCCGCAAATGAAAGTTAAAAATATTTCACTTTTTCTATTGACGTTTGCAAATGCAAGTGATATATTTATAACATCGCAAGTGCGAAATATATAACATCGAGGGAAAACTATGGATAGGAAAGTAACATTACGGGAGCTGCTTATCGCCCGTATCGTATTGGCAATTTGTATTGCGGTCTATTATTGGTGCTGGGCCAGAAATGGATGGGAAAGCTATTTCAGCTCCATTCAAACAACGATTGCGATCTTTGCTTTTCTCTTTTTCTGCTTTTTGGGTGTGCGGGAAAGGAAATACAAGAAAGAGGTCGTAGACGAAATGGCTGCGGCAAATCTGAAACGCTGCGATTCGGTCTGCTATAAGATTACTAAGGTATTGATCGTCTGCATCGGGTTCCTGTCCGCCATTCTTCGGTTTGATATATCCTCAGAGGTAATTGGCTACCTGCTGATGGGCGTGCTGGTACTGACGTCCATTATACGAACGATTCTGTTCTGCTATCTGGATGCGAAGGGGGCTTAATCGTGCTTGTAACCAAAATCAAAGAATATCGGGAGCAGGCGGGGTATAAGCAGAGCGAGCTGGCCGAGCTTGTCGGCGCAAGACGGGAAACAATCGTCCATCTGGAAAACGGAAGATATAATCCTTCCCTTAAATTGGCTATGGATATTGCGAAAGTGTTCCATGTGACTGTTGAGGACTTGTTTGAATTTGTCGATGATGAGAAGTAAGGTGCTTATTATGAAATTGAAAAGAATTTTTGCGATCTGTCTTTCGACCGCAATTTGTCTCGCCCTGTTTACCGGGTGTGGCAATACGAAATCTACTGTATCAGCAGATTTATCCTATACGCAATCCGATATAGGAACGCTTTCCGTACCGGCTAATGTACAGATTGTCGGGTTGGGAGAAGCAAGTCATGGTGTGGCGCAGTATCATCAAATGAAAGCAGACGTATTCAAAGCATTAGTAGAGAATAATGGCTGCCACACTTTCATCATAGAGGGCGATTTTGGCGGGGCGCTCAAAGTAGACCAGTACATCAATGGCGGGGATGGAACTGCCGAAGAAGCCGTTGCAGAAATAGGCTTTGCCATTTACCGCACACGGGAAATGGCCGATTTAGTAGAGTGGATGCGCTCCTACAACGAAAGTGTTTCAAGCGAAAAAGCATTGCACTTTTACGGTATGGACGTACAACGATTTGATAATAACAAAGAATATCTGTTCTCTGTTCTCAATCAAACTTACCCGGAATTGAGCGCAGAATATTCAAAATCACTTGCACAGCTTACAGATGAAAACAGAAACTCCTTAGATAAAACAACGTTGAATAGCGCCAAAGAAAGCGTCTCGGAATTGATTGATAAACTGGATGCTGTCGAAACTGATATTACAAGCTGTTTGGGTCAATCTGCCTTTGACTTCGCAAGGGAATGTGCAAAAACGATTTACGCCTATTGTGAGGTACAGTTGAGCGATAACTACAACGCTACCCGCGATCAGTACATGTATGAAAAGGTAGAATGGTTCTTACAGCGTGGCGACAATACTGTTTTGTTTATCAATGGGCATAATGGCCATATCGGGAAAACTTCTGTTGCGGGATATACCTGTTTGGGAAAATTGCTCTCAGAAGATCTCGATAATGGGTACTATTCGATCGGAACGGATGCGCAGAAAACGCAGTTCAACTCTCAAACGGACAATGGAGGGTTTGAGGTTATGGAGGTCAGCAACGCAAATGATTTGAATGGCCAATTCTCCGACGAAGATAGCGGTCAATACTATTTTATTGATTTTGCAAGTGCGTCCTCTGACGAAGCGTGGGGGCAGATTCTGAGCGAAAAACAGTCAATCACAACTCTTAATGTTAGTTTGTCTGGCATGGAGAAATTGCTAAAAGCCGCATATACGGTCAATATTACTCCACAAGATACTTTTGACGGTATGATTGTTTTTCACTCCGTTACACCATCAACAATACTTGATAAGTAAAAATAGCAGACCCGACCAAATCTATCAACGGTCAAGATGAACGGCGCAAATGCGCCGCCGCCCACGCCCTGCCCGTCTTTGCCGTTCTGTAATTAAGAGGGCGACAGTACAAAATGCTGCCGCCCTCTGCCGTTATTCAGAAAGGGAGATTTTTAACGATTGATGCAGAGCCAAGCTAAGTTGGTCAAGAGCGTCTGCGCTGATTTCTTCATTTGTGCTGGCATCCAGTATACGGATGCCGCAGGCAAACAGCTTCGATACGATGGTCAGAGCGTCCCACACATTTCGGCTCAGTCGGTCAAGGCCAGAAATCAGCAGAATGTCATAGGCGCCGTGCGCTGCTTCGTTCAAAAGCTCTCTGATACTTTCCCGATCTGTTGGCGTGCCGGTTTCAACTACTTTTATTTCTCCAACAACGGAAAACTCATGCGCCGCAGCATATCGTTCCAGAAGTCGGTTCTGCACGGCAAGTCCGGATAACATTTCATCTGGGCTTGCCTGTCGGCAATATTTCCATGCTCTGTTCATAAACTCAGTCCTCCGTAATAACAGAATAGCTATGTACCGTCAGCAGTCGGTACACCGTCAGCGGCACATACCACACTGCCACGATTAGCCGCCAGACCAGGACAAGCCCACCGATGATTCCGGCCAGAATGAAGTTCAGCGCGAACAGGGCGATCCCGCCGCCAAGAGAGCCGCCGCCCGGTATGATCCAGAGGCGCAGCCGCCAGATGCCGAACGGCAGCCCGCAGAGTATCCAGAGCCATACATAGTCAAGCTCTCCGTTCTTCACGCAGGCGGACCGGAAAATGCAGTACAGCAACGCGGCCACCGCCGCGGGCAGGATCGTCTTGCAAAAGAAATCCTTTATCGCTTCGCCTCTCGTCATAGGCTCGCCTCCTTCAAAAACGTTTATATCTTCATTATACTGGATGCTTCGGCAAAAGCCCAGGGTAAAACGCATGGATCACTTAAAAAGCGTTTTCTCCGTTCAATTTTGCCTTCACCGTCTCCCAGCCCTGCGAACCATTCTCACAAATGGCGCTGATATGTTCACGATCGATCTCGTCCTCTCCCTGACAGAGCATATAGACCGTATAGACCTTTTCAGCGACCGCCCAGATCAGCTCATCGATGTACTGCAATCCCAGTCCCGGCTCTTCGGCAAATTGAGGGAAATTTTCTGGATGATGGAGCAGCCGAGAAAGGATAGATAGCTGCGCCAGGGCATCACTTGTCTTTTCAGAAAACCATCCCTGCATATCGTAGTCCTTGGTGCTGATACGGATAATGGGTTTGTTGTTCATGGTGGTACCTCCCAAATTATATGTGTTCCGCTCCGTGCGGGTCATTCCAGTTCCATATTCTTTTTCCGCTCCTGCTCCGGCTGCGGCGGAGAAAGAAAATCCTCCACATTCCGGTGCATGGCGGCATAGTCCCGTTCCTCCCGCTGGGCTTTCTGCAATTCAGCTTTCAGCGCAGCCTTCTTTGCGTTGAGCACGTCTATTTCCGCCTGCATCCGCTCTGTGGCAGGCAGCGGAACTGCCCCCAGCCGCTTGCACTCTCTGGCGGCGGCTTCAAAAAGAATGATCTCGCTCTCATGGCCTCGCAGAAACTTTTCCTTATCTCTGGATGCCTTATAGCGGTCATAGATTGGCTTGAGCTGGCGGTAGGTGACGACGTGCTTTATCTTCAAGGTCAACTCGTCGATCTTCATCCCGGTATCCCGAAGATCCGCTTTAAGCCGGGTAGCAGAGGCAGACGCCGCCTCGCGCCGATCCAACAATTCCTCATAGCTGCCGATACCATGTTCCGTCAAAAAGTTGGAGGTATCCGCAATGCGTTTCAGATTTTCGATGGTCGCCCAGCGGCGATAGCCTGCGCTCTGCTGTGCCTTGATGTTGTTCTGGATATCAATGAGCAGGCTGATCTTTCCGCTCCGCTGTTTCGGCTGGTGGGAAGGTCTGGAGCGTCCGGCAATCCGGGCAGTAAGGGCTTCTTCGGTGTAGTCCACCCCCAGCGTTTTCAGACGGGTGAACCGTTCCTGATCCGGCGCTCTGGCGGAGATATACTTGCCGCGCTTGATCTCATAACCTTCCCTCTGCAGGCGGCGAAGCAGTTCTTCCAGGTTGGAACAGGCTGGCAGGAGCCGGTCGATGGCCGCTTTCAGCTTTGCCTTATAGCTGGTGCCGTTCTGCGCGGCCTGATGTTCAATATAGCTCTTGCCCTTGTCCTGTCCGGGGATGATGACAGACAGACCGTGTTCCTTGCAAAGCCGGTCGGAGGTGCGGCGGATATAGTGATAACTCCGCTTGTTGGAATGGTAGTGCCTGTGATCCGCAAAGCTGACCGCATTGAAAATCAGGTGGTTATGAACATGATCTTTGTCTATATGGGTAGTAAGTACAAATTCATACTTGCCGCCCAGGATTTCTTTTGCAAGCTCCATGCCGATCTCATGGGCCTGTTCCGGCGTAACCTCCCCAGGCTGAAAGGCTTGGATCAGGTGACGGCCCAGGTTCGTTCCCTTGTCGATGGCATGGCGGCGGGTCCAGGCAAATTCGATATCCGCAGTTTCAGCGGCGCACCCATAGGAGGATACAAGCAGCTTTCCGTCCGTCTTTTCCGGGTTGCAGATATAGTCAATGGCCGCTTTCAGCGTTGACTTGATAGGATGTGTCTTTGTAACTGCCATATCTCGTCCAGCCTTTCCCGTATCTCGTCCATGTCGGCCTGATACACAGGACCTCCGGCGTTGATCCGCTTGGCAATCTGATTGATGTTCCGGCCGATGACGGAAAGTTCTTTGGTGAATGCCTTGATATCTGTGGTGTCCGTATAGATGATATACCCGTCAATCGCCATCTTGCGGAGGTAGGCGCCATATCTGCGTGTGGGGAGCTGGCTCATTTTCTCGTCTATGAGCCGCTTTTCGTCCTCCGTAACATAGAATTTCATTTGGATATTCCGTTTTCTGTTTGCCATGCGCCGCCTCCGTTCTTCATAAGGGTTTGGGACTATCCCAACAAGCAATTTTGAATTTTCGGGCAAGGGACCTGAAAATCTCAAAATTCGCAAGCGGGTACTCGCTTGCTGTGCTTGCTGACTACTTCGTACCCCCGTATTCCTTCCGTTACCCATACTACAATCTGAACGGTGCCTTTTGGCCACATCTGCGGATTTTTGCAAAAGAAAAAACGCCATGAACTACCTGTTCATAGCGTTCCTTATACCGTATTCAATTTTCTCCCTCGCTGTCTGTTCTTGCGTCCAGCAACGCTTGCGCCGTTGCCGTGAGAATTTTGATTTCAGAATCTGTCAATTCATCCAGCAGAATGTCAAACTGCATACGCTCTGTGGATTTTCCCGTTGCTTCTTCGCCGTAAAGAATCTGATCCACGGAAATATGATACCGGGACACCATCTCCAAAAATACCTGCAAACTGGGATGCTGACCTTTGTTTTCGATATTGGCAATGTAGCGCGGCGAAAGAAACATTTCACTTCCAACCTTGTTGCGGGATTCTTTCAGCTTCATGCGCTCAGATTTAATCCTTGTACCATACGGCATGAAGTCGATTTTCGCAACAGGTCTTTTTTCTCTCTTTGCTTGTTTGGACATATTTAATCACCCTGCTACATTTTACAGTTCCTTTTTCCTGTGGAATATGTTCTGTATATTCATGTAAATAGCTTAAATAATTCCTGTTGCTGATAAGGAACGGTTGAAGTATAAATAGAACCTGCTACAATATTGGTGGGTGATGAAATGATGTTTAGAATAGGCGAATTTTCAAAGCTGACACAGGTATCTATTCGTATGCTTCGGTACTATGATGAGGTCGGCCTTTTGATACCGGCAGAGGTTGACAAATGGACAGGACACAGGCTGTATTCCGTAGAGCAGATTCCACGTCTGAATAAGATTCTGTATTTGCGGGACAGCGGGCTGAATGTTTCAGAGATCGCACTTGCCCTGACGATGGACGAGCGCTCCCTTCTCATGCAGCTTAACAAAAAGCACTCAGAGATAGAAAATGCAATACAGGCCGAGCAGGAAAAGCTACGAAAAATTGAGCTTGCCAAAAACGAATTACAGAGCGGGAAGGGCGATCTGCATTATAATATCTCCGTCAAGTCGATTCCTGCATATCCGGTGTTGTCCCTACGGAGAGTTGTACCGAACTACTATTCCGAGGGTGAGCTATGGCGCGAGCTTTCTGCTTTTGCAGATACACAGAAAACAGAACTGATCGGCAATACGTTTTCCATTTATCACGATACAGAATATCGAGAGGCAGATGTGGATATTGAGCTATGCGCTCCGGTAAAGAAAATGGGAACAGCAGAACCCCCATTCTGTTTCCGTATGACGGAGGCAGTCCCGTATATGGCCTGCACAATGGTCTATGGTGACTTTGCAAATAGATAATGTACAATAACTTGCGCAAATTGGAAACCGCATAAAAGAAGACATAGCTTGCAGGCTCTGGTAGAATGAAGTTACCACACAAACATTCGAAAGGAGCAAGCAAACTATGTCCGAGAAGATTGTACAATTCAATGAGGAAATTATCAAGGGGCAGATCAAGGAATTGGTCCGCGGCAGCGTGGAGGAGACTCTGAACGAACTGCTGGAGAAGGAGGCGGAGTCACTGACGCAAGCCGCCCGCTACGAGCGCAGCGAGGCCCGTCAGGGCTATCGCAGCGGCCACTATGACCGGAATCTTACCACGACCTCCGGCGACGTCACACTCCATATGCCGCGGCTCAAGGGCGTGTCCTTCGAGACCGCCATCATCGAACGGTATCGCCGCCGGGAGAGCAGCGTAGAGGAGGCGCTCATCGAGATGTACCTGGCGGGCGTCTCCGTGCGCCGGGTAGAGGACATCACGGAGGCACTGTGGGGCAGCAAGGTCTCGCCCGCCACCATCAGCGAACTGAACAAGAAAGCCTACGTCCACATCGAGGACTGGCGCAACCGCCCGTTACAGGGCGGGCACTATCCGTATGTCTACGTGGACGGTATCTACCTGCGGCGCAACTGGGGCGGAGAGTATGAAAATGTGGCGATTCTGGTGGCAATCGCCGTGAATGAGGACGGCTTTCGTGAGGTTTTGGGCGCTGCCGAGGGGATGAAAGAGGACAAGGCCAGCTGGGTCAGCTTCTTCCAGTGGCTCCGCGGACGCGGCTTGGAGGGAGTGAAGCTCATCGTTGGCGACAAGTGCATGGGGATGCTGGAGGCTGTGGGCGAGGTGTTCCCGGACGCCAAATACCAGCGCTGCATCGTGCATTTCTACCGCAATGTTTTCTCTGTTGTGCCCAAATCCAAGGTTAAAATTGTGGTGAAAATGCTCAAGGCGATTCACGCTCAGGAGAGCAAAAGAGCGTCCCGCGAGAAGGCAAAGGCCGTGGTTTCTGAGCTGCGCGCCATGAAGCTGAAGGAGGCTGCCAAAAAGGTCGAGGACGGCATTGAGGAAACTCTGACCTACTGCGATTTTCCCAGCGAGCATTGGACCCGCATCCGTACCAACAACGTGATCGAGCGGCTGAACCGTGAGATCCGCCGCCGGACCCGCGTGGTGGGGACGTTCCCGGATGGGAACTCCGCCCTGATGCTGGTCTGCGCCCGGCTCCGCCACGTGGCGGGTACCCAGTGGGGCAACAAGAAATACATGAACATGAAGCATTTGGAGGCAGTTCTGGACGACACCTCTATTGCCGGCTGACTTCACTCAGCCGGAGCCTGCAAATAATTTTGCGCATAAATCTTGACGGAACCTGCAAATATCAAAGGAGCCTACCTCGCTTTTGCTGACTGGTTGCAGAAAAACAGCGAATACAAAATGGCAAACCCCATGCGTCAAATCGTACACAGAGGCCCGTGGAATGAGAGTGACCCCGCAAAATATCTCATTGAACTCCAAATCCCGCTGGATCGCACATAATGGACTTTGAAATGCTCTGCAAAAAAGCAGGGCATTTTTTATTTTTCCCCCTTGCATCTCACATGATGTGAGGTCTTATACTGAGGCCATCACAAATCAAGGAGGCAAAAATATGACCTATCAGCTCAACGCTATTGGCAAAGTAAAAAATGACGAAAACGGAGCCTTTATCCAGTTGAATCCGGAGTACATTCCCGGTCTGCAAGCGCTGGACGGCTTTAGCCACATCAATGTCCTTTGGTGGTTCAGCGAATGTGACAACGAAGCGGATCGGCACGAGTTGCAGACCCAGCAGCCCTATAAGGACGCGCCTGAAATCATGGGCGTATTTGCGACACGCTCTCCCGCACGGCCAAATCCCATCGCAATGACGGCATCCGAAGTGATCCATATTGATTTTGTCAAGGGCATCATTCGTGTTGCGTTCATTGACGCCAATGACAATACGCCTGTACTCGATATTAAGCCCTATACGCCGAGCTTTGATCGTGTGGAAGCGCCCGGTGTTCCCGCATGGAGCAGCGGATGGCCGAAAAGCACGGAGGCATCAGGCTATTTTGATTGGGGTCAGGTATTCAATTTCTAAGAGGGCAGCTTATGAAATTACAGGATTATGTTCTGAACAAACCTGTTCTTGAAACGGAACGACTTGTCCTGCGCCCGCTTAGGAAAGAAGATACTGCGGATTTGAAAGAATGGCTGGGCGATAGCTCTGTCTATCAGTATTGGGGCAAGCGCCCCGGCAAAAGCGATCTGAACCCGGAACTGCTTTTTCAAAAGCCAGAGAAGCCCACGAAAAGTTTTCATTGGGGGATCGTCTATAAGCAGGATCGCAAAGTGGTCGGCGATATGTGGGTGTATCTCATTGAAAATGACCGCATGGCAAAAGTGGCGTTTCGACTTTCACCCGCCTATCAAGGCAGCCGCCTTATGACCGAAGCATTGGCAAGAGTTGCTATCTTCTGTTTTGAGGAAACGGAACTACAGCGTTTATGGACGGATGTTCACACGCAAAACATCGCATCGTATAAGACCTTGGAGAAAACCGGCTTCAAACGTGAGGGACTTATCCGCGACGGTAAGATGGTAAATACATACTGTGATTACTACTTATACGGTATGACAAAGGCTGACTATATCGAAATCACCGACAAAGGATTACCTCCGTATGAGCATTGCGAGCGCTTTTTCCGAAAGAGTTGAATCCATAGCGTTCCTATCCTCTGAGCAATAGACAACGTAGCTGGACGGTGGAGATTATCCAGCACGGGACTTACCGCTATTCTCCACACGCCTCGATAAGTCAAAAGTGGTTGGTATCATATTTTGATACCAACCACTTTAGCTCGAAAAAGTTCGACGAGTAAAACTCCTGTTGGGCATAAGCTTTCCATGCTCGAATTATTGGAAAGGCTTAATTGCTGTTGACAGCTTTGAAATTGTGAAGTATACTATAGATATACTTTTTATAATAGAGGTTTACAATGGAGCGAATGAGCAAAAAAGAGGCTGTCGCCGCACTGCACAGGGCGCGGATCATGGCGGCTGCCGAAAGCCTTTTCTCGGAAAAGGGCTACGAGCAGACAACGATAGAGGACATTTCAAAGGCGTCTGAATACAGTCGGCGCACGATCTACGCCTACTATGACAGCAAGGGAGATATTCTCCATCACATCATTGAAAAGGGCTTGCAATCCTTGAAGGCCGATATTGAGAACGCCGTGAACAATCATGCCGGTTTCGTTGAAGCCTGCCGTGCGGTGTGTAGCGCAATGAGTCGTTACAGAACGGAGTGTCCCCATTCGCTTGAGAGTTTGAATCGTTCTGGCGCAGCGAAGATCGAACCGTTGGCGATTTCAGATACGGTAAAAAGCATACTCCGTCTTGGAACGGAGATAAACGACATCCTTGAAGCACTCATTGTACGCGGGCAGAAAAGTGGCGAGGTAAGAAAGGATATTGTTCCTGTTCTGACGGTCTATGTACTCTCCACAAACCTTGATTCGCTGCTTGCGCTTGCCGAAACAAAGGGAAAATTCATTTGCGCACAGAATGGTATGACGGAAGATGAGTTTCTCGACTATGGATTTCGGCAAATAATCAACTCTATCCTTGAAGTACGAATATAATGAGGGAGCGGCATGGACAAATCAAAATTAGATTGGCTTCTCTGCCCAAGATGCGGCGGTAAAACAAGAACTCAAATACGACCACGCACGGTATTAGAGGAGTTTCCTCTATTCTGCCCAAAGTGCAAATATACCTGTGTAATCCATTTCAAAGACGGAAAAATTGAAGAACTTAAAATGGCAGACGCCAAAATCTAATATGAAAATACAGCAACGATTCAATGCGAATCATTTGAAGTTGATCGCAATTATTGCCATGACCGTTGACCATGTGTGCGATTTGATTTATCCCGGTTTCCCGGTCGAACCGATGGCAATAGGATTGCATTTTGTGGGGCGCTTGACAGCTCCGATTATGTGGTTTTTCGTATGTGAGGGATTTTATTATACGCATGATGCAAAGAAGTATATGCTGCGAATGGGAATCTTTTCCGTGATCTCGCACTTTGCATATTGTTTTGCATTTAGGATAAACCCAATCCCACTCCGTACAGGAATTTTTAATCAGACAAGCGTCATGTATCCGCTCTTTGTCGCAGTCTTGGTTTTGTGGATACAGAATACTGATTTACCCATGAAAAACTGGGTGAAGCATGTGCTTATCTTTGCTTTGATTTTAAGTGCGTTTCCTGCAAATTGGAGCTGCATAGCGGTACTTGCAATCGTAGGCATGTACAACAAAAGGGGCAATCTGAAAGCCCAGATGAACGTAATGGCCTTGTATGTTGCCCTGTATGCAGCTGTGTCCTTCCTGTTTGTGAGCAAGGGCTACGCCCTTGTACAGATTGGCGTTTTGTTGGTGTACCCAGTCTTGAAGCAATATAACGGAGAGAAGGGAACCGCAAAATGGATGAAGTGGTTCTTCTATCTGTATTATCCGCTGCACTTAATTCTCATCGGGGTACTTCGCACTCACCTTTACGGGAATGCGTGTTTACTATTTTAGCGCAGGAACAAGCAGCAACTGCCCGCTTAACAAGGACGAAAAATTGAAGAAATCCGAATGCCAGACGCATAGACGCAGCGCAATCCGAAAAAATCGGTTTGTGCTGCGTCTTTTGTTTTTTAGACCGGAAGTAATTGCAGAAAGGTCTTGCCGTGAATGATGTAATGCGTGTGTTACCGCTGCATCAGCTTATGTCCCCAAAAGGCAATCACTTTGCTGGGAGAGCGGGTACAGGAACAATGCAGATACGAAAAATATGTTTGACCGCCGCAATGGTTGCAATCATCGTATCCATTGCTGCGGCTATCAGTTTCCTTGTATGTATAAGTCCGCCGAGGGACGAGGTTGAATCCTTTGATTATCCGCCAGAGTTCTTCTGCACAAGCTCAGAAAATCATATCGACTACCAGACAGATGGGAAATGTGCGGCTTATGCTGCTGCCTATCTCCTGCGGCACTTTGGGGAAGATACGAACGGAGAGGCGCTGTTTCCGGAATTAAAACGAACGCTTGGCTTCGCTTCCGCAAACAGCATCGTAGATGTTTTTGAGCAGCATGGGTATCCGGCAAAGGCTTGTCAAGGGAGCGTTGACACGTTGAAGCAGCGGTTGACGGGTGGAAATCCAATCATCGTTTTCACCCGGATTCCGGGAGATACGCACTACGCTGTCGTTGTCGGCTATGACGAGCAGCACATTTATCTGGTAGACTCCCTTGCGGAAAATGCCAACGCATCGGATGCGCGATACAACCGTGTGCTGACAACGGAGGATTTTGAAGCTATATGGAAAACAGTAACGTTGCTTCCTGACAATATTTATATCACATTCTTAGCGCCAGAAAGAGGAAACGCATGTTGATATTCATACTTCTTTTGCCGATTATATTCTTCATTGCCGCTTTTCTTGCGAACGCCGCCATGTTTCGCCCGGAGAAGCGACCGGAAGCGAACATAGATGGGCGCAGGGTGACAGTCCCCAGCGGCAGAAATCACCTTGCAGGGTATCTCTGGAATGAGACGGGGACGCAAGGCTTACTTATTTTTGCGCATGGAATGGGAACGGGTGTCGAGTATTATCTACCAGAGATTCACCACTTTGTCGCACAGGGATATAAGGTATTCTCCTTTGAATACAGCGGCTATCCGGGCAGCACCGGACATTTTTACGGCTTCCCGCAGGCGGTGATCGACCTGAAAAACGCACTTGATTTTGTCGAGGACGGTTCCCGTCCTGTCATTCTGATGGGACACAGCATGGGCGCATACGCCGTCTGTGCGGTGCAGCAATACACCGATAAGCGAGTGGACGGGATCGTAGCCTATGCGCCGTTTTTCTCGTCGGACGAGGCTGTTATCGCGGAGGCGACCGGAAACATGCCCAAATTTGGGAAACTGCTTTGCGGCCTGATCCTGCCGATGCAGCGCATTTTGTTTGGACGGAATTGCAACCCGACCGCCATGGCGGGACTTTCCCGCGCCAATGTGCCGACACTTGTCCTGCAAGGCAGCGAGGACGTTGAAGTTACCCCCGACGGCTGCGCTCTGTATGCGCACCGCACAGAACTGTCCGATGCTCCCGTTACCTTTCGGCTGGTGCAGGAGGAAGAAAGCAGCGGCCACATGACGGTCATTCGGAAAAAGGGCAGTCATGGTGTCAATTTGGACACCATGCAGTTGGTCGATACATTTCTTCGTGAAGTTTTGTACAACGAAACGCTGTAGGCAAAGCGGAGCTACTTTATCCTTCCCGGAAAATGACCGACACAAATCATAGAAATGAAAACTCAGAAGGAACTATAAATGAATCGGAAATCATTGACCGCCACACTTCTCACCCTTTGCATTTTGGGGCTTGCTGTCTTTTTGACTGCTTGCGGCCGAGACTGCTTTGTTGGCAGCCGCACGGCAGAGGCAGGCTCCTACCGATTGGACATTGACCGCATGACCGGAACCGACCGGTTCACGATGGAATTGGGCACGGGCGATACGCTTGGGGTTCAATTTGAAACCGTAAAAGGCTCTATCTACATGGAGATCAAGGAACCGGACGAAAGCTCTCTATATGCCGGTAACGGCAAGGGCGTGACCGAGTTCACCGTAAGTATCTCACAAAGCGGTACATATTCCATCTATGTGGAAGCGCGTCATGCCAAAGGAACGGTTTATATTCAGCGGATAGATGGAAAGAACGCTCTGTGGAACTGATGACTCGATACCCCAAACAGCAGCACGGGAGGAAATGACATGAAAAAGCTATATGAGAAAAACGAGCTGACCTTTGCAATCGTGTGGATCGTGGTTTACTGCGTTCTGCAATCGCTGGCGAATCCGCTCAATAAAGTAATTGGCATCGAATACGCCGCAAGCGCTGCTTTCTGCGTCTTGCAGGTTATTGTTCTTTTTGCCTTTATCCGAAAGAACGATTTGCAAAAACGGTATGGGCTTTGCAAATCACCCGTTCCTGCAGGACGGTTTCTCTACTATGTGCCGCTTGTAATTCTGGCATCGGGAAATCTCTGGAACGGCGTTGCGGTCAATTACACGCTGGCGGAAACGGCCTGCCGTATCGTGTGTATGCTCTGCGTTGGATTCTTGGAGGAAGTGATTTTCCGAGGTCTGCTGTTTAAGGCCATTGCAAAGGACAATATCAAGTCTGCCATTGTCATATCAAGCGTGACTTTCGGTATCGGGCATATCATCAACCTGTTTAACGGCAGCGGCATGGATGTTGTCAATAACCTGTGCCAGATCGTCTTTGCAATCGCAGTTGGTTTCCTGCTGGTCACGATTTTTTATCGTGGTGGCAGCCTGCTTCCCTGCATCATCGTCCACGCTGCCATCAACACGCTCAGCACCTTTGCAAATGATACAAACCTTACCACGGAAATGCACCTGCTCCATCTCGCTGCCCTGATCGTCATTACAGTAGTCTATACGCTGATCCTGACACGGACACTCCCCCCAAAACAATGGAAAGAAGGTTGTAAGAATGAATAACAAAGCCAGTATTACCGCCCTGATGAGTTCGTTCGGACGGGCGTTTCACGCAGAAAACGAAGAACATCCAGTTTTCGCAGATTATCTTGCCAAGGAGCTGCTGACAGCAGAAGAATATGCTGCCGTTCAAGGCTATATCCTCGGCGGAGCGCAGTTCTTTGAACCGGAGATCGATCCCGCAACTTTTCAGCCGAAGGAGCTGCTGCGCAGACTTGTGAATGTCCATATCGCGCCGTCGCCGCTCTGCCGTGCGGCCTATACAGAGAAGGCTCTGAAAGCCGCCGTCCTGACCGGCACAAAGCAATACATCATCCTCGGCGCAGGCATGGACACCTTTGCTTTCCGGGAAATGGAGTTTTTATCGAAGCACCGGGTATTTGAGGTCGATCACCCTTTGACGCAGGCGGACAAGCGGGAACGGATCACCCGCGCTGGTTGGACGGTTCCCGACAATCTCGCCTTTGTCCCCGTAGATTTCACGAACGACAGCCTGACGGAACGGCTGATTGCCGCCGGTTTTGACCCGTCCGTGAAGTCCCTTTTCTCATGGCTCGGCGTGACCTACTACCTCTCAAGGGAAGCAATCGACACGATGATCTCTGCGCTGTCCTCGCTCTGTGCGGACGGCAGCGCCCTTGTGTTCGATTATCCGGACGAGGACTTCTTTGCTGCACCCGAAAAGCGTGTGCAGAACACCATTATGATGGCAAAAGCAGGCGGTGAACCGATGAAAACGGCCTTTTCCTATTCGGAGCTTGAAACGCTGCTGGAGAAGCACGGTTTTCTGATCTATGAGCTGCTGACACCGGATGATATTCAAAGGGACATCATCGACAAGGCAGACAGCGATATGAAAGCCTTTGAGCATGTCAATTACTGCCTTGCTGTCAGGAAAGATTAAAGTGAGAGGCGGTGAAAATGGCAAACGAGTAGA
Organism: Fusicatenibacter sp.; assembly: GCF_050872605.1. Lineage (GTDB taxonomy): Bacteria > Bacillota > Clostridia > Lachnospirales > Lachnospiraceae > Fusicatenibacter. Next base: position 25,093 of record NZ_JBNMHD010000010.1, read on the forward strand.
AGATTTTCTCTTTGATTTGACGGAGGAGAAATACGAAATGAAAATCTATGACATTTCCCAAGAGGTTTTCAGCTCTCAGGTATATGCCGACAATCCGATGCCGGGGAAAAAGCTGCTCTGTTCAATGGAAAGCGGCAGTTTGTATAACCTGTCGGTTTTTAGCATGTGCGCTCACAACGGCACACATATCGATGCGCCGTTTCATTTTATCAAAGACGGAAAGACTGTAGATTCCATAGGTTTAGATACATTCGTAGGAATGGCTTATGTTGCAGAATATCATGGAATCGTCTCTGATGCTGTCGCCGCAGAAATACTTGAAAAAGTGAAAAAGCAGGACACAGAAGCGGCAAAGAGAATTCTTATTAAGGGAGATGCGGAGGTTTCTTCGGAAGCAGCCGAAGTATTTGCCAAATCGGGAATCTTACTGCTCGGCAACGAATCCCAGACCGTCGGGCCCGAAGCCGCACCAATGGAGGTACACCTCATCCTGCTGGGAGCCGGTATCGTATTGCTTGAAGGAATTCGTTTAGCAGAAGTTTCGGAAGGCATTTATTTCTTAAATGCAGCGCCATTAAATCTATCCGGCGCGGATGGTGCGCCATGCAGAGCTGTACTGATCACTGCCGAGAGATAGGATGATAGTAAAATCCGTTGGAATCTTACGATACAAGTGGAAAATAGAAATGAATAGAGATGAAATATTAAAAAAAAATAAGCATTACTGGGATACATACGCCGATCTGTGGTTTGGCACTACTGCGCTTCCTGCATACGGCGTACACTTTGTAACTGAGGATGAATTACACTTGTTCGGTGATGTTTCGGGAAAGAAAATGCTTGAGATTTGCTGCGGCAGCGGTCATTCTCTGAAATATCATGCAGACAGAAATGCCGGAGAATTATGGGGTGTTGATTTTTCTCATAAACAGCTTGAAAATGCTGAGCGGTATTTGAGTGAAAACGGTTACACGGCCAATTTTATCTGCTCTCCGATGGAAGCTGATATGGATATTCCGAAAGAGTATTTCGATTTCGTATACTCGATATACGGTATCGGATGGACGACTGATTTGGACGGTATTTTCCGGAAGATTGCATCGTATCTGAAAAAAGACGGTATCTTCATTTTCAGTTGGCATCATACACTCAATTACTGCATTGCCTGGTCTTGCGATGAACGGAAAGATGTGATCCAAAATAATGCCTTGGTGATGAACAAAAGCTATTTTGATGAGTCTTACTTCAGGATGCCGGTGGACGGCAGTGAGATCCTGCTGTGTAACCGAAAAATATCCACCTATGTCAACGCTTTAGCGAAAGCGGGATTTGCAATTGAGCAAATGGTTGAACAGACCGACGAGGCCACAATGCACACGGAAGGAAATATCAGCGACAAAGCGAAAAAAGCAAAAATGCTCCCCATCTCCGTTTTGTTTAAGGCAAGAAAGTTATAAAAGAGAAAACTTGTGGAGGCAACTATGAAAAACACAAACCAACTGATTGGATGCTGCGGACTGGACTGCGAAACCTGCGACGCCAGAATCGCAACGCTCACAAACGATAACACCCTGCGCGAAAAGACTGCCGCCCTGTGGACAAAGCTCAATGGGGTAACGATCACACCGGAAATGATAAACTGCACCGGCTGCCGCATAGAGGGCGCAAAAACGCCCTTCTGCGACAAGCTCTGTCCCGTACATAACTGCGTCCGGGAAAAGGGGATGGATACCTGCGCAGACTGTGAGCAGATGGATGGATGTCCGACGCTGGGGCGCATCGCTGTAAACAGCCCGTTTGTGCTGGAAAACCTGAAGCATCTCCGTGAGGCACAGTAAATTCCCTATTTGTATCCTGCCACCAGCAACCTTCACGAACATTTACGCGATAAATTGAAAGGACAAACTCATGATTACAATATCACCATCCGTAAAAAGTATTTTCCCGCAAGCACGATTTGGTGCCATGATCGTAAGCGGCGTTGGACAGCCTGCGGATCGTTCTATTATGGATGCCTTGATTGCCGATGAACTCAATCAGTTAAAGGCTTCCTATCCTGATTATGAACGGAAGAACGCCTTAGCCTCCGACCCGCTTTGTCATTATGCGGCTTACTATAAACACTTCAAAAAGTCCTATCATGTTCTCGGCCAATTAGAATCCATTTTATTGAGGGGCAAAAGCATCCCTCCCGTTGGGGTTCCGGTTGAAGCCATGTTTTTGGCAGAGCTAAAAAGCCAGCTATTGTCCGCGGGACATGATCTGGATATGACACAGGGCAGGTTGACCGTTGACGTTGCCGCTGAACCTCTGACCTATAAAAGCATATCCGGGAAAGATCAGCAGCTTGCATTAAACGACTTGTTTTTATCAGACGAGGCGGGAGTGCTGTCAAGCATTATAGGCGGCCCTGATTATCGCACAAGAATTACAGACACGACCAGAGATTGTCTCTACTTTGTGTATGGCGTAGAGGGTGTTACCGGCCAGCGCATTGAAACGCACTTGGAAACACTCGCCTCCTATTTGTCAAAAGCAATAGAGGGAGTACAGATAAAATCCATAGATATTTATTAAGCAGAGGCGCAAGGTGAACACATCCGCATTTTTGATTACATCGCTGATTATCATTCTCATTCCGGGGACAGGCGTTATCTACACCGTGTCCCTTGGAATGAGCGAAGGAAGGAAAAAAGCGTTTTTTGCGGCACTCGGATGTACTGCGGGCATCCTTCCTCATTTATGTGTCAGCATCGTTCTGTCATCGCTGCTCATGCAGATGGATGATAAAGTATTCTTAGTTGTAAAGTACATAGGCGTTTTGTACCTGATCTACTTAGGCGTTGGAATGATTTTCAGCAAAGGAAATGTTCAGTTTTCGGAACATCAGGCAGAATCTCGTGCGTCAGCTATCATCAGGCGCGGGGTATTGATAAATCTGCTGAATCCAAAGCTCACGCTATTCTTCTTTTCATTTCTGCCGCAATATGTAAGCTCCGACAGCTCGAACTACATGATAAAAAGCTCTTTACTTGGGCTTCTGTTTATGGTGTTGACCTTTATCGTGTTTATAGGGTACGGCTTCTTGGCAGGGACAGCAAAGGAATGGCTTTGTCAATCGCCCAAAAGAATGTCGTTCCTCCAGAAATGCTTCGGAATCACATTCATTGCGTTTGCCATCAAATTAGCTCTGTAACCCTACAAACCATCTCAGCCATCTTGCATAAGCCTATAAAGGCAGTAGTCACGCATGAGGGCAACTTATGGAGAACCAATGAAATATGCAAAACACATTGACGGTAAATGATACCGAATATACCGTACTCCAGCTCCTTGGGAAAGGAAAAGGCGGCTACTCCTATCTGGTGACAGATGGAACAACGCAATATGTCCTGAAACAGATCCACCACGAACCTTGCGAATACTACACCTTCAGCGACAAGCTGCAAGCCGAGCTGCGCGACTATAAAACGCTGTGCAAGCTGGGAATCCCCATGCCCCGGCTTCTGGCGGTGGATGCCCCGCAGGAGTGCATTTTGAAGGAATACATCGCCGGGCAGACGGTGGCAGAGCTTCTCAAAGCGGGACGGATGGAACCCGGCTGGCTCAAACAGGTGCAGACCATGTGCGGCCTTCTGTACCCGGCTGGACTGAACATCGACTACTATCCCACCAACTTTGTTCCATGCAGCGGAACGCTTTACTACATCGACTATGAGTGCAATGCTTACATGGAGCAATGGGACTTTGAACATTGGGGCATCCAGTATTGGACTGCACAGGCACCGGAAAGGACGAATGAAATATGAGAAACTACAAGAAAACAATTACAACGCTGCTGACCGCAGCCATATTACTGATTGCCGCCTTTATGACGGGATGCACCAAACTGTCGGAAGCTCCCAATAGTACCCCCTCGGAGGTGGACGTGCCTGCCGAATCCGATGGTTCTGGCGTGTATGTCAAGCTGGAGCGCGATGATGTCAGCTCTGTCGCCCTGCGCGGCGGCGACTTCACAAAGGTGTGTGAAAATGCAGACGGCTCGCTGTTAAAGGCCGGTGAATGGCTTTTTACCGGTGATGATATTGCACAGCTTTCCAAGAAAGAGAACAATTCCGTCCTCTTTACCGTTCGTGCGCTGGATGCTGACGATATGCTGCTGGGAGAAGGCACGTTCCTTTACGATGTGACACAGGAAAAGCTGTATGTCACGATCTCTGCGGACGGCGTGACCTGCTCCACCTCTGACGCAGCCGATGCCCCGGCTGATGTGCCGCCGGTGCTGACGCTTCCCATTCTGGACGAGATTGACCAGACCGTGACCATTGGAACATCCGGTTCTTCGCTGTCGGCTGTGCAGGCGGCAGTCAAGCTGCTGGACTGGGGCGTGAACACGGGACTTGGAACGGATGAGATCAGCGACGCTGCCTCCACATGGCTGGCTGCGAAAAACAATGATCTGACCGATCATCTGCAAAAGCTGGAGCTGGTGGATGATGCCTATCAAAAGCTCCTGACCGACGAGGCGCGGGAGCTGCTGGACAGCGCTGGATGTGAGAAAGTGGAGATCACTTGGGGCAGCGATCCGGTAGAACCGGTCGAGGCCATCATGCAGGCTGCTGGACTTCGCAGATGATACAAGGATGGATAGCGAAGATATGAAAGACTTTTTTACATCAGACACAGTTCATAAGCATTGTCGTAATTCCATTATGCGCGAGAAAGTCATCATAGCCGCTGCTATTGCGGCAACGATGCTGCTCTCCCTCACGGCCTGCGGAAAACTGCCGTTCCTCGGCAAAAGCGACCAAGACGCTTCCATCACAGGAAATGCAGCGGGGGCAGTCGATGTGACTCCTCCCGCAGATACAAGCATTTCACCCGACAAGGATACCGCAGAGGGCAAGGAAACTCCAACAGACGAGGACACCGTCGCTGATGATTCGTGGAAGGTCGAATTTGAAAAAAGTCTGCTGGACAACTACGGTGTCAAACCAGATCATTACGAGGAACTGGAAAATGGCGTATATCAGGTGTATGTAGAGATTGACGGCAAGATTATTCCCTATGTCGCAGTAGATTCTGCGACCGGCGACTATCATGGGTAAAATCAAATAACGACACGAGTGCCGGACGCATAGACGCAGGGCCGATAATCCGTGAGCCATCAGGCAGCACGGGTTATCGGCCCGTTTCTTTTGATAATAGCTGCGCTGGCATACACAACAAGACCGTTTTGCTCGGCCTTGCGGCGCGAAGCGGCGGTTTTGAAATATTGCATTTCAAGCCGCCGTTTTCCTTTTGAAAAAATGGATTTACGGAGGGTGTGGTAAAGTCGCCCTTTTTTAAGGATACGGCGGTATCCAAGGAGGTATCGCCGTGTCCTTTTTGCTTTTTCACAACGTCCATGATCTGCACCGGCTAAAAAAAGCGTAGCCCCTCCACCGGGATATTCTGGGCATGAGTATGAACACAGAAATCATGTAAATAGATTTTATAATTCTTCTGCGCCTGTCTGCGTTTTGCAGACAGGCGCTCTTTGTCGTTATAGGGGATGCTTCTATCGTCCCCGCGCTCCGCCCTTTGCCTGATCCGGCCACCCACCCGATCAGGACGAAAGGAGCGCGCAAATGAGCGACAGAAAAAATAATTTTGATTTTTCCCGGCAGAGCTGGCCAAAACAGCCTTCCGCAGAACGAGTAGTGGGCGAAAGGGGAAGAAAAGAACTGCCTCCCGGCACGAAGGGAGGTGAGAACATGAAACCTGATCGCCACGCCGAACACAAGCAGCACGCCTTTGACAGCTTTTGCAAAAAGGTCTTGAAGTGCGAGGCCTGCAATGGCTATCGAGAGATCAGCCGCAGGAAGAAACACAGCATCCCTTTCAGCGAACTGCCGGAGGACGCAATGGAGCAGCTTGCGGCCTATGATCGTTATCCTTGGGAGTACAACACCTTCATTCTTGGCGGTGATGTGATCCTGATCGAAAACGATTTGCTGGCCGATGCGCTGAACGCCTTGCCCCAGGACAACCGGGATATCCTTCTGATGTACTGGTTTCTGGAAATGGCGGACCGTGAGATCGCGGAGCGTATGAACCTGGCCCGCAGGACGATCAACAACCGCAGGCTGAAATCCTATCGGCTGCTGAAAGAGCTGATGGGAGGTGATACGGATGCGTGACACAGCAGCTTCCCGGAATAATCTTCTTCCTTACCCGGTCATTACCGCTGCTGTCCAGGGCGACCCTGACGCGGTAAACCGTGTGATCGGCCACTACTCCGGCTACATAGCAGCGCTTTCCACAAGGACAAGCTATGATCCTCAGGGCTGTCCTCATTCTCAGGTGGACGATGATCTGCGCCGCAGGCTGGAAACGAAGCTGATTATTGCGATTCTGGATTTTGACCTGACCTGATCCAGATGACCGTCGTGCGTTCCCCCTTTCCGCATGGCGTGTTCCGCACCTTGACAAAGAAAGCCCGGCAAATCCCGGCGCAGCATAGAGCAGACGGATACATTTCCGCCTGTGCGGAGCCATACGGCCGGTACGCCATGACCCTCTAACGAGGCGAGCGATATCTACCGGGCCGCAAAGCAGATACGGCAGTCTGCGGGCGACGATGCACGGGCGGGGCGATACTCCCTTGCAGTCATAGTCCGAGCGTGCAGCCGTATTCAGGCGGTGAGGCGTCACAGGCAATGAGCAGGGCTGCGCGAGAACCGCGCGGGGGTGAGATTCCCGTGGAGCTGAAAGCCATCAGCCGTCCGTTTCTGCTTTTCTTGAATAGCGGACAAGCCGCTGTTCATACGATAGAAGCAACCATGTATTTCCGAAAGGGGGACGACTATGCCTAAGCAGGAAATACTTAAAAAGACAACGGAACACAAGATAGGCAAAGTGACCTACCTTGTGAGCGCGGCGCCCAGCGAGCGCGCGACCGAACCCATAGAAAAGAAACTGGCGAAGATGATCCGTAAGGAAGTCGTGCAAAGCGCCCAAAACGCGGCGGTTTGACCCAGTTAAGCCAAAACCAGCAGACAGGCAGAACGATATGCGGTACAATATGTGTGGGACAAGATTTGTTCTGCACATATTCGCTTGTCTGACTGTCGGGAAGGAGGCAGAAATGTTACAGTCAGATAAGATCACCGCTTTATATTGCCGTTTGAGCCAGGAGGACCTGCAGGCCGGCGAGTCCGGAAGCATCCAGAATCAAAAGGTCATCCTCCAGAGGTACGCAGACGAGCATCATTTTTTGAACACGCGCTTTTTTGTGGACGACGGATTTTCCGGCGTCAGCTTTGACCGCGAGGGCTTGCAGGCTATGCTCCAGGAGGTGGAGGCGGGCCATGTGGCTACTGTCATCACGAAGGACCTGTCGCGCCTGGGCCGTAATTACCTGAAAACCGGCGAGCTGATCGAGGTCATCTTCCCAGAGTACGACGTTCGCTATATCGCTATCAACGACGGTGTGGACACGGCGAGGGAGGATAATGAGTTTACCCCGCTGCGAAACTGGTTCAACGAGTTCTACGCGCGAGATACCTCCAAGAAGATCCGCGCGGTCAAGCAGGCAAAAGCTCAGCGGGGCGAGCGCGTCAACGGCGAAGTGCCTTATGGCTACATCATCGACCCGGAGAATAAAAACCACCTTTTGCCCGATCCTGAAACCGCCCATGTTGTCCGTCAGATATTCGCCATGTATATCCGTGGTGACCGTATCTGTGAGATTCAGGACTGGCTTCGGGAAAACAGGGTTTTGACCGTCAGCGAGCTCCGCTATCGCCGTACCGGAAGCTGCCGTCATCCGCGGCCGCATCCGAGCTGCATCTATAATTGGCCGGACAAGACCCTCTATGATATCCTGTCAAGAAAGGAGTATCTGGGGCACACAGTAACGGCGAAAAGCTACAAGGTATCCTATAAGTCTAAAAAGACGCGGCGCAATTCGGAAGAAAAGCAGTATTTCTTCCCCAATACCCATGAGGCTTTGGTTGACGAGGAAACCTTTGACCTTGCACAAAAGCGGATCGCCACGAAGCACCGTCCAACCAAGTGTGATGAAATCGACCTGTTCTCCGGCCTGCTGTTCTGCGGAGACTGCGGTTACAAGATGTATCTTCAACAGGGCGCGGGCACATTGGAGCGCAAGCACGCTTACACCTGCGGCCGTTACCGTAACCGCATACGGACCGGCGAAGTCTGCACCACCCACTATATCCGCAAAAGCGTTCTGAAAGAACTGGTGCTGGGCGATATCCAGCGGGTCCTTTCCTATGTGAAAGCCCATGAGCAGCAGTTTATCGCCGACGCCACCGAATATGGGGACGTCAAGGCAAACAGGGCGCTTCGGGAAAAGCGCGGTGAGCTGGACAAGGTAAAAAAACGCCTGGGCGAGCTGGACCGTCTTTTCCGCAAGCTCTATGAGGACAATGCCCTGGGCCGTCTCAGCGACCAGCAGTTTACCTTCATGGTATCCGGCTATGATGATGAAAAGGCTGCCCTGGTGGAGAAAATACGCACTCTTGAAAAGGAACTCAATACTGCTACTGAGCGCCGGGACGATGTAGGACGCTTCGTACAGATCGTCCGCAAGTACACGGACGTGCAGGAGCTCACCTATGAGATCGTCCATGAGTTCATCGACCGTATCCTTGTTTACGAATTGGACAAGGATACAAACACACGGAAGATCGAGATATATTACAGCTTCGTCGGACAGGTCGATACAGGCGAGGCACATACGGAAAGCGTTTCCTTCTTCCGCCAGATCGGCGCTGACGTGAAAAGCTACGCCGTATAAACAAAAAGCCGGGGCAGATAGCGCACCATACAAAAATGGTTACGCTATCTTACCCCAGCAAAGTTGGTGCCGGAATATCCGTCATCCACAAAGAACACCGGATTTGCCATATGGTGCTCTTGGGAATACGAAAGCAGGATACTCTTCTGATTCTCAATGGAGAGGGATTCGCCAGCTCTCTCATCCTCCTGAGAAAGTCTGCAATAGAGAGCGGTAATTTTATCGGTTGCTCCAAACATTTCTGTTTCCTCCTTTGGTGGAGCAACTGTCAGTACAGGGGTGGTTGCCATCATGTTAACATAACTTTTCTCGTTTGTCATGCGTCCTCCCCCATCTCAGTAGAAAAATTTTGTGCGGTGATCCGCTCCAGCTTCCGTAGCATATTCTGAGAGCCTTCAAAGCTGCCGGTGACGGTATAAACGGTCCCGGAGATTTCTTCCGTCAGGGAGATAGACGGGATCTGATAAGCAGAAATATTCCAGCAGTGCAGGTTTCCGTTTTCGTCCCGGTACACGGAACTGCGCTTTGGGGTTTCGGATGTACGCTGGATTTTGAGATAAGGATCAAAGGGGACCTCATTCTGTTCTGGATCTTCCTCAAACAATCCTCTCGGCCACTTCATTGCGTCTTCGGCCTTTGCGAAAGCAGCCTCCTGGTCGGTATTCTCATCGACATCGAATACCTCGCTTAATGCCCAATCAAAAAAACTATCCCACTCGTCTTCATCTTCCGGTAATGGAAGGTGCAGCATCAAATCGAAAAATTCACGAGCCAATTTCCACTCACGCTCGCTGAAGCCTTTGTGCGCTTCCGGGCCAAAATCAATTCCGCATTTTCCAAACATATTCTTCCTCCTGTCTATTCCGTTGTTGTAACATTGAAAGAAGGCAGCAAAAAAAGGCTGCCACAAAACGCACCTGTCCTGCGAACGCAGCAGATGTGTTATGTAACAGCCTTACTCTTAAATGGTAAAAGCAAATACTCTGATTCAAAATCAGAGTCAAGTGGGGCTCGCCCACAATATGTCAGAAAAATAAACTATTCAATTTTAAGTTCATTCTACACGATGCGGCAGGATTTGGCAAGTATTTGCCTCTGGTGTTAAAGAAAATTTTTCAATTTGCCACATAGGGCAGATACAGAAAATGAAGGATTTGTTTTCAGAGAAGCCATCAGAACGATGGCACAGCCGCTGCCGCAAGGCAGCGTTCGAGGGGATTGGGGCGTTTCCCCAACAAGCGATCTACAAAAATTGTGCGGAGCAGAATTTTCGTAAGCAGGTAACCATGGCCCTGTTTACACTGCTTGCGAATTTGTAAAGCGGCAAAGTGGTACCACTTTGCACTGCTTGCCAAGTTGTGAAACATCCCGCCCGGAGCAGCTCGTTCAAAATCCTGGCATTTTCTCACTTCGGGCCAATTTCAAAATACAAAAGCAGAGGGCCTCCGGTTTCCCGGAAGCCCTCTGCTGATGAATTGCTAAAGAGTGTACAGATCAGATGCCTGAAAAGCACCTGTCACAAAGTAGCAAGCAGTGGAAACCTGTACAGGTTCCCTCATTTTCGCCGATTCGCCCGCTGGCCGAATCCGCAAAAATTGCTTGCTGGGGGAAGCATCCCCAGTCCCCTTTGAAACCATCTTCGATGGTGGCTGCGCGCTTTTTATTTTAGATAGTCTTCGACAATTCTAATAAACTCGCCAATATCCAAAAAGTAGTTTGGGTATGCCGCTTTCACTGTTTCATATGAGGCTGCTCGAACCAAAACAATATCAAGCAATTGATCACCTTTGTGTTGTTCTAAGTAATCATAGCAGGCATTGGCACGCTCAAGTTCGCTCGGTTTAAAGAAGTATCTTTTTAACAGATGGGTAGTATAGTTCAGCTGTAAAATATAGTATCCTTTTTTATCTGGAATCCTATCGACATCATGATCTATTGTGACTCTAATTGCTCGGAGCATATCGGTAAAGAACTCCTTATAGGTGTGGTTTAATTCATCAATGCGCTCTCTATCATCGTCGGAAGGCTCTTCTGGGAGTCGCATCTGATCCAGAGGCAGAAGAATAAGCTCTTTAATCCTTGTCTTGTAACGGTAGTCATTCCATCCCCATTCCAGCCAGTTTTCAAAGCTAGGGTCAGGATTGGGGAAGCTTTGGAATTCAGGCTTGTGGACAGACAGCAACGCATCTGTTATATTTTCTGCGTCTTCCTCTTCTACCCGATCTCTGTAATACACCCTGATATTTTTCGGGTGATCTGGGAGAGAATCGACAGAACGCCACCACGGATAATCTGATACCGTGAGCACCACTTTTCACTTAAATTTATTCAGCTCTTCAATAAATTTGAAGAGGGATATTACCATTCCCTTGACTTTTCCAAATTGCAGTGTTAGTATAAAAGTGAGATTATTATCTGTTATATAACTTCTCGGAATCTCAATGAAAGAGATTCCAACTGAAAATTGACAACTGAATATCGTGTAGGAAAAGAAATTTCTGAGAAATGGACATAAACATTGGACATAGTGGGTACTATGCCTTGAAAAATCTTATGGAGTCGCTTAAAATATTATTGTTAGGCGGCTAATCCTAATAATGATTTTTGAAATGCCTCGGCAGAGGGCATTTCCCAGGCGTCAAGATGTTGTAGCATTATGATGCCATAGAGGCGGCAGTACCACATCTTTGTAGATCGGTGCCTGCCGTCTTCTAATTTATAGTCTTCTTTCTCACGCTTATTGGAACGTTCCACGGAAGTTCTTCCATTGTATTCCTTTTCCCACGCTCTTGAGTCTCTTGGCGGTATGTTAAACAGCCTTGGATTATCTTCGGTAAAGATATGCACGGTTCTGCCGTATTTTGCTGGCGAACAGGGATGTTCACAGAAACAGCCACGTTTCCGGTTCGCCTTTGGACACCGGTATTTCGCCCGGTGTTTAGCAACTTCATATCCATCTTTATGCATGCGTAAGCCCAGTTTGCAGACCGGGACGCCATCATCGTCAATCGTGAAATCGTCCTTATAAGTGAAATGCCCGGTATGACCGGGATTCAAGTCGATAAAAGGCGTGATCTTTTCCCGTCTGCAGTATTCGTAGACAGCATAGGCATCGTGGGCAGAATCCAGAAGGAGTTTCTCGACCTGAAATTCCGGAAGATAAGCTTTCATCGAAAAAAAAGAATGAAGAAATGAAAGCATATCGTGCCGGGAAGCCCGTTCCAAAACCGGGAATACAGGAAGATCGCTGTGGGAATCGGATGCCACATACATGTAGAGATGGTAGCCGAAGAAATAGCATTCCCGATGGGAGTCCCATCCCCAGTTGCAGTCGGGCTGGGAATAATGACGCTTGCAGCGGCAGGAAGGACAGCCGTTCTCCTTACAATCGCAAGTTCGTTTTTTCCGTTGCTGTGCGGCAGTGCGGACAGGGGTACCGTCACCGGCAAGTGCCAGATGCTCCGGATGGATCAGTCCTCTGTGAATGGATTGATCCAGAAACTGGTGTTTGTAAAGCTGGAAAATAAGAAAAAAGGGATTTTCCGGTTTCAGATGCCAACGTTCCAACAGAGGAAGAAGTTTGGAAGCTATACTGGAAGAATCACAAGGGGTCTTATCACCTTTCTTTGTCCCTTTAGGCGGCTTCATTTTAGGGAAACGGTCTTTGGGAGAAAGATTGTTCCTGTCATCCTGCCAGATACGGGAAAAGAAATCATAAAAGGTTCCGACCCCGGGAGTATCTCCAAAAGTGAAACCACTAAGGATTGCATAAAGGGGAGTTTCCCTGAGCATGCGGCACCAGCTGGTGATGGAAGTTACTTTCAGTTTTAAAGCAAGCAGGTAGGAACGTAGCATACAGGAAGGGAGCCTTGGTTCAGGACCAAAGACAGAATAGCATTCCAGCATAATGGAATCCGTCAAAGAAAGATCAAGATACCAGAACTGCACGATATAATCCCAGGTGCTTTTTGGAAGCACAAAGGGATCAGGATAAAACTTAAGGAAATCGGATACGAAAGTATCCTGATAGGCGGCATGTCCGCCAGGATTACAAGGTAACAAAAAATCGCCTCCAGTCGATTGAAATAAAATATAATCAATCGGCTTCGCCACAAATTTTGAACGATTTGTCAAGCGTTTTTTGCAAAAAAAAGTGGGTGATTTTTTTAGAACGGAGTCTGAAAGCCTTAAAAAATCAAGGCTGAAGATTCCGAGAAGTTATTTATTATCAAAGGAGGATTTACAAATGAAAAAATATACCCGCGTACTGTAGCTGCTGATGACCCTGGTTCTGGTCCTGGGTCTGTTCCCCACGGTAGCCTTCGCTGCCAGCTATCCCAAAGCCTATGACGTCAGCTTCCAGCTGAAGGATGGCACTGTGATCGACGAGTACGATAACGTCAGCTATGTGAATAGCGTCACTGTTCCCAAATACCGCGAGGTTGAGACCTGGTACTGCAAGGCCCTGGACAAGGAAGTCGCCACCGGCGAGACGGTCTCGGCAGATTTTGGCAAGGACAAGAACGTTGTTTTTGTGGCCGACGCTATTCTCCCCAAGTCCTTCACTCTGAACTTCTGTCTGCCCAACGGCGTCAAGGCAGGCTGCGCCGTTCTGTCCCCCACGAATATTTTTAAATCGTTCACTGTTCCCATGGTGGACGGCGCCAGCGTGAACTGGGCTGCTGATGGCGTCACTCTGGCAGGCGGCCAGATAATCACCGGTCAGGACCTGGACCTGGACTATGACTGGTATGAGAAGAACCCTGTTCTGAACTTCGACCTGACCAGCGAGGCCGTGTATCCCGACGCTTTCACTGTGAAGTTTATCGATGACAACGATCAGCTGGTCCGCGAGCAGACCGTGAACGCCTGGAACTTCTTCGCTGCTCTGGACGTTCCCGACGGTATGTGGTTCTGCCCCCGTCAGCGCGCCGTTGTCAGCCAGTATGACTACATCAGCGGCCAGACCCTGGATCTGGACTACACTTGGTACGGTTCTCATCCTGTCGTGGAGTTCTACGCCAACTGAATCCCTGCATCAGCAAACGCCCGGACCGAAGTCCGGGCGTTTTTCCATGCCCCCCGCCAAGCGGGTTTTATCTCGTGCACAGTGCTGACCATGTCGTGCATCTCCGGTCTCGGTGACGTTCCTGCCTGCGTCCCCCCGTCCCCTTTCATTCCGAGCGCCCCGTGTCATCCCGAGCTTGTCGAGGGATCTTGCGACCCCAGGAGGAAAGATTCTTCGTTGCTCCGCTCCTCTGAATGACAGGAACGGAACCAGAGAGCGGCAGCGAAAAGAGGAGACCAGGCAATGCCCCGTCCCCCCGGGAAGGGCGCAAAAAAGCCCCGCACTGTTGGAACGATCTCAATAATATCGCCTATATCACAGTTCAGGGCTGTACAGATTTTCACAAGTGAATCTGTTGATACATTTTCGTTGCGCCCCATTTTCGCAATCAGTGCAGAACTTACTCCAGCAGCTTGCTGCAAATCTTTCTTTTTTATATCCAAATCGATCAGAAGCTTCCAAAGCTTTTTATATGAGATAATATCCAAATATACCCATAAAAAAACTCCTTCACATCTATTTCCGTAGACGAACTTAATAGCCAATATCTTTCAGAATTTTATCGATTTCCTCAAATTCGTCTTGGGTGCTTGGTTCCCATGCTGAATCGTTGCACCAACGGCAGTATATTGCTTTTCTGTCTCGCATTCTGTGACAATATGGGCATTCCACTACGTCGTCTTCGCCGGTATCCACTGATGTTCGATGTGCACACTTAGAGCAATATGTGGTATCGACCTTATCCTACAGAGTATTTTCGTCAGTGTTGCCGCAATTTGCGCATCTCATACCATCATCTCCATCTGGGATGTATTTGTAATCTGTATTATCATCGTATCCGGAAGATTGAGAAGCTACATACACTGCACCTACAGTGACAGCTGCGACGCCCACAACCTTACCGGCAGTTCTCAACCATTCCTTCGCTTTTGCCTTTCGTGCCTGCTTACAGTCGATACATAGTGTAACATCTGGATTGTCAGAAAAGCGGTTTGTCACATACAAAAAAACCAGGCATCATCAAGATTTTTATCTCAATAATGCCTGGTTTATGTTTTCCAACCCTGCCAGACAGATGCCATATATCAGTAATTTTCGTGGGTTACTGTTTTATGACCACCCATCTAAATCCGGGCGGTTTTTTTATTGCATCTGAAAGAATCGAGTGTTAAAGTTACATAGAATACAGATGAACAGAAGGAACGGAATTTGAAATGGAACAGGGGAATTTTACTTATATTCTGAAATGCAGCGATGGATCTCTTTATACAGGCTGGACGAATGATCTGGAACGCAGAGTAAAGGCACACAATGCTGGAAAAGGAGCGAAGTATACAAAGAGCCGCAGACCGGTAGAATTAGTTTATTTTGAAGCTTTTTCAACAAAACAGGAAGCTATGCGGCGAGAATGGGAAATTAAACAGCTTTCTCGTGTAGAAAAATGCAAGCTGATTCAGGTGAAAGAGCAATAAGAATATAAAAACAGACGGCTCAAACAGGCACAACGGTAGGTGCAGGCGAGTAGTCTGTTTTTTTGTGTCAAAGCAGGTCGAACGATTCCAGAAGAAAATAGATATTTTGACTTGAAAAATAATTTTACCCTGCTATAATAAAAGAAACGATGACAAGTAGTAATTAAAACTACATAAAGCAGTAATTGAAATACACAGCGTTTCTGACAGGAAAGGAATGAGCAGGATGAAGTATATCAGAAAAAATGGAATTAAGGATCCCGGCAGTGCGATTACGCATGGGATTGCGCTGATCCTGGCGATGGTGGGAACGCTGCCATTGCTTTTGAAGGCGGCTCGGGAGCCGGATCATCTGCATGTGATTGCGATGGCAGTATTTATGCTGAGCATGATTTTGCTGTATCTGGCGAGTACCGTGTATCACACGTTTGATGTAAACGGGAAGGTGAACCGTCGACTGAAAAAGTTTGATCATATGATGATTTCCGTGCTGATTGCGGGAAGCTATACGCCGATCTGTCTGATTGCGCTGCATGGACGGACGGGAATTGCACTCTGTGTACTGGTGTGGGCGGCAGCGATTGGCGGGATTCTCGTCAAGGCATTCTGGATCAATTGTCCGAAGTGGTTTTCCTCAGTGTTGTATATCGCAATGGGATGGCTTTGTGTACTGGCATTTCATCCGTTGTTTCTGGCTCTCTCACGGCCGGCATTTGGATGGTTGCTGGCGGGGGGCATCATTTACACGGTCGGCGGGGTGATTTACTCCTTAAAGATGCCGATGTTTAATGCGAAGCATAAAAAGTTCGGAACACATGAAATTTTCCATCTGTTTGTGATGGGTGGCAGCTTCTGTCATTTTATTGTGATGTACTATTTTGTGGCGGCGATGCCGGTGTAAAAAGAGTTGAAATAAAAAGGCGGCTGTGCCGGGAAGAAAAATCCCGGTACAGCCGCCTTTTTGTATAGATGCAGCCGTCTAGTTCAGCTTAATATTCTTAAACAGCGATCCCAGTGTCGTTGTCACTTCCTCTGTCTCCGGGAGTTCGATGGTTTCTTCCTGAATTTCTTCAGCTGCAACGTCGTCGAGTGCCTTCATGGAGAGGCTGAGTTTGCCGTCTTTGATGGCGATGACTTTTACTTTGACCTTATCGCCGACTGCCAGGACTGCGGATGGGTGTTTGATACGTTTGGCGCAGATCTGGGAGATGTGGACGAGGCCGGAGAGACCGTTTCCGAGGCTGATGAATGCGCCGTATGGCTGCAGGCTTTCCACGGTTCCTTCGGTTACGAGGCCGACTTCTACGTTGGAGATTTTCTCTTTGCGCTCTTCGTCTGCTTTCTCGCGGAGAATTTCGCGGGCGGAGAGGATCAGGCGGTCTTTTTCTTTATCAAGGTCAAAGACCTGTACCTGAATGTCTTTGTTTAAGTATTCGTTCAGATCTTCCACGTAGTTCAAAGAGAGTTTGGAAGCCGGGATGAAGCCGCGGATTCCTTCGACGTATGCGATGACGCCGGCGTTTACAATGCCCTTTACTTTGACATCCAGCACGGTTTTTTCTTCTTTATACTGTGCGAGTTTTTCCCATGCGAGGATATCGTTTGCCTCTGCGCGGGAGAGAAGAATGTTGCCGTGGCCATCGTCTTTGCGGATCACGGTTGCGGTGATTTCGTCGCCGACCTGAACAGCATCTTTTAAGGAGAATCCAGGCTCGTTGCTGAAGTCCTCGGCGCGGATGACGCCCTCTGCGTAGTATTTCAGATCGAGAATCACCTCTTTTTCATCTACGGAGATGACGGTTCCGGTGAGCATGTCGCCTTCCTCAATTTTTTTGAAGGAAGCTTCCAGCTCTGCGGAGAAGTCATCCATGGTTAATTTTTCTTCTGACATAATGAAACACCCCTTTTTCGTAAGAATAACAGGAAAACGAGAGGAAAATTGTGGATTTATGAAAAAATCGGGTTCAATTTTACACGTTTTTCTATCTGCGTTTATCTTAACATAAAAGATTTTCTTTGACCAGATGAAAAAAGGATGGTAATATGTGTGTAGTCGTTACCGAAATTACTGAGACGAACTTACTGTATACCACAAACATACAGAAGGGAGGAGTACTATTATGAAATCAAATTCAAGAGTTTACGTAATTGGACATAAAAATCCGGATACGGATTCGATCTGTTCGGCGATTGCCTATGCGGATATCAAAAACAGAACGGATAAAACAAAAACCTACGTGGCACGCCGTGCTGGTCAGATCAACGAGGAGACCGAGTATGTGCTGAAACGCTTTGGGGTGCGTGCGCCGGGCTACCTGCCGAATGCGGGAACGCAGGTAAAGGAGATTGAAATCCACGAGGTGCCGAGTGTGCCGGGTACGATTTCCGTGAAAAAAGCATATTCCATGATGAAAAACAACAACGTTGTGACGCTGCCGATCACCTCGCCGGAAAACGATCTGCAGGGTGTCATTACCGTCAGCGATATCGCGGAATCCTACATGGATTCGTATGACAACCATGTCATGTCCCTGGCGAGAACACAGTACCGCAGTATGGCAGAGACGCTGGACGGATCTGTCATTGTCGGAAATGAGCATGGATATTTTATCCGCGGAAAAGTCGTTGTCGGCGCGTTCCATCCGGATACGATGGAGAACTATATCGAAAAAGATGACCTTGTCATCCTCGGAAACCGTGCGGAGGACCAGCTCTGTGCAATCGAGATGGATGCAAGCTGCATTATCGTCGGACTTGGCGCAAAGGTGACGAAAACGATTCAGAAATTTGCAGAGGAAAAATGCTGTGTGATCATCAGCAGTCCGCATGACACGTATACGATTGCGCGTCTGATCAACCAGAGTATTCCGGTCAAATATCTGATGCGCAGAAGCAATCTGATCACGTTCAATACCGAAGATTTCCTCGATGATATCAAAGAAGTCATGAAAAATCAGAGACACCGCGATTTCCCGATTCTGAACAAGAAAGGAAAATATGTGGGAACGATTTCCCGCCGGAATCTGATCGGAAATGCAGGAAAGAAACTGATTCTCGTCGATCACAATGAGGAATCACAGGCGGTCGATAACGTCAAAGAGGCGGAGATTCTTGAGATCGTCGACCATCATCGTCTGGGATCACTTGAGACGATGGCGCCGGTTATGTTCCGCAATGAGCCGGTGGGCTGCACGGGAACGATTATGTATGAAATTTATAAGGAAAAAGAGCTGGAGATCGCGCCGAACATCGCAGGACTGCTCTGCGCAGCCATCATTTCCGATACGCTGATGTTCCGGTCGCCGACGTGTACGTTTCTTGACAAAGCGGCAGCAGAGGCGCTGGCAGACATTGCAGGCATCAGCATTCCGGAGTTTGCATCCGAAATGTTCCGCGCAGGAAGCAATCTGAAGGATAAATCTCCGGAGGAGATTTTCTACCAGGATTTCAAAAAATTCATCATGGGCGATGTTACGTTTGGTGTCGGCCAGATTACATCCCTCGATGCGGGCGAGCTGGAATCCATCAAGGAACAGCTTCTGCCGCAGATGGAAAGCGAGTGCGGAAAACACGGCATCGAGATGGTATTCTTTATGCTGACCAATATTATAGAAGAATCTACAGAGCTTCTGTATTATGGAAGCGGGGCAAAGGAAGTCATCGAAAAAGCTTTTGAGGATCTTCCGGTCAACGAGGTCAGCTGCGAGCTGAAGGGTGTTGTGTCGAGAAAGAAACAGCTGATTCCGGCATTTATGATGGCGCTGCAGAATCAGTAAAAACAGAAAAAATAAAAAAGCGTGGTTCCGGGCCTGAAAACAGATCCGGGGCACGCTTTTTTCGGTCATAAAAGGGTGAAAAAGAGGAAAGGAAAGAAATAAGAATGGGAAAACAGACATGGAAAGCGGGAAATATGCTGTATCCGCTGCCGGC
Source organism: Fusicatenibacter sp. (assembly GCF_050872605.1). Classification (GTDB taxonomy): domain Bacteria; phylum Bacillota; class Clostridia; order Lachnospirales; family Lachnospiraceae; genus Fusicatenibacter. The sequence goes on from NZ_JBNMHD010000010.1 coordinate 44,369, forward strand.
GGTCATGGTGTCGGTGCGCGGAAAGAACGGGGAGGACAACATCATCACCGTTGCCTGGGCCGGCACGGTGTGTACGAATCCTCCGATGGTATCGATCTCGGTGCGGCCGGAACGCTACAGCTATCAGATGATCAAAGAGAGCGGTGCGTTCGTCATCAACCTGACGACGGAGGACCTCTGCTATGCGACCGACTACTGCGGCGTGCGCTCGGGAAGAGATGTGGATAAGTTCAAAGAGATGAAACTGACGAAAGTCGAGGCGGAGGAGATTTCCGCACCGATGATCGGGGAGTCGCCGGTTAATATCGAGTGTAAAGTGGAGCAGGTGCTCGAACTGGGCTCGCATCACATGTTTCTTGCAAAAGTTGTGGCTGTCCATGCAGATGAGGCATATATGGATGAGCACGGCCGCTTCGATCTGAACCGCGCGAAACCGATTGTGTATTCCCACGGAGAGTACTTTGGAGTCGGGAAAAAGCAGGGAACCTTTGGCTGGAGCGTGAAGAAAAAATCGAAAACACCTAATATAAAAACAAAAAACCGCCGCTAATCTTTATTTTCTAAAGAATCAGCATGCGAAATTTTATGGTACTTTCGGTAAAAATATACAAAATCGACAAAAATACTGAGTAAATATTAGAAAACGCTACAAAATCATGATTTATTAGAAATTTTTTGCGTGAAATATTGCAAAAACCGGATATTTTATGCTATAATATCAACCAATCGTTGACCTTATAAAATTAAGTGATCCGGAGGACGGGAGAATCCACCGGAGACGCGAGAGAGTGCGGAAATGATTTTCTCCACGCTTTAAGGCTGATGAGAACCGCAGATGGATCTTTTAAAGAAATCTTTCTGCACTACATTAAGGGAGAAATTTCAAGGAGGAAACTAACATGTCATACGTAGATGAGGTTATTGAGTCCGTAGTTGCAAAAAACCCAGCTGAACCGGAATTCCATCAGGCAGTCAAAGAGGTTCTGGAATCTCTTCGCCCTGTTATTGAAGCAAACGAGGAAAAATACAGAAAAGTTGCTCTTCTGGAGAGAATGGTAGAGCCAGAGCGTCAGATCAAATTCCGTGTGCCGTGGGTAGACGATAAAGGACAGGCTCATGTAAACACCGGATATCGTGTACAGTTTAACAGTGCAATCGGACCTTACAAAGGAGGAATCCGTCTGCATCCTTCTGTAAATATTGGTATTATCAAATTCCTGGGATTCGAGCAGGTATTCAAAAACTCACTGACCAGCCTTCCGATCGGCGGAGGTAAAGGTGGTTCTGACTTCGATCCGAAAGGAAAATCTGACAGAGAGATCATGGCATTCTGCCAGAGCTTTATGACAGAGCTTTGCAAATATATCGGCGCAGACACCGACGTACCGGCTGGTGACATCGGAACAGGCGCAAGAGAGATCGGCTTCATGTTCGGACAGTACAAGAGAATCCGCGGCGTATACGAAGGCGTTCTGACTGGTAAAGGTTTAAGCTACGGCGGATCTTTAGCAAGAACAGAGGCTACCGGATACGGACTGCTGTACCTGACCCAGGAGCTGCTGAAACTGAACGGCATCGACATCGCAGGCAAGACCGCTTGTGTATCCGGTTCCGGAAACGTTGCAATCTATGCAATCGAGAAAGCTACCCAGCTTGGTGTGAAAGTTCTCACCTGCTCTGATTCCAACGGATGGGTTTACGATCCAGACGGAATCGATGTAGCTGCATTAAAAGAGATCAAAGAAGTAAACCGTGCCCGTCTGACCGAGTACAAGAAATATCGTCCAAACTCCGAGTATCATGAAGGACGCGGCGTATGGGTTGTAAAAGCAGACCTTGCTCTTCCTTGCGCAACTCAGAACGAGCTGCTGCTTGAGGATGCAAAAGCACTGGTAGAGAACGGATGCACCGCAGTATGCGAGGGCGCTAACATGCCTACTACTCTGGAAGCAACCAAATATCTGCAGGAGCACGGCGTAATCTTCGCACCTGGAAAAGCTGCAAACGCAGGTGGTGTTGCAACATCCGCACTCGAGATGTCCCAGAACTCCGAGCGTCTGTCCTGGACTTTCGAAGAGGTTGATGCAAAACTGAAGAGCATCATGATCAACATCACACACAACATGGCTGATGCTGCAAAACGTTACGGCCATGAGGGCGACTATGTTATGGGCGCTAACATCGCAGGCTTTGAGAAAGTAGCTGACGCTATGATGGCTCAGGGAATCTGCTAATCCGATTTTGAGAAATCCAAAGGGATCTCCGGTTAAGACCGGGGGTCCCTTTTTGCATAAAAGATAGAAGAAACACAGAAAAATAACGAAAATTACAGGGTACAAAAAAACATTACATTTTGCAACGAGACTAGACAGAAGAAATAGACTTTCACGCGGTACCGTGTAAATAAAACGACAGAATGTGCGAGTAAGCTGTATTATTATGCATAAATGCAATATACAGGTAAGATAAAAACGTAAGAAAAACGTAAGAAAAAAAATATTTTATGTTCAGAAATAGAGCGTATAGTAAACAAAAATAATGCAAAAATAATGAAAAGCAGAAGTTGACAAGGGCTTGTGTGAGAAATATAATTATTTATGTATGGATAAAGAACTTGTTTGCATTAATATGTAATGAATTTGCATACAGGGAAGAGGAATCCCGGAATGGATTGGCAGGTTTTGGGGCAGCACCATAAGGAAGAGGAAGAGAAGATGACATTAAAAGATTGCTACATGCAGATGGGAGCAGATTACGAGGGAACCGTTCAGCGGCTTCGCAGTGAATCTCTGATTCAGCGGATCATTTTAAAATTTCCGCAGGATCCGAGCTATCAGGAGCTTTGCCAGGCACTGGCGGACGGAAACATTGAGGTTGCATTCCGTGCAGCTCATACATTAAAAGGCGTGTGCCAGAATCTTGGTTTTAAAAATCTGTACGAGCCAAGCGCCGAGCTGACCGAGCGGTTAAGACCGCTGCAGGAGACCGAGACGGATGATCTGATGCAGAAGGTGACAGAGGAATATAACCGCACCGTAAAAGCGATTGAGGATTTCCAGAACGCTTAAATTGAAGGAAGAAAACAAGGAGACATCGATCTGTGAGACGAGGAACACAGACCGGTGTTCTTTTTTGTGGAATTCTGTACAAGATGCGGGTTGACGGAAAAAAAAAAACATGATAATCTTTTTACATAAAAGCACAGCTTATGAAGCAGACTTGTTTGAGAAGAAAAACTTATGATTATCTATAAGAAAAAATGGGTATACTTTTTGGAAAAATTCCGGCTGTGCAGGGCATATTCCATACCGAAAGGCAAGGCAGCCCAAATCTACAAAAGCAGGAGAAAAGCAATGAAAAAAGAAAAAAGTTCAGCTATGGGAACCCCGTACACCTTTGAAGGACGGATTCCGCTGAAGCAGGCAATTCCGCTTGGATTGCAGCACGTAATGGCGATGTTCGTAGGAAACCTCACCCCGCTTCTGATCATCATGGGAGCGTGCGGTCTGACAGCGGATGCAGGATATGGTGCGCTTCGTACGGCACTTTTGCAGAACGCAATGACGGTCGCCGGAATTGTTACTCTGGTACAGATGTTTTCTATCGGACCGATCGGTGGTAAGGTGCCGATTGTCATGGGTACTTCCTCCGGTTTCCTCGGTGTATTTAAGAGTGTTGTTGCTGTGATGGGACAGGGTGCGCTGACATACGGTGCTATCCTTGGCGCGACGATTGTCGGTGGTTTATTTGAGGGTGTGCTCGGTGTCTGTTTAAAGCCACTGCGCAAATTTTTCCCATCCGTTGTTACCGGCTGTGTCGTTATGGCGATTGGTCTTTCTCTGATTCCGGTTGGAATCAATTACCTCTGCGGAGGTTCCGGAACGAACGATTACGGATCCATGCAGAATCTCTTCCTTGGCATGGTCGTTCTGGTTGTAACACTGGTACTGAAGCATTTTACAAACCCGAAAGGGATTTTAAGCACAGCTTCCATTCTGATCGGTATCCTGGTTGGCTATGCGGTAGCTGTGATTATGACCATGGTTCTGCCGCATACGGGAACAGCGGTTCTGGAAGACGGAAGCACAGTTTCCTATACGTATTCCTGGGTTGTTAATTTCCAGCAGGTAAAGGATGCTTCCTGGTTTGCACTTCCAGGTATTGCAGGCTTTGGAAAATTGGCTGAGGTAAAACCGGTATTCCGCCTGGAAGCTATTCTTCCGGTTGCGATTATGTTTATCGTAACAACCGTTGAAACGGTCGGTGATATCTGCGCCTGCGTAGAGAGTGGTATGGATCGTGAAGCAACCGATTCCGAGCTTTCCGGCGGTATCATCTGCGACGGTCTCGGATCGAGCTTTGCAGCAGCGCTTGGCGTTTTGCCAAATACTTCTTTTGCACAGAATGTCGGTATTATTTCGATGACAAAAATCGTAAACCGTATGGCACTTTCCTGCGGAGCAGTGTTCCTGATTCTCTGCGGTCTCTGTCCGAAAATTGCAGCATTCGTTTCAATTATGCCGCAGTCGGTACTGGGCGGTGCAGCCGTTATGATGTTTGCATCCATTCTGGTTTCCGGTATCCAGCTCATCACAAAAGAGCCGATTACGAGCCGTGAGATCACGATCGTTTCTGTTGCACTGGGTCTTGGCTACGGTCTTGGATCCACAGCGGGAGCAACTTCTGAGCTTCCTTATTATATCCAGCTGATTTTCGGCGGCTCCGGTATTGTTCCGGCAGCTGTTGCTGCGATTGTGCTGAATATTATTATTCCAAAAGAGAAGAAAAAAGCAGAATAAAGAAGAGATAATGAAAAAAGAACCTCTTAGTTTTCCTGGAAGGAGCCTTCTGGAGAGAAATTAAGAGGTTCTTTTTCTGTACAAAACGTTCGAACAAGTGTAAAATATACAAAATGACGGAAAAACGAATGGAAAATTAGTTGAGATTAAAAGAAATACCAATATCAAAAAAGTCAAGATTGACTATAAATTTAAAAATAGTGTATAAAATCGACAATATGAAGTAAAAAAATGAAATAAATTGTGAAAAATATATAAAAAGTGCTTGCCAAAACGGGCGGAAGAGAGGTATAATCATTGCATAAAAAGTGTGGCAAAAATGTGAAAATTTTAGGCAAAACGTATGATTGCAAAAGAGAGATGATTCGTCAGCCTGGACAAAAACAACAACGGAACACACTAAAAAGAACGTAAAACACAAGGAGGACACCAAATGAAAAAGAAAGTAATTTCTGCATTATTGGCAAGCACCATGATCGTAAGCCTGGTTGCATGCGGCAGCACAGGCGGCGACAGTTCTGATGCAAGCAGCAAAGGAAGCGACACAACAGCAACAAGCACCGCAGGCGGCGACGACGCAGCAACTGCTGAATCAGGCAGCGGCTCCGGAGATTCCGCAGCTTCCGCTGACTGGATCGAATCTTCTACACTGGAAGATGACGCTGTACCTGGAGAAAATGACGACAGAGCATTCGAGAAATTCGATCATGTCGTAGAAGTACATTATGGATATCAGGTCGACCCGAAGGATACCACACTTCCGGACGGCGATTCCGTAGATAACAACCAGTACACCAGATATCTTCTGGACAACTACAACATCAAGGTTGTCTGCGACTGGACAGCAGGTAACACTGCAGACTTCCAGCAGAAAGTATCTCTGGCAATTGCATCTGCTTCCCTTCCGGACGCAGTTATCGCACCGACCCGTAACTACCTGGTACAGGCCGCAAGAGCAGATCTTCTTGCAGACCTCTGGCCGGAGTTCAACCAGTACGCATCCAAACAGGTAAAAGAGATCATCGAGACCACCGAAGGACGTGCCATCAATAATGCAACGGTAGATGGAACCTTCTGCGCACTGCCGAATGTTTCTGTAGATACCGATGGTGTTTATCTGTACTTCATCCGTCAGGACTGGCTGGATCAGTTAGGACTTGAAGTTCCGAAGACAGTTGATGAGCTCGGAGAAGTAGCTCAGAAATTTATGGACGCAGGACTCAGCAAGGACTATGCGATTGCCGGTATCGACAATGGCGGAAGAACCTACTCCAACTTCCTGAACTCCTCCAACAACGGATACGGCTTCGATGCTGTATATCAGGCATTCAACGCAACACCGGGATACTTCCTGAAAGACGATTCCGGCGAGCTGTATTGGGGAACTACAACAGATGAGATGAAAGAAGCCCTTACCACTCTGCATGACTGGTATGAAAAAGGCCTCATCAACCCGGAGGTTGGAACCACAACCAACGGCGACAATGCAAACAATGTTAAGAACGGAACCTGCGGTATCTTCATGGGACCATGGTGGAGCCTTGGATACGGCAACCCGGATTCCTTCCGTAACGATAACAACGCAAACTGGCAGGCATATCCGCTGTACACCAAAGATGGTGAGTGGAATGTTCATATGAAAGACGTTGGAACTACCTATACAATGGTGAACAAAAACGCATCTGACGATGTGAAGAAAGCCATTGTCATCATGAACAACGTACTCGTTCGTGATGAGTCTACCTTCGATACTTCTGTAGCAATCGGCTGGTATCCGCTGCGTAACACCATGGCGGCTACCGACGAGTGCGAGTATGAGTATGATGCACTGATGGGCATCCTCAAAGGCGAAGCATCTGCAGACGATTATCAGCAGGGTGGAAGCAAATTTAACGGTCTGTACAAGAACCTTGCAAACGATGCTGCAACTTTGAAAGACGTTATTTCTTCTGATTATGACGGATCCAGAGACCTGGCAATCAGTGATATGGATGTCAATACTAACAACGGACAGTTCAACAGATTCTATGCACTGCTGATCGGTGACCGTCCATATGCAACACTTGAGCCGGATCACAAGATCTACTCTGAGCTGTACTACACCATCGATGGAATGGATACCTACTGGACCCAGATCTCTGACCTGGAAGATAAGAGCGTCCTTCAGTTTATCACCGGTGCAAAGAGCCTTGACGAGTGGGATCAGTTCTGCACCGACTGGCATGTACAGGGCGGCGATCAGATCCTTGAGCTGGTAAAAGATTACCTGGCTGAGTAACTTATGTAAATGTATGATGTGGAGGGTGGGGTACAGGAAAACCTGTACCCCATCACTTTAAAAAAAATGACATCAAAGGAGGATCTTGCCGTGAAGAAGAAAAAAGGCCATCTTGGGCTGTCAAATTCCTTTCACTATACGTTAATGGTTCTGCCGGGTTATATCTGGCTGTTCATGTTTTCCATCGTCCCGATGGTCGGTATTGTAATGGCATTCCAGGATTACAATCCGAGTAAAGGATGGTTCGGCTCTCCGTGGGTAGGCATGAAATGGTTTAAATACCTGACGGTTATCCCGGATGCAAAACGGGCACTTGTCAACACACTGATCATTGCAATTGCAAAGGTTATCCTGAATATCATCATTCCGCTGGTGTTTGCACTGCTGCTGAATGAGGTAAAGAATATGAAGTTCAAAAAGACGGTTCAGACGATTGTGTATCTGCCGCACTTCGTATCCTGGGTTATCCTGGCAAACATCATCACCAATATCCTTGGTGCAAACGGAATCTTCAATACCGTTCGCAGTGCATTCGGTGCAACGGATACGGTTCTTCCAATGACGATACCAGGCATTTTCCGTCAGTTACTGATCGGAACCGATGTATGGAAAGAGTTTGGTTACAACGCAGTTATTTATCTGGCAGCCCTGACCGGCATCAGCCCGAGTCTTTATGAGGCAGCTGCTATCGACGGTGCAAGCCGCTGGAAACGGGTATGGCACATCACCATCCCGGGTCTGGTTCCGACTATCGTCCTTCTGACCACACTGGCAATGGGCAACGTTCTGAATGCTGGTTTCGACCAGGTATTCAACATGTACAACCAGCTGGTTATTGAAACTGGTGATATCATTGATACATATGTATACCGTGTTGGTATTACAAACATGCAGTTCTCGCTGGCTACTGCAGCAGGTCTCTTCAAATCTGTTGTCAGCTTCGTGCTGGTTGTTACTTCTTATGTTTGTGCTTACAAGTTTGCTGATTACAAGATTTTCTAAGGAGGGCAGAAATTATGATAGAAAGCAAGAGTTTTGGCAGCAAAGCGTTTAAAGTCATAAATGCCATCATCCTGATTCTCCTGGCATTCAGCTGTTTTTATCCGTTATGGTATACGTTCTGCGTATCCATTTCTTCGAAGGCAGCCGCTGAGGGTGGTCTTGTAACTGTTTATCCGATCGGACCGAACGTAAAATCCTACAGCCTGATCATGGGTGATTCCGCATTCTGGAATTCCTTCTGGATTTCCATCAAACGAGTTGTCATCGGAACCGTATGGACCATGGTTGTCCTGATCATGATGTCCTATCCGCTGGCAAAGAGCAAAACAGAGTACAAACCGAGAAATGTCCTGATGTGGATCCTGGTATTCTGTATGCTGTTCAATGGTGGTACCATTCCGTGGTTCATCACCGTTAAAAACTATGGTATGATCGATACCATGGCAGCGCTGGTTCTGGCTGGTTCTGTTCCGGTATTTAATGTACTCCTTATGATGAACTTCTTCCGCGGTATCCCAGGAGACCTTGAGGAGGCAGCCCGTGTAGACGGTGCCGGTCCGTGGCGTATCCTGTGGCAGATCGTCGTTCCGTGTTCCAAACCGGTTATCGCAACCATCGTCCTCTTCACATCTGTTGGTTACTGGAACGAGTATTTCCAGGGCCTGGTATTAATGAACAAGGAGACGAACTATCCGTTACAGACCTACATCCGTCAGATCTCCGTTCAGATCCCGGTAGGCGTAACTCTGACCGCAGAGCAGTATCAGCAGTTAGCACAGAACTCCAACAAATCTCTGGAGGCAGCAAAGGTATTCATCGCCCTTGTTCCTATGCTGATTGTATATCCGTTCCTGCAGAAATACTTTGTAACCGGTATTACACTGGGAGCAGTAAAAGAGTAACACGAAAATAAACGGTATCAGCTTCTGAAATATCATACAGAAAAAGCGGTTTTCCAAGAAGGGAAGCCGCTTTTTCTGTATGATATTTCAGGAAACTTCGTTGAATTTTCATGCAAATAAAAAAACCTCCGGGCAGGATCGAACTGCGGCGGAGAGAAATTATGTCGCCGGAGCGACCCGCTGCAGGCGGAGAATCCTGCCGTAGCAGGATTCTTTCTTGCGCTCGGGAAGAAAACAGCGTAAGATAAAAGGGAAAACAGAGGACGAAAGATTACAGTTTGCCGGGTAACAGTAAACTGTAACGATAAAAGGCTCCGAAAGTATATGGAAAGAGCAGGAGGAATAAAAGTTGAAAAAACAGAATATCATTTTAATAGGCATGCCGGGAGCCGGCAAAAGCAGCGTTGGTGTAATTCTTGCGAAAGCACTGGGATATGAATTTATCGATACGGATCTTGTGATTCAGCATCGGGAGAAACGTCTTCTGCGTGAGATTATCGCGGATGAGGGAAACGAAGGATTTCTTGCGATCGAAAACGAAGTCAATGCAACACTTGAAGCCGACAAAAGTGTCATTGCGCCGGGTGGAAGTGCTATTTACGGAAAAGAGGCGATGGCACATTTTAAAGAAATCGGAACCATTGTGTATCTGAAACTGTCGTATGAGGATCTGGCAAAACGTCTCGGAAACTTAAAGGGCCGCGGTGTTGTTCTGAAAGAGGGGCAGACCCTGAAGGATCTCTATGAGGAGAGAAGTAAATTATATGAAAAATATGCTGAGATCACGGTCGATGAAAGTGGAAAAGATATCCAGGGAACCATTCTTGCACTGCGTGAGCAGATCGGTATGTAAAACGGCAAAGCGGAAATATTCAGAGAAGAGTGAAAAATATATTATCATGTAATAATAAGAGAAATGTTCTGAAAGCATAAAATTACATATCACGTTTCTCTGAATATTCTTGGCTGAAAAAGATGGGAAAAAACGGAAATAGTACAGAATATATTAAAATTGATTTACAAAATATTAGATTTGAGTTAAGATAAGGGAAGACTGAAGAGTTGCTGCGGGGAGCAGTGTGTTTCAGCGCATCCGGAGTGTGCAAAAAAGACAGAAAAGACTTTGATTCGTTATGATTGGAGAAAGCACACTCGTTAAGTTATGAAAAAGAAAATTTGAGGTGAATATATGGAACAGTATGTCATCAGAGGTGGAAATCCTCTTGTGGGCGAAGTGGAAATCGGGGGAGCAAAAAACGCGGCGCTTGCAATTCTTACGGCAGCAACGATGACCGATGAAACGGTCCTGATTGAAAATCTGCCGGATGTCAGCGATATTAATGTACTTCTGGAAGCAATTGCAGAGATAGGAGCTACCGTGGATCGGATTGACCGCCATACCGTGCGGATCAATGCATCGACGATCGGCGATCTGAGCGTTGACTATGAATATATCAAAAAAATCCGTGCGTCTTATTATCTGTTAGGTGCCCTTCTCGGAAAATACAAAAAAGCGGAGGTTCCGCTGCCGGGTGGATGCAACATCGGAAGCCGTCCGATTGACCAGCATTTGAAGGGATTCCGCGCACTTGGTGCGGAGGTAAACATTCGCCACGGTGCAATTATGGCAAGTGCGGCAGATCTGCACGGAAGCCACATTTTCCTGGATATGGTTTCGGTTGGAGCCACCATCAATATCATGATGGCAGCTTCGATGGCGAGAGGAAATACAACGATTGAAAACGCTGCGAAGGAACCGCATGTTGTTGATGTGGCAAACTTCCTGAACAGTATGGGAGCAAACATCAAAGGAGCCGGAACAGATGTCATCCGTATTAAGGGTGTTGACACGCTGCATGGAACCAGCTACGCAGTTGTGCCGGATATGATTGAGGCAGGTACGTATATGTTTGCAGCGGCGGCCACCAAAGGGGATGTGCTGATCAAAAACGTGATTCCAAAGCATCTGGAAGCAACGACGGCAAAGCTGGAAGAGATTGGCTGCGATGTCGAAGAATTCGACGATGCGATCCGTGTGAGCGCAAGCAGACGCCTGGGCAGAACACACGTAAAAACACAGCCGTACCCGGGCTACCCGACCGATATGCAGCCGCAGATTGCGGTTACACTGGCACTGGCAAACGGTACAAGTATTGTAACAGAGAGTATTTTTGAAAACCGCTTCAAATATGCGGATGAGCTGGCCCGCATGGGAGCCTGTATCAAAGTAGAGGGAAATACAGCCATTATCGACGGCGTGGAGAAGCTTACCGGAGCAGAGGTTTCCGCACCGGATCTTCGTGCAGGTGCGGCACTTGTGATCGCAGGTCTTGCAGCAGAGGGGATTACTGTGGTCGATGATATTGTATATATTCTGCGCGGATACGAGGATTTTGATGGAAAGCTACGGGGACTCGGTGCTGAAATTGAGCGCGTGAACAATGCGAAGGATATTCAGAAGTTCCGGTTGAGAGCGTAAAAAAGGCATTGACAAAAGAGATTTATCTGTGTTATATTCAACTGCAGTTGTAGTGTGTAACTCGATTTTTGGAGGCATTAACTATACATAACAGGAATTGTTTATGTGGGTTAGTGTCTCTTTTTTGTACTCTGTTTCAGAAAAAGGGTACAGACCGGCTAAAAAGATGCAAAACCGCAGAAACTCTTCTTGTAAAAAGTATAAACTACACAAGGAGTAAAAAAATGAAGGACAAAATTTTTAGTGTTCTGCAGCGAGTGGGAAGAAGCTTTATGCTCCCGATCGCAATCCTTCCGGTAGCCGGACTTTTGCTGGGAATCGGAAGCTCATTTACCAATGCAACCACGATTGAAACGTACGGGCTGACAAGCTTGCTCGGCAACGGCACAATTCTTCATGCACTGCTGGTGATCATGAACAAGGTAGGAAGTGCTGTGTTTGATAACCTGCCTCTGATCTTTGCGGTAGGTGTTGCAATTGGTATGGCAAAGAAGGAAAAAGAGGTTTCTGCCCTGTCAGCCGTTATTGCATATTTCGTTATGAATACAGCAATCAACGCAATGCTGACCATTACAGGTCAGATTCTGGCAAACGGAGAAATTGCAGAATCCGTTCTGGAAGGAACCATCACTTCTGTCTGCGGTATTCAGTCGCTGCAGATGGGTGTATTTGGCGGTATTATTGTCGGTCTTGGAGTCGCTGCACTTCATAATCGTTTTTACCGGATCCAGCTTCCGAATGCACTTTCTTTCTTTGGAGGTACTCGTTTTGTACCGATTATTTCTACGATCGTCTATATGTTTGTGGGAATTTTAATGTATTTTGTATGGCCGGTTGTACAGAACGGCATTTATGCGCTGGGTGGCCTGGTAACCGGCTCCGGTTATGTCGGAACGCTGATTTTCGGTCTGATTAAACGAGCACTGATTCCATTTGGTCTGCATCACGTATTCTATATGCCTTTCTGGCAGACAGCAGTCGGAGGTACCATGGAAGTGGCAGGACAGATGGTGCAGGGCGGACAGAATATTTTCTTCGCACAGCTTGCGGATTCTGCGAATGTCGCACATTTCAGTGCAGATGCAACGAGATATTTCTCCGGAGAATTTATTTTTATGATTTTCGGACTTCCGGGAGCAGCACTTGCCATGTACCATTGTGCGAAACCGGAGAAGAAAAAAGCAGCAGGCGGTCTGCTTCTTTCCGCAGCACTTGCGTGTATGGCAACCGGTATCACAGAACCGCTGGAATTCTCGTTCCTGTTTGTTGCACCGGCATTGTTTGTCGTGCAGGTTATTCTTGCGGGAACAGCTTATATGATCGCACACATCCTGAATATCGCAGTAGGTCTTACCTTTTCCGGCGGACTTCTGGACTTCTTCCTGTTCGGTATTTTGCAGGGAAATGAAAAGACAAGCTGGATGAGGGTGATTCCGGTCGGTATTCTTTATTTCTTCCTGTACTATTTTATCTTCAAATTCATGATTAAAAAGTTTGATTTTAAGACACCGGGTCGTGAGGATGATGATGTAGAAACCAAGCTTTATACGAAAGCAGATGTAAATGCCAGAAAAGAGGCGCAGAACGACGGGGCAGCATCGGAGGATGCCATGAGTGAAGCAATCACAAGAGGTCTTGGCGGAAAGAAAAATATTTCGGATGTGGACTGCTGTGCAACAAGACTGCGCTGTACGGTTCATGATGCGGCGAGAGTCAGCGATAGTATTTTAAAGGCGACAGGAGCATCTGGCGTTGTGCATAAAGGAAATGGCGTACAGGTTATTTACGGACCAAATGTAACTGTGATAAAATCAAATTTAGAGGATTATCTGGAAAAAGCTCCGAATACGTATGCGGAAGCAGAAAATGCACCAGCCCAAAAAGAGGTGGAGCCAGCGGAGGAAACAAAAGAACAGAAGGTTGTGGATACCATTACTGTCTGCAGTCCGATGAGCGGACTGGCTGCCGAGCTTTCTACTGCGCCGGACGAAGCATTTGCGGAAAAGATGATGGGAGACGGCGCTGTTGTAACACCGGAAGATCCTTATGTGCGTGCTCCGGAGGACGGAGAAGTTGCGTTTGTTTTTGACACAAAACATGCGATTGGATTTGTAACCGATTCCGGGGTCAGCCTTCTGATTCATGTCGGAATTGATACAGTAAAACTGAACGGAGAGGGATTTGAGGCACTGGTAGAAAGCGGCCAGACCGTGAAAAAAGGTGATCCGATGCTGAAGCTGGATCTGGAATATCTGAAAACACATGCGCCGTCGGTTACGTCACCGGTTCTTTGCACAGAGCTGGAGGAGAACCAGAGAATTCGTCTTTTGACAGACGGACCGGTAAAAGCAGGAGATCCTTTATTTGCGATTGAGATTCTCGCGTAAGCTGTGCCTTAAAAACGGGTGAGAAGAATGTACAGGATAGCAAAAACACTGAACCACAATTCATTTATTGGTGTGGAAGAAGAAAATAACCGGGAATATCTGGTCATGGGAAAAGGAATTGCGTTTGGAAAAAAAACGGGACAGCGTGTGCAGCCGGGAGACGATGCCCGCATTTATTCCCTGACAGAGATGACGGAGAGAGGAAATGCCAGAACCATTGTACAGGGCGTTTCTCCGCTCAGCCTGGAGCTGGCGAGTGCCGTGCTTGACGAGGCAGAAAAGGAATTTGGAAAAATTGACCGTTCCATCGTCTTTCCAATGGCAGATCACCTGGATTTTGCTGTCCGGCGGATTCAGAACGGTGAGCAGATCAGCAATCCGCTCACCGATGATATCCGTGTGATGTTTTACAAAGAGTATAAAGTTGCTTCCTGTATCAGGGAGCTTTTAAAAGAACGGCTTCAGATCGAGATTGATGAACATGAAATCGGCTATCTTGCACTTCACGTTCATTCGGCAATTGTGGAGGAAAATGTTTCACAGGCCATGGAAGTGGCAAGAGCGGTCCGGGAGAGTATTTCTTTGGTGGAGCATATCACCGGGCACACCATCGATGTGATGTCGTTGTCGTATAACCGTATGATGAACCATATCCGCTATATGGTGGCAAGAGCGGTCAGTGGAGAAAAACTGAAAGTAAATATGAATGACTATATGTCCGTAAAGTTCCCGGAAGCCTTTCAGGCGGCAAAACGAATCTGTGAGGAGATGGAAAAACGGCTGAAACTTCCGATGGAGGAGATTGAGATTGGATATCTCGCTATGCACATAGAACGGATTATGGACAGAGAAGAAGGAGAATAAAAACATGAAATCATTTGAATATACCATTAAAGATGAACTGGGAATCCACGCAAGACCGGCAGGAATGCTGGTAAAGGAGGCAAAGAATTTTGCATCGGAATGCACCATCACAAAAGATGGGAAAACGAAAAAACTGACGCAGCTGATGATGCTGATGTCACTTGGCGTAAAACAGGGAGATACCGTAACTGTTGCAGCAAACGGAGAGGACGAAGATGCAGCGATTGAGACGCTGAAAGCGTTTTTCGAAGCAAATCTGTAAAAAGCGCTCGGAGGATAAAAAATGCAGTATTTTCAGGGAAAATCCGTATATAAAGGAATTGTTATGGGGCCGGTTGCGGTTCTGAAGAAAAATGATTATCAGGTTAAAAGAGCCCGGATTGAAGATCCGGAAGCAGAAGTGAAGCGTGTGGAAGAAGCCGTGGAGGTTTCGAAAAAACAGCTTGGCAGACTGTATGACAAGGCAGTCCGGGAGGTCGGAGAGGCAAGTGCGGCGATCTTTGAAGTTCATCAGATGATGCTGGAGGATGAAGATTATCTGGAATCGATGCAGAACATGATCCGGACAGAACTGGTGAATGCAGAATATGCAGCAGCAGCAACCGGCGATAATTTTGCAGAGATGTTTGCGGCTATGGATGACGAATATATGAAGGCCCGTTCCGCAGATGTAAAAGATATTTCCGAACGTCTGGTTCGCAATTTAAGCGGTGAGGGAGATAACGACCTGAGCTCTATAGAACCATCTATTATAGTGGCAGACGATTTAAGTCCGAGTGAAACTGTACAGATGGACAAAGAAAAAATACTTGCGTTTGTGACTGTGCATGGATCTACCAACTCTCATACTGCGATTCTTGCGCGAATGATGAATATTCCGGCACTGATCGGTGTCCCGATGGATTTAAACAGTCTGAAAACCGGTATGACGGCCGTTGTAGACGGTTTTTCGGGTCAGGTTATCTTTGAACCGGAAGAAGGCGTGCAGAAAGAAACCGAAAAAAGAATGCAGGAAGAAGCAGAAAAACAGAAGCTTCTTGAGGAACTGAAGGGAAAAGAAAACGTTACGCCGGATGGCCGTAAGATCAACATCTATGCAAATATCGGCAGTGTTGGTGACCTTGGCTATGTGATGGAAAATGACGCCGGCGGAATCGGACTTTTCCGAAGCGAATTCCTCTATCTTGGAAGAAATGATTTCCCAACGGAGGAAGAACAGTTTCAGGCCTATAAACAGGCCGTGCAGACCATGGCAGGCAAAAAAGTGATTATCCGTACACTGGATATCGGGGCCGATAAGCAGGTGGATTACTTTAATCTTGGAAAAGAAGAAAATCCGGCGCTTGGGTATCGTGCAATCCGGATCTGTCTGAAACAGCCGGAGATTTTTAAAGCGCAGCTTCGCGCACTGTTCCGTGCAGCCGTTTACGGAAACCTTTCTGTCATGTATCCGATGATCACATCAACAGAAGAGGTAGAAAAAATCTACGCAATTGTCGCGGAGGTAGAGGAAGAGCTGAAAGCGCAGGAAGTGCAGTATAAAATTCCGGAGCAGGGCATTATGATCGAGACACCGGCAGCCGTGATGATTAGCGACCGTCTGGCGGAAATGGTGGATTTCTTCAGCATCGGAACGAACGACCTGACCCAGTATACCCTTGCGATTGACCGTCAGAATGAGCAGCTGGATGATTTTTACAATCCACACCATGAAGCGGTTCTTCGAATGATTCGTATGGTGGTGGAAAATGCGCACAAATGCGGAAAATGGGCAGGAATCTGCGGGGAACTCGGTGCGGACCTGACATTGACGGAGCAGTTTGTACGAATGGGAGTGGATGAGCTTTCTGTTGCTCCATCCATGATTCTGAAGCTGCGGAAGATTGTCCGCGAGATGAAAGCAGAAGAGTAGAAAAAACGATACAGCAGATAAGAAAACTCTCTGTTTTGGAGAGTTTTCTTATCTGTTCACAAATAACAGAAGATACAGTCGAAAAATCAGAAAAAAAGAAAGGATGTTTGGGACAACAGTAAGAAAATGTCTCAAATCCTTTTATTTCCTCTTGACGAATGACGTATTTTGCGATAGTGTATCAGAGGAACAAAAAACAAAATCAAAAATTCAGTTGCTTTTCTCTTATTCAGAGTGGTGGAGATACATAGGATCTGTGAAACCACGGCAACCCCCAGACAGAATGCTCTGTACGGGAAGGTGCCAGCCTGAGCGAAACTTTCGAACAATAAGGGGATTTGAACATTGCTATTCAGGTCCGCTTCGCTTGCGGATCTTTTTTATTGTTCAGAGATCTTATAGAAGATCAAAAGAGAAGAGAAGAAAAAGGAGAACGAGAATGGAAAAAAGACTGTTTACTTCTGAGTCTGTAACCGAAGGACATCCGGACAAACTCTGCGATGCCGTTTCTGACGCGATTCTGGACGCTCTGCTTGAGCAGGATCCGATGAGCCGTGTAGCATGCGAAACCTGTACCACAACAGGATATGTGATGGTAATGGGTGAGATCACATCCAAAGCACAGATCGATATCCAGCAGATCGTCCGCGACACCGTTCGCGAAATCGGCTATGACCGTGCAAAATACGGATTTGACGCTGACACCTGCGCAGTGATCGTTGCACTGGACAAACAGTCAACCGATATCGCCATGGGTGTAGACAAAGCGCTTGAAGCAAAAGAGAACAACATGAGCGACGAGGAGATCGATGCCATCGGAGCCGGAGATCAGGGTATGATGTTTGGATTTGCGAGCAACGAGACCGATGAATATATGCCATATCCGATTTATCTGGCACACAAACTGGCTCGCCAGCTGACCAAAGTCCGCAAAGACGGTACTTTAAGTTACCTTCGTCCGGACGGAAAAACACAGGTAACTGTAGAGTACGATGAGAACGGCAAACCGTTCCGTCTTGACGCTGTTGTTCTTTCCACACAGCACGATCCGGAAGTATCCCAGGAGCAGATCCATGAGGATATCAAAAAATACGTATTCGACGAAATCATCCCGGCAGACATGGTAGATGAGCACACCAAGTTCTTCATCAACCCGACCGGCCGTTTCGTAATCGGCGGACCTCACGGAGATTCCGGTCTCACCGGACGTAAGATCATCGTAGACACCTACGGCGGATATGCCCGTCACGGCGGCGGAGCTTTCTCCGGAAAAGACTGTACAAAGGTAGACCGTTCTGCAGCTTATGCAGCACGTTACGTAGCAAAGAATATCGTAGCAGCAGGTCTTGCCGACAAATGCGAGGTCCAGCTTTCCTACGCAATCGGTGTCGCTCATCCGACTTCCATCATGATCGACAGCTACGGCACAGGAAAACTCTCTGACAACAAACTGACAGATATCGTTCGCGAGAACTTCGATCTTCGTCCGGCTGGAATCATCAAAATGCTGGATCTGCGTCGTCCGATCTACAAACAGACATCCGCTTACGGCCACTTCGGAAGAAACGATCTGGATCTGCCGTGGGAGAAACTGGATAAAGTAGAAGACCTGAAGAAATACCTCTAATTTCAGGCTTTTCTGTTTATAGAAAGTTTAGAAAGATTCATCTAAGTTAATGAAAAATCCTCAGGCGTTGTGCTATAATAAATTTAGACTGCGTACTGGGGATTTTTTGTGCGCAAAAGTACGAAATATGTGTTGGAAAACAGGTGGATCTTATATGGAAAAAAAGAAGAAAAGCATGAAATTAAGGACGAGAGTAATCATTTCTTTTTTCATCATCATACTGGTTCCGATTATCATGTGTGCCTTGACGTTTTACTTGTTTGTAGGGTATAAGACAAAGATCATCGGCGAGAAATACGGTCTTGCAAACGCAACGTACCGAACCATTTCGAACAATACTCTGCTGCTGAATGCGATGACATCAGAAGAGTACGACGAAGTGGAGGATACCGCAAATTCGGATACTGCAAAGCTGGAAGAAACGGATTATCTCTCGATTCTGAATGCAAGACTGCAGAAGAAACAGTCGTTTATCGCGGTGCGCGAGGATGGCGTCATCATTTACAATGGCTCGGAGGAGCTGTCATCGGAGGATCTGGAAAATGAGCTGCCGAAATACGGTGACCCGGGGGCCAATTCGAAGGGCGGTGTTTATTTCCGCAATGAAAAACAGTGGATGGTCAAACAGGTGGACTATGAGAACGCGGACGGAAAAGAATGCAGTGCGTTCATCGTCACCAAGACAGACCAGATTGCGCCGCAGATTACGGGCATGGTAAGAGAGCTCGGCATTGTGATTGTGCTGATTCTGGTGTTCACGAGCCTGGGCCTCAGCCTCTGGATTTACCGCGGAGTCATCGGACCGCTGGAGCAGCTGAAAAAGGCAACGCAGAATATCAAGGACGGAAATCTTGACTTTACCGTGGAGCCGTGCGGCGTGGAGGAGATCAACGATCTCTGCGAAGATTTCGAGGAGATGCGTATCCGGCTGAAAGAGACGGCGGAGGAAAAGGTCGAGTTCGACAAAGAGAATAAAGAGCTGATCAGCAACATTTCGCATGACCTGAAAACACCGATTACCGCGGTCAAGGGTTATGTCGAGGGAATCATGGACGGCGTGGCAAATACGCCGGAGAAGATGGACCGCTACATCCGCACCATTTACAACAAAGCGAATGAGATGGACCGTCTGATCAATGAGCTGACGTTTTATTCCAAGATTGACACGAACCGCATTCCGTATACGTTCTCGAAAATCCATATCGCGGATTATTTCGATGACTGTGTGGAAGAACTGAATCTGGAGCTTGACGCGCAGCATGTGGATCTGACATACTTTAATTATCTCGAGGACGACCCGATCGTCATTGCAGATGCGGAGCAGATCAAGCGTGTCATCAATAACATTGTAAGCAATTCCATCAAATACATGGATAAGAGCCATAAAGTCATTAACATCCGTCTGCGTGATGTCGGAGATTTTGTGCAGGTGGAGATTGAGGATAACGGAAAGGGAATTGCGACGAAGGATCTGACGAAGATTTTCGACCGTTTCTACCGCACCGACGCGTCCCGCAACAGCACGAGGGGCGGCAGCGGCATCGGTCTTTCCATCGTGAAGAAGATTCTCGAAGACCACGGCGGAAAAGTGTGGGCCACCAGCAAAGAAGGCGTGGGCACCACGATGTACTTTGTATTAAGAAAATACCAGGAGGTACCTGTTTCATGAGTAAGATACTGATTGTTGAGGATGAGGAATCCATTGCGGATCTGGAGAAGGATTATTTAGAGCTTTCGGGCTTTGAAGTGGAGATTGAAAACCAGGGGGACACCGGTCTGGTGCGGGCGATCAAAGAGGATTTTGATCTGCTGATTCTGGATCTGATGCTGCCGGAGGTGGATGGCTTTGAGATCTGCCGTGAGGTGCGCGAGAAGAAGGATATTCCGATTATCATGGTTTCGGCAAAGAAGGATGATATCGACAAAATCCGCGGACTGGGCCTTGGTGCGGATGACTATATGACGAAACCGTTTTCACCGAGTGAGCTGGTTGCGCGTGTGAAAGCGCATCTGGCACGGTACGACCGTCTGGTCGGAAACGGCAAGAAGGAGAATGATGTTGTGGAGATCCGCGGCATCAAGATCGACAAGACCGCGCGCCGCGTGTGGGTGAACGGAGAGGAGAAGCAGTTTACAACGAAAGAGTTCGATCTGCTGACCTTCCTTGCGGAGAATCCGAACCGCGTTTTCACGAAAGAAGAGCTGTTCCGTGAGATCTGGGATATGGAGTCGATCGGAGATATTGCGACGGTTACGGTGCATATTAAGAAGATCCGCGAAAAAATAGAGTTTAATACGGCAAAGCCGCAGTATATCGAGACGATCTGGGGCGTTGGTTACCGGTTTAAGGCATAAAGAATCTGTGTTTCGGGGAGATAAAAAATGGGAAAAATTTACTATCTGATGGGAAAAAGTGCGTCAGGGAAAGATCATATTTATGAGCATCTGATCCAGGAGACGGCGCTGGATTTAAAACCGTTTGTGCTGTATACAACACGGCCGATCCGGAGCGGGGAGCAGGACGGAAGAGAGTATTTCTTTGTGGATGAAAAACGGCTTTCGGAACTGCGGGAGGCCGGAAAGATTATCGAGGAGCGCATGTATTCGACGGTGCAGGGGCCGTGGTATTATTTTACGGCGGATGACGGGCAGATTGATCTTGCGAAGCATGATTATCTCGGAATCGGGACACTGGAATCGTATCTGAAATTAAAGGCATATTTCGGGGAGCAGGCGATGGTTCCGCTGTATATCGAGGTGGACGACGGGCTGCGGCTTTCGCGGGCACTGGAACGGGAAAGAAAACAGACAGAGCCGAAATACGCGGAGATGTGCCGGAGATTCCTGGCGGACTGTGAGGATTTTACGGAGGAGAAGATTGCGGAGGCTGGAATTGTCCGCAGATTTTTCAACAATTCTGCGCCGGAAGACTGTTTTTCCGAAATTCAGAATTTTGTGGAACAACAGAAAGAGTTGTGTTATACTTAATGCAGTATTAGATAAGAAATACAAAAGAACTCCAGGGGGTGATTTTATGCAGGGTTTTCAGAAGGTTGTAGGACATCAGGAAATCATAACGCATTTACAGAATGCCATTTCGATGAATAAAGTATCTCATGCTTATCTTTTTGGCGGAGAGAGTGGATCGGGAAAGAAAATGATGGCTTCGCTGTTTGCGATGACGCTTCAGTGCGAGAAGCACGGGGTCGAGCCCTGTATGGAATGCCCGTCCTGTAAAAAGGCACAGAGCCAGAATCATCCGGATATCATTTATGTGAAGCATGAAAAGCCGAACACCATCAGCATCGATGAAATCCGCGAGCAGCTCATTAACGATGTGATGATCAAGCCGTACAGCAGTCCGTACAAGATTTATATCATCGACGAGGCGCAGAAGCTGACACTTCAGGCGCAGAACGCACTGCTGAAAACGATCGAGGAGCCGCCGGCTTACGCAGTTGTCATGCTTCTGGCAGACAACCCGGATGCGCTGCTTCCGACGATTTCGTCACGCTGTGTGCAGTTAAATTTAAAACCAGTGGGAGACCAGCTTGTGAAAGACTATCTGATGAACGAAATGCATGTGCCGGATTACCAGGCAGAGGTCGATGCATCCCTGGCGCAGGGAAACATCGGAAAAGCAGAGCGGATTGCCCGTTCTCCGGAGTACGAGGAGACGCTGGAAAATGCCCTCCGCATGGCAAAATACGCCGACAGTATGCCGCTGTATGAGATCGTCGAGACGATCAAAAAACTGACGGCCGAAAAAGATAATATGAATGATTATTTCGATATCTTTTCTTTGTGGTTCCGCGATGTTCTGCTCTTTAAGGCGACAAAAGAGGTCGATTCCCTTGTGTTCAAGCAGGAACTGAATGGAATCCGAGAGAGAGCAAATAAGAGTTCATACGAAGGCCTGGAGAAGATTATAGAGTCGATTCAGAAGGCACGCGCCCGTCTGAATGCGAATGTTAATTTTGATTTAACCATGGAGCTTATGTTCCTGACAATGAAGGAAAACTGATAGCATGATAACAATTATAGGAGTACGTTTTCGAAACGTAGGAAAAGTATATTATTTCTCGCCGAGAGAGCTGGACATCTGCGTGGGTGACCACGTTATCGTGGAGACGGCGCGCGGCGTAGAGTATGGTTTCGTTGTGCTGGGACCAAAGGAAGTTGACGATTCCAAGGTGATCCAGCCGTTAAAAGAAGTCATCCGCATCGCAACGCCGAAGGATGATGCGCGGGAGGAGAACAACCGCAAGAAAGAAAAAGAAGCGTTTGAAATCTGCCAGAAGAAGATCCGGGCACATAACCTGGAGATGAAGCTGATTGATGCAGAGTATACGTTTGACAATAACAAAATGCTGTTTTATTTTACCGCCGACGGAAGAATTGATTTCCGCGAGCTGGTAAAGGATCTGGCGGCAGTCTTTAAGACGAGAATCGAGCTTCGCCAGATCGGTGTCCGCGATGAGACGAAGATCCTCGGCGGAATCGGCATCTGCGGAAGACCGCTTTGCTGCCACACGTATCTGTCCGAGTTTGCGCCGGTTTCGATCAAGATGGCAAAAGAGCAGAACCTGTCCCTGAACCCGACGAAGATTTCGGGTGTCTGCGGACGACTGATGTGCTGTCTGAAAAATGAACAGGAAACTTACGAGTACCTGAACCGCAAGCTGCCGGGTGTCGGCGATATCGTAACGCTGCCGGACGGCATGAAAGGTGAGGTTTCCAGTGTGAATGTGCTTCGTCAGCTCGTAAAAGTGCTGGTGGATGTGAACGATGAGAAGGAAATGCGGGAGTACCCGGTGGAGGAGCTCAAGTTCAAGCCGAAGCATAAGAAGGAAAAAGGCAAAGAGAAGAAAAAAGACAGAAACAGCTCCGGGGAGCAGGCTTCTTCGGAAGAGGCAAAACAGCCGGAATAAGATTGATTTGGAATGCATTTTGAAAAAAGTAAGCGCCGGGTAAAACTGACGCTTCTTTTTATGTGATACGGCGCTGGGCGGTCAGCAGGAGGAGGGAGTTTCATTGGATAGAAAAGAAGAATTTTTGAAGCCGGGTGAGCGGCTCGATGATCTGCAGAACGGTTACTGGATGATACAGAATCCATCCCTTTTCTGCTATGGCATCGACGCGGTGCTGCTGGCATCCTACGCGAAGGTGAAGCGCGGGGAGCGGGCGATGGATTTCTGCACGGGATCGGGAATTGTGCCGATTCTGCTGAAGGCGAAGACAAACGGAGAGCATTTTTCCGGGCTGGAAATTCAGGAATACAGTGCCGAGATGGCGCAGCGGAGTGTGTTGTACAATCATCTGGAAAATGATGTTGAGATTTTCCAGGGAGATGTGAAGACGGCATCGCAGCAGTTTGGAAAAGAAGTGTTTGATGTGGTAACGTGCAATCCGCCGTACATGACGGGGCAGCACGGGCTGACAAATGCGCTCGAGGCGAAGACGATTGCGCGGCATGAGGTGCTGTGTTCGTTTGATGATATTGCGAAAGAGGCATCGGCGGTTTTAAAGACGAAAGGACGGTTCTATCTGGTGCACCGGCCGTTCCGGCTGGCGGAGATTTTTTCGACGCTGAAAAAATATCATCTGGAACCAAAAAGGATGCAGCTCGTGTATCCGTTTGTGGACAAGGAGCCGAACATGGTGCTGATCGAGGCGATGAAAGGCGGAAACCCGAGGATTACCGTGGAGAAACCGCTGATTGTGTATGAGACGCCGGGCGTGTATACAAAGGACATCCGGGAATTATATGGAGACGGGAGATAAGAACATGGCAGGAAAATTATATTTGTGTGCAACACCAATTGGAAATCTGGAGGACATGACCTTCCGTGCGATCCGCATTCTGCAGGAGGTTGATCTGATCGCGGCAGAGGATACGAGAAACAGCATTAAGCTGCTGAACCACTTTGAGATTCATACGCCGATGACGAGCTATCACGAATACAACAAATACGACAAGGGCCGCGAGCTGGTACAGAAGCTGCTGGCGGGAACGAATATCGCGCTGATCACGGATGCCGGAACGCCGGGAATTTCGGATCCGGGTGAGGAGCTGGTGAAGATGGCGTACGAGGCAGGCATCGAAGTGACAAGCCTGCCGGGCGCGTGTGCGTGCGTGACGGCACTGACACTGTCGGGACTTTCGACAAGAAGATTTGTCTTCGAGGCATTTCTTCCGCCGGATAAGAAAGAGCATAAGCTGGCACTGGAAAGATTGAAAAACGAAACGAGAACGATGATCGTATACGAGGCGCCGCATCATCTGCTGAAAACACTGCGGGAACTGCTGGAAACGTTGGGCAACCGCAGACTGACACTCTGCCGTGAGCTGACCAAGAAACACGAGACGGCATGGCAGACCACGATCGAAGATGCCATCACCCGCTACGAACAGGAAGACCCGAAAGGGGAATGCGTGCTTGTGATCGAAGGCCGAAGCCAGAAAGAAATCGAGGACGAGGCGAAGGCGGCGTTTGAGGAGATTTCGATTGAAGAACATATGAAACGGTATGAAGATCAGGGGATTGCAAGAAAAGAGGCGATGAAACTCGTGGCAAAGGACCGCGGGGTGACGAAGAGGGATATTTATCAGTATTTGCTGGGAAAAGAATCATAAATACTATTTGAGAAAAATGACCGGGCACAGAATATCCATGCCCAGTCATTTAAGTTTGATGTTCCAAAATCCATTCCAGCAACCCTTCATAAGTGATATTCCCGGCTGCGACATTAAGAATGGTTTCGTATAATTCTTTCTGTGTATAACTCAGCTCGATTCCATTTAAGGCAAGAAAAACAAGCATGGCGTGTGTCCCGATTCGTTTGTTGCCGTCAATCATACAATGATTTTTGATCAGACCATAGCCAAGTCTTGCGGCTTTTGCCTGCAGGGTGGGGTACAAGTCTTCTCCGCCGAAGGACTGGAAAGGCGTTTCGAGAGCGGAGTCCAGCAGATTGTAATCTCTGACTCCGTCGCTTCCACCGGTCTGCTGAATCAACTGAGAATGCAGCATGAGAATCTGCTTTTTACTCAGTCTTTTCATTTAGCAAGTACCTCGTATGCTTCTTTATTCTGTTCCATCAGGCGCTTTGAGATACTTAAAACATCATCGTCAGATGCAGTAGTTTCCTGCTCGGCTTTGCTGAAATCGATGACAAGATATCTTGGAACGTTGTTTTTCAGAATCACAGCAGAACCGCATTCGTCTACCAAGCGGGCGACTTTGGAAAAATTCTGGTTTGCTTCGGAAATGGAAATTAAGGTTTTTGTGTCGATAGTCATTTGGGTACCTCCTCAAGTTTTTTTATAGTATATATAAATTTTAGGATAAATACAACCTAATTTATTATGTTATTTTTTGTTGCTTGCCGCAACGCCAGTTTTTATCGTATGATAGGCCCGTCAAATACGAGGAGGACACAGTTATCCAATGCGTCGTAAAACCCCTTGCTTCAGCTATGGGGATATAAGACGCATCCATCGAATTTACGCAAGTAATTGAAGATGGACAAAATAACAGTTGTATTAATCAATAAAATGTCGTATAATACAAATATGAACACAACATATCAATCAAACAATAATGTCGTCTATTCCTGTAAGTACCATGTAGTATGGTGCCCAAAGTATAGACGAAAAGTATTAACGAACGGTGTGGATGTCCGGCTGAAGG
>NZ_JBNMHD010000011.1:0-67410 GCF_050872605.1 Fusicatenibacter sp.
TAATTATACAATAAAAGGTGTCCTTTTTGGTTGTTTATCCAGAAAAAACAGTGATTTTTCTTTCAATAAGGGAATTCCCCATTCTGCTGGATGCGCTCTCGGCAAAACGGGGATATTATTTTCTAAAAGCGAAATCTCTGAAATATTCATGTATTTTATTGCACATAATTTCGCGGCACGTGGCGGAATCGCCGGGAATATTCAGAATTCTTCGTCAGCGGAATCCTGGTATTCTTCCAGTGCCCGACGGATTTCGGAACTGCCGAATCCCTTCCGCATCAGAAAACCGGCGGCACGGCGGTACTCTTTTTCATCCAGCCGGTGCGGCGTGCCGAGCTTTGCGAAGGC
Organism: Fusicatenibacter sp.; assembly: GCF_050872605.1. Lineage (GTDB taxonomy): Bacteria > Bacillota > Clostridia > Lachnospirales > Lachnospiraceae > Fusicatenibacter. The sequence continues at coordinate 349 of NZ_JBNMHD010000011.1, forward strand.
GGCACTTTTTGCAAGTTCATACTCATCGCGGGCATCCTCCTGCTCTTCCAGGACAGATTCCACCAGTTCCCGGTCCACTCCTTTCTGTGCCAGCGCATAGAGGACTGCCTTTTTCCCTTTTTTCGCACCGCTGCCCGCAAGATACTGCTCCACGTATGCGCGGTCGTCGATATAGTGAAAGCTCTCCACGTACGAGACAGCCTCCTCAATGGCTCTCTCGGGATAGCCGTCTTTTCGTAATTTATCTTCCAGCTCTTTTTTCGTCCGCATCTGCCCGAGCAGCAGGTACATCGCGCGGTGCTTCGCCCGTTTCGTCAGCACTTCCCCCGCGAGCTTTTCGTAAACCTCGTCGGACAGCTCCTCCTGCTCTCTGATGCGGGAAGCGCGGATTTCCCCGTTATAAAGAACCAGATCCTCTCCGTCATCGAAGAGGATCCGTGATTTCTTTTTATTCAGAGGACGAATCTCTGTCACAAACATTTATTCGTCGTCTCCTTCGGTTTCCGGAACTGCTGCTGTTTCTTCTGTGCCTTCCGGCGCTTCTTCCTTGATCAGGCCGTAAGCCACGCGCACTTTGTGCTCGATCTCATCCATGATTTCCGGATGCTCGCGCAGGTATGCTTTCGCATTTTCGCGTCCCTGGCCGATCTTGTCGCCGCCGTATGCGAACCATGCGCCGCTCTTCTGTACGATGCCGACGGAAGCTGCCAGATCCAGAACGTCTCCTTCTTTGGAGATTCCTTTTCCGAACATGATATCAAATTCTGCCTCGCGGAACGGCGGAGCTACTTTGTTTTTCACGACTTTGATTCTGGTACGGTTTCCGACCATCTCTCCGCCCTGCTTTAAGGCTTCGATTCTTCTGACATCGAGACGGATGGAAGAATAGAATTTCAGTGCACGGCCGCCGGTTGTGGTCTCCGGATTTCCGAACATGACACCGACTTTTTCACGCAGCTGGTTGATAAAGATAACAATACAATTGGATTTGCTGATCGCTGCAGTCAGTTTCCGGAGTGCCTGAGACATCAGACGCGCCTGCAGTCCGACGTGGGAATCTCCCATGTCGCCGTCGATCTCGGCTTTTGGAACGAGGGCTGCAACAGAGTCCACGATGATGATGTCTACCGCACCGGAACGAACCATCGTCTCGGTGATCTCAAGTGCCTGCTCGCCGTTGTCCGGCTGTGAGATGTAGAGGTTTTCAATATCAACACCGATGTTTTTGGCATAGGCCGGATCGAGCGCATGCTCTGCATCGATGAAGCCGGCGATTCCGCCGCGTTTCTGTACTTCGGCTACCATGTGGAGCGCTACGGTTGTTTTACCGGAAGACTCCGGTCCATATACCTCGATGATTCGTCCCTTCGGCACACCGCCAAGACCGAGTGCGATATCCAGGCTTAATGAACCGGTCGGGATGGTTTCCACGTTCATGTTGGCTGCGGAATCCCCGAGCTTCATGACAGCTCCTTTTCCGTACTGTTTTTCAATCTGTCCAAGTGCGGCATCGAGTGCGCGCAGTTTATCTTCGTTATTATTTCCCATACTGAATTTTCTCCTTACTATGCGAACGTCCGTTCGCTTCTGTATTCATACTATTACAAATCTGCTTTGTTGTCAACTGTTTTTCTTTTTTTCCTGTGTCTTTTTTCAGCCCCCAAATCCTCTGCACCGGAGCTGCTTCGAATATATCCTTATGCACAAGTGTAGCATATTCCACTCTCCTGCCGCAACCCAAAAATACTGCAAAAAAATCCCGAAACGGCTTTTCTTTCCTCTTCTGCCATTTCGGGATTTTTTTCTTATTTTTCAGAATGCAGACCAGCTTATCCGATCAGCCAGTTGTACATTTCCTCGTACTGTTTTGCGGAATTCGCCCAGGAGAAATCCTGTGCCATTGCGCGGTCGATCATCTTGTTCCACTCGCGTTTTTTGTCGTAATAGATGCGCTCTGCGTACCGCACGGTACCCATCATCTCATGCGCATTGTAGTTTGTGAAGCTGAATCCAGTTCCTGTTCCCTCGTACTCATTGTACGGCTCTACGGTGTCTTTGAGGCCGCCGGTCTCGCGGACGATCGGAAGGGTTCCGTAGCGGAGGCTCATGAGCTGGGAGAGTCCGCATGGCTCAAACAGGGACGGCATCAGGAAGGCATCGCAGGATGCATAGATCTTGTGTGACATTGCATCGGAATAGTAGATGTTTGCAGAAACCTTCTTGTCGTATTTCCATGCGAAGTGGCGGAACATGTTCTCGTAGCGCTCCTCGCCGGTTCCAAGGATCACAAACTGTACGGCATCCTGGCACATCTCATCCATCATATAGCTGATGAGGTCGAAGCCCTTCTGATCGGTCAGACGGGATACGATACCGATCATCATCGTCTTCGGATTGACCTCGAGTCCTAACTCCTCCTGCAGTGCCAGTTTATTTTTCACTTTCTCTTTACGGAAGTTCTTTGCATTGAAATTCTTTGCAATCTGAGCGTCTGTCTCCGGGTTCCACTCATTGTAGTCGAGTCCGTTTACAATACCGCGCAGATCGTTTGCTCTTGCACACATCAGACCGTCGAGTCCTTCGCCATAGAACGGGGTCTGAATCTCCTGCGCGTATGTATTGCTGACGGTGGTGATCGCATCTGCGTAAACCAGACCGCCCTTCAAGTAGCTTGCATCGTGTTTGAACTCCAGCTTATCCGGTGTGAAGTAGTAGTCGGAAAGGCCGGTAATGCTCTGAATCGTCTTGCGGTCCCAGATGCCCTGGAATTTCAGGTTGTGGATCGTCATGACGGTTTTGATTCCCCGATAGAATTCATCTGCCTGGAAACGCTCGTGCAGGTAAACCGGAACGAGACCGGTCTGCCAGTCGTGGCAGTGGATGAGGTCCGGGCGGAAGCCGATGGTCGGTAAAATGGAAAGCGCTGCTTTGCTGAAGTAAGCAAATTTTTCCAGATCCCATGGCATGCCCGCATATGGAGTGCTTCCTCCGAAATGCTCCTCATTGTCGATAAAGTAGAATTTGATGCCTTCATATTCCATCTCGAAAATGCCGACATACTGCTGTCTCCAGTTCAGATCCATGTAGAAGTTTGTCACATACTGCATCTGATTTTTAAACTGTTCTTTGATTCCTGCGTATTTTGGAATCACCACGCGCACATCAAAATACTCTTTCGGGAAGTATTTCGGCAGAGAACCTGCTACATCCGCCAGACCGCCTGTTTTGATGAACGGTACACATTCTGAAGCCACGAACAAAATATTTTTCATGAAAAGAATCCTCCTGTAATTTCATGCTGATTATCGCATCTTTGTTTTTCTGTAATTCCTTCCTTTTTGTCACGATCCTATGAAACGCGAAAGGATAATCAACGTCCTGTCTGTATTATACCGTACTTTGTCCAGAAAAAAAAGTCTAAACTTCTGTAATTTCTCCGTTTGTTCGGATTTTTTTGTTACTTTTTACTGATTTTTCAGTTCGAGACGTATTTTATCTGCAATTAATGCAATAAATTCAGAATTTGTCGGTTTACCCTTACGGTTGTTCACGGTATAGCCGAACAGCTCGTCGATTGTGTCCATTTTGCCGCGGCTCCAGGCCACTTCAATCGCATGGCGGATGGCACGCTCGACACGGCTTGACGTTGTCTGGTGGCGTTTCGCGATGGTCGGATAGAGAATCTTGGTAATGGAATTGAGCATTTCCGTGTCCTCTACGGAAAGCAGAATCGCATCGCGCAGGTACTGGTATCCTTTGATATGGGCAGGAACGCCGATCTCGTGGATCATATTTGTCACATCGATTTCCAGACTGTTTTCCGGCGGACAGACCGGCTCTTTTCCAGGGTTTGTAAAATTTCTTGGATGGTATCTTCTTACTGCTGTCATTCCTTTTGTTGCTTTGATCCGGTTCAGAAGAGTTTCGTTGTCGAACGGTTTTAAGACGTAATAGTAAGCGCCGAGCCGGAACGCATCTTCGGTGATCCGCTCCTCTCCTACGGCGGAGACAACGATAAAGGCAGGTCTTTTTTTCAGATTTTTATCCTCATTGACTTTCTCCATTACAGTCAGACCATCCATCTTCGGCATGAAAATGTCAAGCAGTACGACGTCCGGTTCTTTGTCGCGGATGATACTGTAGATATCATTTCCGTTTCCGGTCTGCCCGATCAGTGCAAGCGTGTCATCCTGTTTTATGACGTTCCCAAGCATTTCCTGCATGCGTTCGTTATCATCCGCGATGGCAATGTTGATCTTTTCCATAAAGCTCTCCTTTGCAAAAACTCATGGTCTTTCCGGAATTTCGCTGCATCCGTTTTCTTCTGAACTTTTTCCAATCACACAGACATTATAATTTTATTTTTTCGCATTTTCAATATATTTCCCGTAATTTTTTGAAAATTCGATCGACATTTTCCGTAAAAATTCGGAAGTTTGTAACAATTTCAACCAAATTAACGTATATTTTTCAGTTCCGTGCAAGCATATTTTCCGCAAAGACACCGTAGCCTTTTTCCGGATGGTTTACGAAAACATGGGTAATGGCGCCGATCAGCCTTCCGTTCTGGAGCACCGGCGAGCCGGAATTTCCCTGTACGATGCCGCCGGTTTTCTGCAGCAGCCGTTGATCGGTAATTTCGAGCACAAAATTTTTGTTCGTATTCTCGCTTCCAAGATCGATTTCCGTAATCTCCGCCTCATACTCTTCTACCGTATTGTCCACGCACATCCGCACGGTGGCCGGGCCCGTCTCGATCTCCTGCCGGTAGGCAATTTCCGTCACGGTAAGCGGCAGTGCACTGCTTTTTTCCCTGTCCAGAACGCCGTGGATACCGTAGATGGTATTCTCCGCCACTGACCCGATACGGTTCTTTTCTTCGTAATGGATCACGCCCTGAAGTTCACCCGGTACACCCGCTTTTCCCGGAATCACGGACAGAATCTGTGTCAGATACAGCTCTCCGCCGTTTAACTGCAGCATTTTTCCGGTATCAACATCACTGATTCCGTGGCCGAGCGCCGCAAAGGTTCCGTCTGCTTCCACGAAGGTCAGTGTTCCGATTCCCTGCATATTATCACGGACCCAGGCTCCAAGGCGGCAGGTGCCGTCCTGGCTTTTCTGCGGTGTCACCTGCACTTCGATCGTTTCCCCGTCCCGGAGCAGGGAAAGGCACACCGGGGAACCGTTTGATACTTTTACTGCATCAATCAGCTCCTGTTTGCTGCGGATGTCCTGTCCGTTTACTTTCGTGATATAGTCACCTTCCCGCAGAATATTTTCCGACGGCCGGCTGACGGTTCCGTCGGACGAATGGATTTCGGCTGTGCGGATGACCATCACGCCGTCGGTCTCCATATAGATACCGACCGGCGCGCCGCAGACGGCAACTTTCGGCCGTTCTTCCTGGATGACACGGATCTTTTTCAGCGGAATTCCGGCCGCGGAACATTCCACCACGGTATCTCCCGTTTCCCCGGGATCGCTCTTTTCTGCTTCCTCAGTTCCTTCCGAAATTGTCAGCAGAGGATGTTTCGTGAGCGGCTGAAACGGGCTTTCGCTGTTCTCATCCACATACATCGTATCCGGCAGGGATTCGCGCATGGCATCGTAGCCAAGAAGAACGGCAAGGATCAGAAACAGCGCCGCCAGCGCAAGCAGGACTCTTCGGTATTTTTGTTTTCTCGTCATTTGCATTCCCATCCTTTCCGCCGCAGGGCAGAACTGCGGCATTTCTTTTGTTTTCGCGGCGGTCGTCAAGTTCTCGTGCAGGCACGGACTTTGACTCGCCGCCAGCGAAAAAAGAGGGAAACCACGCTTTGTTTCGTGATTTCCCTCTTAGTATGCGGACTTCTCTTTATTTGAGTCTTGCAGATTTTTGTACCTGTGCCAATTCCTTCATCTCGCTGGCATTTGCCAGAACAGAATCCGTAATTTTCGCGCCGCCGAGCATTCTTGCCAGTTCTCTGACAGAATCTTCCTCGGATAATGGATGGATCGATGTGACGGTCTCGTTTTCTTCGACGTTTTTTTCGATTTCAAAATGAGAATCTGCCATCGCTGCGATCTGCGGCAGATGGGTGATGCAGATGACCTGATGGCGCTGCCCGATCTGTGCCATTTTTTCGGAAACTTTCTGCGCCGTCCTTCCGCTGATTCCGGTGTCGATTTCATCGAAAATCAGGGTTTCTGTCTCGTCGCGGTCGGCAAGAATCGTCTTGATTGCAAGCATGATTCGCGACAGTTCACCGCCGGAAACAACTTTCGCCAGCGGACGGACCGCTTCGCCCGGGTTTGTGGAGATTAAGAACTCCACAGCATCGGTTCCGTTTTCGGTGTAGCTTTTTGTCTTTTCAAATGAAATTTTAAATGCGACATGCAGGAAATTCAGGTCGCGCAGACCTTCGATAATCTGTGTTTCGAGCCGTTTTGCATAGTTTCTGCGGATTTTGGACAGATTATGTGCGGCCGCATCCAGTTTCTGCTCCGTTTTCTGTAACTGCTCCTGCAGTGCCGCGCGGCAGCTCTCAAAGTTTTCCAGTTTTTCCAGTTTTTTCTGCTGTTCTTCGCGGTATGCGGCGATCTCTGCCATCGTCTTTCCATACTTTGCTTTCAGGCGGTTGATCTCATCGAGCCGCTTTTCCGTCTCGTAATACTCTTCCTCGGAAAAGGTCAGTTCGGAAAGATACGCGGAAATCTCGCGGTTGAAATCGTTCAGCAGTCCGTCAATATCGGAAAGGGTCTGCGACGGACCGGAAAGTGCATCGTCGTACACCGCGGCCTGCTGCAGCTCCCGGATTGCACGGCCGACCTGCTCCCCGGCGCTGTTCTCTGCACCGTAGCCGGTGATCGCATATACCGTCTGCAGAGATTCTGCGATCTTTTTCGCATGGCCCATCTTCCGATACGCAGTTTCCAACGCTTCGTCCTCGCCCTCTTTTAGCTCTGCCTGATCAATCTCGTTGATTTCAAACGTAAGAAATGCTGCCTCCCGCTTTCTTGCCTCCTCGTCGAGTTCGTACGCCGAGAGCTCCTTTCGGACATTCTTCCACTCCTGGTACAGCGCCCGGACCTCTCCTTTTGCCGTGGCCGCCTCGGTTCCCGCAAACGCGTCAAGAATCGCGATCTGCCGGTCCGGATAGAGCAGCGACTGGTGCTCATGCTGGCCGTGGATGTCGAGCAGCAGGGACGCAAGGGCTTTTACCTGCGAAATATTGCATGCCTCGCCGTTGATGCGGCAGACACTGCGGGATCCGGTGATCTTTCTGGAGATAATCACCTGTCCCTCCTCCGCCTCGAGATCCATCTCTTTTAACAGCTCCAGCACATGCGGATTTTCGGTTTCAAAGACCAGTTCCACCAGCGCGCTTGTCTCTCCCGTCCGAATCATCTCGCGGGATATCTTCTTTCCAAGCGCCGCATTGATCGAACCGATCAGGATGGATTTTCCGGCTCCGGTTTCTCCGGTCAGTATATTCAGGCCCGGACCGAACTCCACTTCCGCTTCGTCGATCAGGGCCAGATTTTTTACGTGTAAGTTTGTGAGCATTCTTTCCCTCCGGTGTCACACCTGCTGTCATCTTTTTGTCTCTTTTTTGCAGAAACGGGCGTTCTTTAGAACTCTTCGCCCGTCTCCTCCATGCCGTCCACCATTTTTTTCAGTCGTTCTGCTGCCACAAGCGCCGCATCATCGTCTCTTGCCACGCAGAGAATCGTATCGTCTCCGCCGATGCAGCCGACAATTTCATTCCAGTTCATCTCATCGAAAGCCGCTGCCGCCGCCATCGCCATTCCAGACACGGTTTTGATGACCAGAATATTCTTGGCAAGATCAACGGAAATATACGCGTCTTTTAACACGCGCGCATAGCGGCTCCCAACCTCGGACGGTGCGTTCTGCAGAACCGCATAGCGGCTTCCGCCGTTCTCTTTTGGTACTTTTGTGAGCTTCAGCTGGCGGATATCCCTCGAAATCGTCGCCTGCGTTACGGCAAAGCCGCTCTCCTCCAGCTTCTTTGCCAGCTCCTCCTGTGTTTCAATGTCATATTGGTTAATTAATTTGATAATCTGTGCATGTCTCGCGATTTTCATTTCAAGCATCCTTCCCCAGTAACTATATCTTAAATGTTTGCCATTTTCTTTCTTAATGTCTCCAGAAAACTGATGTTGCTGATCTTCACAATCAGAGTATCCCGTCTGGCCTTTTTGATCACGATCCGGTCGCCGGTTTTCATCGGAACGCGGGTATCGCCGTCAAAATATGCCATGCCCTGTTCAATGCCGCCGTCTCTCGAAGGCCCGAGCTCCACCTCGATCACATCCTCTGCCGGAAAGACAATGCTTCTCGTATTCAGGGTGTGCGGGGCAAGCGGCGTCATCAGCATCAGGCTGGCTGACGGTGAGATGATCGGGCCGCCCGCGGAGAGGCTGTAGCCGGTCGAACCGGTCGGCGTTGCGATGATGATGCCATCGGCGCTGTAGGAATTTAAAAACTCCCCGTTGACGTAATTGTCGAACCGGACGACACGCAGGTTTCCCTCACGGGTGATCGTAATGTCATTGAGTGCCGCGTCCTCCGCAATCAGCTTTCCGTCCCGGTAAATCGATCCGCAGAGCATCATGCGGTGCTCAATCGTATACTCATCCGCCATCAGATGATCCAGCGCCGGATAAAGCGTGTCACGGTCGATTTCCGCAAGATAGCCGAGCGTTCCCAGATTGATGCCGAGCAGCGGAATCTGTAAATCCACCACGTCGCCTGCTGCCTGCAGAAGCGTGCCGTCACCACCGAGCACCAGAATGCCGTCGATATCTGACGGAACCTTCGCCGGATCCGTATAATGGTATTTTTCCCCTTTTTCGCTGTTATCGCAGAGAAGACACGTTTTTCCGCGCTCCTCCAGATATTGCCTGATCTGGTCTGTCACGGTAAGGTCCGGGTCTTTTGCTCTGTTTGTGATCAGGTAAAATCGCTCCATATCATGCTCCTTAACCCTTTTATTTATCCAGTGTATCGTGCGCGCTCTTTACAACGGCGTCTACATCGACATTGGTCTCTTCCTCTGTCACGCCGTCCGGCAGCCGGACAAGGTGAACGAGATACTCGATATTTCCCTCCGGTCCTTTGATCGGTGAAAATTCCAGATGGCGCACGCCGAAGGAAATGCTTTTCGCATAGGAAATGACCATCTCAATGACTTCTTTGTGTACAGCCGGATCACGGACAACACCTTTTTTGCCGACTTTTTCGCGTCCTGCCTCAAACTGCGGCTTGATCAGAGCTGCAATTTCGCCGTTCTCTTCCATCAGATTCCGGACCGGAAGCAGCACCTTGGTCAGGGAGATAAACGATACGTCGATCGATACGAAGGACGGTCTCTCCTCGATATCCTCCGGCACGACGTAACGGATGTTCGTGCGCTCCATGCAGACAACGCGCGGATCGTTCCGCAGCTTCCAGTCGAGCTGGCCGTGGCCGACATCCACGGAATATACCTTGACGGCGCCGTTCTGCAGCATACAGTCGGTAAAGCCGCCGGTGGATGCTCCGACATCCATGCAGACCTTTCCATCCAGGGTAAGGTCAAAGTTTTTCATTGCTTTCTCTAATTTTAAGCCGCCGCGGCTCACATACGGCAGTGGTTTTCCTTTTAAGACAATCTCCACTTCTTCCGGGAACATGGAACCGGCTTTGTCCTCCCGCTCATTGTCCACCAGAACTTCTCCTGCCATAATCATGGCTTTCGCTTTTTCCCGCGATGTGGCAAGGCCCCGTTCTACCAGTAATACATCTAATCGTTTTTTCATCTTTCTTCCTGCTCCCGTTTTCTGTAGTATTCCTCAATTCTGCCGCAGATATCTTCCGGCGTAAAGCCGACCTGTTTCATCTGGTATGATACACTTCCGTGCGGAATAAAGCGGTCCGGCAGTGCAATGATCTCCACGCCGAACGGAAGGTCTTCTTCCTCGGCAAAAGCAAGGACGCGCTCTCCAAAGCCGCCGTCTTTTACATTTTCCTCGAGTGTTACGACAAGCTCATACGTATCGGCAAAGCTTCGAAGAAGTTCTTCATCGATTGGTTTGACGAACCGCGCATTCACAAGCGCCGCATCCATATCCATCCGCTCTTTTAACTGTTTCTGCACTTCTTCTGCCATTTTTACCATACTGCCGACGGCAAGAAGTGCAACACGGCTTCCCTCATGGATCACTTCTGATTTTCCGAGGCAGATGGGCGCACGGAACTCTTTTAATCCCGTATACGCTTCCCCTCTCGGGTAGCGCACCGCGATCGGGCCGTCGTAATCGACCGCAAATTTGATCATATCCGAAAGCTCCCAGAGGTTCTTCGGTGCAAGAATTGTCATATTCGGCATCGAACCCAGATAGGAAAGGTCGAAAATGCCGTGGTGTGTCTCCCCGTCGTAGCCCACAAGACCGGCGCGGTCAATCGCAAAGACGACATGGAGATTCTGCATACAGACGTCATGCATGATCTGATCGTACGCCCGCTGCAGGAATGAAGAATAAATCGCAACGACAGGCGTAATGCCGCCGAGTGACAGTGCCGCTGCAAATGTCACCGCATGCTCTTCTGCGATTCCCACATCGAAACAGCGGTCCGGGAACATGTTGAAGAAGCGTTTCAGTCCGACACCGGTCATCATCGCCGCCGTGACTGCCGCAACATCCTTTCTTCGATCTCCCATTTTCCGCATGACCGTGGAAAAGACATCCGTGTACGTCGGATTGGATTTTCCAACCGGCAATCCTGTTTTCACATCGAACGGACCCGCACCGTGGAATCTTGCCGGGTGGCGCATCGCCGGCTCATAGCCGCGGCCCTTCTGTGTCAGGACATGCACCAGGATCGGTCCTTCAAACCGTTTTGCTTCCTGGAAGGTCTTGATCAGCTGCGGAATGTTGTGGCCGTCCACAGGACCTAAATACGTAAGTCCCATATTCTCAAACAGCATGCCCGGAATGATGATCTGTTTGATGCTGCTTTTCGTCTTCCGCATCGCATCCACCATGCCAGGTCCGATGCCCGGAATGCGGTTCAATGCCTTTGTGACATCCATCTTGAAATCCGTGTACGCCGATGCCGTCCGAAGGCCGGACAGGTACGATGACATACCGCCGACATTCTCGGTGATCGACATTTCGTTGTCATTTAAAACGATAATAAAATTCGATTTCAGGCTGGCCGCATTGTTCAGCGCCTCGTACGCCATGCCGCCGGTCAGCGCACCATCTCCGATGATCGAAACAACGGAATAATTTTCTTTTTTCAGTTCCCGTGCACGCACATAGCCGACGCCTGCGGAAATCGAAGTCGAGCTGTGGCCGGTGTCGAATACATCGCAGTCACTCTCGCTCCGCTTCGGGAATCCGCTGATGCCGCCTTCCCGGCGCAGCGTTTCAAACCCGTCTTTCCGCCCGGTCAGAATCTTGTGCGTGTAGGACTGGTGTCCCACATCCCAGATCAGCTTGTCTTTTGGAAGATCGAAGACGCGGTGCATCGCAATCGTCAGTTCCACGACACCAAGATTGGACGCCAGATGGCCGCCGGTTTTACTCAAAGACTCGATAATAAATTCCCGGATTTCCTCTGCAAGCGCCGGAAGCTGGTCCGCCGGAATCTTCTTGATATCGTTTGGTTTCTGTATTTTTTCTAACATGAAATCATCCCTTACTTTTTTCTGGAAGTCAGAGATTCAAACAGCTCTTCCAGAAATATTTTATCTCCCGGACAGGACAGATTTTTCAGTTCGTCCACGGCCTCTTTCGTGAGCCGTTTTACCTCCTGCTCCGCCCCGTCTGTGCCAAACAGCGTCACATACGTTGTTTTTTCATTCTTTTCATCGCTGAAAACCGGCTTTCCAAGCTCCTCCATCGTGGATGTGACATCCAGGATGTCGTCCCGGATCTGGAACGCGATTCCGACTTTGGAGGCAATCCGGCAGAGCGCGTCAAGATCATCGTCGTTTGCTCCTGCAAGTGCCGCACCTGCCATCATGGCAGCCTCTAAAAGCGCCGAAGTCTTGTTCTCGTAAATGTAGTCCAGCATCTCACGGTCGATGGCGAAATGGCCGGCTTTTTCATTCATCACGTCAACACTCTGACCGCCCAGCATGCCGGAAATTCCGGTTTTCTGACAGAGAATGCCAAAAGCACGCACTACGCGGTCGGTGTGCTCCTCCAGTGGAAAGGCTTTCCAGGCTGTCTCGTATGCATAGTTTAAAAGAGCGTCTCCTGCCAGCACGCCGACGGCCTCCCCGAAGACGACATGGGTCGTTTTTCTGCCGCGGCGGTAATCGTCGTTGTCGATCGCAGGGAGATCATCGTGGATCAGGGAATGGGTGTGAATCATCTCCATGGCTGCCATAAATGGTTTTACAGCCTCCCCGGTTCCGCCGAACAGACGGAAACTCTCCTGCAAAAGCAGCGGACGAAGCCTCTTTCCGCCCGCTGTCATACTGTAATTCATGGCTTTTGCCAGTTCCTTTGCAAAGCCTTCCTCTTTCGGCAGGTAAGCAGTAATGATACTTTCCGCTTCCCGCGTTTTTTCTTCGAGTACTGCTTTAAAATTCTCTGAATGTTCCATCCTCATTCATCTGGAGCATTTTTTTCTCAACGCGGTCAATTTTCTGACTGCATTCGTTTAAAAGCTCCATTCCCTCCTTGTATAAACGAAAGGAGTCTTCCAGGCTGACATCGCTGCTTTCCAGCGTTTCGAGCATCTGATCCAGTTTTCCAAATGCTGCTTCCAGTGTCTCACCGGAAGGAGTTCCTTCTTCTTTTCTCTCTTCTGTTTCCATATTTCCCATGTTTTCTCGATTCTCTGCTTTTTTTCACGATTGTTCCATCCAGGATACGGCCGATGTCTTCTCTGCGCGCGCTGTGATCTTTCCGTCCGATACACAGATTTCGAGCAGATCGCCTTCTTTGACATCCTGCACCGAAGTGATGGCCTTTCCTTCTTTTTCCACGTAGGAATAGCCCTGGTTCAGCTTGTCCAGCGGGGACAGACCCTTCATCGCCTGAATGTAAAGGGCAAGGCGGTGGCGCGCTTCTTTGAGCTTTTCTTCCATCGCATCTGTATACCGACGCTCCAGCTCGGCGTGGCGTGCTCTCTGGTCACGGATCTTATTTTCCGGTCCGAGATACTTCCACTTTGTCTCGTACTGCAGAAGGCGGCTTCTCGCTCTCTGCGTCTGGTTTGCCATCGCATGGTTCATGCGGCTTTTATAATTTTCCAGTGTGTTGAGTACCGCGCGGACATCAGCGACCGCCAGCTCCGCCGCTGCGGACGGGGTCGGGGCGCGCAGATCTGCCACGAAATCGATGATCGTTGTGTCGGTCTCATGGCCGACGGCGGAGATCACCGGGGTATGGCAGGAAAAAACGGCGCGCGCTACTTTTTCCTCGTTGAACGCCCAAAGATCCTCGATCGAACCGCCTCCGCGGCCCACGATCAGCACATCCAGATTCAGTGCGTCCAGACGGCGGATGCCCTCCACGATGCTGTCCGCCGCTCCCTCGCCCTGCACCAGGGCCGGGTAGAGGATAATCTGGACAAAGGGATTCCGACGGAGTGCAATGTTTTTGATATCCTGCACAGCAGCTCCCGTCGGTGCTGTGACAACGCCGATTTTCTTTACATACGCAGGAATCGGCTGCTTGTACTCCGGGGCAAACATGCCCATCTCTTCCAGTTCTGCTTTTAGGGCCAGATACTTTTCGTATAAAAGGCCGGCGCCCTCTTTTGTGATCTCTTTTGCATAGATCTGATACTTTCCGTCCCGCTCATAGACGCTGATGCTGCCGCCGACAATCACGTTGTCGCCGTCCCGCATCGGGAAGGCAAGGCCGCGCCGCGAACCGGCGAACATGACACAGGAAATCGTTCCTTCGGCGTCTTTTAACGAAAAATAGATGTGGCCGGACGGATGGTATTTACAGTTGCTTACTTCTCCGCTGACGTAGATCCGGCGGAGCATATAGTCCTGGTCAAAGATATTTTTGATGTATGAATTGACCTGGCCTACGGTGTAAACATTCTGGTTTTTATTTCTCATCTTCTTCTCTTGCCAGTTTTCCAAGAATACCGTTGATAAAGGACGGGGACTGGTCTCTGCCGAAGCGTTTTGCCAGCTCAACGGCCTCGTTGATGGCTACACCGACCGGAACGTCCTCGTCGAATTTCATCTCGTAAACAGCAAGACGCAGGATCGCCAGGTCTACTTTTCCCATACGGGTCGTTTTCCAGCCCTCGGAAGTACGGTTCAGCATCTCGTCGATTTCCGGGATGTGCTCGGTCACATGATGGTATTTCTCTTCCATATAGGTCTGATCTTTTTCGCTTACGGTTACTTCTTCATCCTCGTCGTTGTCGTCAGAGTACGTAAAGTAAAGGGACATCTGCTGCGGCATCTCCTCTTTCTCCTGGAACTCTGCGGTATAGAGAAGTTTAAAAATATTTTCGCGAAGTTTGCTTCTGTTCATCGTTTGTTTTAATTCCTTCCTGTATAGTTGACAAAAACCGCGGGGTGTAAGGGGTCGCCTTATTCCCTCGCGGTTCGTTGTTTTTTATTTCGTCTGTTCCATATTCACGCCTGCAATGGCTACATTGACATCGGAAACTTCCAGGCCTGTCATATTCTCGATCGCTGTTTTTACTTTTTCCTGTACGTTTTTGCAGGTTGCCGGAATCTCGTATCCATATTTGAGATTGAGGGCAAGATCCACGCAGACAACGCCGTCAAGTACATCAACTTTGACACCCTTGGAAAGATTTTTCATGCCAAGCTTGCTGACTAATTCGTTGGTAATATTTCCGGCCATGGAGGCTACCCCGTCCACTTCCGTTGCCGCAAGTCCTGCGATAATAGCTACCACCTCGTCTGCAATCTGCACGGTTCCGATTCCTTCGTCATCATATATCGTATAAGTGTTTCTTTTCTGAATTTTTGCCTCTGCCATCTTAAAAGACCTCCTCCTTGGCTGACTTTCTTTCATTATACCAAAAATAATCCGAAAATAAAAGGATTTTTTATTCTTCTTCCTGTGCCGCGCACCACTCGCGTGCCGCCGGCGTGTTGGCAAGGCCGCCCTGGCCGGTTTCGCGAAGGGTCGGATGCATCTGATCGCCGACTTCGCGCATTGCATCAATCACCTGATCCGGCGGGATGCGGCTTGAAATTCCGGCAAGTGCCATATCTGCCGCAGAAAGTGCATTCACAGAGCCAATGACATTCCGCTTGACGCACGGAACCTCGACAAGACCGCCGACCGGGTCGCACACGAGGCCGAGCAGATTTTTTAACGCCATCGCCGCCGCATGTGTAATCTGGGACGGAGATCCGCCTCGAAGTGCGGTCAGTGCTCCGGCCGCCATTGCACTTGCGGTTCCGATTTCGGCCTGACAGCCGCCGGAAGCGCCCGCAATGTAGGCCCGTGCCGCGACGACCTGGCCGATACCGGCTGCCGTGTAGAGCGCGCGCACGATTTCCTCATCCGGTGTTCCGTTCCGTTTCTGGTAATTGACCAGCACCGCCGGAAGAACACCGCAGGCTCCCGCGGTCGGAGCCGCAACGATCCGCTTCATGCAGGCATTCGACTCCCCCATTGCAAGGGCGGATGCCATCACATCGCCGACAAAGGAACCGCAGAGTGCTTCTCCGCTCTCCACATACGCTTTCATCGCCGCACCGGCGCCGCCGACCAGGCCGCTTCTTGATTTTAAATTTCCGTCGTAGCCTGCATCCGCGCGTTTCATGGCCTCCCACATGCCGTACATGGCGGCAAGGGAATCCTCCCGTTTTACATTTCTCTCATTCATATCGTCCAGAAGGATGACCTCATCAAACGGCAGAGCTTTTTCTTCGCACTCCCGGACAATTTCTTCCAGTGAATTATAAGACATTGTCCTCTTCTCCTTCCGTCACGTTAATGTAGGTTACCTTTACGATGCCCTCGAGATGTTCCAGCCACTGCAGGGACTCTTTCGTGAGCGGCTGATCCATCTCCACAACCATGACAGCCGACCCGCCTCTTTTGTCGCGGTAGAGGGACATGTTGGCGATGTTGACCGATTTGTGTGCCAGCATCGACGTAACCTCCGCTACATGGCCCGGCTGGTCGAGATTGTGGACAATGAGCGTCGGGATCTCGCAGGTACAGTTGACATCCAGCCCGTCGAGACGGTTGATCATGATGCGGCCGCCGCCAAGGGAGCACGCCTGCACTTCAAGTGTCCTGCCGCTCTTTCCCTTCACCTCCAGAACAACGCTGTTCGGATGGGCACTCGTCAGATTGGCAATGCCGAACGAATAGGAAAGGCCCGCCGCATCGGCAATCTCAAAGCTGTGCGGAATCCGCTCGTCGTCTGCACGCATGCCGAGAAGACCCGCGACGAGACCGCGGTCCGTTCCATGGCCCTTTCCCGTTGCGGCAAAGGAACCGTACATCAGGATTTTTGCTTCCACCGGCTGTTCTCCGAGAAGCTTCTGTGTCATCCATCCAATCCGCACTGCACCCGCTGTATGCGAACTCGACGGACCGACCATCACAGGGCCCAGAATATCGAATAAGTTCATTCCTTCTCCTTTTTAAGCGGCATCCCGCTCTTTTGTTCTTAGTTTTTGCTGAATTCGGTCAGCACAAGGTCTTTGTTTCGATCCTGTACCATGCCGACACTCCACGGATTGACAAAGAGAAGCAGCGGATTTCCCTTGAGGTCCATGACCTTCTTCATATCGGATGTACCCTGAATACGGTCCAGGTTGATCTCCTCTTTGTTTGCGATCCAGCGGATGTGCTCATACGGCAGGTTCTCCAGACGGATATCCACGTTGTACTCGTTCTCCAGACGGTATTTTAAAACGTCAAACTGCAGGACGCCGACAACGCCGACGATGATCTCCTCCATGCCGCCTTTGTACTCCTGGAAAATCTGGATCGCACCTTCCTGTGCAATCTGGGAAATTCCCTTGACGAACTGTTTTCTCTTCATCGTATCGAGCTGGCGCACTCTTGCAAAATGCTCCGGCGCGAAGGTCGGGATTCCCTCATATGCGAATTTTTTGCCCGGCATACAGATCGTATCTCCGATGGAGAAGATGCCCGGGTCAAATACACCGATGATATCGCCGGCGTATGCTTCATCAACAATATGACGGTCACTCGCCATCATCTGCTGCGGCTGGGAAAGACGCATTTTCTTTTCTCCCTGCACATGGAAGACTTCCATTCCGGCGTCGAATTTGCCGGAGCAGATGCGCATGAATGCGATACGGTCACGGTGTGCTTTGTTCATGTTTGCCTGGATTTTAAAGACAAATGCAGAGAAATCCTCTTTGACCGGATCGATCACGCCGCAGTCTGCCGTACGCGGAAGCGGCGGCATCGTCATCGTGAGGAAGTGCTGCAGGAAAGTCTCCACACCAAAGTTGGTGAGCGCAGATCCGAAGAATACCGGGGAGAGCTCTCCCTTGCTGACAAGCTCCTGGTCAAACTCTGCACTTGCGCCGTCGAGCAGCTCGATCTCATCCATGAGCTGTTCTTTCTGGTCCTCATCGACCACATCGAGAAGATGCGGATCGTCGATATCGATTTCTTCCTCGATACCTTCCTTCGTTCCCTTCATTGTATCGGAGAAGGTGAGGACTTTCTTTTTGTCACGGTCGTAAACACCGCGGAATTTTTTTCCGGAACCGATCGGCCAGTTGATCGGGCAGGTTGCAATGCCGAGCTCTTTTTCGATCTCGTCGAGCAGCTCGAAGGTATCGTTCGCATCGCGGTCCATCTTGTTGATGAAGGTAAAGATCGGGATGTGGCGCATGACACAGACTTTAAACAGCTTTCTGGTCTGTGCTTCGACACCCTTCGATGCATCGATAACCATGACGGCGGAATCGGCTGCCATCAGGGTACGGTACGTATCCTCCGAGAAGTCCTGGTGTCCCGGGGTATCCAGAATGTTGATGCAGTAGCCGTCGTAATTGAACTGCAGAACGGAAGAGGTAACGGAAATACCACGCTCTTTCTCGATCTCCATCCAGTCGGATACGGCATGGCGCGCAGTCGCTTTTCCTTTTACGGAACCGGCGAGGTTGATGGCTCCTCCGTACAGCAGGAATTTCTCGGTCAGTGTGGTTTTACCGGCATCCGGGTGGGAAATGATGGCGAAGGTACGCCGTCTTTCAATTTCTTTTGTATAATCAGGCACGGTTTTATCTCCTTTGGAATCTAAAATCTTATTTACTATGTTTTCCATGTTTTTCATGTTTATGCTTTTTAGACATACTAATTTATTCTATTATATGCCACCATTCCTGTCAATCGTTATCTTGACAGTTCATTCATAATCGAAGCATAAATCTTCTGACTCCGGTTTTCCCAGTTGCTGCAGATCTTTTTGGCCGCCTCCTCGGACGGAACCGTCACGACAATCTCAAAAATAGTCGTCTTCCGCTCTCTTGCCTGACAGCGGACCTCGTAGTCATCTCCCGCGGTCTTGTAGTAATCGGCCACAACGGACGCTTTTTTCCGCAGTTCATAGGAGTGTTCCTTCATATAGCGGTCGATTTCCTCCCGGATTTCCGGAGAGATCTCGTTTTCGAAGAAGGAAAGCGTCTTGCTGCCCTCCTCAGTCATGTGGTAGTACGAGGTGTTGCGCACCTTCTCGATCTCGATCAGCTTTGTATCCTGCAGCTCGCTTAACGCCTCCTGGAGATGAAAGTAGTTCGTGTACTCTTTTTCCAGGATAAAATCCGAAATCTGTGTATTTGACAGCGGAAAATTCACATTCTGCAGCATGTAGAGAATAATCAGTTTGTATAACGTAAAGGATGATTCAATCACGGTGTGTTTCCTCCTTTTTCTTCGTCCAGAAGCTGTCCCTGATACGCATGTTCTTCTTTCATGCGGTGATGCAGCTCATTTAAGACGGTGCGTTTTGCCTGGCTCCATGTTGGTGCAATCAGAAGATCCCCGGGGCCGTCTCCCGTCATACGGTGGATCACAAGATCGGGACGGAGGCGCCGCAGGCAGTCGATGACAAGGGTAAGATACGCATCCTGCTCCAACACCTCAAATTTTCCGGCCGCGTAGTCCGCCGCAAGATCCGTGTTTTTCAGCACATGAAGCAGCTGAAGCTTGATGCCGGAAATGGAAAGTCCATTCAGGTAATCCATTGTTGCAAAGACTTCCTCCTGTCCCTCCCCCGGCAGACCGAGGATCGTGTGGACAATCACGGGAATCCCCCGCCTGTGCAGCTCGTTTACTGCCTGTTCAAAACAGGAAAGCGGATATCCTCTTCGGATATACTGTGCCGTTTTTTCATGCATCGTCTGCAGTCCCAGCTCCACCCAGACCGGTTTGATCCGGTTCAGCTCTTCTAACAGAGAAAGAACCTCTTCCCCTAAGCAGTCCGGTCTCGTTCCGATCGAAAGGACCACGACCTCCTCGTCCGAAATTGCCTCCCGGAAAATTTTTTCCAGATATTCCACCGGCGCATACGTGTTCGTATACGCCTGGAAATAGGCGATGAACTTATGCACCGGCCGCTTTTGCTGCAGGAGGGATTTCTGCTCCCGGATCTGTTCCGGGATGGATTTGTTTCTGTCTCCGGCAAAATCACCGGAGCCGCCCGCACTGCAGAAAATGCAGCCCCGTTCCCCGCAGGTGCCGTCCCGGTTCGGACACGTCATCCCGCCGTCGAGCGAGAGCTTGTACACTTTTTCCCCGAACGTCTTTTTCAGATAGGCGTCCAGCGAATAATACGGCTTCCAAGCCAGTCTGTCATGGTTTCTTCCCCTTTTATTCGATGTCTTTTCCAATTTTTTTGAAGTTTTCCCGGATCTTCTGCTCATAGCCGTTCGTTCCAAGATGAAGGAAACGGCTTCCTAAGATCTCGTCCGGCAGATACTGCTGCTCGACGTAGTGATTCGGGTAATCATGTGCATACTGATAGCCTTCACCGTGGCCAAGTTTGGCAGAACCTTTGTAATGGGCGTCCTGCAGATGCGGCGGAACCGACGTCCGCACACTTCCGACCGTCTTCATCGCCGCAAAGACTGCCTCGCACGAAGAATTACTCTTCGGTGCACAGGCAACGTACGTGGCTGCCTCCGCCAGAATAATCTGCGCCTCCGGCATGCCGACGCGTTCCACGGCAAGGGACGCGGAAACTGCTACATTTAAGGCATTCGGATCGGCAAGGCCGACATCCTCCGCCGCGCAGATCATGATGCGGCGGGCGATAAACTTGATATCCTCCCCGGCATACAGCATTTTGGCCAGATAAAAGACCGCCGCATCCGGGTCAGAACCGCGCATGCTCTTGATAAATGCAGAGATCGTATCGTAATGCTGATCGCCCGTCTTGTCGTACCGCACGACGCGCTTCTGGATGCACTCCGATGCCGTTTCGAGATCGATATGGATTTTTCCGTCCGCCTGACGTTCCGTCGAGAGGACGCCCAGCTCGATTGCATTTAAGGCCGCTCTCGCGTCACCGCCTGCGATGTCGGCGAGGAACTCTTTTGCATCCGCATCGAGCACAACGTTGTACGTCCCGAGCCCCTTTACCGGGTCCGTCACCGCGCGCTCCAGCAGTTTTTCGATGTCCTCTTTTTCGAGCGGCTTTAATTCAAAGATAATGGAACGCGAAATCAGCGCCCCGTTGACCTCGAAATACGGATTTTCCGTCGTCGCACCGATCAGAACGAGTGTGCCGTCCTCCACAAACGGAAGCAGATAGTCCTGCTGGCCCTTGTTGAAGCGGTGGATCTCGTCGACAAAGAGAATCGTCTTTTTGCCGTACATGCCGATCCGCTGCTGCGCTTCTTTTACGACTTCTTCCATATCCTTTTTGCCGGCTGTCGTGGCATTCAGCTGGGTAAACTCTGCGCTTGTCGTGTTGGCGATGACGCGGGCAAGCGTCGTTTTTCCCGTTCCCGGAGGGCCGTAGAAAATGACGGAGCCGAGTTTATCCGCCTTGATCGCACGGTACAACAGCTTTCCAGGGCCGATGATATGCTCCTGTCCAACCACCTCGTCCAGCGTTGCCGGGCGCATGCGCGATGCGAGGGGGGACTCTTTTTCCATTGTGGTTTCTTTCATATAATCAAACAAATCCATGTATTTTTCACCCCATTTTTCTTCCTGCCTTTTATCTTATCACATTTTGGCGGGTATCCTCAACCCCTTAATCTCGGATTCTCCGCAACTATGTTCGATGGAATCCGCGGAAGCTATTCTTCAATCAGCTCACGCACCGTCACAAACGTGTATCCCTCTTCTTTTAATTCTTTTACGATCCGCCGCAGCGCTTCTACCGTCGCGCGGTAGCCGTCATGCATGAGAATAATACTGCCATCCTTCACATTCGGAAGCACCGCGCTGCAGACCGCCTCGGTGTTCTGGCTCTCCCAGTCGCGGGAATCCACATCCCAGAGTACCGGGATCATCGTCACTGCAAGGTCCAGCCCCTCTCTCCATTCCCCGAACGGCGGACGGATATAGACGGGATATTCCCCTGTGATCTCGTAGATTGCATTGCTTGTTTTCACGACCTCCTCCCTCGCTTCCTCTTCTGATACTTTCGTAAGCTGAACATGATGAAACGTATGATTTCCGATCAGATGGCCTTCCGCATGCATCCGGCGGACGATTTCTTCGTTTCCGGCAAGACACTGCCCCTGCAGAAAAAACGTTGCCGGAATTTCATTTTCTTTTAAAATTTCAAGCACCTCCGGCGTATAGCACGCATTCGGCCCATCATCAAATGTCAGCGCCGCACGGCGGGGCACACTTTTTTCTGCTTCCGCCGCTGTCTCTTTCGCGCCTTCTCTTTCACACCGTGCCAGCTCTGCAAACAGAATAGCCGCCATTATCACAGCCAGAAGCGGCAGAGGAACGTACCGCACTTTTCGGAATCTCCGCATGGTCTGCCCTTCGCACTTTCTTCTGCATTCCCTGTATTATATGAAAAACAGGAGAAAAGATGCCGCACCAGGCGGTTCTTTTCTCCTGTTTTTGTTCTTTATGTATCCTGCACCTGAAGAATATACGTACCGGACGCAGTATCCTGGTAAACGATATCTCCGATGGACTGCAGCAGCGATTCGTTCAGCGCATCGCCGTATTTCTCCTTTTCTTTGCTTCCCACAAAAATGTAGGTCACATGATACTGCTCCAGCAGGCGCAGCACCTCATTCGTATCGGTCGAGGTGTACATCTGTTTCACGTCCCCAGCGCGGACATTTAAGTATGCGGGATCCCCTCTCCAGAGCCATTCATGGACATACCATCCAAGCACGGTCGGAAGACCGGTCATTGCGGAAACGCGCTCGTAATCGCTGTAGCTGTCGCCGTTCGCCTCAAGCACAACCGGCTGTCCTTCTATTGTTTCATCCAGCCAGCGGATGGCACCTGCGTCCTCGGAAAAGACATTTTCCAGATACGCTGTCGCATCGAGTCCGCGGTACTCGGACAGATCGAAAACATTTCCGAACCAGGAGTACACGCTCGTTCCAAAATAGCCGAAGGTCCATAAAAGCAGTACCAGCCCGATTCCGCCGAACACCTGCAGAATCCGCTCTTTTTTCCAGAGCAGGAACCGCGTGATGATGTAGCTCATGCAGATACCGAACAGGATAAATGCCTGATACGTCAGCTTGAACATCGTGTTGGAGCGCGCATACGATTCTTCGTAGATATCGCGCACATAGACGAGCTCCGGAATGATGATAAGGCCGATGGCACAGAGGCCTAAAATACCGATCACCATATCGCTCACCGCAATCTCTCTCCAGAAATCACAGAAGGCAGAAACTTTTTTTGGCTTTTCTGCCGTTTCTTTTTCGCCCGGCTCCGGTTTTTTCTCTCCCAGAATCAGGGCAACGGCCTGCTCTTCCACCTCTTCCTGCGTCTTTCCATCGGCAAGTACAATCTGTCCCTGCCGCTCCATGCCCGGAAGATGACGGTTTTTCCGCCATGCCAGCAGGACGGCTGCGATAAACAGCACAACGAGCACCGTCGGAAGGCCCCAGAGAATCGCCAGCTGATACAGCATCGAATGGTGCTTGGCAATGCCGACACCGGAAACCATCGTCTCAAACTTCATTGTAAACGGAAGGGCGACAATCGTTCCAATTGCAAAAACTTCTGCAGCCTGCAGGAGAACCGTTCCGATCGTCTCTTTCGCCCGCGCATGATACCGGTACAGCGCACCGTACAGAGAGAAGCCTGTAATCACGACGAAATAGATAACAAAATCCCAGTAGTTGGACCAGTGGAACACACCGGTCAGAAAGCCCGCCGCGATGATCTGCGGCTGGAGCAGAACGTCTTTTAACGACCATTTCCACTCTTTTTCCGGATCACGGCAGGTATTTTTCACGTAGGAATACAAAAGGCACAGCACCAGCAGGACGAACATGACATTCACCACATGGGCATGCAGGTCGCCGAGCACAAAGGAATACGACGGAAACTCATGGATCGTGCGGTCATTTTCCACGAACGGGTCATACCCGATATAGCGGGTCGAACTCGGGAACCAGTAGGCCGATTCGTTCAGCCCCAGCCACTGGCGGATACAGCCGTAAATCACATAGTGCATATTTCCGGCAAGGGAAACGGCGCCTCCCGAAAGAAGACCGCCAAGCACCGGTGCAATCTGGCTTTTATTGCCGCCCTCTTTCCGGATGCGGTGGCACGCACGCGACTCTGCCAGATGGTAGGTGATCGAAAACGGCAGAACAAACGCGAACGATGCCACCATCGTACGCATCAGATGGTACGTCTGCTTTACATCCGTGAAGGTAATCTTCGTCAGAAATACGGCATAGAACTGGCCGCCGTAATAGTAGTTAAGACCGCTTCCGCTGTACCAGAGATCCTCTGCCGGAACGGCGGTGCTGCGCATCATGGCCTTCATAAAACCATAATCCATGAATTTTTCGGTTCCGTGTGCTTCCGGGTGAAAGCCCGCAAGGTAGGTCCAGAGAAGGAAAAAGGCGAAAAACAACACTTCTTCCATCATCAGGAAATCGATTTCCGGCGCATGGACGCGTACCTTAAAACAGCCGAAAATCCAGGAAGCCAGAATCAGTACACCGACCGTGATCAGGCAGACCGGTGCGGTAAACGGAACCAGTCCGAAGCTTCCAAGAGCAAATACAGCAAAACCGGAAACAACGATGCCAAGCACTTTGGAAAACATCCATCCCCGGTCATGAAACCGCGGAAACAGCGCTGCGGCAGCCGGATAAAATCCGATACCGAGCACCAGGGTCATAAGCCACCACTTCAGGAACGAAACGTTGTCCGTTCCAAGAAGCGGCGTTGTGGCCAGCACAAGCAACACCAGCAGAATGCCGGAAACTGTCGTCTTTTTGCTCATCTTTAATTATCTTCCTCTGTCATTGTGTAGACATGACGTTTTCTTGCCATCTCATCGCTTGCAAGATACTCGTCGTAGGTGGTCATCTTATCGATCAGCGCGCCGTTCGGAAGGATCTCCATGATACGGTTTGCTGTGGTCTGTACAAACTGATGGTCGTGGCAGGTGAACAGCAGCACGCCCGGGAATTTGATCAGACCGTTGTTCAGTGCAGTGATGGACTCCATATCCAGATGGTTGGTCGGCTCGTCAAGAACGAGAACGTTTGCACCGGAAATCATCATTTTGGAGAGCAGGCAGCGCACTTTCTCTCCTCCGGAAAGGACTCTGACACGTTTCACGCCGTCCTCACCGGCAAAAAGCATTCTTCCGAGGAATCCGCGGACATACGTTACGTCCTTGATCTCGGAATACTGGGTCAGCCAGTCTGCGATGGTCAGGTCGCAGTCGAATTCTGCGGTGTTGTCCTTCGGGAAGTAAGCCTGTGTGGTGGTTACGCCCCATTTGTAGTAACCGGAATCCGGCTCTTCTTCTCCGGTCAGAATCTTGAACAGCATAGTGATCGCCTGCTCGTTGCTTCCGACGAAAGCAACTTTATCTTCTCTTCCGAGGGTGAAGCTTAAGTTATCCAGAATTTTCACGCCGTCTACGGTTTTGGTCAAGCCCTCTACCTGCAGAACGTCGTTTCCGATCTCACGGTTCGGACGGAAATCGATGTAAGGATATTTCCGGCTGGACGGTTTGATATCGTCGAGCTGGATTTTCTCCAGGGCTTTCTTACGGGAAGTAGCCTGTTTACTCTTCGATGCGTTGGCGCTGAACCGGGAGATAAAGTCCTGTAACTCTTTGATCTTCTCCTCTTTCTTCTTGTTCGCCTCTTTCATCTGTTTTACCAGCAGCTGGCTGGACTCAAACCAGAAGTCGTAGTTTCCGGCATAGAGCTGGATTTTTCCGTAGTCGATATCGGCGATCTGGGTGCAGACTTTATTCAGGAAGTAACGGTCGTGGGATACGACGATAACGGTATTCTCGAAGTTGATCAGGAACTCCTCAAGCCACTCGATCGCATCGAGGTCCAGGTGGTTGGTCGGCTCGTCGAGAAGAAGGATGTCCGGGTTTCCGAACAGGGCTCTTGCAAGAAGAACTTTGACCTTCTGGCTGCCGGTCAGGTCTGCCATCTGTGCGTAATGCAGTTCCGGCTCAATGCCAAGGCCGTTTAAGAGCTGCTCTGCATCGGTCTCGGCCTCCCAGCCGTTCATCTCTGCAAACTCGCCCTCGAGCTCGCTCGCTTTGATACCGTCCTCATCGGTGAAGTCTTCTTTTGCGTACAGCGCCTCTTTCTCTTTCATGATCTCATAGAGACGGGCATTTCCCATGATAACGGTGTCGAGTACCGGATAGCTGTCGTATTTGAAGTGGTCCTGCTCGAGGAAGGAAAGACGCTGGCCCGGTGTGATGGTTACGTCTCCGTTTGTCGGCTCAAGCTGGCCGGACAGGATTTTCAGGAAGGTTGATTTTCCCGCTCCGTTGGCACCGATCATGCCGTAGCAGTTTCCCTCGGTGAATTTGATATTGACATCTTCAAACAACGCTTTTTTTCCGACACGAAGTGTCACATTATTTGCTGCAATCATACTTTTTAAAACCTCATTTTCTTATTCTTAATTGTAAACGTGAAGTTACCGCCGGGGTTTCCCGGTCATACGGAGTATAGTCTACCATAGGTTTCCGTTTTCTGGCAAGTAGGGAAAGCCCTTATTCTTCGTCTTTTTCACCGGAAATTGTAAAAAAGCTGTCATCCCGGTCTTTTTTGTCGATCAGTTCATTGTACTGCAGGCATTCATACTGCCGTTCGTACTCGAGATCCTCCTCCGGCGCATCGCTGTCGTTCCAGCGGTACCACGTTCCGTCACTTGCTAAAAAGCCGAGGTGGTTGAGCGCCGGCATCTTCCCGCGCAGGTCGAGCAGATACTCGTTGTACGGTGTCAGTTCCAGGCCGGTAAGGCTTAATGCATAGCTTGAGAGATAGTTTGTGCTGATCCAGACATTGCTCTCGGATTTCATGCTGTAGTTGGTCCAGATGAAGAACGGCGTTCCATAGAACTTCTCCTGATCCTCGACCGAAAGATTCTGATAGGCGTCTCCGGCAATCCATGTTTCAAACGCATCCGGCAGCTTCGGGGAATGATCGCCGAACATAATGATCATCGTCGGCTCGTCCACCTGCTGGAAATACCGGATCAGATAGGAAATTGCCTCATCGGAAAGCTTTAACAGGGAGAAATACTGATCGGCCTCATCACTGTCGTAGCCGTTGCAGTTGATATCTGCCTGGAAATAACGGTTCGTGTAGCCGCTGTGGTTCTGCATCGTCACATCAAAGAGGAAGAACGGGCTGCCCGGCTCCTTGTTCTCGTAGGTTTCCACGATCTTCTCATAGTTCGCCTGATCGCTGATCATACCGCGGTACCGCTTGGCCGTGTCGGAGAACTGATCAATCGAGATAAAATCATCAAAATCAAGGAAACGGTACGCGGTGCTCCGCTTCCAGTTCGTCGCCTTGTTTGGATGCATCGCGATCGCCTGATAGCCCTGGTCTTTTAATGTCGTGACGAGGGAATACTGGCTGTGTGTAAAGTAGCTGACGTACGGCACCATACCCGGGAACCGCTTGCAGGAGTTTCCGGTCAGGAACTCATACTCCGTTTTTGCTGTTCCGCCGCCCTTGGTACACGTCAGCGTGTGCCCTTTGATGATATTTTCGGTCAGCGAGTCGAGGAACGGCATGTAGCTCCCGCTCGTCTGCGGATCGCCGACGGAACGGTAGTCAAACCACGACTCGTTCATGATCGCAATGATATTGACCGGTGTCACGCCGTCGGCATTATCTTTTCGAAGATCTTCTGTTTTTGTCTCTTTCTCGCTCGTATCGGCAATCACTGTCACTTCGTCTTTCGAATAGCCGTCCGGCGGTGTCAGGCGCATATATTTGGCGACCGCGGTAAAACCGACCGTCGTTCCGTACTGACGGTACGTCTTCGCCGGATTCCAGAGATCGCTGATGACACCGAACTCGGCGTTCCAGTTCAGATTCATGTACGCCAGGTATGTTCCGAGCGTCAGCGCAGCAGCAGCCACGCGGAGCAGAATTTTATTCCTCGTTTTCCGTGCAAAACGGTATTCCCGGCTCTGCAGCCAGAGACGCACAACGAGCATCATCGTGATAAACGAAGTCACGATTTCACCTGTGATCTCGAATTTGTAGCCGCCGACTACGTCCGCCGCCGTCGCAATGCTGTACAGGTCGATGAGCTGGAACGCTTCTCCGCGGAACAGATAAACATAGTAGAATACCAGACTCATGCAGAAATAAAAGATGTTCATGAAAATCATCGCGCGGCGGATGGAGTTCAGAAAGAGGGAAATGAGAATGGAAAGTACGAAAATGACACCGATATTCAACAGCGCATAATACCATTTCATCTCCCGGAACTGGCTGTTTGTGACAAATTCCAGCGTGGCAAACAGGTATGCTGCGTTTGCCAGCATCAGAATCGGCTGTTTCCATCCCACATAGCGCGGTTTTGGTTTCTGGTCCGGCTTTGCAGCAAACCGGCAGAAACTGACGACTGTCGTCAGTATGATACACGCCAGCAGGCACGGGAACAGAAAGTGAATGCTCCACTCCCGGTCTGCCGCCGTTGTATCCAGCAGCGGGCGCGCCAGAAACAGCAGCACCGCCAGCACGCCGAAATACAAAACAAGAAACGCGCACCGGGCGCGCTCCTTTTGATTCTCTTTTAATCTCTGATAAAACTTCTGCATCGAAACTTTATGCTCCTTTTATAAACAAGAATTATAATCCTTCCGTAAACGGCTCATCCGCCGGATAGCCGCCGCCTAATTTTTGCATACAGCGCTGGATGGAATCTTTTGAATTTCCCCAGTCCTTATCCTTGTTGCGGTAATCGAATTTGTCAGTAAACCATGTTACCTCTTCCTGCAGCCGCTGGTAATTTTCTTTCATGATTTTGAACAGAATCGGGTAAAATTCCGCTTTCTGTTTATCATTCAGCTTTTTCTCCGCCGTCTCCACCAGATCCGCAAAGTGCGGCAGACAGAAGCCTTTTCCCTCGCGGAACAGTCTTGCAAACTCCTCGTCTTTTTTGTAGAGATCAAAGAACGTATCAAGATAGCGGTTATAGTTTGCCTTGAAGTGATCGCAGACGTAGCACGAATGCGTCTTCTCATCAATCCACTGGCCGATCGCAGTCTCACGGCCCTGTTTGTCGAGGGATGTCTTCTGCATCCGCTTGAACACCGAGGATTTTCCCGGTGCAAACTGATCCATCTGTGCGGCAAGCTCCTGGTTCAGTTTTTTCAGATGGGTGGATAAAATCAGACCGCTTCCGAGACGGTTTCCGTAATCGTACATCATTTTATAGTGGTGGCGGCAGAATCCCATCGCGTCTGTTTCCGCACGCACATCATCCTCCATGTAGGATGCGCCGGAACCGAGCGCAAACGAAATCGCATGCTGCTCTGCTTCCCGCTCCAGATAGCAGAACGGGCACTCATCTTCCGCCTTGAATGCATCCATCAGCGGAATGGTATGGATCGACTCTTTCATATGCAAAAACCTCCGATTTTATTTGTTGGTGCTTTCTACAGCATACACAAAAACCTCTCATTTGTCAAAAGAACTCTTTTTCCTGTTTTCCTATTATTCTGATGGATAATTTCTATATCTTGCACAATTTACATGTGCATTATAAAAATTTAAAGTTGTTTCTTTTTGGTATTTAATCGTTTAAGATAAATATTATATAAGTCTTTGTATCACTCTGTTCAGAAAGGAGCCGTAGCAATGGGAGAACATCATACGGAGGAGATGCGCCTCCTCGGTCTTACCATCGCTTTTTATCGCAGAGCACGCGGATTAACGCAAAGTGAGCTTGCCGAAGCTGTCCAGATCAGCCGTACACATATGAGCAACATCGAAGCGCCAAACAGTCATACCTCTCTGTCTCTAAACAAGCTGATGGATATTGCGGAAGCACTCGAAATTCCGCTGAAAACATTATTTGATTTCAAACGGTAAGCCGGAAAGCTTTCCGTTTTTTATAGCAGATTTTTACAGCAAACCCCCACAGCCGGTGTGCGCCCGGTGCGGGGGGTCTTTTTCTCTCTTATTTTCCCGAAAAATCCGGAGTTCCGTCAAGATTATACGGGGTCACCTGGTATACATAGTAGTTCAGCCAGTTCGTGTACAGATTGTTCGCATGTGACCGCCATAAAAGCACTGGTTTTGTATTTGGATCGTCGTTTTTATAATAGTTCTTCGGAATCTCAATCGGGAGTCCTTTGTCTTTATCGCGGTGGTACTCGCCGTCGAGCGTCATACGGTCGTACTCCGGATGACCCATCACGAAAATCTTTCTTCCCTCTTCCGCCATGCCAAGATAGAATCCGGCTTCGTCGGACTCTGCGAGAATCGTGACATCTTTGCAGGCACGGATATCGTCGATCGGTACTTCTGTGTGGCGGGAATGCGGTGCCAGAAACTCGTCATCGAAGCCGCGCACAAGCGGGATCTTGCGGTTGTTGACTTTGTGCCAGAACAGCCCGAATTTCTTCTCCGGAAGCATCCGTTTCTTCAGTCCGTAGAAATGATACAGACTCGCCTGGGCTCCCCAGCAGAGGAATATCGTGGAGGTAACGTGTGTGTTCGTCCAGTCCATGATCTTTGTCAGTTCATCCCAGTAGTCAACTTCTTCAAATTCCATCTGCTCGACCGGTGCACCGGTGATGATCATACCGTCGTAATAATTTTTCCGCACATCCTCAAATTTCACATAGAACGTGTTCAGATGGCTGGTCGATGTATTTTTTGCCTCGTGGCTTGCCACCATCAGAAAGGTGACATCGACCTGCAGGGAGGTATTGGAAAGGGAGCGCAGAAGCTGCAGCTCGGTATCCTCTTTCAGCGGCATCAGATTCAGGATCATAATCTTCAGCGGACGGATGTCCTGATGAACCGCTCTTGTCTCGTCCATGACAAATATATTTTCACTTTCGAGTATTTCTTTTACAGGTAAATCTGCCTGAACTTTAACCGGCATATTCTTTTTCCTCGTTTCTATTCTTCTTGATCTGCCGCGCTTTTCTCTGCGTAGAAAGGCGGTTTGCTTTTTCCGGCAGGAATTTCTGCCGTCTGTTTCCGATTATAGCAGATTCCCGCGCGGGATGCAAACCGCCTTTGCAGATATTTCGTTATTCTTCTGTCATCTTCAGAAATTCCTCTTCTGAGATCACCGGCACGCCGAGTTCGCGCGCTTTGCGGTTTTTGGAGGAACTGGATGTCGTGTCGTTGTTGATCAGATAGCTCGTCTTTCCCGTTACACTTCCGGTGGCTTTTCCGCCGAGCTCCTCGATTCTTGCCTTTAATGCATTCCGGTTCGGGAAATGTTCCACACTTCCGGTGATGACGAAGGTAAGACCGGCTAATTTCTGCTCTTCCTGGCTTGCCTGCGGCTTCTCAATCGTCAGATACGACAGAAGGCGCTCAAGGCGTTCCTTGTTTTCCTCATCCGCAAAGTAATCCACGATGCTTTTTGCAATCACTTCTCCGACACCGTCGATCTGTGCGAACTCCTCCGCCGATGCATTCCGGATCCGGTCGAGATCGAAATCGAAGGCTTTGCAGATCATTCTCGCGTTTGCAAGACCGATATTTAAGATGCCAAGCCCGAAAATCAGGCGGGGCAGCGTTGTGTTTTTCGCGCGCTCGATGCTGTCAATCAGATTCTGGTATGATTTTTCACCGAAACCGTCCATCTCCACAATCTCGTCGCGGTAGCGGTCGAGACGGAAAATATCGGCAAACTCACGGATGAAGCCGTGGCCCACGAATTTTTCGAGCGTTGCCTCCGACATGCCGTCGATGTTCATCGCGTCGCGGCTTACAAACAGGGTGAATGCCTTCATGAATTTTGCCGGGCACTCCGGATTCGTACAGTAGAGGGTCTCGACATCGTTCATCATCTGAATCCGGGTGGCACCGCCGCAGGCAGGACACGTTTCCGGAATATCGCGCACGCCGCTTCTCGTCAGATTCTCTGCGATCTGTGGAATGATCATGTTTGCTTTGTAGACAAGGATTTTATCACCCACACCGAGATCCAGCGAACGCATGATACTG
This sequence comes from Fusicatenibacter sp., assembly GCF_050872605.1. Classification (GTDB taxonomy): domain Bacteria; phylum Bacillota; class Clostridia; order Lachnospirales; family Lachnospiraceae; genus Fusicatenibacter. The sequence continues at coordinate 31,965 of NZ_JBNMHD010000011.1, forward strand.
ATGTTGTGGACGCTTGCACGGGAAACCGAAGTTCCTTCCAGCTCGACCGGCTCAAAAACCGCAACCGGATTGATGAGACCGGTTCTCGACGGGCTCCACTCAATTTCAAGCAGAGTGGTCTCCTTCTGTTCATCCGCCCATTTGAAGGCGAAAGCGTTCCGCGGGAATTTCGCGGTTGTGCCGAGTGATTCTCCGTAGGCGATATCGTCATACAACGCGACAAGGCCATCGGACGGGAAATCGTTTGTCTCTATTTTCGTGGAGAAATATTGCATCGCCTCGTCGAGGTTATCTTTGGTGACAACCTTGTATTCCACCACCTCGAAGCCCTGCTCTTTCAGCCACTCCATCTGACGGATTCTGGAATTTTCGAAATCCTGTTCCGGAGCGCTCACAAGCGCAAATGCCATAAAATGAACGTGGCGTTTTGCCGTAATCTCATTGTTCAGCTGGCGCACAGAACCGCTGCAGAGGTTCCTCGGATTCTTGTATTTCGCATCGACATCCTCGATCTCCTCATTGATCTTCTCAAAATCGGAATAGCGGATGATCGCCTCGCCGCGCAGAACCAGCTCTCCCTGGTACGGGATTTTTAAGGGAATATTTTCAAACACTTTTGCATTGTTCGTGACAACCTCTCCGATCACGCCGTTTCCACGGGTGACGGCCTTTGCGAGGGTACCGCCGCGGTACGTCAGAACGACGGTCAGACCGTCCATCTTCCAGGACAGCAGCGTTTTGTGATCCCCGATGAAGCTGCGGAGCACTTCCACATCTTTCGTTTTATCAAGGGAAAGCATCGGCGACTCGTGCGCTTCTTTCGGCAGTTCGTCCATCGCCTCGTAGCCGACTTTTGTGGTCGGGCTTCCGGCGAGTGTTACACCTGTTTTTTCCTCTAATGCCTGCAGTTCGTCATACAGCGTGTCGTACTCCAGGTTGCTCATGATCTCCCGGTCTTCCTGGTAATAGGCTTTTGCCGCTTCGTTCAGCTTTTTGACCAGTTCCTTCATCCGTTCTGTTTCGTTCATCGCTTTTCCTCCCCGATCTGCTTTTTCAGTTCTGCTAATTCTTTTTCCGTTAAAGGGCGGTACTCCCCTGTTTTCAGGTCTTTCAAGTGAATATTCATGATCCGCACACGTTTCAGCTTTGTGACACGATATCCCAATGCTTCGCACATCCGCCGGATCTGACGGTTCAGCCCTTGTGTCAGAATAATCGTAAAGCTGCGCTCTCCCGTTTTCTGGATCCGGCACGGGCGCGTCATGGTATCGAGAATCGGCACGCCGGATGCCATTTTTTTCAGAAATTCCGGTGTAATCTCTTTGTTTACCTCGACCTGGTATTCTTTTTCGTGGCGGTTTCTGGCACGCATGATACCATTTACAATCGCACCGTCGTTCGTCATCAGAAGGAGGCCTTCAGAATCTTTATCGAGTCTTCCCACCGGGTAAATCCGCACCGGGTAGGACAGATAATCGATGACGTTGTTTTTCTCCCGTTTTTCCGCAGTACAGACGATGCCGCGCGGTTTGTTGAAGGCGAGATAGACTTTTTTCTCCTCCGGGACAACGGTTTTGCCTTTCACAACAACAACGTCGCCAGGCTCTACCTGCATGCCGGTTTCCGCGCATTTTCCGTTTACAGTAATCTCGCCCGCTTCTGTCAGACGGTCCGCCTCCCGCCGCGAGCAGACGCCCGCATCACTTAAGTATTTGTTTAAGCGCATGATTTTATCCTTCCAAAAAAGCAGTTTCATAAAAACCAGAAACTGCTTTTTTCATTTTGTATTATTCTATTGTTCCTACTGAATGCTTTCTACATATGCTCTCAGGGAAGCATCTGCATCGAGTGCATTCTGATAATCGTTCTGAACCTGTTCGATCAGATTTTTGACTTCTTCTTTTTCGAGCGCTGCTTTCATAGCCTCCGTTACGGCCGCATCGCTGTCGGTATCATCCATGATTTTCAGGATGCCGTCTTCTGTCGTGTAGAGATAATACTCCGAAAGCATCGGCAGGGTCTGGTTGATTCCCAGATATTTGCATCTGCTGCTGACAAACGCGATGTACGTTCCGTCGCTTGGACCGCTGATCGTGTAGGCCTTTACATCTCCGTATGACTCCACGTCGCTTTCTGCCTCAATCTGCGCCTGCTCCTCCGCGGTCAGATTGTCTGTTACTGCAAAAAGACCGTTGATATCCCTTGCACCGAGCGCGGTGTAATACTGCTCCATCACTGTGCTTACTTCCGGGACATTGTCCGCGGCAAAGGAGACAGCCGTATTATCGGTATTCTCTGTATTATTGGTATCGTCTGCCGCTTCCGGCGCACTTGTCGGCTCAGCCTCTGCATCCGGCGCGCTGGCGGTATCGGTACTGGAAGCATTCGCAGAATCCGAAACGTCCGATGAAGTGCCTGTGCTGTCCTCAGAATCTGCTTTTACCTGTGTCTTTTTATCCGGCACATTGTTTCCGGTGCTGCTGCTTGTTACGGTTCCGCCGCTCGATTTTCCATCGTTTTTTGGTGATACCAGATGAACGATGAGAAGAACCGCTGCCACAATCAGGAGAATTGCTCCGATCAGAAGCATGTAGCGCAGATTATCGGAAATCCATTCCCGGATTTTATCTTTTGTTGTCATTGGTTTTGCCATATTTTTCCTCCTTCATCAAAACTGATCCGCCGGATCAGTTATTGATATGCTCAGTAAGCAAAAAAACCTCTACTTCACACCGAAGCAGGGGCTTTCCTTGTCTTGCGCCGGTCCTGTCCGCCGCAGCATGCCATGTAGCAAAAACGCGTCTGGAGGGATTCGAACCCCCGACACACGGTACCGGAAACCGTTGCTCTATCCCCTGAGCTACAGACGCTGATGTGATCTGTTTTCTCAACCACACTATGACAGTTTACCACAGACTCCTGCAATTGTAAAGTGTTTTTCCCACCCAGCCGCCCATTTTTTTCTTAAATTATTCGCAGACTATTCTGCCACGCAGCTTACGTTTCTTCCTCACACAGCGTCAGTTCCCCGCTTTCCCGGTGGTAATAATAAACGTGATCCGACAGAATCTCCTGCGGCTTGACCGTCTTTTCATTCACGTCCCGTACCATATCGGAAAGACACTCCTCCGGGAACACATCATAATCCGGAATCACCATGCACTCGTGGATACTGCTCGGAATCACATAAAGACTTGCCTCAAAGCGCTGCGAAAGACTCTCCAGCACGCCGGGATAGCACATGCAGATTGCACCCAGCTTTCCTCTGCGGTTGCTGACCAGGTAAAACTGTTCCGCCAGCGGACCAAGCTCGAACAGGGGAAACGTTACTCCGTACTCCTCTTTCAAATACACCATAAGGCTGTCTGTGCGCACCGGCAGATCCCGCAGGGTGTTCTCCCAGGCACGGGCATCCAGCTCCTCCGCCGAAATTCCCCACAGCTCCCGGTGCGTCTCGTGGATCAGAATTGTCGCATCCGGCACGCGGTTTCCCCGCATCTGGTAATAGTACACGACCGCGAGATCGAGAAATTTTCTGTGCGGAACTTCGGAGAGCAGCGTACGGTTTTTCTCCGCATGAATGAGCTCGCAGTAGATCTGCGGCGCAGCATTTTTCCAGTTGGTAAAAAAGGCAGCTTTCTCCGGTCTTCTCGCCTCCGCTTCCACTTTCCGGTACTGCTCCAGTACCTTTTCTGCAATCTGAGAAAGCGGCACGCCCTGCAGACAGCATTCATACAGAAGCTCCACGTAGATCGTCGGTGCAATCCAGTCCTTCTTTCTGCTGATGACAAACGCCTCTTTTTCGATACCGTTCAGCTTCTGCACCGATTCTACCTTCACCTCAAAATCATCGCCGGCTTTTCTTTTCAGCAGCGCGGCAAGCTGCTCTTTGAACATCTGATAGTCCATTTTTTCCCACCTTTCCTGATTGATTGCCTTTTGTATTTTTGCTTTACGGAACAAAAAAAGCTCCGGAAAACACAACTCAAAAACCTCTGTACAGATCTGTATATGCCAGAGATTCGTTGGTTCGCGGAACTTCGAACGATGAGAAAAACGGGCCCGGGCTGCTTCCGACAGCCTTTATCAGCCATTTTTCAGACGAATATTCTATTTATTTAGAAAACCGTGTCCGCCACAAAGAAAGTTGTGACGGACAACGGCGGGAACAGTCTTACTTATACACGGGACAGATATTCACCTGTTCTGGTATCAATTTTGATTTTGTCTCCCTGGTTTACGAACAGCGGAACGCTTACGGTAGCACCAGTCTCAACGGTAGCCGGTTTGGAAGCACCCTGTGCGGTATCTCCCTTGAAGCCTGGCTCAGTCTCGGTGATCTCAAGCTCTACAAACAGAGGCGGTTCGATTGCGAATACATTTCCGTTGTAGGAACATACTTTAACCATTTCGTTTTCTTTTACGAATTTCAGAGCATCTCCGATGGTCTCTTCGTTCAGAGCGATCTGCTCATAGTTTTCTACGTTCATGAAGTAGAATAAATCACCATCGCTGTACAGATACTGCATGTCTACACGCTCGATACGAGCCTGCGGGAATTTCTCAGTCGGACGGAAGGTACGCTCTACCACACCACCGTTGATGACATTTTTTAATTTTGTTCTTACGAATGCAGCTCCTTTACCAGGTTTTACATGCTGAAATTCAAGAATCTGAACGACCTGACCATCGATCTCGAGGGTAACGCCGTTTCTAAAATCTCCTGCTGAAATCATTCTGATTTTTCCTCCTTAACATAGTACGATGCGCCAGATGCGCACCATAGGCTTATCTTATAATATAATATTTTTCCCGATTTTTCAACTGTTTTTTTTCGTAATCCTGCCGCGGGCCAGATCACGCTCATAAAAGAACAGTACCATGTGCTCCAGATACCGTTTCAGAACGATCTGAATTTCCTCTTTCGGATTGATCGGCTCGGTCAGAATATTGTAAAGTCCGGTCCGTTTTGCACCGTACACATCGGTGAAAAGCTGATCCCCGACAAAGACCGCCTGCTCCTCTTTGATCCCCATTCTCCGGCATGCCTCCTGGTAGTTTTTCACCGAAGGCTTGTGCGCATTTTCGATATAGATAGAACCGACCGCATCGGCAAACGGAGCCACACGCGGTTTCTGATTGTTGGAAAGCAGACAGGTGGAAAAACCAGTCTCCCGAAGAGACGCAAAGAACGCAGCCGCCTCCTTCGTCGCCGGCGCACCGTGCGGAACAAGCGTATTATCGATATCAAAAATCACGCCCCGGTATCCTTTCCGGTACAGATCCGCGTAATCGATCGTATAGGCACTTTTTTCTCTCCGGTCCGGGTAAAACATCCGCATTAGTATAGTTCCCCGGTTCTTCTGGTTTTTTCCACTCATCTTCTTTCTCCAATCCTCTTTTCGTTTATACAGTAACTTTATTCTTCTTTCAGAAACTCCTGCAGAGCCTCAAAATCTGCTTTCATCTGGTCATAGCCGTGCTGGTAAAATTCCCGCAGCTTCTCCTCGTCCTTTTCGAGACGCGATACCGCCGGTATCTCCGGGCGGATCACAAAGACGGAGCCTTCTTCTTCCCATTTTTCGATGCATTCGAGCACCTGGTTATAATGTTTCGCGCGGTTTACGAGCGCACGCACGAGATTCGGATATTTGCGGAATGCCGCCACATACAGCTCCCAGCCTCTCGTTCCCTCTTTTTTGCGGTAACCGAAATTCCGTGTCAGAATAATGACATTTTTTCGGTGCCCCGTCTTTAAGGAACGGATAATCGGGATCGAATCGGCAACACCGCCGTCGACGTACTCGTTTCCGTCGATCTCCACCATCGGGCAGGCGATCGGCATGCTCGATGATGCACGGCCGATTGCAAGCAGACGTTCTTTATTTTCGCGGTCATCCAGATATTCCGCGCGTCCCGTCTCACAGTTTGTCACAACCAGCTCACACGTCTGCGGCGATGCAAAATACGTATCAAAATCAAATGGGAAAACCTCATACGGATACCGTTCGAACACCATATCCATGTCGAGCAGTGCTTTTTTCTCAACGATTGTCTTGATATTCTTGTTGACATAGCGGTTTTTCTCATCCGTGACAATCATACAGTCCCGCGTTCTGCCAATCTGGCGCGATACATAATCCAGCGCATTGCAGGCTCCGGCGGAAACGCCGATCACATGAGGGATATAATACTCCTGCTCCATCAGAAAGTCCAGCACTCCTGCTGTAAAGACGCCGCGGTTGGCCCCTCCTTCCAGTATGACTGCTCCGGATTTTGTTATGCTGTAATTTTTTGTCTCATTCATTCTCCTGCACTCTCCTATTTTTCACAATGACACATTACTTCCTGCACAGAGCAATGCCGGAGCAGATCGGAAAATCCCGACACGCTCCGGCCCTTCTGCCTGTTTTATCTGTTTTCCAGCGGAACATAGTCCACTTCATCTTTGACACTCTTGTACGCCGGGCGGATGATCTTGTCGGTGTTGATCAGCTCCTCCATCCGGTGTGCACTCCAGCCGACGATACGCGCGCAGGCGAACATCGGGGTGTAGAGCTCCAGCGGAAGATCCAGCATGCTGTAAACGAAGCCGCTGTAGAAGTCGACGTTTGCGGATACACCTTTGTAAATATGGCGCTCCTCGCCGATGATCTTCGGAGCCAGCTCCTCGACCATAGCGTACAGCCGGTAATCTTTCTCTCTGTGTTTTTCTTTTGCCAGCTGCTCAACGAAGGTCTTGAAGATGCGCGCACGCGGGTCGGAAATGGAGTAAACCGCATGGCCCATACCGTAAATCAGGCCTTTCTGGTCGAACGCCTCTTTGTGCAGCAGCTTTCTTAAGTAATTCGATACTTCTTCCTCATCCGTCCAGTCTTTGACGTGTGACTTCATATCGTCGAACATCCGCACAACCTTGATGTTTGCACCGCCGTGCTTCGGTCCCTTTAAGGAGCCGAGCGCCGCTGCAATTGCGGAGTACGTATCGGTTCCGGAAGAAGAAACAACATGTGTTGTAAAGGTCGAGTTGTTACCGCCGCCGTGCTCCATGTGGAGGACGAGGGCAAGATCGAGGATCTTCGCCTCCAGCGGGGTGTATTTCTGATCCGGGCGGAGCATCAGCAGAATGTTTTCTGCGGTGGAAAGCTTCTTCGACGGATTGTGGATATATAAACTTTTTCCCTTGATATAATGGTTGTACGCCTGATAGCCATAGACGGACAGCATCGGGAACACAGAAATCAGGTTAATGCACTGGCGAAGTACATTCGGAAGGGAGGTATCATCTGCGTGGTTGTCGTACGCGTACAGGGTCAGAACGCTTCGGGACAGGGTGTTCATCATGTCCTTGGTCGGCGCTTTCATAACAACGTCACGCACAAAGTTCTTCGGCAGGGACTGCTGCTGTTTTAAGATCGTCTTAAAATGATTGAGCTGCTCTTCATTCGGCAGATTTCCAAATAAGAGCAGATACGCAACTTCTTCGAATCCCATACGGTTTTCACTTAAAAAGCCCTGGGTCAGTTTTTCCACGTTGATGCCGCGGTAGTACAGACGTCCGTCACACGGTGTCTTGACGCCGTTGATGATGTCAGAAGACACAACGTTTGAAATCTGTGTCAGTCCCGCAAGGACGCCAACGCCGTTGACATCGCGCAGTCCGCGTTTTACATCGTATTTTCCATACAGAGAAACATCCATTTTGGAATTGTCCAGACAGATGTTTGTCAGATCCTCTATTTCCGGTGTTACTTTCATGCTAAAAGCCATATGCATTCCCCTTTCTTTCTCTCTCTTTTTTCGCTTTCGCTCATTATAGCATTAAATCAGGGGATTCGTATACTGAAATTTTTATAAACATTCGGAAATTTTTCGTAAGATTTTGTCTCCCATACGATGTCAGGCTTCCGTTTTACATGCATCGAAGGCTTTATCCAATGCGTCCAGAAAGTCGCCCATCACGTAATACAGTGTCTCAAACCGCAGGTAATCGAGCACATTTTCATCCCACATGAACTTCAGCACCGGCGGGAATTCCTCATCGGATTCCCAGAACTGAAAGACGAGCGGCACAAACGGAAAAACGTCAAAAACAAAAGCAGCGTCTCCTGGGGAATACGGTTTTCCGCCAAGGGAAACGCATGCTTTTTTCAGCTGGTCCACGCGGCCGTCGTACCGTGCCGCGCGGCTGTCGTGGATGCCGGACGCAATCGTGCGGCCTTTGATGGTTCCTTTCAGGGAATTGGTGCGCGCATACGTGCCGGCGAGCGCAATCTCCTTCTTTCCACAGCAGAGCAGGTCGAAAATCGTCAGCGTCTCGTTGAAACTGCCCTGATGGACATGAAGGAAATGATCGCGGGATCCTTCCACAACGCCGGTATGGCGGTTCACTCTCCACTCCTCAAAAAGGTACGGCACATAGAAATAATCGTCATCAAAGGCAAAGCCATACTTCCCTTCGATCTCCTTCTGATCGTACGTCAGAAAGCGCTCCTGCATCTGATCGCGCATTTTAATATAGTTCGATACTTCCATTTTTCTGTCCCCCGCTATTTGTCGAGCATCTTTTTCAGCTCGTCCATGAACGTGTTGACGTCCTTGAACTCGCGGTAAATCGACGCAAAACGGACATACGCCACCTGATCCAGGTCTTTTAAGTAATGCATGACCTTCTCTCCGATCACAGAGCTTGGAATCTCGCGTTCCTCGCCGTTGAAAAGCTCCGTCTCCACCTTGTTGACCATCTCGTTGATCTTCTCGGCGGACACCGGCCGTTTGTGGCAGGCGCGCAGGATGCCGGTCTCGATTTTTGAGCGGTCATACTGCTCGCGGTTCATATCTTTTTTGATGACGATCAAAGGGATCGTCTCCACTTTTTCGTATGTCGTAAAGCGTCTGCCGCAGACATCGCACATCCGGCGGCGGCGGATCGCATTGCTGTCTTCAATCGGGCGTGAATCCACAACCCGGGTATTATCCTGATTACAAAATGGACATCTCATATCTTTCGTCCTCGTTTCTAATAAGTATTTCGGAAAGTTTTCTACTTTTACAGTATACGCATTTTTCCGTGAAATTCAAGTCAACTGCAGCAACATTTTCGCATATGTTTTTCCATAGGAATCTGTAAAAAGGAGCACCGTATGCGCGTTGTAGATCTCCGCCAGAAGGAAGTTATCAATATCTGCACCTGCAAAACGCTCGGCTGTCCGATTGATGTGGAATTCAATCCAAAAACGGGACATCTTACCGGACTCGTTCTTCCGGGGCCTGTGAAATTCTGCGGCTTTTTCTGCCACGGCGAGGATTTTGTGATCCCATGGGACCGCATCTGCCAGATCGGCAATGATATCATCCTCGTAGAAATTCCGGAAAAAGAGAAAAGGCAGCCCTGATCACCGGATATGGAAACCGAATTCCGATTCCAGCGGAATCTTCGTCCATTTTGCATCCGTGATTTCGATGTAGCTGGAGGTGCGGATCCTTTTGATCATCTCCGTGATCGTCTCCTCATCACCCTGCACCTCCATCTCCACCGTCTCATCCCAGCAGTTTCTCACCCATCCGGTCAGTCCGAGCTGATAGGCAGCATAATACGCCCGGTAACGGAACCCCACACCCTGCACCTGGCCGTAGAAAATCACATGGTACCGGATTTCTTCTTTTTCGTCTCTTCTGTCTCGTTTCTCTGTCTCGTTCATATTTCTCTGCCTCCCAACAGTCATTGCCTAAAATTCGTCTGCCGTCGCACAGTACAGCGGAAGCGGGAACCAGTCGGATGGAATGTTCTTCCAGATTTCAGATGGAACCTTGCTTCCCTTACTTGCCAGCGGTGAAAGAAGCAGTTCCTGCGCCTGCTCCCGGTTGAGTACATCTGCCCCCGGATGGGCTTCCCGTGTCACGGTCACAGTTCCATCTTTTACCGTCACGGTCACCGGCTGTCCCTCCAGTACAGCAGACCACGTTCCATCGCTGATGCCCATCGTCTCTGCTTTCATGGTCAGCATTGCCTCGATAACGTCTGCAAACTCAAAAATGCGGTACATCGCGGAACCGCAGCGCTCTTTTGTGAAATTCTCGCAGACTTCCGATAACGCTGCTGCTTTTCCGGTCTCATACACCGGAATGGAAATGAAAAGAGAGTCAAGCGCATTTTCTTTTAAATAAGCGGCAAGTGCAGGAACGAAATCCTGTTCCTCCAACACTTCTGCTTCCACAACCTGGTTTCCGCCGCAAAGTGCCAGATATCCGATCCGCTCACCGTTTTTCCAGATTGCAATTGCCTGCTCGCCGAACGTTTTCAGGCAGGCTTTCACATCCTCTCTTACCACGTAAAGCGGTTTTGCCTCATTCAGCTTCTTTGCAAAGGCTGCCGCCTCTTCGTCCGCTTCGCCGTTTTCCGGAAACAGCGGCGCAAAGGTGTAAGCGGAGAGTTCCCCGTTTTTCCAGGTATGGCGAACATTTGCCACATCCAGGTAAAACGTGTATTTTTCACTTCCCGGCGTAAAGCCAAAGTAGGCATACCGCTGTCTCTGGCCGTCCAGTGCCAGAAGATCACACGTTCCTTCCAGATCCGTAATCCATTCGCCAAGAAGACGCTTCATGTGGCCTTCGCCCCTTGCCTTTGGATGCACGGAAACGCTTCCCACATATCCTACGCGGAGCAGTTTACCCCCTGCTGCCATTTGCTGCGGAAGCACCGCAATCTCGGCCCGGAGTCTGCCGTTTTCCGCAACGGCGACGCGGTGGATCCGTGCCATTTCCGGTCCTGCCTGATAAACCCTCGGAATTAACTGCTCAAAGTCGTGCGGACGGTGTGCTGTGCTGAACACATAATTGGCAAGTTCAATACAGTCCTCCCACTCCTCCGGCTTTGCAAGTCTGTACTCTGTCATGGTGTAAAAACCTCCTAAAATAAAAACCCTTTTTGTTTTTGCTCTTCTTTTTCTCTATCCTAACGGATTTTTGTCCTTTTGTCACGAAAATTCCGAACAAATTGCAATATTTTTGCTATATCTGGTAAGAAAAAGGAAACGCGCCCGGAAATTTTCATTCCAGACGCGTTTTCCTTTTCTCAATGTTTCCTGTTTTACTGGATTCCTTTTACGGTATAATCCTGTGCCTCTACGGCTGTTTTCAGCACATCGTCTGATACCGGAGCTGTCAGTGTTACAACGGCAGTTCCTTTTTCATGGCTGACTTCTGCGGATGCAACACCCTCGATTGCCTCGAGTGTCTTTTTCACTCTCGCCTCGCAGTGGCCGCACATCATGCCCTCGATTGTCATGGTTTTTACCATTCCCTGTTCTGTTGTCATGTTCAGATCCTCCTTTGGAATTTCGTTTTTGATTCTTTTATCTTTTGACGCGTCGTGCATCCGAAACAGATTCAGACGCAGGGCGTTTGTCACAACGCAGAAGCTCGAAAGGCTCATCGCCGCCGCACCGAACATCGGGTTCAGCTTCCAGCCGAACAGCGGGATCCATACGCCCGCAGCCAGCGGAATACCGATGATATTGTAAATGAAGGCCCAGAACAAATTCTCGTGAATGTTCCTGAGGGTCGCACGGCTTAAGCGGATCGCTGCCGGTACATCGGAGAGGCGGCTCTTCATCAGAACAACGTCTGCCGCATCGATCGCGATATCGGTTCCTGCTCCGATGGCAATACCGATATCCGCACTGGTCAGAGCCGGTGCATCGTTGATGCCGTCTCCGACCATCGCTACTTTTCCTTTTTCTTTCAGGCGGCTGATGACCGCTTCTTTTCCATCCGGCAGAACGCCTGCGATGACTTCGTCCACACCTGCCTGTGCGCCGATGGCACGCGCGGTGCGCTCATTGTCTCCGGTCAGCATCACGACACGGATTCCCATATTCTGCAGCTCTTTCACCGCACGCGGGCTGTCCTCTTTGATGACATCCGCAACCGCAATCATACCGAGCATCTTTCCTTCTTCACGGAAGAACAGAGGTGTCTTTCCTTCTTCGGAAAGTTTTGCTGCCTGCTCTTCCATCTGTTTCGAGAGAACCGCTTTTTTCGTAATCAGTGCGCGGTTGCCTCCGCAGAGCTCTTTTCCGTTCCGTTTTGCCACAAGGCCGTTTCCAGGAAGCGCAGAGAAATCACTGACTTCTTCGCGGACCAGGCCTTTTTCCTCTGCAAGTGCAAGAATCGCACGGGCCAGCGGATGCTCACTTTTCTGCTCCAGTGCAAAGGCACCTTTTAAAAGCTCCTCCTCACTTACACCGTCCGCCGGGACAAGATCGGTTACCTGCGGCTCGCCGCTTGTGATGGTTCCGGTCTTATCGAGTGCAACGATCTGTGTTTTTCCTGTCTCCTCGAGAGAAACTGCGGTTTTGAACATCGTTCCGTGTTTTGCTCCCATTCCGTTTCCGACCATGATCGCAACCGGTGTTGCAAGGCCGAGCGCACACGGGCAGCTGATAACGAGAACGGAAATACCTCTTGCAAGCGCAAAGCCGACGCTCTCTCCTGCGAGCAGCCAGATCACAATCGTAGCAAGTGCAATGCAGATAACGGCCGGCACAAAAATACCGGAAACCTTATCGGCCACCTTGGCGATCGGCGCTTTTGTCGCTGCCGCATCGCTGACCATCTGAATGATCTGGGAGAGCGTTGTGTCTTCTCCGACTCTCGTCGCCTCACAGGTCAGGAAACCGGACTGGTTTAAGGTCGCCGCCGATACGCGGTCGCCGGCCTCTTTATCCACCGGAATACTCTCGCCAGTCAGCGCGGATTCGTTGACGGCACTCGTTCCCTCCAGGACAACGCCGTCCACCGGAATATTTTCGCCCGGGCGGACGATGAAATGATCGCCCTTTTTCACCTGATCAATGCCGACTTCCACTTCTTTTCCGTCTCTTAAGAGAACGGCGGTCTTCGGAGCCAGCTTCATCAGACTCTTTAACGCATCGGTCGTTTTTCCTTTGGAAATCGACTCCAGCATTTTTCCGACGGTAATCAGGGTCAGAATCATGGCTGCGGACTCGAAGTAAAATTCATGCATATAGCTCATGACTGCATCCATGTCCCCCTGTACCTGCGCTCCCGTCATGGCAAACAGGGCGTAGACGCTGTATACAAACGATGCGGTAGAACCAAGCGCTACCAGCGTGTCCATGTTCGGTGCTTTATGCCAGAGGCTCTTGAAACCGCTGATAAAGAATTTCTGGTTGATGATCATGACCGCAATCGTAAGCAGGAGCTGTACCAGTCCCATTGCGATGTGGTTTCCTTCAAAGAATTTCGGCAGCGGCCATCCCCACATCATATGGCCCATGGAGAAATACATGAGCGGAATCAAAAGAAGAACGGAACTCACCAGACGGCGTTTCATAACCGGTGTTTCCTTGTCTTTCAGCATCTCTTCGTATTCTGCTGCGGAAGCCGGCTGTGATGTGCTTCCCTTCTCGCCTTTTTTCGACGCACCGTAGCCTGCATTTTCCACGGCGGCAATAATCTCTGCCGGGGAGGCCGTTCCCTCCACGCCCATGGAATTTGTCAGAAGGCTGACTGCACAGGATGTGACACCGGGTACCTTTGACACGGCTTTTTCGACACGGGTCTGGCAGGCGGCGCAGCTCATGCCGGTTACATTGTACTGTTCCATCGTATGTCTTCCTTTCTGTAGTTCTGGATTTTCTTTTTCATATACCCCAATGGGGTATCTTGTCTTCTTCTACACTATATACCCTGTCCGGGTATTTTGCAAGTGTTTTTTCAAAAAATTTCCACTTCTCTTCTGCCATCCCCGCACAATCCGGCCGGCCATCCTCAGAAATCCCTTGACAACCCGGCGCATGTATTTTATATTGAAGCAATCATGGATGAAATTTCTTTCTTCATCCCTCGGAGGTTTTTATGATTACATATGATTATTATCGCATTTTTTACTTCGTAGCACAATATCACAGCTTTACAAAAGCCGCGGAAATTCTGAAAAACAACCAGCCCAACATCACACGGTGCATGAACAATCTGGAAAGTGAGCTTGGCTGCAAACTGTTTATCCGCTCCCACCAGGGTGTCACACTGACAGCGGAGGGCGAAAAGGTGTATGAGCGTGTGGCCGTTGCCTACGAACAGCTCCGCACGGTTGAGGAGGAGCTGGCTCTTGAGCGGTCTCTTGAGAGCGGCCTTATCACAATCGGTGCGAGCGAGACGGCACTTCGTCTGATGCTGCTCTCCCGCCTGGAGCACTTCCACACCCGCTATCCGCACGTCCGCCTGCGCATCTCCAACCACTCGACGCCGCAGGCCATCCAGGCGCTCGAAAACGGTCTGGTCGACTTCGCAGTCGTCACAAGCCCGGTGGAAATCCGCAAACCGCTGCACAAGATCCCGATTTTCCCATTCCAGGAAATTCTGATCGGCGGATCGAAATATGCATCCCTTTCCGCAGAGCCGCATCATCTCGGCGAATTGTCAGAATATCCTTTTATCTCGCTTGCCAAAGACACCGGCACGCGGGAGCTGTACGCCGAATACTTTCTGAATCACAACCTCGCCTTCCATCCCGATATGGAGGCAGCGACAACGGATCAGATTCTTCCTATGGTCGAGTATAACCTCGGCATCGGATTTTATCCGGAGGAGCTGGCACGCGATGCCTTAAAGAGCCGTACCGTCTGTCGGATTCCGCTCATCGAGGAGGCCCCCAAACGTGAAATCTGTCTGATCATCAACCCGCGGCAGCACCAGAACGCGGCGGCAAAAGAGCTGATCGAGGAGCTTCTGGAACGCGTATAAGATTTTATGAACTTTTGTTTGAAACAGAAAAAGACCCTGTGTACCGGCGGACGGAACATCGCTGCTCCATCCTTCCCGTATACAGGGTCTTCTTTTTTTATTTATGCCTGCTGTCCGGCAATCTGCTCTTTTTTATGCGGCATGGCAAATACCATCGCCGTGTAGGAAAGCATTGCGCCTGTGATGTAGAAGAACATCAGAAATCCGCTTCGGTTCAGCACAGCGATGCGGACAATTCCGATCCAGAAACCGACGTTGGATGCCAGGGAGAACACACGCGCAAACATCATGTTTTTCTCCTCACCCTTTGCCAGGCGGACGATCAGCAGCAGCATGGCCGCTGAAAAGAATAATGTCATACAGCACTCCAGAAATACTTCCATTTTTTCAGCCTTCTTTCTTCACTCTCTCTTATTTCTCAGCGGTACTTTTCCAGTGACATCAGAAGGAAGCTCACCAGAAGAAGTCCGCAGGAAATCCAGATTACATGGATTCCATACAGCATGGAGAACACGCCTCCGATTCCGGCGCCGATAGCGAATGCCAGAATCACGCCGAAATAGTATCCGGCCTGACGGAGCTGTTCTTTTTTCTTATCCCGCAGATACATGGACAGCGCTGCGGTTCCGCTTCTCAAGTTTCCGATGCACATGGTGCTTGCATACGAATAACCGCCGACCTTGCGGAAGGTCTGTACCTGAATCGCGCACGCAAACGATACGAGCATCGCCGCGAGCATATTGTAAGAGGACGGAATAAATCCGACGATCGCAAGGATCACAATTTCCGCCGCGAGAAGTACCTGCCGCCAGTGCAGCCTCTTTGCATACCGGTAATGCTCCTGGAAATTTTCTGCCAGAAATACACCCATCGCAAAAAAGAGGATCGGGAAGAGATACCTAAGGCCTGCCGTAAAGTTTCCTTCCAGAAAATTCTGGCTCATCAGCACAACGTTTCCCGTCTGGGCATTTGAGAATACTTCATCTCTGCAATTGTACGTGTAGGCATCCTGAAAACCGCCGGACAGCGCCAGAAACATGCTGTTGATAAATGCTTCCGACATCTGGTTTTCCGAGAGCAGGTGTCCTGCAAGGCTTGCTTTCTTTTCCATACATTTTCCCTTTCTTTCAACAGACGGCCCGGCTTTTTGGTGCCTGCCGTTTTGCTTCCCTTATTATAACCGCCCGCTTTTTGAGATGGAAAAACGGATATCGTATTATGCTCATATGTTTTTCATATGACTATATTAATATAAAATCATTTTGATATGATGTACTGTAAAAAAAGGAGAAATTTTGTCACTTTGCACAAACAAAATTTCTCCTTTTTTGTGAATTGTCTTTATTGTTCTAAAATTTTCTTACTTTCTTCCGCTCTGTTTCTCACTCTGCTCGCGATGGTACTGCAGCGTGTAGAGCTGGTAATATCTTCCCTGCGCTGCTAAAAGCTCCTGATGCGTGCCATGCTCCACGATTTTTCCATGGGACAACACGATAATCTCATCCGCATGCTGAATCGTCGAAAGACGGTGCGCTACGATCAGCATCGTTCCGATGTTCTTCATCTTTTCCATGGAATCCTGGATCAGAAGCTCGGTTTCGGTGTCGATGTTCGCTGTCGCCTCGTCAAGAATCATGACCGAAGGCTTATGGATGATGGTACGCGCAAACGAGAGAAGCTGACGCTGTCCGGCAGAGAAGTTGTTTCCTCTCTCCCGCACCGGCTCGTCGAGGCCGTGATCCAGCTTATTGATGAACTGGTCGGCATTCACGTAATGGCAGACGTCCATGATCTCCTCATCGGAAATCCCCTCCTCGCGGAGAATGATGTTGCTTCGGATCGTTCCCGAGAACAGGAAGACATCCTGCAGCATCTGGCCGAATTTCTTCCGCAGGGAATCGATCTTGATCTTTCGGATGTCGATGCCGTCGATCAGAATCTCACCCTTCTGGAACTCGTAGTTCCGGCAGATCAGGGAAAGAATCGTCGATTTTCCGGAACCGGTGGAACCCACAAACGCGATCGTCTCTTTCGGATTGACGTGGAACGAAACGCCTTTTAACACCCACTCGCCCGGGATATAGGAAAACCATACGTCGCGGAACTCGATCTCGCCCTTGATGTCGGTAAGCTCAATCGCATCCGGCGCATCCTGCATTTTCGGCTCGAGATCCAGAATCGAGAAAACTTTCTCGGCGGATGCAAATGCGGACTGCAGCCAGTTGAACTGCTCCGCCAGGTTCTGGATCGGGTTGAAGAATTTTGAGATATACATGTAAAAGCTGACGATCATACCACTGGTCAGTGTCTGGCCGAGGAACGACGTTCCCTCCAGATAGCCCTTGCCGCCTAAATACAAAAGGCAGAGCACGGAGCTGATATACAGCATGTAGACGAGCGGACGGAAAATACCGAACACGAAAATCTGCTCCTGCTGTGCGCGGCCGAGTGCGTTGCTCTTGTCGGTAAACTCGCGCATCTTGGCATCCTCGCGGTTGAAGATCTGTGTAATTTTCATACCGGAGAGGTTCTCCGACAGATACGTATTGATGTCCGTAGTACAGTCTTTTACTTTCCGGTGTGCTCTTCGCGAAAACTTACGGAAAATAATCGAGAACAGCACGATAAACGGCACGAAACAGAGCACCATCAGCGTCAGCTCATAGTTCAGAAACAGCATCGCAATCAGAATACCGATGATCACAAAGAAGTTCTTCAAAAGGTTAACCAGAAGGTTGGTAAACATCAGCGAAATCGCGTTCGTATCGTTTGTCGTTCTTGTGACAAGCTTTCCGACCGGAATCTCATTTAACTGCTCGTGGGCAAGGCGCTCGATGTGGACGAACAGATCCTCCCTCATATTGGAAATGATTTTCTGGCCCGTCTTCTGCAGAATCACGGCCTGGAAATACGTGCACGCCATAGAGACAAGAAGGATTGCCGCATAGCCCGCTACCCACAGAAACAGGGTATTCAGCGCGAATTTTCCAACGACGAGCTCCTCAATTTTGCCGACGATCAGCGGCGAAATGATATCGTACGCGATCGAAAACAGCATCAGAAAACCAACAACGATAAACTGGCGGTAAAACGGCTTTGCGTAATCCATCAGACGCTGCATGATTTCACTGTCTTTCATGTTCCGCTCAAAGCCGGTTTCTTTTTCTCCATCTTTCACTACAAACGCGGCCACAATCAGCAGGGTGGAAATCACGCCGATGATCGCGCCGACCCAGAGAATCGGATAATAATTGTGCATTTCTACTCCTCCCCCGCTTCCTCTTCAAGTTTCTGCAGATCGACCATTTTGCGGTACGCCGCACAGGTCCGGTACAGATCCTCATGTTTTCCGACTGCATGGACTTCTCCGTCCTCGACAAACACGATCTTGTCCATCTGCTCCACCGTTGAAATCCGGTGTGCGATCAGAATCGTGGTCAGTCCCTCACGTTTTTTCAGATTGTCGAGAATCGTGCGCTCCGTTTTGGTGTCAACCGCAGAGACGGAATCGTCGAGAATCAGAATCGGTGCGTGTTTCATCAGCGCACGCGCAATCGAGATTCGCTGCTTCTGTCCGCCGGAAACCGTCACACCGCGCTCGCCAAGAACGGTGCGGTAGCCCTCTTTGAACTCTGCGATATTGTCATGGACATCGGACATCATCGCCGCATCCTCGACCGCCTCCTGGTTTTCGTCATCAAAGGCGAAGGAAATATTGCCGGAAATCGTGTCGGAGAACAGGAAGTTGTCCTGCGGCACGTAGGCACAGCCCTCACGCACGGAGTGGATGGAAACGGTGTTGACATCGTGGTCATCGATGAACAGCGTTCCGTCCGGCACATTGTAGGTGCGGAGCAGCAGATCGACAATGGTCGTCTTTCCGGAACCGGTTTTTCCGACGATGCCGACACTCTCGCCCGGCTCAATGGTAAACGATACGTTTTTCAGCACATCGTACTCCCCGTCCGGATAGCGGAAGGTCAGATTGCGGAACTCGATTTTTCCGTGAATGGACGGCAGATCCTGCACACCGCCGCGGTCCTGCACATCGACTTTTGCGTCAAGCAGCTCGGTGATACGGTTTAAGGACGCTTTTCCACGGGATGTTTTCTCGATCAGCATGGAGACCGCCATGATCGGCCATACAACAGCCGAGAAATAGCCGATATACTCGACAAGCTGGCCGGCATCGAAGCTTCCGCAGTAAACGAGATAGCCGCCGTAGCCTAAGATTACGCAGATGACGGACTCGACGAACAGCGTTACCATAATGTTCAGCAGTGTGGAAATTTTTGTGTACTCTACGTTGATGTCCTCGTTCTCGCGGTTCAGTTTTCGGAACATCATCAGCTCTTTTGTCTCTTTGACGAACGCTTTGATGACGGCGAGACCGGAATAGTTTTCCTGCGCAAAATCGGACAGTTCGGAAAAGGCCGCCTGACGCTCCTCCCACTTTTTCATCAGGTATTTGCCGAGCGTTGTGCCGGCGGCCATCAGAAATGCCATCGGGATCATCGAAAGACCGGTCAGGAAGTGGTTCATGCGCCACATTTTGATCACGGCAAGCAGGCCTAAGAACAGTGCATCGCAGAACATCAGAATACCGTCGCCGAAGCACTCCTGCACGGTATCGAGATCGTTCGTGTAAAGACTCATCAGGTTTCCGACTTTATTGACCTGGTAGTATTCCTGGGACAATTCCTTGCTGTGCGCGAACATGCGGGTACGAAGATCGGTTACCACGCGGATCGCGGAGCCGAAAAAGCAGACACGCCACAGGAAACGGCCGACTACCATGACGATAATGGTAATAATCATGGGCCGGCAGACCTGATCCAGCAGAAATTCCATATCAAACACCGCCGCCTGGCCGTTGACCAGAACGGGATCGCCGTTCATGCCGTTGATGACCATGCGGTACAGTTCCGGTATGAAAAGCTGGAAATAATCTACGAGAATCAGCGCTGCAAGACCGAGAATCAGAATGGGCGCATTCTTCAGGTAGTATTTGTTAATGTACTTTCCAAATATCATATATTTTCTCCCTTTTTGTTTTTGCCATTGTCTGCTATGATCTTTCTGACCATAACAGTCTTTCCCTTTTCCAAAGCGTTTTCGCCCCGGAATGCCTCCTTTCTTCTCCTGCATTTCACAGCTCCGATGCAATTTTAACAGAGATAAACAGAAGGAACTGGACTTTGAAAAATCCAATTCCTTCTGTTCCAATTCACATTCCTGCTCCAAAAGCGTTCCGCTTCTTCTTTGCAGGACACCGTTGTCCTGTGAATGTTTGTTCTATTTTTTAGTATACGGTTCTTTTTCTCTCCCGTCAAGCATTTCACGCGTTTTTCTGTTTTCTTTTTTATTTTTTGCCGTTTTCCGCTTTTTTTGCGCAAAATCTGCGCATTCCGGCTAAAACAGCCAAAAGAAGAAGAAGGCTCACGCCAAGCGTGATCCACCACGTTCTGGCCACGGCTGCGATCAGATATCCCACCAGGCAGACGCACGCCGTAACGGCCGCATACTGCATCTGGGTCGATACGTGGTTCAGATGGTTGCTCTGCGCACCCGCACTTGACATAACCGTCGTATCCGAGATCGGCGAAATATGGTCACCGCAGACCGCCCCTGCCAGGACGGCGGATACCGAGATAATCATCATCTCCAGATTTGTTCCGGCTGCGAACATGCCCGTTGCAATCGGCACAAGAATCGCGAACGTTCCCCAGGAGGTTCCCGTCGAAAAGGAAAGGAACACCGCCACGGCGAACAGCACCACCGGGATAAAAATACTTGCGGATGCATGGTCTCCCACGACGCTTCCGACAAACTGGGCCAGGCCCATCGCATCACCGACGCCTTTTAAAGTCCACGCAAAGACGAGAATCGTAACCGCCGGAACCATCAGCTTGAAGCCCTCGGACAGGCTGTCCATAAAGCTCTTGAAGGTGATGACCTTCCGCGGCAGATACAGCGCCATCATAAACAGGATCGTCACGACGGAGGCAAAAATCAGACTCGTCTCTGCATCACATCCTGCGAACGCGGAAATCACATTGTCCGCGCCGCCGAGGAAGCCAGTGTACACCATCGCTCCGATCGCTGATACAATCAGCACGGCAACCGGGAGCACCAGGTCGATGACTTTTCCGTTCGGATTGACCTCCTGCTCGGAAACCTGCTCAAACTCCTCGCCTCCGGTCGTGAAAAGATCACCTTTGGCAGCGTTGTCTTCATGGAGCTTCATCTGGCCGAAATCAAAGCCGGTGTAGCAGATATAAAAGACCATCACAATTGTAAGGATCGCATACAGGTTATACGGAATTGTCCGCAGAAACAGCTGGAATCCACTGATTCCCGCATCCGCCGGCACATACGAGTTGACGGCTGCCGCCCAGCTTGAGATCGGCGCGATAATGCAGACCGGCGCTGCGGTGGAGTCGATGATATATGCGAGTTTCGCGCGGGAAACCTTGTGGCTGTCCGTGACCGGGCGCATGACAGAGCCAACCGTCAGACAGTTGAAATAGTCATCCACAAAAATCAGAACACCGAGCCCCATCGTCGCCAGAAGCGCGCTCCGCTTCGTTTTGATCTTCGTCCCCGCCCATTTTCCATACGCCGCCGAGCCGCCGGATTTCGCCATCAGCACGACAACCATGCCAAGCAGGATATCGAAGATCAGAATATTGATGTTCATACTGTTCCGTAGAATTTCAAAGAAGCTTGTAAACGCATCCCACGGATGGAAGCCGGTGTACAGAAGGACACCGACCGCCGATCCGATGAACAGGGAACTGTAAACTTCTTTTGTAACAAATGCAAGCAGAATTGCAAGCAGCGGCGGTACGAGTGCCCACCAGGTTCCGATAAACATTGAACCATTCATGTCGTCTGTTTTCCCTTTCTGCTGTTAAGTTCGTTTACGCTTCCGGCGTCACAATTTTTCCAGCCACTGCACATGCTGCTGCTGTCTTTGGAGATGCCAGATAAATCTCAACTTTGGAAGTACCCATTCTTCCAAGGAAATTTCGGTTGTTTGTTGCTACGACACGCTCGCCGTCAGAGAGGATTCCGCCCGCTCTTCCGCAGCACAGACCGCAGCCCGGATGTGTAATCATAGCGCCTGCCTCTGCCAGTGTATCGAGAATGCCCATTTTGCTTGCCTGCAGATAAATCTTGCGGCTTGCCGGTGTTACGATCAGTTTTACGTAGTCGGCTACTTTTTTGCCTTTTAAAACCTCGGCTGCCGCCTGCAGATCCTCGAGACGGCCGTTCGTACAGGAACCGATGAAGACCTGATCAATCGGGGTTCCCTCGAGAACGCTGGTATCCCGGATCTTGTCTACCTGGGACGGGCATGCCATTACCGGCACAAAATCCTCAGCGCGGTAGGTGATGGTGCGCAGATATTTCGCATCCTCATCGCCTTTTAAGCTCTTCTGATAGTCGTTGAGTTCGATCTCACAGTATTCTGCAGTCTTCTCATCCGGGGTAAAGAGTGCACATTTGGCACCTGCCTCGATCGCCATGTTGGCAATCGTCATACGGCTTGCCACAGTCATATTTTCCACGGTGCTTCCTGAGAACTCCAGTGCGCGGTATGTTGCGCCGTCTGCACCGAGGTCACCGATCAGACGCAGGATAATGTCTTTTGACATGACATTTTTCGGCAGCTCGCCTTCGATGACAACTTTGATCGTCTCTGGCACTTTGATCCACATCGTACCGGTTCCGAGGATGCTCGCCATCTCGGTGTAGCCGATTCCGGAAGAGAATGCGCCGACACAGCCGTATGTCGTCGTGTGGCTGTCGGTTCCGAAAACAACATCGCCCGGTTTTACGTAACCTGCCTCTGTCATTAACTGATGGCAGATTCCGTCGCTTCTGTGTACGTTTTTCATGCCGTATTTCTTTGCAAATTCATCGCCTTTGTGGAAATGTCTCGTATCGTCCACCTGGCTTGCCGGAACGAGGTGGTCGTAGATCAGAACAACCTTATCCGGATCCCACAGTCTGGTGAAGCCCATCTCCTCAAATTTATCGCCGACAAACGGGATGAAGATATCATGAATCATGACTCTGTCCACGTTAACCGTCACAATGTCGCCCGGCTTTACGTCTTTTCCGGTGTTGTGGCGGATGATTTTTTCAATTACTGTATTGCCCATCGTTTCTTCCTCCCGCTCTTAGTCCAGTCCGTTGCGCTTGCGCATTGCCTTTACCAGGCCGCCTGCCTGAATGATATCCATCAGGTTCTCCGGCAGAGCTGCGATCGGGTATGTTTTTCCGTTGTAATCGACATGCTCATTCATCTTGACGGTGATGGTGTCTCCCTCTTTGATATCGTCGTGCAGATCCGGCTGCTCGATCAGAAGAAGACCGTTATTGATGGAGTTGCGGAAAAAGATCCGGGCAAAGGATTTCGCGATAACGCAGGAAATGCCGAGCGCCTTGATGATCTCCGGTGCCTGCTCTCTCGAGGAGCCGCAGCCGAAGTTCTTTCCTGCCACGATGATATCGCCTTTTTCAATCTGTCCGGCCAGTTCCGGGCGAAGCGGGGAAAAGCCGTACTGTTTCATATCGTCAATTGTCTTTAAAGCAAGATACTCGGTCGGGATAATGATATCGGTATCAATATCGTCTCCAAGCACCCATACTTTTCCTGTAAATGCTTCCATATGTTTATTCTCCCAAAAATATTATGTATCCCTCAAAGAAAATGGTCAGATCTGATCTGCCGTCGCAATCTTTCCGGCAATCGCGGATGCGGTTACCGTAGCAGCGGATCCCAGGTATACTTTGGAGCTTGGATGACCGGCACGGCCCTTGAAGTTACGGGTTCCGGTGCTGATCAGCACTTCATTCTCGCCGATGACGCCCTGGCAGCTTCCCCAGCAGACGCTGCAGTTCGGGTTCATCACAATGGCTCCGGCCTCCATGAAGGTGTCAATGATGCCTTCTTTTAATGCCTGGCGGTAGATCGTCTGGCTTGCCGGAACAACGAGGAAACGGACGCCCTCTGCGACTTTCTTTCCGCGGATGATCTCTGCGCCGACGCGGAGATCTTCGATTCTTCCGTTGTTGCAGGATCCAAGGAATGCTTCATTGATCGGCATTCCGCAGGTCTCTTCTGCCGGAACAACGCGGTCTACGAAATCCGGTTTTGCAACAACCGGGCGGACTTTGGAGAGGTCAAAGGTGTACTCTCTGACGTATTTTGCGTCCGGATCGCTGTGGAAGATTTCTTTTGGCTCTCTTCCGTGCTCTTTCAGGTACTCGATGGCTTTCTCATCTGCCTCGAAGATACCGGTCTTGGCGCCGGCCTCAACTGCCATGTTGCAAAGTGCCATACGGTCGCTGATGCTTAACGTCTTTGCTCCCTCACCGGTGAACTCCATCACCTGGTAGTTGCATCCGTTTGCGCCGACCTCACCGATGATCGTCAGGATCAGGTCTCTCGCATAAACGCCCTCCGGCAGTTTTCCTACAAGATTGAATTTTACGCTCTCCGGTACGAGTACCCAGGAAGTTCCCGTTACCATGCCGTACAGGAAATCGGTACAGCCGACGCCGGTGCCGAATGCGCCGAGTGCTCCGTAAGAGCAGGTATGGCTGTCAGCGCCGAAGATCAGCTCGCCCGGGCGGACATAGTTCTCGATCATCACCTGGTGGCATACACCTTTTCCTTCCCAGAAATCAATGTTGTTCTCTCTTGCGAAATCACGCATCTTTTTCTGAGATGCCGCTGTTTTCGGGCTGTCGGACGGTACGTTGTGGTCTACAATGAAAACCAGTTTTTTCGGGTCCGCAATATGCGGGTGATTTAATTTGTTGCGGTACATATCAACCGTCAGATGGGTGGTTCCATCGTTGCTCATCAGACGATCCAGTGTTACAGTGTGGATATCTCCCGGTTTTACTTCCGGAACGCCGGCTGCAGCGGCGATAATTTTCTCTGCAATTGTCATTCCCATGGTCTTACTCCTCCTCGCGGTTCAAAGAGGCAATCAGGCCTCCCTGATTCAGTATGTTCTGCATATATTCCGGCAGCTTCGTGCAGGTGTACGTTTTTCCGTTCACTTCTGCAGTTCCCTCGGACATATGGAGGACCATGGTGTCCCCGTCTTCTACGGCATCCGGCAGGTCTTTACAGACAATCGCCGGCAGACCGATGTTGATGGCGTTGCGGAAAAAGATTCTGGCGAAGGATTTTGCGATAACTGCCTGCACACCCAATGCTTTTAAAACACCCGGCGCCTGCTCTCTTGAGGAACCACAGCCAAAGTTTTCTCCTCCTACGACAAAATCTCCCGGTTTTACTTTCTTTGCAAAGTCCGGATCTAACGATTCAAACGCATGGCCTTTCATCTCATCCAGATTCGGCAGAAGCAGATACTGGGACGCGATGATCTGGTCTGTATCAAGGTCATTATGAAATTTAAAAATTTTACCCTCTTCCATTTTCTTTCGTTCCTTTCGCATAAAAATTCTGACAAAATCTATTGTAACACAAAAGATATGGTTTGCAAAAGGGAAAAAAGCAAAAAATATAGGCCGCCTCACCTTTTTCCGGTAAGACGGCCTGAAATGCTTCTTTAGTGGGTCGTTCCCATTGCCTCTTTTACTTCTTCTTTGTTGGTTACAACCGCCTCAATGCAGTACTCCAGAGATTTTGCGATGGTTTCCAGCGGCATGCTTGCCATCGTACTTGCTTTTCCCACTACCTGCTCACATGCAAATGGTACATGGATAAAACCTGCGCGGATATTCGGATATTTTGTTGCGCAAAGGTGAAGCACGTTGTACATTACGCAGTTGCATACGTAGGTGCCTGCGGTGAAGGATACATGGCACGGAAGACCGTGTTCACGGACGTTCTGAACCATGGCATTGACTGGAATGGTTGCAAAGTATGCCGTCGGTCCGTCTGCCTGGAGCGGTTCATCGGCCGGCTGCTCGCCTGCGTTGTCCGGAATTCTTGCATCCGCAAGGTTGATGCCGACTTTCTCTACCGTTACACATGCGCGGCCGCCTGCCTGTCCGACATTGATCACAACATCCGGGTTGTGTTCCTTGATGGCAGCCTCCACACACGAAATACTTCTGGTAAACTCCGTTGGGATCTCAACCTTTACGATCTCGGCTCCCGCGATGGTATCCGGCAGAAGTTTGATGGCCTCGAATGCCGGGTTTACGCTCTCTCCTCCAAATGGGTCAAATCCTGTTAATAAAACTTTCATGATCTTTTTCTCCTTTTGTTTCTTTGTTCTGGCTCTTAGTATAACACAGGCTCGGGTGCAATAATCTTTCCCCGGTCCATAATCTGACGGTTATCGGTAAAAATATCAGGCTCCCGACAGACCAGATCAAAATGACCTTTCGCATTCTGCACACCGCCAAGCGCAATGTTGCGTCCGAGTCCCACATGGAAGGTTCCATAAGCGGATTCATCCTCAATGTAGCAGTTGCCAAGGCAGTTCGAGCACGAATTCAGTCCGATGCCAAGCTCTCCTGCGATATAAATCCGTGGATCGAAATATTCCTCCATGTACTTCTTTAAGCGGATGCCGGTCGGTGTCTCCTCGATATCGACGATTCTTCCGCCCTTGAAGATGATTCTCGTCGGCTCATCGGCTCGTCCGATGTATCCCAGCGATCCGTCGAGCACCATAATGCCCTCTGTCTTTGTCTCCTCGATCGGCACATAGACCTCAATACTTGAGGACGAATAGCCTTTTCCGTCTCTTAATACGCCGTTGAAAAATCCCGGATTGCGGTTCTCTTTGTAGAACATCATATCCGTTCCTGCCGGTGTCGTCACATGCACTTTGCCGGATGAACGGAGATACTTCATAAACAGCTTTGCCATCATGCGGCTCTTTTTCGTGTCCATCAAAAGGAAATCGAACTCCAGAAGACTTCTTCCGTCGTTCGTCGAAAGCGGAAGCGACAGAAACTTTTTGTGCTTCTGAATCGCACGCTTCGCTGCTTTTGTTGTCACAAGCGAATACTCGGTCGCTGCAATGATCGCAGTGTAGGGATCAAAGACCGCCTCGTTATCGTCGAAAAAGATGCCCACATGGCGTCCTTTATTTTCAACAATCAGTGTGTTGACGAACCGCGTTTTTTTCCGCGCCTGCATTTCCAGCGCTTTCGCCTCCGCCTGATGCTCCTTTGATGTCACAATCAGTACTTTATCCCACGCTTTTACTCTTACCCATTCGTGGATGATGATCCGGGCCCCCCGTTCCATGTTCGGTGTCATTTGTTTCTCTTCCTTCTCCTGTCATATCTAGTCAACCGTTTCACGGACGTTAAGGCCACCGCCCTTCCCTTTCGGAAAATACGGTGACCTTAGTTAGTCTGTCCTGACGATTTACTTTAATACTATCATATAACAGATCTGGAATACAAGCATAATTAATCCGACCAGCACCTGATTTTTGATTACGCCCCAGCGGTCCTTCATATTCAGGATTGCAACCGGTACGATATTGAAGTTTGCTGCCATCGGAGTCATTAAGGTTCCGCAGTAACCGCAGGTCAGTGCGATCATACCGATGACTACCGGATTTGCACCGTATGCCAGTACGAACGGCGCACCGATACCAACCGTCATAACGGTGATGGCTGCAAATGCATTACCCATGATCATGGTGAACAGTACCATACCAACGGCATAAACGATGATACCAATATTAACATTTCCTTTCGGAACAACTTTCTCTACGATCTGTGCAATAACCTCACCAACACCGGCTGCAGTAAAGACACCGCCCAGGCAGCCAAGCAGCTGCGGCAGCATACTGAGCGGTCCTGTAAGGGAAAGGAAACGCTCGGAATCTTTCAGGAAAACCTGCGGTTTGTTCTCTTTCGAGTCGTATGCAACCAGGAAGATAATGGCTACGAGAACACCAAGTGTAATCGCGATCATGGAGCTCATATTGGAGAACAGTGCAAAAACAAGGGAAAATACAGCAACACAGAATGCCGGAACGAAAATCTTCATTCCAATCTTCTTAAACTGTGCTTCGGTGTGTGCTTTTTCCGGTGCGTTTGTTTTTCCAACCTTTACTTTCTTGAAGATCGGCGGCAGACACATAATAATAACGAGGACACCGGAAACCTTGGCCGGAAGCCAGGTGCCAAGTGCTGTAACAATACCGAACGAACACCAGAAAATGGCTGTTCCGATTCTGGACGGATTTTCTTCATCCAGAAGGTTTTTAATGCCCGCGTAGATTGCAATCAGGCCAACGAGAATCCATACAATATTTAATCCGACCGTATTAAATGCGGCTGGAACCTGTATAACTTTTAATGCGCTCATCTAGTGTTCCTCCTATTTCTGTGCCTTTTTGCCGGCTGATTTTCCATAGTATTTTTTCGAAATCCGATTGTCTTTTACAATGACATAGACACAGGAAACAACCAGTGAGAATAATGCAACCGGAATTTCAACTGCCGCAAGGTCAATCAGGCTTACTTCATAGCCAAGACCGGCAAGTGTCGTCTGTACCAGAATTCCACCGGCACCGCCGACAAACAGAACCTGGAAGAAGAACCAGGTGAAGTTCTGCATTGCTGCTGCAAGTCCTTTGACTTCTTCTAAGTGCTCTTCGTTTACGGTACCTTCTTTGTTCTTAATCGCACCTTCTGCCATCGGAAGAAGAACCGGACGGATGAATCCGGCAACACCGCCGAATCCTACGTTGAATGCACCGAACAGGCCATTTAATACGCCGTATACAGCGATCAGCTTGCCGGCTGTTGCACTCTTAACTTTCTTAATCAGGTTTGCTGCTGCTTCACGAAGACCGTTTCTTTCAAGCGTACCAGTAACGAGCAGGATCATCATGAAGATCGCCATGCTTCGGTTCGCTACGAAGTTGGTTCCGATGGTCTCAAGAAGACCGCCGACGCCAAGGCCGCCAACGATCCCTGTCGTAATCAGCGCCAGGAAAATGATGAGGATTGAATCCAGTTTCAGCGCGAATCCGACGATAACGATTAACACGCCAAGTAATTTGATGAGTTCCATACCTAAACTCCTCCTTAAATAAAATGTAGTTTTTTTGGATACAGACTGCTCCGCACGCTCGTGCTTTCACAACCCTGTATCCTGTATTTCTTCCAGTTACCTAGAGACAATCATCGGTCTCTTTCGTATGTAGCTGGTCAAAATCGTTCCATCCTGCTCGGTAAAGCGGCAGTCCATAACGTTCCGCGCCTCCATGAGCATCTGTATTGTCACTTCGTCGTGCGCCACATGAGCCCGCGCACACAGGTTCAGGTATTCTCCCTGTGCCGTTTCATCCGCAACCTCGCTCGTATAAGCGACGGTTGTAATCCACGGATAGCGGATCGACGAATATCCATGCGCCGGATTCGATTCATACGGAATCCAGTAATTGATCATTTCTTTATAATAATTGGCCGGAAACAGCTTCGGCATCCACGCATGGGCATATTTTTCAAACTGTGCACTCCACTCCTGGTTCAGCGCTTTCATCTCCGGATACGCTGCAATCTTGTCTGCGATCACATCCTCCATGACCTTATTCACATCATAGTTTCCTTTGTATTCCGGATTCATTACATACCAGAAATAACCATATAAGAGCGATCTCGGAAGCCAGAAACCTTTGTAGGACGGGGAGGTATAACCAGAAAACTGCTGCTCCCATTCGTGGCTTGGCACACCGTGGTTATCCACCATCATATCCGGTGCATATTTCTCGTAAATCCGGCTGATGCCCATCGCTTCGCTGTGAATCGTATCCTGCTGGAAATAATGACGGTAAAACTCTTTTCCAAGAGAATTGAACCGCGCCACATGGAATTTCCACGTCGGATGCTCCTTCTGCAGCTCGTAGTGAATCGCTGCGCCGTCGACGTTTTCCATCGGGATCAGGATCAGATTCAGCTTATCCGGCAGCTCTTTGTAAACATCCTCTGTTAAAAGCTTCTTCAGCAGCATAAATGATGCATTCGTTGAGGCAACCTCGTTTGCATGGTGTCTTGCATTGATCACCTCGCTCGGCACTCTCGCCAGACGCTTCGTCAGCGACAGATATCCCTCGTACTCCGGTTTCAGCCAGACAGCATAGAGCTCGCGGCCCGTATAGGAAACGGCAATCCGGAAGACCTCGATACCCGGAACTTCTTTCAGCTCCTCAATGATCTCCCGATACGTATCGTATCCGATCAGTTCGTGCTCATGCAGGTTGATGTTCTCGATGCGTTTCGCCTTTGGCTTTTCTTCCCGCTCCGGGGTCTGTGCCGCGTACGATGCGCCGCTTTCTGTTTCAAAGACAAGCGCTGTTTCCGCAGGAACACAGCTGCATTTTTCAAGAACACCTTTCGACCACAGCGCTGCGTATGCTTTTACGGTAGCCTCTGCTGCGCCTTTCACTGTGATATGGAAATTCAGCTCTCCGTTTTCCCACGAAACTGCGGAAATCCAGGTTTCGACTTCACTTCGTTTTCTCTCTGCGGCAGCGGTCTCTCCGTCTTTTGTGATGCATGCCGCATCTTTTAACGGCTCTGTCAGCGTAACGCGAAAGACCGGCCGGCCCTCTTTCTGATGGATCACCGGCAGAATCAGGCCCGGTGCATCCAGCATCACGCCGGCTTTCTGAATGCCGTAATTTTTAAAATAATCACCGCCCACAAAATACATGTCCTCATGGAGTGCATCAAGCGATGAGATCAGATCCTCACGGGAACCTGTCGGCTCGTCCGGTTCGCTTACCGTAATGTCCATTCTCAGTTCGTGGAAGAACGGCTGCATCTCCTCCGCAACGGTTCCGCCCGTTTTTTCCTCGATATAGCGGCGGCAGTCCGGAAGGACTTCGCTCTGATAGACATCCCAGATTTCTTCCAGATCGGTGCGGACTTTTTGGTCAAGGATGGTGTTTCCATCTACTTCCACTTTTATGTAACCAGTCGACGGGTGAACTTTTCCCATCTGCGGGTATTCCTTCATATACGGACGCTCCGACCACGCGGCCTTGTACGCATCCTCACAGCAGACGCTGTTTTCTTTGCTTCCCTGGCAGAGATATGTGATGTCATCTTCTCCCTCATAGGCTTTGAATACGACATTTTTTCTCTCGATACCGAGCTCTTTTACCAGAAGATCCTCGATCGGGTACAGCTCCTGCAGATAACGGATCGGTAGGTCGTACCATTTGTCCGGCGTCTCGGCACTCAGGTTGTGGTAAGACGGGATGGCTCCGTTTTCATCATTCCACTCGGTCTGGCCTTCCGGGAGAAACGGTTTGAAATAAACAGTAACCGTATCGGCTCCGGCCTCTTTCAGACGCGGAAGCATCTCTTCTGCCAGCCAGGAATAGCCCTGTTTGTAGGCACAGTAAATCGTTGTCTGTTCCGGCACAGCGCCTGCTTCGCGGATTTTTGCATCGATCGCTTCGCACATCTTCCGGCGCACGCTCTCGGTCTCGCTGACTGCTCCGGTGATTTTTACGGTGCTTCCCTCTTTGAGTTTCGGATAGACTTCCGTTTCCAGAAGTTCTTCAAATACTTCGACCTCCCACGGGAATTCATATACTTTCTCGTACATTTTCTGACCGGATTTGTAATTGTAAACTTCTGCATCTCCGGCCTCTTTTTTCTGCTCTTCGCTCCAGCGCGGCGATCCGTAAACCGCATAGGCGCCGCTTTCTTTTTCCTGTAAAGCTTTCAGTTCGGCAAGCTGGCCGTCCTCTCCGCGTAGGATAAAATCATCCACCATGTCCATCAGGAGATCTTTCCAGCTTCTCTCACCGCAGATCTTTGGAAATGTATTGCAGAGGCGGGCGGTGAATGCGGTCAGTGCTTCGCCGTCTCCGCGCAGATACACTTTTACGCCGTCACCGTCTGTCTCTCCAAGGACCAGTTCTGTCTGATCTGCTTTTTCAAAAATAATCTGATTTCCCTTGTAACCCGCCTCGGCAAGGATGGTTCCTTCGTATCCTGTCGTCTCCATCCCGAAACGGTATGCCAGATCACACGCTGCAAGAAACATAGCATCGCTTGCGTCCTCTGGAAGCACCAGTTTTACATCGAGTGCATCCGGGAGGAAATCGTGATTCTGATCTTTTAAAAACGGACCTTTTTGGAACATTTTTTCCAATCCTGTTTTTTCCCGGAAATCCAGGTCGTAAACCGGCCCGATGTGGTCCGAAGCCGCCTCATACCCCTCCGGGGCTGCATCTGCTGTTTTCTTCCACAGCTTCCGGAATTCTTCTTTTGTTTCCGGTACCGGGATTTCTCCATCCGCGGCTGCAACAGGAAACACTGCCGTCTCTGCCTGGAAACCAAGAAGCAGCGCCGCCTCAACGGTGTTTCGTTTCTGTTCTTTTTTCATATCTGCTGTAAACCTTAACCGTTTCATGCATGCACCTCCGAAATCGTTATCGTTCACACATATGTTGTAACTGTAACCAGCGGTTGGATTCGTCATCCAAAATCCGCCGTTTTCCGCACTGCATCATAAACTCAATTCTACTAAAATGTTCAAAAGATGTCAACCCGCTTCTGATTTTTCTATGAAATTTGCACAATTCTTCCAATAAAAACCAATTTTGCGTCCGTACTGTCTGAAAATTTTGTAGAAAATTTCTTTTTCCTCAAAAAGAAAAAGAGGCGTTCACAGCCAGCAGAAACATTTCTTTCCTGCGGACCGTGACAGCCTCTTTGCGTCTTTCTTTTTCTTATTTCCAGACCGTATCGTAGTTGATCGGTTTATAGAATGCTTTTTCCCGGCTCTCATGATCATCCGGACGGTTGCCGAGAAGCCACATGGTTTTAGTTGCGACTGCCTCCGGGGTCATATCGTATGACTCGAGAATGTTGCACAGGGTTTTCATCTCATGGCCGACTTCATAGACGGTCATATCGCTTCCCTCGTGAGAAACCTGGGTACACATGATGATGAGTTTTTCCGGGTACTTCTGGCAGAGCTCGTAAAACGGCTCCTTGATGCTCGCCGGAATACCGCCGACACCGAAGCTCTCCACAATGATCGCATCGTAGTGCTCAAAAACCGCCGGAAGCAATACCGGGCTGATTCCCGGGATCAGTTTCAAGAGAAAAACGTTATCGCTTAAGTTTTCATAAAAACGAACCGGCTTTTCATACGGCAGCATCGGCAGATACCGCAGAATCCGGCGGTCCTGTATTACCGCAAGGTACGGGAAATCGATGCTGGAAAAGGCATTGTAGCTCTTCGTCCGCACCTTCTTCGCGCGCGTTCCCGCGATGACTTTTCCGTCGAACACAATCTGTACACCCTGGGATGCATCATCACAGGCGTAATAAAAGCTGTCGGACAGGTTTGTCTTTGCATCCGTGATATCCAAATTGATCGGCCGCTGTGCTCCGGTGATGACGATCGGCTTTTCCGAATTCTGAATCATATAGGAAAGCGCCGCCGCGGTGTACGCCATCGTATCCGTTCCGTGCGCGATGACGAAACCGTCGTAATCCTCGTAATGCTCCTTCACCACTTTCACCAGCGTGCTCCAGTTCTCCGGAACCACATTCGAGCTGTCCAGATTAAACGGATTCACCGCCGTAATCTCACAGAGGCCTTCCACCTCCGGAATATAAGACAATAACTCCTCCGGCGTAATCTGCGGAGTCAAACCATTTTCCGTCTTCTTCGAAGCGATTGTGCCGCCGGTTGCGATAAATAAGATCTTTTTCAATGTAAATCACTCCTGCTTTCTCGTTTGGTAACAAGTTTTCTTTATCTTAGCAGACTTTTTCGGCGGTGTAAATGATGAGTTTGGAAATCAGGAAACCAATCCTTTCCATTGACGCAGAAAATTCCGTTTGCTATACTGAACTCAGACACAGAAAATCTTTATCTACGAATTTTACATTCAGAAAGCCAGGCTTCCTATGAATCGTCAACTACCCACCACCTAAAGGTGGTGGGCTTGTAACTGCCCAGTCGTACTAACGGCTTATACCTCCGACCTTTAAACCCGATAAGTATTGCTACCTAAAGTGGCGTTACATCATAGGGTGGTTGACAGCACCCTTTACAGCAAAGTTTACTCGGCTGTAACTGTACCAGGTACTTGGCTATCTTCAAGATAGTTTATTCCCATACGGTACAGATTCATAGCTCCTATGCGGTCATCATTAGATTTATAGCCACAGTTTTTACAGCTAAACAGATGTATCTTCTTATTGCGGTTAGCCTTTTCCATGTGTCCACAGCCAGGGCAACACTGGCTTGTGTAAGCAGGATTAACCTTAATCACAGTAGATTGATTTTGTTTCGCTTTATACATAAGTTTCTGTTCAAGGTCATAGAACGCCCACGATACAGATACATAGCGGCCTTTTGTTTTAACTCGCTCTGTGGCATTTCTAACGCCTGACAGGTCTTCAAGTACGAATAATGTATGCTTTGGATTGTTTTTCACGAGTGCCTTTGATACACAATGGTTTACATCCTGCATCCAACGGTTTTCTCGTGAACCAATAGCTTTCATTCTTCGTCTTGCAGATGGAGTCTGACGTATTTGAAGTTCTTTACGAAGTTTTGAATAATGGGCACGTTTCTGTTTAATAGCTTTTCCACTGACAAAACCAGACTTGTGCTTGCTGTCATAGGTGGCAACGACAAAATTGATACCCCTGTCGATGCCCACCACATTACAGATGTCAGAAATATCACTTTCCTCGATATTATAGGTTACAGGTATATGCAAAAAATACTTACCATGTTTATTTACAAGCTTGGCAGTACCAAACTTATAGATTGTATGGTCAAAATATTTAGACATACCTTCAGCAAAATATGGCAGCTTTACACGCCTATTCAAGGTGTTTACTGAAAAGCAGTTCTGTGTCAGAGAGTAATCCCTATTCCAGACAAGATCATACTGAGGCTTCTTAAAAGATGGCTTAATCCACCTGGATTCGTTCTCAAGAACAGTTTTGTATCTGGCTATGACAGTCTTAAAAACAGATTGAGCCATTTGAGATTTAAGCCCAAATCTTTCACGAAGTTCCGTATATAATGCTTTGTTCAAAGAAAACTGCTTTAGGTTATGTGTCTGGAATACATAATCTGAAACATAATTGCAGGCATCACTATATACAGACATGGTTTTATTAAGTAAAACTTTATCATCAGCCGTAGCGGATATTTGTATTTTGGCAGTAATGGTTATCTGTTCCATAAATGTACTCCTTACATTGATATTTCACTAATAGCATTATATAATATTTATTAGTGAAAATCAATATATAGAGGTAAACTATGGATAACAGATATAATCGTCATAACAGACGAAAATATAGTCTCAAGGTACCTATAGTATTAGTTACAAAATATCGCAGGCAATTACTGAAAGGCACTATTGCCGATGATGTAAAACAGAAGATTTTCGATATATGCAATTCTAATAGCTGGAATATTATTGCTATGGAAACTGACAAAGACCATGTACATTTCTTAGTGAGCTATGATGCAACGGACAGAGTATGTGACATTGTAAAAGTTGTTAAACGTAAAGGTCAAATCCTTCGCTCCACGCCAAATACAGCGCCGCTTATTTGCGGCGCTTGTAACACTCAGCCGGAAGATCTTTTGACCACGGCATAAGTGATTCTAAATCTTTTTTATCTATACTTCCATCGGCACGAACAA